>DATBDT010000107.1:0-3720 GCA_036269815.1 Bryobacteraceae bacterium
ACTGCGCCTGCACTTGACGGCTCAACGCAAGCAGCGCATTTTGCTGACTGGAAGTCAACTGCCTCGGAACCATGTCCACTACGCACAAGGTGCCCAGCGCGTACCCGTCCGCGCTCTTGAATGGCGCGCCCGCGTAGAATCGGATCTTGGGATCGGAAACAACAAAAGGATTGGAACTGAAGCGCGCGTCTTTGGTTGCGTCGGGAACGATGAAGAGGTCCGACTGCTGAATAGCGATGTTGCAAAAGGCGACTTCCCGCGGCGTCTCCTTCACGTCAACGCCAACGCGCGACTTAAACCACTGGCGATCAGAATCGATCAGCGAGATCAGAGCGACCGGAGTTTCACAAATGTGCGCTGCCAGAATTGTAAGATCGTCAAACGCCTTCTCTGGATCGGTGTCCAAAATCTTATAGCTGTGCAACGCCTGCACGCGCGCCTTTTCGTTGGCGTCCATATCAGTCCTCGACCGGTTCCGTGTTCAGAAGATCCGATCCGCACGACGGAATGCGGCCGATCCCAAAAGACAGACAGAGTTTCTGGCTTTGTTTTCGGCCTTATTCCAGCCGCCGTAAGTTTACCCTTTGCTCCCAAAAATGTGAATTGCTGAAATGAGGAGAGCATTTCGCGCGCCGTCTCCCAACCTCGTGATACTCTGATTTTTTCCACCCTGAGGTCACAATCCATAATGTTTTCGCGTTTTTCCGTACTTTTTCTAATCGTCTCGGCAGGTCTCACCCCAACTTCCCTTCTTCTCGCTGAAGGTACACGTACGTGGGAACAGTCGAAGTACGACGATTTCGTAAAGGGCACCCCGCATGGCGTCGCCATCTCGAGCAATGGCTTTCTCGAACTCGCGCCTGCATTCAAGCTCCTGGCGACGACGCCTTCGAGCGCGGTTTGGGCGACTGCGGTCGGTCCGAATGGTGAGATATATGCCGCAACCGGCGCTCCCGCCCGCGTTTACCGAATCGTCGCAGGGGGGCAGCCGGCGGCAATTTTTCAGCCGCAGGAACTGCAGGTGCAGGCGCTGGTGGTGGATAAGAGTGGCGTGCTTTATGCTGCCACGAATCCCGATGGCAAGGTTTACAAGATCGAAAAAAGCAGCGAGCCGGTTGCAGCAACTGCGCCGGAAACGCGGGCGGCGCGTCACTCTACTTCTGGAAAGGACAACGCGGGCACACAATCGGCCGAGTGGAAGTCCTCCGTCTTCTTCGATCCGAAAACCAAATACATTTGGGCGCTCGCACTCGACAAAGCCGGCGACCTTTACGTGGCCACCGGCGATCATGGAGAGATCTTTCGCGTCACACCCGCCGGGGAGCACTCGCTGTTTTTTAAAAGTGACGAACCGCACATCCGGGTAATGGCATTCGATGCGCAAGGCAATCTGATCGCTGGGTCCGATGGCAGCGGTCTCATTTATCGGATCTCCTCAAAGGGCGAGGGCTTTGTCTTGTACAGCGCCCCCAAACGCGAAATCACAAGCCTGGCGCTGGACGACTCTGGAAACATCTACGTAGCGGCCGCAGGCGAGAAGCGCTCCGGCGGAAATGCGGGCAACGTCACCGTCGTCGTGCCCAAAGACAATCAGAATCCTGCGCCATCCGGACCAGTAGCTGCAACCGGCCCTCCGCCCGACGCTTCGGTGGCGATCAACAGCTCTGGTACCAGCGTGCCCGGTGGATCAGAGATCTACAAGATCGCGCCTGATGGCTCGCCCTCCCGTCTATGGAGTTCACGCGATGACCTCGCCTATGCTCTGGCTTTTGACAGCAGGGACCACTTGCTCGCCGGCACCGGAAACCAGGGAGAAGTTTACGAAATTCGCGGTCGCAACGAATATGCCGAACTGGTGAAAGCTGGCGCTAATCAAGTAACCGCGTTCGCCAAAGCCCCGGCCGGCGGCCTTTATGTTTCGACCAGCAACCTGGGGAAGCTTTTTCTCCTCAGCGACGCGCCCGACGCCGAGGGCAGCTACGAGAGCGACGTGTTCGATGCGCATGTGTTCTCAAAGTGGGGACGCGCCGAGTTTCGCGGGCGTGGCAATGTCGAACTGTTCGCGCGCAGCGGAAACGTGGACAATCCCGACAGAAACTGGAGCGTTTGGAAGAAAGTTGATCTGGAGAAGAATCCTGAGCTCGCGGTTCCGCCCGCGCGTTTTGCGCAATGGAAGGCGATCTTGCATCCCGGAGCTACCGCTCCGCGCATTGACAGCGTAACGCTGAACTACTTGCCAAAAAATGTTGCGCCGGAATTCGACGATGTCTCTGTGAACGTGGGGACGCGTTACCAGGCACCGCCGCGACCGCCGAATCTCGAGGCAGGGCAGCGCTTTGACCCGCAACCCAATGCTGTTCGTGACCGTCAATCCATCGGGGTGAAGTGGAATGTTCATGATGAAAATGACGATCAGTTGATCTATTCCGTCTATTATCGTGGCGACGGGCAGACCCGGTGGCTGCTGCTGAAAGAGAACGTAGCGGAAAAGTTTTACTCGTTCGATGCTTCCCTGCTGCCGGACGGCGGCTACACGATAAAGATCATGGCTTCGGATGCGCCGTCGCATTCTCCGCAGGATGCGCTCTCGTCGGAAAAGGAAAGCGATCGCTTCGAGGTGGACACCACGCCTCCTCAGATTGAAGACCTCAAAGCTTCACTGCAGGGAAACTCAGTCCGCGTGCAGTTTCGCGCCGTGGACGGCTTCTCGCCCATCAAGCGCGCGGAATATTCCATCGACGCCGGCGACTGGCATTTTGTAGAACCGGCCGGGCAGCTCTCGGATGCAAAGTCGGAAAGTTACGATTTCGCGCTGCCCCTCAAGGCCGAAGGTGCTGCCGCGCAAGAACATGTCGTTGTGGTTCGTGCCTACGATCGCTTCGACAACATGAATGCCGCAAAGACGGTGATTGGCAAATAGAACTCCCGACGGCCAGCTGCTCGCCTCAGCCCGATTGCTGCTTTCGCGCATCCCTGCTTAAATGGATGAATGTTCCCCGGAAGCCAAGTCCGCGTGGGCACGGCTGGCTGGTCCTACAAAGACTGGGAAGGCATCTTTTACCCGCCGGGTATGTCGCGCCGCAAGCAGCATCCGCTCGAAATTCTCGCGCGCTGCTTTGACGTGGTCGAGATCAATACCTCGTTCTACGGTCACATCAAGCCCGAACTGGCCAAGCTTTGGGCGCGTATCGTTTCCGACGCCAACCCCATCTTTCTGTTTACCGCCAAGTTGCACCGCTCATTCACCCATTCTCCGCTCGCCGCCATGGAGCCGACCTCCGCAGTTTCCATTCGTCCCAATGATGAAGACGAGCGGCTGGCGCGCGAAGGACTCGAAGCGATCTCTGCCACCGGAAAATTTGGCGCGCTGCTGATCCAGTTTCCGGTTTCGTTCAAGAACACGGCGCTCAATCGCGAGTACCTGGAAACCCTGCTGCGGCAGTTCATCGAATATCCGCGTGTAGTGGAGGTCCGGCATTCGACCTGGAGCAATCCCGAGACGATCGCCTATTTCGCCGAACGAAACGTCAGCTTCTGCAACATCGATCAGCCGCAGATTGGCCGCGCGCTCGAACCGACCACGCATGTGACTTCTTCGATCGGTTACGTACGCCTGCACGGGCGCAATTACGATCAGTGGTTCGAGGCCGAAACCTCTGCCGACCGCTACAACTATCTGTACAAGTCGAATGAACTCGTCGGATGGAAGGAACGGATCGA
>DATBDT010000112.1:0-50079 GCA_036269815.1 Bryobacteraceae bacterium
ACTGAAGTTCGCAGGTTGGTTGACCCAGGATGCCGGCGCGAAGTTAACGGCGGTGACAGGTAAATCGCTTGACCAACTATTGACGATGGCTAACCAGAAATCCTTCCAGCCCATTCCGCTTGGAGTTCACGTGCAAGGCAAGCTGCCGATGCAGATCCGGCAGATTGACAGCCGGAATGTGATTGGCCGGGTAGAAGGGAACGACCCTGCTCTTATGTCGCAGGCCGTGCTCTTCACCGCGCACTGGGATCATCTGGGAATTGGTGTTCCCGTGAACGGCGACCGGATTTACAACGGAGCTGTGGACAATGCGACTGGTTGCGCGATGGTCCTTGAAATTGCACGCGTGTGGGCCACCTTGCCGCAGAAGCCCAAACGCAGCGCCTACTTTATTTTCGTCACGGCGGAGGAGATGGGGCTGCTCGGCTCCGAATATTATGGCGAACACCCGGAGGTTCCGGCGGGAATGACCGCCGCCGATCTGAATTTCGATGCGTTCTATCCGTTCGGCAAAACGCGTGACGTGTTTGTGCAAGGAGCGGAGCGCACTACGTTATGGCCGCTGGTTCAACGGGACGCGAAGCGAATGAATCTGGAGATTTCACCCGATCCCGAACCGGGACAAGGCCATTACTACCGGTCGGACCACTTCTCGCTCGCGCGCGTGGGAATTCCCTCGTTTTCCATTTCTGCCGGCACGCAATATCTTGGCAAGCCGGCAGACTTCGGGAAAAAGGTTTTCGAGGACTATAACAACACGCACTATCATCAACCGTCAGACGAATATCACAAGGATTGGGACTTCGCGAGCATGGAGCAGATGGCCAATTTCGGATTAACCCTGGGGCTTGACTTCGCCAATACGCCCAAACTGCCGACTTGGAACGCTGGCGATGAATTCTTGAAAGCTCGCGTCAACAGCGGCGTCGGCAATTAACCGGCGAAGGGCCAGTCGCGGCCAGGCTCTTTCCCGGCGATTGCGAGGAAACGATAGCGGCGCTTCAACCGAGTCCGGCAGCCTGAAACGCGTTGACTACCGCGCCGACCACGGCTACCGATTCTCCACCGGGAACTATTTCGGCTTGGTATCCCTGCAGAGGACTCATCTTGACCATCTCATGAAGATACTCGTTCAACAGCGTCAAATTGACATAGCGCGCGTTGAAGCCGGTGATGAAGAACTTGCCCGGACCGTCGAGGTGAATACTTGTCGCGGTTCCGGCGGCGAGCGCGCGATGCCACAGTTTTACGAACTCGATGCAACGTGCATCGCCCTCCGCCGCATGCTGAAAAATTTCTTCCGGTTCAAGATCCATGAAACGAAGACGCATCGCCCGCTGTCCCATGATGCCTTCGAGGTGACCCTTGCCGCCGCAGCCGCAAAACTGTTCCTTTGGATCAAGCGACACGATGGAATGGCCGGCTTCCCAAACCCCGGCCGAAAACGGATATCGCCCATATCCGATGCCGGTGCCGAGAGTCCAAACCCGGATCAGCCGATCCAGATGCCCGTGCCGGGCCGCAATCCCAGCGGCCATCACGTCTGCGTCGTTGAAAATCGAGACATGCAGTTTGGGAAACTGAACCGCGAGCGCGTCCGAAATAAGCGCCTGCATGTTGGTGCCTTTGAACTGAACCAGGTTTGGCGAATCCTCGACCCCGCCCTCGCGGACAATGCCCGGAATACCGAGCCCCAATACCGCCGGCTCACCTTTTATGTTTAGTTCGGCCACCATGTCCACAATCCATTGGACGATGCTTTCGAGGGGCACGCTATGCAGCGAATCAACGTATGAATCTTTCTCGGGGCGCTGTAGCACCTGCCCGATAATGTCGTGGTCCGCAACCAGGGCGGTCGACATTCGTTCCGTGATGAGAACACCAATTCCCAATGCCATATGATCCTGTAATTAGACCTGCGATAGCTTGTTCAAACCGTTAAAAGCCGCTGCCTTATAACACTCGGCAAGAGTCGGATAGTTGAAAACCGTATCTACGAAGTAGTCCACCTTGCCCTTCAAGATCATAACGGCCTGTCCGATATGCAGTAATTCGGAAGCTCCTTCGCCGATAATGTGAATACCCAGCAGTTCCAAAGTCTCTCGATGGAAAATTAGCTTCAACCGGCCCGTTGTATCGCCACGAATCTGGCCGCGCGCGATTTCCCGATAGTAAGCTACGCCGACTTCATACGGTACATCTTCATCCGTAAGCTGCTCCTCCGTCTTACCAATAAAGGAGATTTCCGGAATAGTGTAAATCCCGAAAGGAAAGTAATCGGGGTTGGAACGGACCGGCTTATGTAAGGCATGAGCCACTGCAATGCGCCCTTGCTCCATCGACACAGAAGCCAGGCTCGGAAACCCGATCACGTCTCCAACCGCATAGATATGAGGCTGGGCCGTGGCGTAATTCTCATCAACCTTAATACGTCCGCGCGAGTCTGCTTCGAGACCGGCGGCAGCAAGGTTCAGCTCGTCTACGTTGCCCTGCCGGCCGACCGCATACAAAAGTGCGTCGCCGGACACTTTTTTGTTACTCTCCAGATTTGCCACCACCCCGGTTGGCGATTCTTCCACGCTGCTGACGCCTTCATTCAATCGCATCGTTACCCGGTGGTCGCGCAAATGGTAGGACAGCGCTTCCACGATCTCCGAGTCCGCAAATTCCAGCAATCGGGGGCGTTTCTCGATGAGGGTCACTCGCACCCCGAGAGTGGCGAACATGCAAGTGTATTCGACGCCGATCACGCCGCCGCCGACCACGATCAGGGAGCGGGGAATGGACGGCATGTCCAGAACTTGATCGCTATTGATGATCGTCCGGGCGTTGAAAGGAACTTTGGGAGACAGAGCGGGCTTGGTTCCGGTCCCGATTACAATAAAATCCCCGGCAATCGTGTTAGTCCCTTTCGAGCTCGATACGGCAAGAGTATGAGCGTCGACAAAACTCGCCACGCCTGTCAACACTTCAATTCCGTTACGCGCAAGCTGCGCCTGAGTAACATCGATCTCAGTTTTGATTACATGTTGCACGCGGAACGCTAGATCCGCCATGCTGATTTTTTCTTTGACGCGATAACTTACACCATATATGTTCTGGTAATTGTAACCAGAAAGGTGTAACACGGCCTCGCGCATCGTCTTGCTCGGGATTGTTCCGGTATTGATGCAGACTCCGCCGATCACCTCTCGTCTTTCGATGAGAGCTACCTTTTTCCCAGCTTTTGCGCCTTGAATAGCAGCGCGCTGTCCGGCCGGGCCGGACCCGATGACGAGCAAATCGTATTGAGCCATGGAAGATGTCTATAGCAACACTGACCGAGTTCGCACGAACTCCCTAAAGCATCACGAAAAGTTGAACCGGCATGACGGCGGCTGAGCCCATTTCCCGCCGCAGCCTTCTATTAGAAACTGGCGCCGGCGCGTTCAGGCGCCAACCTGAAGTATAGCCCCGAATATATCCTACCGATGGAGAGATCAGTACGCGCGGATCGGTGCGCACCACTTCCCCGCTTATTGACCGACTTTCTTCGCGAGTTGATTTCGTGGCGAATACTTACTTGGTCGAAGTGTCCGACGTAGTCTTTTGAGTTACTTTGCCTGCGCCCTTCTCTGTTTCCGATGCGCCCTTGTGCACCGCCTTCTTCGTACCGTCCTTGGTCTTGTCGTAAGCCTTAGTCGTGCCGTCCTTGGTGGCATCGTAAGCTTTAGTCGTGCCGTCCTTGGTCTTGTCGTAGGCCTTAGTCGTGCCATCCTTCGTGGCATCGTAAGCTTTAGTCGTACCATCTTTGGTCGCGTCGTAAGCTTTCTTGGTGCCTTTTTTGGTCTTCTTCGTGGCCGTCGTCGCGGCGTCCTTGGTGGCGTCCCCAGCCTTTTTCAAGTCATCCTCAACCTGTGCAGAGAGTACCCCCGCACAGATAGCGAAAAGAACTGCGAACAGTTTAATCTTCATAACACTATTGCAGCATACAGCCTAGCCCTGTTCCAATCGAGTAGGCGGACTTGTGTTTGCGAACTTTCGCGATCCGCTCTAAATAAACGCGATCCGTATCAAACTACCCGGTCCTTCCCGATGAAAACAAATGCTTGAGATCCAAGGTGGAACTTACGGCGACCCTGGTCCGATAAACGTCAGCGACGCGAGCAGCGGCCGAAATACGCGGCGCAACCGCTGCATACTGAGTGTCCGCCGTCCGAAGTGCTCCGGAATCGGCTGGTTCGTGCGGAAATACTTCTTGTAGGCCGCCACCCAATTTGCCGAAACTTCGTGCTGCGCGGTGCCCAGGTCAAGCTGGCCGCTGCAAACCAGAAAATTGAGGCGATCTTCCAGCAGGTCTTTCACGTGAGCATTCCAGAGCGTATGAAGAGACGGCTCCGGCCAAAGATTGCGAATGTTCACCGCGCCGCCAAGTTTTGGGGTAACCAGATAATCGATCTCGTAATCGGCATTCGACAAGTTGGTCAGGCCGTACTCCTGCAGGACCTGCCGTTTCAAGCCATCAGGCACTGCCGGGTCATTGGTCGGGAGGTTGCCGCTGCAAACTTGCTGGACGCTTACCGGAACGGTGGCGCCCGGTGTCAGCGCCAGGTTTGGAGTCGCACGGTTTGCCAGAAGCAAAGAAGGTTCGGTGAATGCCAGGCGAACTGTGCGGTGTCGAAGCACTGCGATTTCGCCCAAAACAATCACTACGGCCACGACAGCCGCGATACGGGACAACGTTAGCCCGCCAAACCAAGTCCATTTGCCAAACCAGTTCTGGGCCGAAGACGACGCCCGTCGCTCTGCCATCCGCGCTCGCAGAAGCGCACGCGGACCCTCAATGGGCGGGATCTTTCCGCCGGACCCTAGCCGATGAAGCTGGACGAAATCTGCGATTGCTCGCTCCAGTTCGGCGACTCGGGCGCGGCACGTCCAGCAGGCGACGACGTGCAGCTTGATCTTGCCGGCCCGATGCGGAGAAAGCTCACCATCAATCCACCTCAACAGATCCTGATCGCAGATGTGAACGGTTTCCAGAGGCATAAACACTCACCTTCGATCCGCTCGGTGGAAACGAGCCAGAGATCGTTCGAGGGATAGGGCGATGGATCCCAGAGAGATTCCCAATACTTCCGCGATCTCCCGGTAGCGCAGGCCTTCGGCCCGCAGATAGAGGCAGCGGCGATCTTGCTCCGAAAGCGCATGCAGGACCGCCGCCAGACGGCGCTGTCTCTGGTTGCTCGCCAGTTCTTCCTCGGGATTCAAATCGGGGTGCGGCAAGCTATCCACATCCGCGCTGCCGCTGATGACCTTTCGTTCGGCATTTCGCTGTTTCAGAGCCAGGTTGTGTGCCACGCGAAATAGCCAGCCGGGAAGGTTCGTCCGCGCTTTATCCTTTTCCAAATGGGAGTGCAGCGATAGAAATACCTCCTGCACAACTTCTTCGCTATCATGCTCCGGCAATCCGAATGTGGAAAGATAGCGGAGAAGCGCCCCACGCCACTTCTCGAAAAGGCCGACCACTTCCTGATCCAAGCGCTGCTTCCGCAGATCCCGCTCGCCGGCGGCGAGCAGCAGCCGGACATCCAGCGCCGAATCTTTCGGTTCCTCAGACATGCCTAAAACTGAATTGTAATCGCGTTGCGAAATTCCGGCCATCGTGCCGGCCATAACAGCAGTCGCGATGGGAAATCAGGCCGAGCGGACGCCGGACTGTCGTTGGCTGAAGCGCGCAATCAGCTGATCTTCAAAGGAGGTGTCGATTTTCGGATTCGGCCGTTCTTTCAAATACGCGCGATAGGTCTCTCTCAGCCCGGCAGCGAAATCCGTCGGCTTAAAGGCAAGCATACGCTGCGCCTTCGTAATGACCTGCGTAATGGCCGGTACATCGTAGTATTCGCCGAAATAGCGCCGCTCCGCCGCCATGACCTGACCGCCTGCACGCTGAATCCACTCCCGCGGAATGGAAAGGAACTTTGGCTCTTCCATCCCGGCGGCGCGTGCCAGGTCGCCTAACAGTTCATGCTGAGTAATCGCGCGCGGATTTGCCGCATTGAACGCATGGCCAAGCGCATTTCGCTGCTCCATCACCTTGATGGCCAAATCCACCAGATCCTTGACGTAAACGAATTGCATTAGGCGATGCCCGTCGCTCGGCAGAATAACCGGTCTATCAGCGCGGAAACGATCCCAGAAGAAAGCCTCGCGGTAATAAGGATTGCCCGGACCGTAGACGAACGGTGGGCGCAAGGTCACCACTGGAAAACCGGACCGTTGATGCATCCGAAACAGGGCCCGCTCGCTCATTGCCTTGTTGCGCGTGTACGCGCTGGGATGGTCGTCAGGCGCGAGAGCATCGCCTTCGTGATGATTCAGGCCGTCCCCATACGCCGCAACGCTCGACATAAAAACGTAGCGTCTGACGCGCCTGCCTTCAAAAATTTGCGCCGTCGCCTCTACTTGGGTGCCGCTCGTTCCCCGTTCCCAGTCATAAGCCAAGTCGAAAACCGTATCGAAATGGAGGTTAACGATCGCCTCCCGGATACTGGCGGGATTGTTCCGGTCCCCAATCAGGTTGTTGACGCGCTTCCCGAATGGATGCTCCGCTTTACGATGAAATAGGTAAACTTGATGCCCGGCGTGCAACAGTTCCGTCACCAGCCGCCGGCCGATGAACTGCGTTCCGCCGATGACCAGGACCCTTTGCGAATCCCACTCCTCTGGCTTATCGGCCTTTTTCTTTTGCCTTGCCTTCAGAGGCGCAGGTGAGGGACCCAGTGCCATACTACTTGGACGTCCCTAACCGGCGCAGGGTTAATCGTAATATTCCAACCCAAGGTGCGTAATAAGATCCTCGCCCTGCATCCAGCGCAGCGTGTTCTTCAGCTTCATCAGCTGAATGAAGATGTCGTGCTCGGGGTAAAGCCCGGGCGCTGTCATTGGACCTTTGAAATAGAACGACAACCATTCCTGGATCCCCTTCATCCCCGCCCGTTGCGCCAGATCCATGAAAAGCACTAGATCCAGGACGAGCGGAGCCGCCAAAATCGAATCTCTACATAGAAAGTCGATTTTGATCTGCATTGGGTAACCGAGCCAACCAAAAATGTCTATATTGTCCCAGCCTTCTTTCGCATCGCCGCGCGGCGGATAGTAGTTTATGCGTACAGCATGGTAAAAGTCCTTATAAAGCTCCGGGTAAAGCTCCGGCTGCAGGATTTGCTGCAGAACCGAAAGCTTTGTCTCCTCCTTGGTTTTGAAGGAGCCGGGATCTTCCAGAACCTCGCCATCGCGATTGCCCAGAATATTGGTGGAAAACCAGCCGCTCAACCCAAGCATGCGCGCCTTTAGCCCCGGGGCGAGCAGCGTCTTCATATAGGTTTGGCCGGTTTTGAAGTCCTTGCCGCAAATCGCGGTCTCATTTGTCCGTGCCAACTCCAACAGAGCTGGCACATCCGTCGTCAGGTTCGGTGCGCCGTTGGCAAACGGTACCCGCAGCTTCAGCGCGGCGTACGCATAGATCTGGCTCGGTGCAATCGCCGGGTCATTCTCTCGCAGGCCCTTCTCGAAGGCTTCGAGCGATCCATGGACATCGACGGCCTTATGGTGAACCTCCGTCGAACCACACCAGATCATCACCAGCCGGCTGCATCCATTGCGCCGCTGGAATTCCTGGATATCCTCCATGACGCGCTCGGCCAAATCCATTTTGGTGGCGCCCGTCTTTTTGTTGGGACCGTCGATACGCTTGACGTAATTGTGGTCAAAAACTGCCGGCATCGGCTGAATGGCCGACAAAGGCTCTTTCAGCTTTTCGAGAAGCGGCTGCTCCAGAACACGCGCGTTCGTTGCAGCTTCGAAGACATTGTCCTTATAGATATCCCAGCCGCCAAACGACAGGCATTCAAGGGGCGTCAGCGGAACAAAATCTTTGATTTTCGGCGTCCGCCCTTCCGTGCGTTTTCCTAAACGAATCGTTCCGAGTTGGGTAAGAGAGCCAATAGGTTCTCCAAGGCCGAGCTTAATGGCCTCGACGCCCGCGATGAAGGTTGACGCCACCGCGCCCATTCCGGGCATGAGGATGCCGAGTCGCCCCGTCGCTGGGGCGATGTTCACATTTCCGTGCTTTGACAATGCTGAAGGTCTCCTGGGAGTACACCGGCGCGTCCGCTGGCAGCGCAACAGCCGTATGTCCTAGCGGCTATGCTAGCATCCAGCCGGCTTCGAAGAAGCTTTTGGTCACCCGGAAACCGGTCGGTCTACAGCCCCTCCCCGGCACCGGCGGCGATATACTAACATCAGATGTCTCAGCGGGTTACGAGCACTATCTCGACTCTGGTCGTCGATGACGAAGAACTGGCTCGGGAAGAACTTTCCTTTCTTCTGAAAGACTTTCCTGCCATTGATGTGATCGAAAGTGCGACGAACGGTATCGAAGCCGTCAAACTAATCACCGATTTGGAACCCGATCTTGTCTTTTTAGATGTCCAGATGCCCGGCATGGACGGGCTGGGCGTTATCCGGACCATTCGGGAGAGGGGCGGCGAGCAGCCGCATTTCGTTCTCACGACCGCATTTGACCAATATGCCGTAGAAGCATTTCGCGCCGACGCTTTGGATTATTTGTTGAAGCCGGTTGAAAAAGAGCGCTTAGCGGAATCGGTTGCGCGCGCATCGCGGATCATTGAAGAGAAACCCGACCCGCTAAAACCAGAGCCCGGCGCCGCCAAGCCTGCCATTCAGAGAACGAAGCTGCTGGTACGAACAAACAATCGCAATCTGATCATCGACGCGCAAGACATGATTTACGCGACCATCGATGACGGTTTGATTACAGTGGTGACGGCGCAGTTTGAAGGTCAATCCAACTACCGGACCATCGAAGAGCTGCAGTCGAACCTGGACCCGAACCTTTTCTGGCGCGTCCACCGTTCCTTCCTCGTAAACATCAACCGCATTCGCGAGGTGATTCCCTGGTTCAAGTCGAGCTTCCAGTTAAAAATGGATGACAAAAAGCAGACCGAAATCCCGGTAAGCCGCATTCAAACGAAGCGGCTTCGCACACTGCTTAAGATTTAATCTCCCGATTTTGAATTTGTTTCGGTAGCCAATGGCCGGATCAGCCGCAGTGCCGGCCGCGTTAGATAGCTGCGCACATAGGCCGCGTGCTCGGCGTCTCCGGGGAAATGTTCGGTCGTCTTATACGGATAGGCACTCATTCCGTGAAAGGGAAGCGGCATTACGCTCTGGCTGAACGCCGTGTTCGCATCCGCATCCTTAGCCCACCCGTCTACCAGCAGCAGGAAATCGCGCGTCCAGTGCGGTGGTAGTGACGGCAACTGCGATGCCGGAAATGCCAGTTTCAGTTCGTCACCTGATCCCATGACGGTCAGCCGGTCGTCTACCCGCGTGACCAACGGCAGAACATTCCCGTACCGGGTGTATTTGCCTGGAGTCGGATTCCAGTTCGAAACCAGGGAAACTTCGTCATACACGAACTGCTCCGGTTGCTTTCGCTCGGGATCGATCACGGCGCGTGAGAATCCGCGGAAGTGCAGATCGGCACTCGCTGCGGTGAGCGGTGTCAGCACAACCCGCGGCCGGGCGGCGTTTTCAATAAGAAAAATCTCGTCCCAGTAGACACAGAGGTTCGTCACGATGCGAACCTGCTGCGATGCCGAAAGAAATTTCCGGCTGAGATCGACGACGATTGTCTTGGGTTTACCCGACGGTATGCCCATATCCTGGACGACTGTCTGCCAACGGCCCGCGGCATCTTTCACCTGTAAATATGGGAAGACGAGACCGTCTTTGCTCCCTTGCGAAGCCGCCAGAAACGTGCTGCCGTCGGCCCAATCGACCCATCCGTTCAGCACCAGCGCCGCTTGGTTCGAATTGGCGGCATCTCCGAAGTCGAGATCCAAGGTGTGCAGCGCCGCCACCCCGGCCTCGTTGCGCCGGAAATCATCCGGATACGTTCGATCGACAGCCGCCAGACGCGGCGCGACCTCTCTTTGTCCGTCTTCCATCGCGTGCATCGGATGAATTTTGCGTTCCGCGCCAAAGAGCCGAAACTCGGGATAAGGCGGGGATTTGAATTTGTCATTGGTGTAAACGTTGGTGTTTTCTGGATGATCGACGGCAATCAACTGAACTTTGTCCAGGTACGACACCTCATGCAGTTCTTCGGTGATGTGGATTTTGTACTCGCCGTTCTCCGGCTGCAAGGCGGGGCCGGGAATTTGAATGTATTCGTCGTGATCAACCGGAAAGTAATGACCGTCTCCCGAGCTTGCACCAAGAGGCGCAACGCCGAGAACATCCGTCACGAACTGAAAGCGCTTCCCGTTCCAGGTGAAAATCATGGGGCATGATCCCGACAAGCGCTGCGCTTCTTCTATCTTCAATGCAGCATTCGCCTTCTGATGAATTTCGTTTTGGATCAGGCCGTTTGGCCAGGTAATGCGGATGGTGTCGGCATCCGCGCGGCTATCCAGAGCGAAGGCAATCGGTACGCCCGCATAAACACGCTTGTCGTAGTAGGCGCCCGATTTCATCTCGATGGTCGCTCCGGCCGCAAGCTTCGTATTCTTGATGCCTAAGATTCGAACGGTGGACCAGGCGTTAGTGGCCGAAGCATCTGTGTAAACGTGGAGGGAGCCATCGGCCAGCAGGCGCGCGTAATCTTCCCGCTTATCGTCGTTGAAATCGGATCGTTTGGATGCCGGAGCCGGTTTGCTTTCCGCGCTCTCGTTTAAATGTCCCTGCCGGTTCAATAGCACCCGAACGCTGGGCGCATAGGCCACAATGTCAAGAAATCCATCGTGATCGACGTCCTGAGCATCCAGGTCGGCAGCACCCGCCGGAATTCCAGAAACATCCTGCGCTTCGAAGACTTCGTTCAGATGGTCAACATAGGCAACGCCCGCGCGGTCCGAATAGGAAACCACCACGTCGCGAGCCGCCGTGTCGCCGCGCACCGCAAACGTGACCGCATCCAGCGCCTGGCCATTCACGAACGGAAACGCCGCTGTTTTTTCCTCGAACGTGCCGTTGCCATTGTTTCGCTCAAGCGATGATTTAGGACCAAAGAGCAGCAGATCCAGGTCGTAGTCGTGATCGTAGTCGAGCCACAGCGCCACGCTGACGCCCTTTGTATTCGGCAGATCGATGGACTTGGCGAAGGTACCCTTTTGGTTGTGCCACAACGCGGCGCCCGACGCGGTGACGATCGCCAGGTCCGTGAAGCCGTCATTATCGTAGTCGCCCGCAGCGATGCTCAGCACGCCTTGCAACTCTTCGAGTCCGGAATTTGCGGCGCGCTCCGTTCCTTTCTTGTACAGCACAACCTTGCTGGGCGACCACACCAGCAAGTCCGCATGTCCCAACCCATCGGAGTCGAAAACGAGGATCCGCGAAGACTTGTCCCAATTCGAAGCAACCACGTGGTCGTCGTACTTTGTGACGTCATCGCCTGCATAGGGGCGTGCTTCCGGGGGATCATATAGTTCCGCATAGAAACACCACTCCATGTCTTCCGGAACCGCCGCTCCCTCATTGCGCTTTTTCGCTTCTTCAAACGCTTTACGCTCGCGCGCCGCGTCCTCTTGTTTGCCGAGGCGCTGGTAAATCGTAAAGAGCTGGAAGTGCGGACCGGCGAGATACGGATTCAGTTTTTCGGCGGCAAGAAACTCGGGCACAGCCTCCTCCAGCTTGCCTTGCGCGCGCAGGATCGCACCAACGTTGTAATGGGCAATCGGCTCGTTCGGTACCAGGTCGATCATGCGCCGTAACTGCGGAATTGCCTTTTCGTAGTCACCTGCATGCTTGTAATAGATGCCGATGTTGAACCACGTATACGGTAACGACGGATCCTGTTTTTGTGCTTGTAGCAATTCAGCGACGGCGGCATCATTTTTGCCGGCCCGGAGCAGCGCTAGACCGTAATTGATTCGTTCCCGGACAGAATCCGGAGCTAACGTCAGCGCCGAATGTAACGCCTCGACGGCTTCCGAATGCGTGTCGGGATTTTCGTAAAAGGCTTTGCCCAGGTTGCGAAGTTCCCAAAGCTTATTTTGGGAAAGCGGCGGATCGGCAGCCGGCGCGAATGCCTGCAACAGCAACAGAGTTGCGAAAATCCTCAAAAACGTCATGGGTATGGAGGCCAAGCTTCTAGTCTATCGGCGTGGTCTTTTTTCGCGCTGCTTTCTTCGGTTTCGGCACTTTTCCAATACGCGGATCCCGTCTCAGGACCAGATCGCAAGCATGCAGGGCCGCTTGCTCGAAATCTGGCGCACTCGCCGGTAGAACCTGCCAGCCGGATACGTCAGTTCCAAACACCTGGATCGAGCGCATGTTCGGAAACTCGCGCTGCAGACTCTGGTGATGGTCGCGCGTCGTGGCGAGCCAGACTCCGTTGTCAGCCGGCGCGGTGGTCTTGTCACGCAGTGCGAAAACAATCTTCTCGCCGATATAAACTGCCAGGCACCCGAACATCGGATTCGTTCGCGGAGATAGCGGCGCGAGAGCTTCCAGAACGAACTCGTGCGGAAGAGCCTTTCGCGGCTTTAACGCGGGATCGTCGCCGAGACTAATGGGTTTACGCCGCGGCTTGGGCATCAAAGAGATGCCGCTATTATCGCCTGACGCTAACGTACTTAGGACACGCAAACGCGCCGCTGCTCCCGCCATTTGCTTGGAATCGTTGGCCCTGTTCCAGGAGCAGAGGAATCAGCGCGCCGCCGACATACCCTGTTCCGCCGGTGATAAAGATCCGTCTTGCCATCGACTAGATATACGGATCGCGCTCGCGGCACGGATTTACCCGACGCGCCGGCTGCCGGATAAAGTTAGCCGGCCCTAAGCCGTTGTTAAATTGATATCGTGCTTCACCTGAACACACAAACGATGGCGGAGATGCTCCGGCGTCGGGAAATCTCTTCCGTCGAACTGATACAGGCGCATCTCGATCAGATCGAGCGCGTTCAGCCTTGCATCAACGCAGTCACCGAGTTGCTTGCAGACCGTGCCCTCGAAGAAGCGCGTCTTGCGGATGCGCGTCTCGCCTCAGGAGAGGTTTGCGGGCCCTTACATGGCATTCCGTTTTCAATTAAGGATTCAATCAATGTCGCGGGCGTGCGTTCCACGGCCGGAACACTTGGTTTCCGCGATGCGCCCCCGGCTGCCGAGGACGCCACGTTGGTCAAAAGGTTTCGCGAGGCGGGCGGGATTCCGATCGCTAAGACAAACCTCCCGGACCTGCTGTTTTCATTCGAAACCGACAACCTGATTTGCGGCCGAACGAACAATCCGTACGATCTCTCGCGAACTCCCGGAGGAAGCAGTGGCGGCGAATCCGCATTGATCGCCGCGTGTGGATCACCGCTAGGTCTCGGCAGTGACTGTTTGGGCAGTGTTCGGCTGCCTGCAGCCTTTTGCGGCATTGCCAGCATCAAGCCCACCAGCGGACGGCTGCCACGAACCGGCAACGTTCCGCCTGTCGGCGGGTGGATCGAAAAACTATGGCAGCTCGGGCCGATGGCGCGCTGGGTAGACGATATTGTGCTGGCACTGCGCATCTTAGCTCATGCCGACGGGATGGACTGGACATCTCCGCCGGTGCCCTTGGCGGAGAGTTCCGTACGATCCGGCGAGACCAGGGTTGCGTTCTTCACGGACAATGGGATTGCGGCGAGTACGCCTCCGGTTCGGGACGCTATCCAAAAGTGCGCCCGCTTGCTCGAGAACCAAGGACTGAATGTCGAGGAGCGGTGCCCCCCCGGCATCGATCGCTGCTATGAGCTCGAGCTGGCGATCCTGGGCGCGGACGGTTGCGCCGGTATCGACGACTACCTTCGCGATATCGGCAGCCACGAAATTCACCCGCTTACCGCAAATTTTATCGATAGGATGCGGAGATACAAAGCAACCGCCTTGGAATTTGCGGTGCTCTGGGCACAATGGGACCGCTATACGGCGGACATGTTGCGCTTCTTCGGTGAGTACGACGTGGTGCTGTGTCCGGTTTATCCGCGGACGGCGCTATCGCACGGAGATTCGGCAAAGGATGAGAACTTTGCGGCATTCAGCTACACCATGGCGTGGAGTGTAGCCGGCTTTCCCGCGGCGACGGTACGCTGCGGTGAAGCCGGCGAGCTTCCCATCAACATCCAGGTGGTAGCAAAACCCTGGGCCGAATTAACGGCACTGGATATCTGCAAACGCATCGAGACCGAGTTCGCTGGCTGGCAGCCACCACGATATGGCTGGCAGCCAGCAAGCTAAGGAGTGCAACTTTAGTTGAACCAGTACGGAGTCTTCTTCGTCCATTCGCTATCCGGGTAGCGCTGATGCAGCAGATCGAAGGCGGCTTTTGAAATTCTGCCGTTAGCGTTGCCTGTACGGCAGCCATATCGCACTACGAAAACCAACCGGTGCAGAGCCTGCGGCACGAGCGGGTCATCCGGATGTTGTTTCGCCCACGCCATAATAATCGGCGCTAAAAACGACGGCGCCGAACCCGCCGCGTTCAGCCTCTCGAGTTCCGACTTCGCGGCACTGGCTTCTTCTTTGGAAATCACATTCTCGGACGGAGTAAAGAATGCCGGGAGCCGCCAGGCAACCATGAGATTGGGAGCGCCGCCCGGAGATTCCACCGCCGGTTCCGACACG
The DNA here is from genome assembly GCA_036269815.1 of Bryobacteraceae bacterium. Lineage (GTDB taxonomy): Bacteria > Acidobacteriota > Terriglobia > Bryobacterales > Bryobacteraceae > Bog-105. The sequence continues at coordinate 14,653 of DATBDT010000112.1, forward strand.
GTGCACCACCAGGACCCACTTTGGAAATGTTTTCGGTAATCAACCGGCACCAGTGGTTGAAATTCGTGATGCAGAGCAATCAACAACGCTGCCCGGAATCTCTCGGCATCGGTACTCACCGCCAAACCAGGTAACCAGTCGGCGTGGTCCTTGCGAAGAATCGAAGCCGCTTGGCTTGCAGCCGCCGGTTGGTTCAGCATGAACGCTCGAACCCAAGCCGAAAGCGCTACATCCGAAGCGGACCACGGCGGCAGACTTCCGCTATGCGCGGCTTCATTCAGCTTCGCCAAAGGTGTTTTGTAGTTGAGGATGAATGCCGCATCCTCCGCCAGAACGGGCTCATCCGCCCCCGCAGTCTTATCGAAGAAGTACTCTGCGCCGATCGGCTTTCGGCTCGCCCAACGTAAAAGGTCTGGGAAATTGGCCGACACACGCATCCGCTCTGCGCGCCATCCATTGACCAGTGAATCCGGTTGCTGGTCTTTGTTAGCCAGCAATGTATCCAGCTGCCGCCGGGGCTGCTCGGTCTCGCCGCGTTCGATGCGGAGCCGTATGGCATTGTAGGCCGCCGTTCCAAACGCGGGCGAGTCCGGCGGAAGGCGTTCCGCCTGCTGAATGAGTTCAGTGGCTTCCGGCTCCTTTCCGCTTGCATAGATCAAAGAAACCGTGAGCCATGGCAACGATCGCTTGGCTTTCCATTTCTCTAACGCTTGTTGTCCGGTTTCGAGAGTTTGAACCCAATCGAATGCCTCCGCGACATTCGGCTGCGCCAGCGCTTTACTAAAACTGGTTGCCCGCAAAATATAAGCGGACTGCCGCAAAGTATCCGCCAGCGCTTCCGGCTGCGGTTGCGGTAGCAACAGTTGTTTCGACAACGCCGCCATGAAATTGTCTGGATGCTCGATCGCGTCCAGATGTTCAACCATTCGACCGGCAGATATGGCCAAACTCCCGGCAGCCTTATCCTGCGCAACGCTGGTGAACTGGTCACGCGCTTTCGCGGCTGCCTCCGTGTTGTTTTTGAGAGAAACTTCGCGTAACAAGGTTCTTCCCACCATGTAGCCAGCCACCTGCCGCCAGGGCGATTGCGCGTCTTCGGCGATCGCCCGATATCTCCGCTCCGCCTCGTCCAGGTCCTCGGCATAAAAGTGCGCGGAGGCAATTTGATATTCACGATCCGCGCGGATAAGAACCGGTGCATTGGAATTCAATGATTCCGGGTACTGCGGCTTGTTACTGCTGCAATTGGCAAACACCTGGTCCTGCGCCACCGCCCAGGCGGTAACCGCGTCCGGAGCACCATAGGTTCGGCGGCGGTCGGCAAGTGTCCGCGCGGCAGTCTCAAAGGCGTTATCCAGACAATTGAGATAGTAGACAAACTGAGGCGTGGAATCGCTTCGATACGCGCTGATGTAGGCAGGCGCGGGCGGTGTGGAAATTGTTTTTCTCTCTGCCAGCCATGCACTCGGGCCGCCCGGTTCGGCAGGGGTCGCTTCCGTTGCTTTTGGCTTGTCGATGTCTGGCGGAACCGCGAGACCGTTTAGCAGACGGAATGCAATCAACTCGTTTTCTTTGGTTAGCGCCGGTGTTAGCAGTCCAAGACGTCCCTTGTTGAAGGCCGCCTGGTCCTCGGGGCGCGCCAGGGGAGTGAAGAATGGTCCCACGTCGGGCGAGCATGCGAACAAAAGAAAGCCGGCCAAAGCGGCGCCCATCAGCCAGATGCTTCGCGTCATTTCCAGCTCTCGACGCGCCGCAGTGTGCGATCGTATTCTTCTCGCGTCCATGCCCGCGGACTGAATAGATAGATGCGCTGAATGGTTGCCGCCCGCTGCGCAGGCCACGGCTCATCCGTCGATAATCCAATCGAAGAACGGCACGCGGGACTACTCATCTGCATGTTGCGCGATTCATTCAATCCCATGCGAAAGAACATCGGGACCGCCTCTGCGACCGGCTCACCATTCAGCCAGCGATCTCCCTCACACCAGGAAGCCAGCGCCGTGATGCCCACCGGTTTCGATGTATACTTCGACATCGATGCGAGTAGTGCGCGATAAGAAGGCTGCTCCGAACGTCGCGCATCGAAATCAATCTGGATTCCCCGCACACCAGGAACTTCAGCGATTTGCCGCAGTCCCAACACGAGCGGCGCAACTTCTATAGCGGCATGGGACAAAGGGGATTCAATACGCACGACCGGAAGAACGGCCGCACCCGCCGGCAAAACCAATGGTTGTGTTCGCAAACGAAAGCGAGTTGACCCGTCCGCGCCGATAACAGCAGTTCCGGCCAGAAACGCGACACCTGACTTTTGCGAATCCAAAAAGCTCAGATTTTCTGGCCGTTCCCAAGCCCACAGCATGATACGAGGCAAGTCGAGCCGATCCGCCGAGCGAGCAGGGCCGCAAGCGCAGATCATTCCAGTCAGCGCGATCGCCGCTAGAATATACGTCCCAGTTGGCCGCCCCATCCGCGTTTGAGTATAGGCGATTCGGTCGGTGGATCTAGTGCCAAGTTGCGGAAATTGACGTCTGGTCGAATTCCGAAACCGCTTGCTTGCTCGCGCGGCTCTGCACGGTCTTCCGAGCGGTATACGCGAACTTTCGCAACTTGGTACTAGCTCATTCAACAGGAACGAAGAGAAACGCCACGGGCGAAGGCGTCGTCACCGACTGGCCGGTAGGGGTCAGTTTCCCGCTTGCCTGATCGACCCGGAACACAACAAAGTTGTTCGTCTTCTGATTGCCGGCAAACAGAAAATGGCCGGTCGGATCGAACTCGAGTCCGCGCGGCATTTTCCCTTCGGTAGAGATCACCTGAATCTGTTGCAGTTTGCCCGCAGCGGCATCGAAGGAAAAAACCGCAACACTGTCATTGCCGCGATTGGTTGAATAGACGTATTTATCCCCGGCATCGACCAGAATTTCCGCTGGATCGTTTTCTCCCGAAAATCCTTCCGGTAGCGACGAAACGTCCTGAACTTTTGTCATCGCCCCGGTGGCCGTATCGCGCCGGAAGAGGCTGACCACCGATTTCAACTCGTTTACGACGAACGCATACTTTTGGTCAGAGGTAAACGCCATGTGCCTTGGCCCCATACCCGGATCCTGCTGCACAAATGCCGGATCGTGGACGGTAAGCTTTGCGTCGTCCGCGACGTTATAAATGCGAAGTTGATCCAATCCCAGGTCGGGCACATACGCAAGGCCGCTCGAAGCAATGACTACCTCATGCGCATGCGGTCCCTCCTGGCGCTTCGGATTCGGTCCATGGCCTTTGGGCGTCATCAGCGAAACCATCTCTCCGAGACTTCCATCCTGTTCGATCGGATAGGAAGATACGCCGCCGCTTGTATAATTCGCGACGATGAGCGCCTTGTCCTGATAAGTAGCCAGATGACAGGGAGCAATGCCTCCCGAATCGCGCGTATTCAGCTTCCGAAGCGCGCCGCTCTGCCGGTTAATGGCAAACGCCCCCACCGCGCCATGCACTGACCCGTCCACCTCGCTCACCGCGTACAGTGTGCGGTACTTCGAGTCGCTGGCTAAAAACGAGGGATTGCCCAGTTCGCCCGCCAGACCAATCGCTTCCAATTTGCCGGTTGAGGCGTCGAAGCGATACGCGCTGATGCCCTTTCCATACGCACCGATATACAGAATATATTTGGTTTGAGTCAAGTGTTTCGAGGCTCCAGCTAGCGCACCCGGTGTCCACGCCACCGCGCCGAACGCTGCGAGCAGGGAAACCGCGAGTTTGGAAAGATTGAAAGTCCGCAAACGCTTACCTTATCAGACTTCGCGCAGCGCCCGATGATCAGATAGCAGTGGCCATACATATCTTTCTTGACGTCCGATATCGAATGTCGGCCGATCCCGCAAGTCGCCTGCATTTGGCGGGTGGCCGCCTTCACGTACATCTCTCTGACGTTGTCTCTCAGCAGCGAGAATGGTTTTCCTTTTATCTCTGCGACGATTTTCACAACAACGCGCCGGCTCCCATCAGTAGTTGTTTCCATCTCAGAGCGAAAACTTGCACATCACCTTCCCGGTATCTCCTCATTCGTGGTGAAAGCGAATCGAGTTTAGATCGGCGGGCCAACGACACTCGGATCCGGCCTCATCGAGCAAACACTCAGTCACTCATGTGACCGCATTGCGCGCACCGCTCTCTTACCGCCCCAAAATAAAAATTCGTTTCCTTGGTGTTTTTCTCCAGTGTCCGCGCTTGATATAGCGAGGCTGTTTGACGGGTCACCCCAGAAAAAGCCCCGCAATGGAGTAAAAAATGAAATCAAGGAAAGCAATTCTGGGCGGGATCGCTGTGCTGGCTTTGAGCGGCGCTGGTGTACCTAGCCTGATGGCGGCGGATTTGCCGGATCCTCAGCGGCAAATCATTGTTGAATTAGCAAAGCTGCGCGTGGACGTTCTGTTGATCCTCACCGAGACTCAACAAATGAAGATCGAAAAGCTGAGTGCGGATTTACATCGTGTTCAGCAGCGGCAGAAAGAGCTCGCCGCGGCGGAAGCGCTGCGGCGCGAACAACTCGCCGACCTCGATCAGCAACTCGCGAGCGCAGATCTGCCGGAACAGACTCGCCCCGAAATTGAGGCCGTCCGCACCGGTGTCGTCGAGACCATGTCCGGCACGGCAAAACAGGAACAGTCTTCACTCGAGAAGCGGCAGGCCGAATTGACAGATCAACTCCGCCTCGAAACGCAACGCTTCACGGCGTGGAAACAGCAGGCCCAGCTGCTGGCATCCTCGGCCGCCCAGTAACCATTACCACGGCTTCTCTCTAACATCGCCGCTCCGCTGCTTACCGCCGCTCGTCCTCCCGGCGGGTAAGTACCGGTGCGCCCAGGCGAAGGATTCACCAGCGAGGCAAGAAAGGAACAAAACAATGAAACTCCTATCCAAAACTCTCACCATCCTGATATGTGCTCTGTCGTTTGCAGTCATGAGCCACGCTCAATCACCAGGCGCCGGCACATGGTCCTTCGATGGCAATGGTTATCTGACTACGCTGACTCTCCATGTGGACAGTGCGAACAATGTTGCCGGGACGATTTACAACGGCGATAGTGTAACGGGATTCTTCACACCCAGCAGCCATCGCATAGTCTTTTACCGGAACTTGTACAACAAAAATGTCCTGAATCAAATTCAGGTTTATACAGGCTACATCTTCCCCAACGATGTACACAACCCGAGCGGCGCCGCCGCGATGGCGGGCACCTTCCAGGTGTTTTCGGGAACGGGCGGAACTGCTGTTTCGAACGAGTACGGCTGGTCTGCCTACCGCTCCCCGACCATCGTCGTCCACTGACGAAATGCAAAACCAGAGACGATCCCGGAACTCAGCTTCGGCTGTTCCGGGATCGCGACTCATGAGCGGTCGGTGAACACATCTTTCGGCCGCTGGTCAAAGACTCGTATCGACCCGGACGGAAGGGCGACGAACGGCGGCGCGGGCGCCGGTTTTTGCAGCGTGATCGCGACACTAATGCCAGAGTCAGCGGTAAGGAATGACCCTGCTGCGTCGACGGCGGCATCGCTGAGTCTGAAGATGTACAGGCCTTGTCCTTCATCGGAGCTTAGTGGGAACAGCACCTGGCCGGCGTAACTCGAATTGGGCAAGGTGCGGTAGCTGACGATGTCGCCGGCGTAGATCAAAAGCTGGATGGAGGAAACAACAATCGGAGACTCGGTTACCGCGAGACAAAATCCAAGCCGAGCCGCTAACGCAGTACCGGTGGGTGTCTCGGCCGTTGAGCCGGGCGTAGCCGGTCCTATCTGAGACGAGCCAAGCGGAAGGCCGTCCACTTCAGCCAGCGTCAAGGCCCCGACGGGCTCACCCGGCGAAGGTTTTAACAAAATAGATCCGGACCCGTCGGGCAGGGTTGCTACCGGAATGGGGGTGGGGAATATTAGCGAATGCTCGTTGGGATCAGTCTTATGTGGTACGGCTTTGCGGAGGCAGCAGACAGGTATTAATTCCATTTGCTGGACGGTTGCGCCAGTACGGTGCAGGATGGGGCTTGAGCTCATGGGTCTCCTAAGGAGCGCGCGGCACCAGGACGGCGTCGGACAACGCTTCTCCCCTGACGACCGCAAGGGCCGTTCCTGTCGAATTCCAACCAAATTCGAAGATGCGACCCTCGTTGAACAACGTGATCTGCTTTTCGAGGAGATTGGCCAAATCCACGGCCACGATGTTGGGAGTGCCGCTTTTGCTCGATACAAAGCTTATCGCATTCTTTCCAGGGACCCAGCGCAGCGGCGCCTTTTCGTATTCTGCAGCCCGGAGCAGATGAAACTGAGCGCCGGCTTCTTTCAGATAACCAATCTGCCATGGTCCGTTGCCCAGGCTGCATTCGCATGCGATGCGAGTTCCGTCAGGAGAAGGAACGGGCTTGCGGCACGCGAGGTTCTGAGCAACAGACGCGACGGCCCCTCCGATCGCCGCGATCTTGCGTATGCGAATCGTTCCACTCTCTCTCGAATCGAAGTAGATCCAATTTCCGTCCGGCGACCACTCGGGGTTCATGTCTTCGGCAGAGCCGAAGGTAAGTTGCTGCGGGTTTGAACCGTCGCTATTGGCGCGCCAGACATGCAAAACCTGATCGCGATCGGAAGCGAATGCAATCAACCTGCCGTCCGGCGATGCCCGCGGTTGTGTATCGCTGGCTTCCGACTGCAGCAGCATGTGTTCTGAGCCGTCGAGACTCATTCGCATGATGCGCATGTGTGCCCCGAGCGCTGCTTGCGTCAATAGCCCGTCTCCCGGAATCCAAGAAACGTTGTAATAACGACCGGACTGAGAAGTAATGCGGCGCGGAGGCTGGTGTTTGGGTTGAATCCAGATGCTGCTGGTGCGGCCGCGAATGAGCACCAGGAACGCGCTCCCGTTGGATAGAGAACTTATGGTGATACATCGCTCCGGTCCCACCGGAAGCTCGGACATGTGGTAGGGCGACTCACGAAATTCGAACACCTGGGCCGAAAGCACACTACGGCCGGCTGTCATTAAGAAGCGGTTCTCGTTTCCGAAGCGCGCCAGGCGTCCTATCCAGCCGAGAGGCGGTAAGGGCAGCCGTTCAATGGAGCCCGAAAGGCCGATACGAGCGATGGTACATTTACCGTCCGCCCTCAGCATTGGGCAGAGCACACGTCTACCCCCGGCCTCCCAATCCTGCCCGTCGAGCAGAAATTCCTCAGGAGCGTGCAGCACGGCAAGTTTGCGCAGCTTTTCGCCGCCGGGTGTTGCGAGCATCAGGGCGCTCTCGCCGTTCCCGGCATCCGCGCGAACAAAAACCATCTCCGATGTAGCGGGCGAGAAGCTTACGGGCGAATCGATGTCGGTGAGTAATTTCAGCGCGGGTCCGCCTCGAACCGGGACGCGGTAGAGCGAGTAAAGATCGTTTCGATTGTCAGCGGTGTAATACACGTTCCGGCTGTCGCGACTAAATGCCAGTCCGTGAATGTTTGAGGCGATCGGTGATGTAAGCTCGTGTTCTTCGCCGTCGCGTATTCGCAGAAGATGTACGGCCCGTCTTTCGGAGTGCTCGCGCACAAAGGCAGAGTATGCGCCATCCGGCGAGATGACCGCGTCTAGCAGGTCGCCGGAGGTGGTGAGGCGGCGCATGGGGCCTAGCTTTGTTGGCTGATCCTCGCCGTGAACACGAACCCACCAGAGGCCGCCAATGGTCAGGGCGAGGAACAAGGCGGCGGCGACGACGGCGTACAAACCCGACCTCGCGCGCCGGTTGCCCAGGCGCTCCCACTCCCGGGCAAAGTCTTCAACCGTCTCGTAGCGCTCGTTCTTCTCTTTCGCAATAGCGCGACGTATGATTCGCGCCAGAGCCGCGGGCATGCGCCGCTCCAGATCGGATGGCAGCGATTGTTCCTGAATCGCTCGAAGTACATGCGCCGTGTTGGGCCCTTCGAAAGGCACCCGGCCCATGACCATCTCAAAGATCACCACACCCAGGCTCCAGATATCGGTGCGCTGGTCCACAGGTTCACCCCGCGCCTGCTCCGGCGACATGTAGCTGGGAGTTCCTATCACGGCGCCGGCCTCGCCAGCCGAAGCCCGAGCCCCATTAGGGCTTGACGCTGCCCGAACCACGGCAAGCCCGAAATCGGTGAGTTTCACTACGCCTTCCGCGGTCAGCAGAACGTTCTCCGGCTTCAGATCACGATGAATGACTCCGGATTTGTGGGAAGCCTGAAGCGCCGAAAGCAAGCCGGCGACCACATGATGAACGTCATCGCGCGTCAAAGGACCTGTCTGCAATCGCGCGCGTAGCGTACCGCCTTCAACGAACTCACTGACGATGTAGGCATGACCGGAAACTTCGCCGATGTCGTAAATGGCGACTACGTTCTCATCCCGGAGTGCTGCTGCAGCCCGGGCTTCGCGCAGCACCCCGGCCTGCGAGGATTCGGCCTCGCTCAAACTAAGGATTTTGAGTGCCACCGGCCTGTTCAGACGTGTGTCCTCCGCCAACCAGACCTGGCCCATGCCGCCTCGCCCAAGCTCTCGAAGGATATGGAAGTAGCCGACGCTTGCTCCCGGAGTTAACGACTCAATGTGAGCCTCTGATAGCGGAATGGTTTCCGGTGCGATCTCTTGGGAATCGTGTCTCTCCAACAAAGAAGCGACGGAGTTCCGCAGGCTCGAGTCGCTGCATTCGCGCTCCAAAAATCCTTGGCGCTCCGAGGCTGGCCGGCCGAGAGCAGAAAAGAACAGCCGTTCTACTTCAATCCAGCGCTGCCTGACTAACCTGTCCGTCGCCGCGGCGCTATGTAGTTGCCTCACTACTCGTACCCTCAAGCTCGCGTCTCAGCCACGCCCGAGCCAATGTCCAATCGCGCAGAACCGTGTTAACCGAGACGTTCAATACCTGTGCAATCTCATCTGTTTTCATGCCGCCGAAGAAACGAAGCTCGACCACAGTACTTTTACGCGCATCGACTTCAGCCAGCCGCTGGAGCGCGGCGTCGAGTGCCAGCAAATCATCCGGCTGCTCGGGCACATACACAAGCACATCCTCGACGGGTAAGTGCTTTTGTCCAGCGCCTCGTTTTGCCGCGCGATGTTTTCGAGCGTAGTCCACTAGGATCTGGCGCATCAGATGCGCCGCCATGCCCAGAAAATGGACGCGATTATTGTAGTTGACCTGATCCACATCCACCAAACGCAGATAGGCTTCATTGACCAGCGCAGTCGGCTGAAGAGTATGACCCGGGCGTTCCCTTTGCAGAAAGACCGCTGCAAGCGTATGCAGCTCTTTGTGCACGAGTGGCATCAGCCGGTCGAGCGCTCCGGCATCGCCCTTGGCCCATTCCGACAAGAGTTGCGTGACGTTTAAGGCAGGGGAGGGCTGCATAGCGGAATTCTTCCGAAATAGCGAAGATACTACAGTCTATGACTCGTAGCACAGCCCTATTCATGCTCTTTCGTGGTACCGATTAGAAGAGCAATCAGCTCGATCGTCGGTTGGGAAGCTTGACACCGCGGCCGTTTTGGGCGAGTTTTTGGACAGCAAAGGTATTTAGTGGCGGCTATCGACGAATACGTTTACCTCAGCGAGCTCCTCGGCGTAAAGGTCTACGACTTGAAAGGGCGGCACATCGGCATCTTGCGTGACGCCGCGCTTGTGCCGCTGATCGATCCCGTGCGGATCGACCGTTATCTGGTGGGCGCAGGTCCCGGCTGGCTTAGCATTCGCTGGGATCAAATTGATGCCATCGCCGCTGACGGCATTCACTTGAAAGACGAGCGCTTGACGCCCTACCACTCGGACGAATACATGCTGCGCATGGTTCGAGATCTTCTCGATCAGCAGATCATCGATTCGCAAGGCCGCAAGCTGGTCCGCGTCAACGACATCACATTCATCCGCAAATCGGTTAATGGTCACGATGTTCTCAACATCCTCGAAGTCGATATCGGTATTCGCTCTATCCTGCGCCGCGTCTTGCGAGGGATCGTCTCGCCCGCCAAAATTCGCGCCCTGCAGCGTCGCGTACCTCCGAATTCGATTTCCTGGGAATTCTGCAATATTCTCGAAGCCGACCCCCAGCGCCGTGTGCGCCTGAACATCTCGAACAAACTGTTGGAGGAGATGCACCCCGCGGATCTCGCCGATATCGTCGAAAACTTAAGTCACGAGGACCGTACGGCGCTCTTCAACACCATGAACACGGAGAGCGCCGCCGACCTGCTCAGTGAAGTCGAGCACGACATGCAGACCCGCATCATCGAGAATCTCGAAGTCGACAAAGCGGCGGAAATCCTCGAAGAAATGGAACCGTCGGAAGCAGCCGACCTTTTGAATGAACTGGAAGAAGACCGCTCGGAAGAGATTCTCGAAGAAATGGAGCCCGAGGAGAAGGAAGAAGTGGAAGAACTGCTGGATTTCCGGGAAAATACCGCGGGCGGACTGATGGATACCGGCTATCTTTCCTTCCCCGAATCTGCCACCGTGCTCGATGCGATGCAGGAACTGAAAAAGCAGGAAGAAGTGCTCGAAGATCTCCACACGCTCTTCCTGGTAGACGAAGACGAGCATTTACAGGCAGCGGTGCCCCTGGCACGTTTGCTGATTGCGCCCGGTGCCACTCCTCTCAAGGACCTCGCAGCCGATCCTTTGCTGTTTGTCCATTCGTCGGAAAAACAGGATCGCATCACAGAGATGTTCGACAAATACAACTTGCTGACTTTGCCTGTAGTGGACGATTACCAGCGGCTGATCGGCGTCATCACCGTAGATGACGTTGTGGCGCTTTTACGGCAAGGCTGAGCTACCGGTTATTGCCGTCGAGCATCCGATCGCCCGGGCATCCTTCAGCACAATCAAAATACCTATAAATACCTGATTATAAACGACTTAACTGCTGGATAGCATCCAATATGGCTGCAATTCCTTTTTATAGACGGTAAAAACCCTATCGGCAGGCTGTCTGAATCTCGGAAAAGATCGCCGCTGGAATGTCGAGCAGCGGCACGATGCGATCCGCGGCGCCGACACGAGCGGCTTCGCGCGGCATGCCGTACACCACGCAGCTTGCCTCGTCTTGTGCGATGTTCCGGGCGCCTGCATGCTTCATCCGGAGCATTCCCTGCGCGCCGTCCGCGCCCATGCCGGTGAGAATGACACCAATAGCCCGGGCGCCTGCTACTTCCGCGACAGAACTGAACATCACATCCACCGACGGACGTTGATAACAAACTTGCGGTCCGTTTTTGATCTGCACGCGATATCCGTCCGCGCTCTTGCGCAGCAGCATATGGAAGTTGCCGGGTGCAATCAGAGCCCGGCCCGGTACCAGTGCGTCGCCGTCCTCGGCTTCCTTGACTTCCATCGGGCAAATATCGTTCATGCGATTCGCGAACGCGCGCGAGAACACCGGCGGGATATGCTGGGTGATCAAAATTCCCGGGCTGTTCGCAGGCAGGCGCATAAGCAACTCTTTCAATGCTTCCGTTCCACCGGTAGATGAACCAATGGCAATCACCGTTGCGGGGTCATACACAGCCGATGAAGCCACCGCCATTCCCGGCGATGTGGCCGCACCTTTGGTACGGGCAATGCGCGCAGCGGCTGCAGCCCGAATTTTGGTGGCAAGCTCCATGCGAAGCTCTCCAACCGAGTATGGACCGCCAGGCTTTGCAAGAACTTCAACCGCCCCCATGCGCAGTGCGTCCAGAGCAATCTGGCACGACGTCTGACCGAGCGAGCTGACAATGATCACCGGCATCGGATGGTATTGCATCACCTTCTTCAAAAAGGTCAGGCCATCCATGCGCGGCATTTCGATATCAAGAGTCAGGACGTCCGGTTTCAACGCCAGAATCTTGTCGCGCGCAATATATGGATCCGGCGCAGTACCCACAACTTCAAGATCGTTTTGCGAAGCGATCGAATCGGTCAACACTTTACGGACAATCGCAGAGTCGTCCACGACCAGAACTTTGATCGATCTTGTCTCCATCACAAGCTTCGGCATTTGTGCGGATCCAAAATACCGGCTTTGCGATAGACCGAGGGACAAACGTACTTCAACGGAATATCAAGTCCGTTGAGGCTCTCAGCATGTCCGATGAACAGGTAACCGCCCGGTTCCAGGCACGCGGCAAGCCGGCGCACCACTTGCTGTTGCGTCGGCCGGTCAAAGTAAATCATGACGTTGCGGCAAAAGATAACCGGGAAAACAAAATCCTGCGAAAACTGCTCCATCAGATTCAAACGGCGGAAGCTGACGGCCGAGCGGAGTTCCTTCCGAACCAGATAAGTCTCTTTGCCGCTCTGAATGCTGCGCAAAAGATAAGAGCGCAATTGGATCGGCGAAACGTCAGTAAAACGGTCTGCCGCATAGATGCCTCTTTCCGCTTTCGCAAGACTCCGATTCGAGATGTCCGTGCCCAGAATGCGCAGCTTCGGCAGACAGTTCGCACCGAGTTCTTCCAATACCGAGAACGCCACCGTATACGGCTCTTCACCGCTTGAACAGGCGGCACTCCAGAAATCGAGAGCATCCCGGTCTCTGATCTCCGGAAGAACGACTTGGCGCAGGAATTCGAAGTGCGCCGCCTCGCGAAAGAAGCTGGTGTGATTGGTCGTCAGGACATCGATCATGGCCGCGAGCGCTTCCCCCGTCGTGTCGTTGGCCACGTAACGGTAATAGTCGCGATATGACCGCAGCCTTAGCTCTCGCATCTTTTTACCGATACGGGCCGAAACCAACTGTTCTTTACCAAGCCGGAGATCAAGCCCGAACTGATCGTAGGCCAGCTTCCGGAACTGCTCGAATTCGTGCTGCGTTAATGGACGCGCGTCAATATCACCCGTCAGGAGTTGAGCGCTTGCGTCCGTCAAGAATCAGCCCCTGAAAACGCCGTCAAGCTCAAGGATCAGGCCAACGCGCCCGTCGCCGAGAATAGCGCCGCCCGCAATCCCCGGGATGTTTTTCAGCGTTTCACCCAAGCTTTTGATAACCACTTCCTGCTTGCCCAGCACCTCGTCCACGAAGAGGCAAAAATGTTGTTCCTGAGATTCCGTGACCACAAGTAATCCCTTGCAGGGATCTTCTGACTTCGGAACTAAGTTAAAGCGGCGCGCCAGCCGAACGATAGGCAGAACACGATCCCGAACCATTGCCATCTCATTCTGTCCGTGAACGGTCGAGATACTTTCCGGCTTCGGATTAATCAGCTCGCGAACTGCGTAAATCGGAACAATGTAGCGATGCTCTCCGACTGCCACGACCAGTCCTTCAATGATTGCCAGAGTTAACGGCAGCTTGAGCAAAAACGTCGCACCCTGCCCGGCCTTGGATTGAATTTCAATCCGGCCTCGCAGCTTCTGAATGTTTTTGCGGACTACGTCCATGCCCACTCCGCGTCCGGAAAGATCCGTGACGTGGGCGGCCGTGGAGAAGCCTGGTTCGAAGACCAGATTAAAGATTTCCTGATCAGAGGGGTGCGCGCCCTGCTCAATGAGCCCCTTCTGAACGGCTTTGGCGAGGATCTTTTCGCGATCGAGACCGAGGCCATCGTCGGAGATTTCTACGACAATCTGACCGCCCTGGTGATAAGCGGCGAGCCGGATGCGCGCAGTCGGATTTTTTCCGGCGGCACTTCTGACCGCCGGCTCTTCGACACCATGGTCACAGGAATTGCGCACCATGTGGAGAAGCGGGTCAGTGAGTTCCTCCGCGATCGTCTTATCGAGCTCGGTCTCCTCACCGCTGATATCAAGCTGAATTTGCTTTCCTGCCTTACGCGAAAGCTCGCGGACCAGACGGCTGCTGCGTTGGAACACCTGACCGATAGTGATCATGCGCATGCCCATCGTCGTTCGCTGCACTTCGCTCGTAATGCGGGATAGCTGTGAAAGGTCGGCGAGCAGCTTCGGGTTTTGAATGGAAGATAACGCCGGGCTGTGGCGGATCAGCGACTGTGTAATCACCATCTCTCCTACCATGTCCATCAGGTAGTCGAGTTTTGAAGTCTGAACGCGTACCGAAGCGGCCTCGGCACTCCTGCTCTTTTCAGTAATGTTCGCGCCCGCATCGCCGGTAGTTTGCGCGTCCGGTTTCTGAATATTCGATGCGCTGGTTAGAACTTCGCCAAGCTTGGCAAGTGCCGGTCCGTCCGGATCCTCAGGTTTATTGCCGATTTCTTCACTGGAAATGAGCTTCTGAAGTTTCTGGATCAGAACCGCGTTGCTGCCGGCGAAGACGGGCGTTCGTCCAGTCATCGACTGTTCGACCGCTTCGATCGAATTCTTCAGGTAATCAACACTGCCGAGGACGGTGTCGATGAGCGCGCCGGTGATTCTGGCTTCGCCGTTCCGGGCTAGATCCAGCAGCGTCTCGACTTCATGCGCAACATCCCGGATCGGCATGAAATCAAGAAATCCCGCCAACCCCTTTATGGTGTGGAAGCCGCGAAAGATTGCGTGGACTGCTTCCATCTCTTCCGGATTCTCTTCCAAAGTAAGCAGGCGCTTCTCTATGGAAGAGAGGTGCTCGCGCGATTCTGTAACGAAATCGCCGACAAGCTCCGGATCATGCGCCAGAGGATTCTCCGAACGAGGACTCTCTGTCATACCTGCTGGCGACAGCGCCGGCAGAATGTTATGGAATGCGGACAGGCCCTCGCGCAGAATCACTTCCTTCGCCGAGGCGTCTACGTTCGCCGCCTGATCGACGAGTTCGCTCGCGGCCCTGGCAACGTTAGCCCGTCCATTTTGTAAAGCCGTTTCGCTGAGCTGTCGCAAACCGGCGATGACGGCAGCACTCGGTCCGCTGACAAGAAGCGTCGTGGACAGCTCGTCTATCTGCGACCGCAGATAGGCGTCAACATCGGCCTGATCAACCATTCTGGACATAAGGGGAGCGGTTCTCGCCGATTAGAATTCCTTGAAATCTTCATCCATGGGGAAGGCGTCTCGCGAACCGGGCTCGACCGCCGGTTTAACAGCGGTCCGCTTGTGCGCAAGGGCTGTGTGTCGCGTGTTTGAATTCACTCTGGCGCGTGTTCTCCGCTGCGCAACGGCCGCCGGTCTGGACGAACCGGTGATCGTTCGGCCAACGGTGGTGACTCCGAGTGCCGCGTTCAAGCGGTGAACGATGTCCTTAAGAGCGGCAGACTGCGCGGTTAACTCTTCCGCGGCGGAGGCGCTTTCTTCCGCGCTGGCCGCCGCTTTTTGCGTGACCTGCTCCATCTGCACCATCGCCCGGCCGATCTGATCGATGCCGCGGCTCTGTTCCCGGCTTCCAAGATGGACCTCATCCACAAGGGTCTTCACTTGGATGGATTGATCGGTGATCGCGCTGATTGCTTTCGCAACCTGCTGAACTTTTTGCTGGCCGCCATTCGACTTGCCAATCGACTCCTCGATCAGCACGGCTGTATCGCGAGCGGCCTGGGCGCAGCGTTGTGCCAGATTTCGAACTTCGTCGGCAACTACGGCAAATCCCATTCCGGCTTCCCCGGCGCGCGCCGCCTCCACCGCTGCATTTAGAGCGAGGATGTTCGTCTGAAAGGCGATATCATCGATTACCTTGATAATTTTCGAGATCTTGTCGCTCGAAGTATTAATCTCGCTCATGGCTTCAATCATTTCCGCAAGGCTGCGATTGGTATCTGTAAAACGCTGCTCCGATGCTTTTACAAGGTCCGCGGCGGAATGGGAGTTCTCGCTGTTGCGCTTCGCCATCGAGTTGATTTCTTCTGTCGATGCCGACGTCTCCTCGAGCGAAGCTGCCTGGTGAGATGTACCCTGTGCCAGAGAGTGACTGGCCGTCGAAATCTGCGAGGCCGCGGATGCCACCTGCTCGGCGCCTTGAGAAATTTCGTGGATAAGATAACCCAGCTGCGCTTTGAGAGCGCTCCGCAGATAGAAACCCAGGCCAGCGGCTCCGGCGATGCTCGCGAGTACAGTCGACAGCGTTACTCCCTTGCCCTCTGTTGTCCAAGCAACTAACCCAACGGTCAGGAAAAGGGCGGCAACCGCCGCGAATGAGAGTATTACCTTTTTTCCGATTGTCATGTTGGTCTCACAATTGAGCGCAGTTGCAACTACGCTTCGGACTCCTGTTCCTTTAGGAAGTCAAGGCTCTGGAGTTCCGGGCTCGTCATTACTTCATCGATGTCGAGCAGGATCTTCACCCGGCCCTTGATCTTGGCCATGCCCAGAAGGTACGGAGTCGCAACGCCTTGCCCGAAGTTGGGGCTGTCTTCGATGTCGTGGGCCGCTATATTCAGAACTTCAGCGACACTATCGACCACGATTCCCATCATCGTGGCGCGAGAGTCGCGTTCGATTTGAACGACGACGATGCAAGTCCGCTGATTGTAATCCTGCTCCGGTAAGCCGAATTTCAGCCGCAGATCGACAACCGGAATGACTTTGCCGCGGAGGTTAATGACGCCCTTCACAAACACGGGAGTCTGCGGGACTGCGGTTATGTCCTGGACGCCGATAATTTCCCGAACTTTCAGCACCTGAATACAACACTCTTCGCCATTCAGGTCAAATACCAGATATTTCCCCGAGCGCAGGTCCGTCGTGGCCGCGGAAACCCGCTCCTTCGTTGCACTGGCTTGTGATGCTTGCACTTACTTCTCCTCGCATTAAGAACACCTGCGCGTTGCCATAACGCTGGCGGTGACGTCGAAAGCTGCGGTATGCTCCATCACCTAGGTGGCCGCAACGAATAGATAATTCGGATCAGTTTCTTCTGAGCGCAAACGCGCCGGATACCTTAATGGTCAAGCAGCCGGAACGGCAAGGCGGGATTGATCCAGGACCATCCATAACGTGATGGCGCCCTCTTCTAAACCGAACGTGTACCCGATAGCGTGCGGGCGGTCATACCAACTCAGGTTATTGCGATCTATTTCGGGATGCAGGAGTTCGAATCGAGCGCCTGTCGCCAGCCGGCTCAGTACCGATCCGCAGAGCATGTTGCAGAGTTCACACAAAACCTCGTCAACCTGAGCGCTTGTGACTTCCTCGGCTCCCAAAAAGTTCGCGGCGATCTGTTCGCCGGTTTCTACCGGTACTTGGACCCCGAACCTGCCCGAAGGGATGCCACGAAAAACGAGTTCAGCGGAAAATTCAGCCGACCGCAATTCGCTGGGGCCTTCACTCTCGATCCCCGTGAAGAACATGGTTTCCAGAACTTCGCTCGCGGACTCCAGGAAGATTTGCTGCAGGTCAAGATCAATTTGTTGCATAGGCAACTCCCAAAACCTGCTCGAGCTTTTCGCGCAATTCCTCCGGTTGAAAGGGCTTCTTTACGTATCCCTTTGCGCCGAGCGCCATCATCCGGCGAACGCGATCTTCCGTTCGATCCGTCGAAACCACCAGAATCGGTACATTGCGCAGCAAGTCATTTTGTGAGACCCGCTGGACAAACTCTTCGCCGTTCATCACTGGCATGTTGATATCGGTGAGGATGACATCGACCCATTCCTGATTCAGGAGTCGCAGAGCTTCGCTTCCATCACCCGCTTCCAGGCAGGCCCCCATTTCAAATCCCGACAGTTCGAGCACGCGCTTGACGAACGATCGCATAGCGGGAGAATCGTCCACAATCAAAACTCTAAAAGCCATTTCTAAAATCCCCTTTTCGTTCCTGCGCCAGCGGCTGCTAACGGTAAATCTTCTTCCACCGGCCCCGCTTCCCGCAGCATTACTTTGCCGGACTTAACTTCCAGACGGACCGTTCGCGAAACTATGCCTCCAACATGTTCGGCATGAACCAGCACGCCGGCCTTCCAAAAGATCTTTCGCAATGCCAGATAATTGCGTTTGCCGATATTAAAAGTCCCCGGCGCGTCGAGTATCTGGGCTCCGCCTGCGATCGTGACTTGCAGAGACTTCTTGTCGCTGCCCAATTGATACGCGCTGCGGAACAAAAGCGGAACGCCGGTATCGGCAAACATATAAGGATTGCGCTCTGCTTTAGCAGTATCCATGCCGGAGTCCGGGAGCATGAAGTGGAGCAGCCCCCCAAGTCCTAACGTCGGGTCGTGAATGATTACGGCAACGCAGGAGCCGAGGGCGTATGTAACAAGCACGTCTTCCGGATTGTTCGATACGCGGCAATCTCCAATCCCAACGACAATCACGCTCATCGGGCGCCTCGGGTGTTGATGGTTTTAGATCGGCTTCTTCTGTGGCGGCCTGTGGGCGTCCACGCGCCTCGCTCGGCCGATCGCCCCAACATGAAATTCAAGTAGCTCTCCTGCAACGTCTGGTCCCTTAAGAATTACGGCCGTTTAACGGTTGAGATCTCAAACCGGATTCGGTTGAGCGTCCGTGTTCCTGAAAATTCCTTAGGCCGTACGAGCACCATATCGACGGTTTTGAAGTGGGAGCGAATAGTCGGACGACTGGCTTGGGGTACAGATTTTTCCTAAACGCTCCAGCAACCCTGAAATGATGTCATGAATAAATAGATGGCCAGTTCGAACGCGATTACCAACGACTTGTTAGCTCGCTACATACTAGGCGAGCTAAGTAAGGAGGAGCGCGAAAACATGGAGACCATCTATCTGCGCGGCAAACAAGTCCATCGACAGCGATTGGCCGTTGAACAAGAGTTATTTGACGCCTACGTATCCGGTGACTTGAGCGATAATCGGCGGCGGCAGTTCGAGAAGATCTTTGGGCAATCTCCCGATTTTCAATCGAAACTCGCCTTCGCACGAGCGCGTCACGCCGCCCTGAATGAAGAACCGGAGCGGAAGCGGCAACTTGTTTCGGCGCTAGGGATTCGTCTCGCCGTTGCTGCGGCCGTTCTGCTGCTTGTCGCTGTTGGCTTATTCCTTGTCAATCGAAGTAATTCGAATACCCCGAAATCGACGCTCCCGGTCGTGACTTACCGGATATCGCCGTCCTTGGGCGGCGCAAATCAATCCCCTAACCTGATCCGTCTACCGAATTACTCGGCCATCGTTCAACTCCGAATCCCATTGAACGAACCGCACACGTCGCCGTGCCTGGTAATCATCGAGACACTCGAGGGCGAGGGAAAGTTTTCGGTTCCCGCGCAAGACTCGGCTGAAAACCCCAGCATTCTCTCCGTCGATTTAACACCAACATCGCTTCAACCCGGAAATTATATTCTGTCCGTAGTACTCGAGAGCTCACTAAAACCTATCGCCGATTTCTCAGTACGAATCACTCAGTAATCGGGCGCCTTCAGCTCTTCCTGCGCTGTTCTTCATACAGCCCAATCACATTTCCTGCCGGATCACGAAACGTCGCGATCATAGAAGTGCTGCCGGAATGATCGGGATGCGCATCCTGTAAGACCTCTCCACCACTTGCTTTGACTTGCGCGACGACGGCTTCGATATCGTCTACCCAGACATAGGGAAGCAAACCCGATTCCCGTGCCGCTGTCCGCCCAGCGACCCACGCACCGCTCACGTTCCCCGTTGCATCGTCAAACGACGGACGATCAGTTTCGCGATGCCGAATATTCCAGCCGAATACGTTCTCGTAAAACGACGTGGATTTGCCTGCGTCGGCGGCGGGGATCTCCAGATAGCACCAGCGCGGGCGAGGCAACATTTCGAGCCGTGCCTTCGTCTCTGAAACCTGAGCGCCCCATTGATCAGGGCTGATATCGCGGACGTGCCGCGAAAACAGCCAGTGATGTCCTTCCAGATCGTCCGCTGCGAACTGGAACTCGCCGTAAACCGTCTCATGCGGCTCTTCGAGTATCTTTGCGCTCGCCGATTTCGCCTGCTGAAAGTGTTCTTCGAGGTCGTCGACGAATATGGTTAGACTTTGTGTTCCATATCCCAGTTGCGCCGGACTCGCGCTACCGTGCTTGGCGGCCCTGACCATGATCCAGGCGCAGCCCAATCTTAGTTGCGCACCACTCATCGGATCGCCATACCGGTACTGTTCACGAAATCCGAAAGCGTTCCTCAACCACGAAATCGCCGCCGGCAGATCCTGATACTCGATGTGCGGCAAAATCGCATTGGGCGGCACGGAGCGGTTCTCAGTCATTCCAATGACCGGCAATGTGAATGGCGAAGTGGGTGGCCAACACCATGGCAGCAAGCAGAATGCCGACAGCCTGGTACCGTTTGCGCTGCCACATCTTCACCACGCAAATAGCGAAAATCGTCTCGGGCACGGCAATGACCATAATCCACGCCGGCCAAGGCACTCCCGTGTGGAGCGAAGGGACAAGATACACCGCTAATGCGTAAACTCCAAACGCGGCGAGTGCCAGCGCTAGAGCGATTCCAATTCCCGACATCGTCCCAAGTGTTTTTTTCCGGATATCCTTCATTAGCAATTCCTCCGGGTAGCGTAAATGTCCAGCGAGCGACGCTTCCATGTCGTGTCCCCAATGGCCCACCAGCGCCGTGGTACTTCCCGCAGCCCAGCGCAGTGCCTCCCAATCGCTCTCAATGAAATCGAGTTCGCGTATCGTCGCAGCAGCCCACTCTCGGCTTTGAGTTGGTGAATATTGCGAAACGACACGCAATAAGATCGAAGCGGCGCTGCGAAGAATCAACATTAAGCCTTCGCTGCAGTAAACACCGCGCCTTTTAAGCGCCCTGAATACGTAATGCGATGCTGGCGCGCAAACTGCGTTCCTTCCGATGTCAGCCGGTACATATGGCGGGGCGGTTTGCCGGTTTCCACCGTTTCCCAGGATGTTTGAAGTAATTTGCGATCCGCCAACCGCATAAGAATCGGGTAGAGCGTGCCCGACTTCAGTCCGGTGCTCCGGCTTATGTCATACCCGTATTTCCAGTCCTCCGGTTCTTGAAGAAAAGACTCTAATACGATCAGCGTCTGCGGCGACAGCCGAAGCTTCATTACAAGCTACTCTACATATGTAGAGTTACGCTGTCAAGCACCTTTTGATTAGCGATCGCGAAATGGTTTACACGACTTTGACAATTCCTTCACGACTGGTCCCTAGCTGCGTCGATAGGCTGGCTGAAGTTGCTGCGTGTTCAGAAGCCTACAAGCCGAAGAATGTAATAACGCGTCCCTTCTTACCAAGCCTACGCGTGTTTTTTCATCGCCATTTTGGCGGCACTTAGACGGGCCTGCCGCCGTTTACTGGATTATTGGCTTCGGCGTCCTCGTTAGATTGATTCCTCTGGCTCTGGTTGGGGGAAGGTTCCTTGCGCATGAAAATCCCTCCTACGATGTCATGGCCTGGCAACTTCTGCGCAACCAACCGGTATCGGGCTACTGGCCTCCGGGGCTTCCGTATTACCTCGCGTTTTTCCACATGTTGTTGGGCGGCGGAATGCTAGTGGCGCGGGCCTCCATTCTGACGACCTACATCGCTTTTTCGGCATCGTTGTATGCATTACTCAAGATGCTGTCTTCACGGCGAGCAGGCAATCTGGCCATTGCCGTTTTTGCCTTATATCCGTCTTATATCCGCTACGCGTTCAATCCTTCGACCGAATACCTGAGCGCGACCTGTTTGCTGATTATCGCCTACCTGACCATTCGCGCCGTTCGATATCCGTCTTACCGTTTGGCAGTCCCGTTAGGTCTGGCTTTGGGTGCGCTTGCGTTGGTGCGCGCAAACAGCATCGGATTGGCGATCGTCATTCCGATTTTTTTGGCGATGAGAACGAGATCCTGGCGTGTTGCTGCGTGCACATTGTTAATTCCTCTAGCGCTGATATCGGCGTGGCTTTGGAAGGCGCATGACCTGACCGGGCGATTTATTCCGATCAACGACTCGAATGAGGAAAATCTGGTATTCTCCAACCACCCCGACACGCCGCTTTACCTGACTTGCCGCGATTGCCCGATCTATGGGCGGTTGCCTCCGGCGTTCCTCAAACTCGAGCACGAGATCGACTATAAGCCGTCGCCCGAGCGGCAGCGCGAGTTACAAACGACGACGATTCAGTTCGTTCTTACGCGTCCGGATTTATTCGCCATCAGAACATTTAACCGCTTCCGAGCTTATTTTCGATTTCCGATTCATTATGCGGATCCGCTGGTTCGGCACTCCGGCGTCGCCGCGGCTGCACATCGCTGGTTAGCAATCGCCATCACAATCGGCGAGGCGGCGTTTTACTGGCCGCTGATGAGTTTGGCGATCGTATCTTGCTTCATTTTCCGCAGCTTTAGTATTCGATTGGACGTTCGGCCCATCCTTCTCTCAATTGCCGCGATCTATGCACTACCCTGCTGGTTCACCTGGTCCGAGCCTCGCTACGCCTTCCCGGTAATTCCGCTGCTAGCGGTGTTTTCTTTTGTGCTTCTCGCTTCCATTTCGAATAGCGGGCTGCGAAACGCTCTCGCTTCCGTCCAAGCATCTCGCTGGGGGCGCCGGGCGATGTTCGCAACCCTGGCGTTCTTTTTTTGTACGCAGCTCGAATGGATCGTGTTGATTGTTTGTTCGAACGCGATGAAAGACAAGTGGGCCTCGATTTCGTCGTTCCGTTGGTGAGCAATGCCCCTGGCGCCAGCACATCCCGCCCCCACTCAGATCGCTCCAGTCAAACGGGCGAACGAGGTGAAGCCTTGGTTCGTAGCGCTGCGACTTCACCATTGGCTGAAAAATCTCGTCGTCTTCTTGCCGCTTTTACTCAGTCATCAGTTCCATACGGTGCAAGTGGTAGCAGCATTCCAAACATTTGCTGCATTTTCCTTCTGCGCGTCAGCCTTTTATGTGTTCAACGACCTCTTAGACGTCGAGGCCGATCGATTGCACGTCCAGAAACGCGCCAGGCCGTTTGCGGCCGATGAACTCGGCCTTCGTCAGGGAATCGTCTTGATTTCAATCGGTCTAGCCGCAGCTTTTCTCATCACGTCAACAATTCCATTGCCCGCACAACTCTACCTTTTGCTCTACGCCGCAGTGAGCGGTTCTTATTCGTTATGGCTGAAGCAGCTCGCTTTCCTGGACGTAGTCCTGCTTGCAGCACTTTATGCATTCCGGCTCTTGGCCGGCGGTGCGGCCGAGACTATCCCCATCTCACCGTGGACGTTGGCCTTCTGCACGTTCTTGTTTTTGGGGCTGGCATTGATAAAACGTCTGAAAGAACTGGTGCTGGCACGCGCGCAGAATCGAGTCCACCTGGCGAGGCGCGGTTACACACCGTCTGATATTCCTTCAGTACGAGCGTTTGCAACCGTGTCTTTATATTTGAGTGCATCCGTATTCGCGTTCTACATCAACAGCGGCGCAGTATCGAAGCTGTACCGGCATCCGCAGATTCTTTGGGTAGTCTGTGTCCTGTTCCTCTACTGGGTTCAGCGAGTGGTCAGGTTAGCGAACCTTGGTCAGATGACCGACGATCCGGTGGTGTTTGCCTTCGCGGATAGAGCCAGCCAAATCGTAGTGTTGCTGGTTGCCGCCAGCGTAGTTCTGGCTTTGTAACCGGTCCATCAGCAGTCGTGCGGCAAGATATAGTTTATGCGCTTTCAACGCTTGATCTTGCTCGTCCCGCTTACTGTTATGACTTTGCTCGCTCAAACTCCTCCTACGCCTCCATCAGCTCCGACCCAACAACATTTAGAACAACGCCACGGCGAAACAGTAGTAGATAACTATTTCTGGTTACGTGAGAAGTCCAATCCGGCGGTAGTCGACTATTTGAAAGCCGAGAATGCATACACTGCGTCGGTAACTGCTAATTTAAAGCCGTTCGAGGACGCTTTATACCAGGAGATGCTGGGGCGGATCAAGCAAACGGATCTGGACGTACCGGTGCGGCGGGGTAGCTATCTCTACTATTCGCGAACCGAAGAGGGCAAACAATATCCCATTCGCTGCCGCCGGAAAGGATCCATGGACTCTCCGGAAGAAATCATCCTGGACCCTAACGAACTGGGGAAGACGCACAAATTTGTAGGGATCGGCGCTACCGCAGTCAGCGACGACGGCAATTTTCTCGCATATACGGTGGATTTCACCGGATTCCGGCAGTATGCGTTGCAGGTCAAAGATCTTCGCACCGGCGTCACTTTGCCGGATACAACCGAACGCGTGACAAGCGTCGCCTGGGCCGCGGATAACAAAACTCTATTTCTCACCACCGAGGACGCTGTTACCAAGCGGCCGGACAGGCTGTGGCGGCATACGCTCGGCGATGCAAATTTCGAGCCGCTCTATCAGGAGAAGGACGAACTTTACGATATCGGCGTCCAAAAGACGCGTGACCTGCGATACGTGTTGCTCGAAATCGAAGCGAAAGACACAACCGAATGGCGCTATTTGAAAGCCGATCAGCCGCAAGCGAATTTGGCCGTGTTTCTGCCCCGCGAGAAAGGTCACCGGTACTTCGTCGACCACCGGGAAGGCTCATTCTACATTCGCACGAATCGCGATGGTGTCAATTTTTCCCTCGTGACTGCGCCGGAAGCCGATCCGTCTCCGAAGAATTGGTCCGTGTTTATCCCGCAGCGTCCGAACGTTCTGCTGCAAGACCTCGATCTATTTCGGGATTTCGCAGTGGTTGTCGAGAAATCGGACGCCGTGAATCACTTGCGAGTTTATAAATTCCAGACAAAGACGTGGACGCCGATTGCCTTTCCGGAGACGGTTTACACGGCATTTCCCGGCGGAACTCCGGAATATACTTCCACAACCTACCGCTACAGCTATCAAAGCCTGGTTACACCGCCGAGCGTTTATGATTTCGACGTATCTTCCGGCACCTCACACCTGCTGAAGCGGCAGGATGTGCTGGGCGGTTACGATCCGAATCAATATGCGAGTGAACGTTTGTGGGCAACAGCCCGCGATGGCACACGCGTGCCGATATCGATCGTTTATAAAAAGGGCTTTGCTCGTGATGGCAAAGGGGCGTTGTTTCTGTATGGATACGGATCCTATGGGTACGGGACGCCGGCGACGTTCTCCAGTGCGCGGCTAAGCCTTTTGGATCGAGGAATGGCTTTCGCGATCGCACATATCCGGGGCGGCGACGAAATGGGCTGGCAGTGGCGTCTTGACGGCATGCTGATGAAGAAGAAAAACACCTTCACGGATTTTGTGGACTGCGCCGAATACCTGGTTCACGAAAACTGGACATCGAAAGAACGCCTAGTGATTGAAGGTGGTAGCGCCGGCGGCCTGTTGATAGGGGCAGCGATAAACTTGCGGCCCGATCTCT
Organism: Bryobacteraceae bacterium; assembly: GCA_036269815.1. GTDB lineage: Bacteria > Acidobacteriota > Terriglobia > Bryobacterales > Bryobacteraceae > Bog-105. Next base: position 39,806 of record DATBDT010000112.1, read on the forward strand.
TCCGCGCCGCACATCTGGCCGTCCCGTTTGTCGACGTGATGAACACGATGATGGACGCGACGCTGCCGTTAACCGTCGGCGAGTATCTCGAATGGGGAAACCCGAATGAAAAGGCCGCCTACGACTACATGAAGACCTACAGTCCGTACGACAACCTTGAGAAACGTTCCTACCCGGCGATTCTGGTCACCACTAGCTTTAATGACAGCCAGGTTATGTATTGGGAACCCGCCAAGTATGTCGCACGATTGCGAACGTTGAAGACCGATCCCAATCCGTTGTTGTTGAAGATCAAGATGGATCCTGCCGGGCATGGCGGCGCGTCGGGTAGATACGATCGCCTGCACGATCAGGCGTTCGAATACGCGTGGATGATGTCTCAGGTGGGCATTACCCACTGACGGAATTAGCATCTGCCAACACGCCGCTGATGGTGATACGCTCTGACCAGACAGTTGGCTGTCCAGCTACTGGACGGGGCGGTGCACATGAAAGTTCTTGACAGCATTTCCCAGGTGGTGCGGCAGAAAAACAGCGCCACCTGGTCAATCCATCCGGACGCAACGGTATACGATGCGCTGAAAACTATGGCGGAAAGAGAGATCGGCGCGCTTCCTGTCATTCAGGAAGGAAAACTGCTTGGCTTGATCTCGGAGCGTGACTATGCGAGGAAGGTGATCCTTGTCGGGCGCTCTTCCAAGGAGACGAAGGTAAGCGATATTATGACGCGGCCTCCGATGACGGTTACGCCGGAATGCTCAGTGGACGAGGCAATGCGAACGATGACGGAACAACGTGTTCGCCATCTGCCGGTTGTTGGTCCCGAAGGAAATCTGGTCGACATCGTTTCTATCGGGGACCTGGTGAAATGGATTATCAGTTCCCACGAGAAAACGATTGAGCAGTTGGAGAGCTACATTTCCGGCAGCGCGTGAACCATCGCAAGGGGGTTTTTCCCGTCTATAAAAAGCATTCTATACGGAGATTAAGAGTGGCTTCGACTTAAATTCTATTTGTAATCAACGGCTTACGAATGAATTAGGCGCGCTGCGAACGTATATTTTGTGGTCTAAAGGCGGTTTGCAATGGAATGCGGCGGGAATAACTCGGTTTTGAGGAAAGAACCGGGACGCATCTGGTAAATGAACCGCTACTATCGGCTAGTCTCGGCCCATCCTTACCCATTCGTAAACTCGCGATTGTGCTTAGATTCCGCGCGGTGTGCTGTTATTTTAGGATCAGGAACGCGCCCCGATGACTCCGGAACGCCAGCAAGCGCACGCGCTGCTCGACTTATTGCCTGACGATAAGCTCACTGCTGTTCGCAGTCTGCTCGAAGTGATGGTCGAACCTTTGGAGCGCTCCCTGGCACTCGCTCCAGTGGAAGAAGAAGAGATCACGGACGATACTGCCGCCGCGCTCGACCACGCCAAAGCGTCTCTGGCGAGACGCGAAGGCATTCCTCACGAAGAGATTCTGCATGAGTTCGGCCTGACCCAGTGACCGGTCCGCAAGGTCTGGCGGTCATCTGGTCGCCCGAAGCACGCATGGATCTGCGCGCCATCGACCGCGAAACCGCTCTGCAGATTCTCTACTGTGTAGGCCGTTATCTCAGCACCCGCACTGGTGACGTGAAGAAACTCAGGCCTCCGCGCACCGGATTCCGCCTTCGTTGTGGCGACTACCGCATCTTCTTCGAAGTCAAGGACGAGAACATCATTGAGATTATCGGTGTTCGTCATCGCCGCCACGCGTACCGCTGAAGTTCGGGTTCCTTTCGCAATTGTCGGCAAGTCGCACGTATAGCTGGTTAGTCAGGGCTTCGTAACGACTCCCGTTCCCTCTTTGATCGTGACGATGCGGTTGGCGGGGACGTTGTTTAGCGTTTCGGCGGCTCCGCTGGGCCAACGTATTTCGATGACGTCGGCCGAAGCGGATGCTCCGAGGCCGAAGTGAAGGCGCGGGTCGTTGCCCGAGATGTAGCTTCCACCCGTTCGCACGCGATCCCATTGCACCAGTTCTCCAGAACGAATTTTCACCAACGCGCCGATGGCGTCCCGGTTGCTCCGCGTGCCGATCAGTTTCATTTCGAGCCAATGCCCGCTGTTGCCTCCGTCGTTCCGCAAGATCTGCGGCGGCTCATCGATGTTCGAGACCACAATGTCCAAATCGCCATCGTTATCGTAGTCGCAGTAGGCGCCGCCGCGCGCGGAATGTGGCGGAAGAGCACGTAATCCCGCGGCCTCTCCCACCTCGCGGAATTTTCCGTGTCCCTGATTTCGAAACAGCAAAAGCGGTTGCCGATATGTCTCGCGGCCCAGTCTTCCTTCGACCTCGGGATAAACGTGGCCGTTGGCGGCGAACAGATCCTTCAGACCGTCGTTGTCGAAATCCAGAAAGAATGCGGCCCAGCCGAGGAAGGAGATCGTCGGCTCGCCGACTCCCGAGGGAAAAGAGACATCCGAAAACAGTCCATTGCCATCGTTGTGATAGAGCACGTAGTTGTCATTAGCAAAGGTGGTGACAAACAGATCGGTGCGCCCATCGTTGTCGTAGTCACCGACAGCCACACCCATGCTCGACATTTCCTTCCCATCGATGTTGTAGGCGACGCCGGAAGCGATAGCACTTTCCTCAAATGTGCCGTCGCCGCGGTTGCGGTAGAAGTAATTGGGGTTCGAATCATTCGCAACGAAGATGTCCGGACGGTTGTCGCCGTCCAGATCTTCAAAGACGACGCTAAAGCCGAAGTAGAGCGGCCGGTCGGTCACTTTGGCTTTTTCCGTGACGTTGGTGAATGTTCCGTCACCGTTGTTGTGATAGAGCGCATCGGGCACGCCTTTATAGCCGAGCGGCCCGCACGCATGCACTTTGACGCCCCGATAATCGCAGGTCTTCAGTTCGGGATGAGCGATATCGAAATCCAGGTATCCGGCAATATAAACATCCAAAAGGCCATCGCCATCGTAATCGGCGAACGCGGCGCCGGTGTGCCAGATCTTATCTCCCGCCAGACCGGATTTAGCCGAAACGTCAGTGAACGCGCCGTTGCCGTTGTTGTGATAGAGGATGTTCGATCCGAACGTTGTCACGAGCAGATCGGTATTTCCATCGTTGTCGTAATCGGCAGCCGCGCACCCAAACCCCCAGCCGGTGGCCGCTACTCCGGCAGCTCGGGTCACGTCGGTAAAGGTGCCGTCGCCATTGTTCCGGAACAGATAGCTCTGCTCGGCCGGCGCAGTTTGCGGTTTATGTTGAAGGGCTTCGAGAGTGGAGCCGTTCACCAGATAGAGATCCATCCACCCGTCGTTGTTGTAATCGAGCCAGCAAACGCCGCTTCCGTTCACTTCAAGGACGTAGTTTTTCTGCTTACCGCCGGAGACGATCGGAACGCGGATCCCGGACTTGGCGGTTGCATCGTGATACACAACCGGCGTCACGGCGGGCTTCTGAAATGCGAATAGCAGCGGAAGGACGGCGGCGGCGCAGAGGATGGGAATCGAGGTTTTGAGGCCGCTCATGATTCTTTATGAATTATCTTCTTTGGGCGGCCCTGAGAGGCTCGCGCAGGCCGAGGGCCCGCCCCACAATGGCTATTCGGGTTGTGTTCTCAACTGTTGGACAATCCGGGTTTGTTCTTCGGCAAGCTGCTTCTCTCCAATACGGGCATAGACGCGGGACAGTTCCAAATGCAGTTGACTGCTGTCCGCATGCTCGGGGACGGATTGTTCGAGCAGCGTGCGCGCCTCGGCGAGGCGATTCAAGAAAATCAGGTCGCGTGCGGCTCCCAAAACAGCGGTGACATCCCGATTCAACTGAATGGCCCGCTGATAAGTGGCGAGCGATTCTTCATACGCGCCGTCTTTTTGCTGTGCTTCGGCCAGACCAAGAAGAGGCTCGACGCGATCCGGCGCCAAAGCCGCCGCTTTGGCGAAGAGAGGACTTGCGTCGTGATAACGACCGATCCGAGCCAGTTGCTGAGCCTTTCCCAGCCAGGCTTGCGAAAGATCGGGGAATCGTGTGACGGCCTGATCTGCAATCTCCAATGCCTCCTGCTGTTTTTCGGCAGCGTTCAGGCAATCCATCAACAGGAAATAGAGCCTGGGGTCGTCCGGCGATGCCTGAATCGAGTTGCGCAAAATGGGAATCGCCTTGGCCGGCGCGCCAGTCCGGTAATACGCGACGCTCAACAAACCGGCGAGCTTCTTATCGTGAGGATCGGCGGCGCTTGCCGCTTCGAGTGGAGCGACGGCGTCTTTATAGTTGTCCTGCAGGACAAACGCCAGAGCCAGCGCCGCGTTGGCTTCTTTCGACGAAGGCGCCAATTGCAAGCTGGCCTGGAGCGGACCGACAGCATCAGCAGTGCGCTTGACGTTCAGGAGGGCGAGCCCGAGATTGAAGTTCGCCTGAAAGGAACCGGGGTCGCGCTGTGCCGCGGTTTTGAAAAGGTCAACTGCCTGATCGGGCTGTCCTGCGCCGGCAAAGGTTGCGCCAAGAGCGACGAGCAAGTCGGGATCGAGTGGCGGCCCGTTGAGGAATTCATCACGAATTTTACCAGCCGCGGCGGCGTCATTTGCGGATAGAAGATGTGCGCATTCCATCAGCTTCTGGACGGCGCCCGCATCCGCCGACTTGGCTTTCACACTGAGCGCGAATTCGTCCGCGGCGAGTTTTTGTTCGCTCGATTGTTGATAGATTCTGGCCAGCCGGTAATGCAGGCTGCCGTCCCAGGGAGTAGCCGCGATTGCCTTTTCCGTCCAGGCGCGCGCGGGTTTGAACTGCCCGGTGTCCCAATACAGCTTGCCAAGCCGCTGTACAGCGTCTTCAATCGGAGGAGTGGCGGAGGCACAGGGTTCAAACCAGCGGATGGCTTCCGCCGGATTGTTTCCGGATTGGGCAATGCGCCCCAGGATGTATTTACTCCGAAGGTGTTGCGGATCGATGGCGAGAGCGGCTTTCAGTTCCTGGGCCGCTGCCGGAAGCCGTTGCAGCCGGTACAGGACGTAACCGCGCAAGTACAGAATTTCGGGATCCGGTTTTGATTCCGGCTTTATCGCCTCCAGCGCATGCAGAGCCTTTTCAAAATCGCCTTGATCGATGAAAAGGCGCGCTTGGTGAAGCGTACTGGAGATGTCTTGTGCGGTTGCCGAGATGGTGAGGAGAGCGCAAATCAGGAGACATTGCGAACGTGCCATTCTTTATCGCCTGTCAGTCTACCGAACGGCCATCATTACTGGCCTTTCGTTCTTTGTTGCTGGTCATTCTACTAGCACAGACGGCGTGAGATAGCTAACCAAGCCCCTTCAAACCTAACATGGTTCGCTGAAAACAAAGATGTATCGGAAAAATGCTTTACATTTTTCGCAGTAGTGATACGCTTTTTTTGAACTACACCGAAAGGGTTAGTTAGAGATCCGCCTTTGGGAGGGCGGGTTCCGCTTCGATCCGCCCTTGGGAGGGGTGGATTTACCAACATACGATCACCCTGGGGAGGGTCTGCGATGCAGCGTCAGCTAGCTGTTCGTCTCGTTGTTTTTTCATTTTTCTTAGCATCATTTTCTTACCGCGCCTATGGACAGGCGACGGAACTCGGCACGATTACCGGGAGAGCGGTTGATCCGGCCGGCGCCGTAATACCCGGAGCAAACGTCAAAGTGACTAATACAGGCACGAATGTCGTGCGCGAAGCAAAGACGGACGCGGAAGGCGGCTTCGCCGCGCGTTCCCTTGTTCCCGGAACCTACCGTGTCGAGGTGAGCGCGCCCAGCTTTTCCACGCAGGTCCAGGACAACATCAAGCTGGACGTGGCTGCCACTGTTACGCTCACCTTCAATCTAACGGTTGGTCAACTCAACCAACAGGTTGAGGTACAGGCCCAAGGTGCGCTGCTGCAGACAGAAGAGAGCAGCGTCGGCACGACCATTGCCAGCACGCAGATGGTCGAACTGCCATTGAACGGACGCGACTTCAACGCTCTGACAAAGCTGACGGCCGGGGCGGTGCGCGGAACAAGCGCCGGAGCGGAAACGATTCAAGGCGAGACGTATGCTGTGTCGGGCGACAGAAGTGACAACGGCTACTATGCGCTCGACGGCATGTACAACAACGGCTCGTTCTTTAAGACAGCAGCGATTCACCCCTCGGTCGACGCTATCCAGGAGTTCAGAATCGCAACGAACACCAGCGCAGTATATGGCGCGGCAGCCGGCGCGAATATCAACATCATGATCAAACCGGGCACCAACCAATACCATGGGACAGTATACGAGTTCTTCCGGAATGACAAGTTAAACGCGCGCAATTACTTCGCGCAAAATGTTCCGGCGTACCACCAAAACCAATTTGGTGTCGCGGTGGGCGGCCCGGTAACGATCCCGAAGCTTTACAACGGACATGACAAGACCTTCTGGTTTTTCAATTACGAGGGAAACCGGATTGTCAGCGGTAATTCGAATTTTGCTACCGTGCCGACTCCCGCCATGGTAGCTGGCGACCTTTCGCACGATCAGGCCGGTAATAAAGCCCCGCCGATTTACAATCCTTTGAGCCCCACGCATGCGCCATTCCCCGGAAACATTGTTCCGGCCAGCTTGATACAGCCTTACTCGACCGCCTACGCGCAGTTTTGGTTCCCGACCAACCTGATCCCGGGCCAGAGCGCCAATTATATCGATACACGCAACTCCGTGCGAAACGACGACCAGATAAACCTCCGCATCGATGAGCGCCTCACAGAAAAGAATAATTTCTATGCGCGTTTTTCCCACTCGGTTCTAGACACGACAAACCCCGGGAACCTGGCGACAGACTACGTCGGGACGTTCAACAACTATGTCGGCGCCGTGTTGAATGACGTGAATCTGTTCAACCCAACCACCATTCTCAACTTCCGCTTTGGATATCTGCGAGCAAACCTGGGGCAGGGGCCTACGGAGCAGTTCATCGATGTGTACCGCAATGCCGGCCTAACGAACACTCCAGAAACGTTCCGTACTTGGGATTATCCGATCAATTTCGGAATCAGCGGCTACACCGGTCCGAATCTCGGGAACCTGGTAAATGGGCCGGATTTCACATACCAGGGCTCCATCAGTTTGAACAAGGTGATCGGGAAGCATAGCTTTACTTTGGGCTACGACGTCACCAAGCTGCGCATTTTCCACGATTCCGTATTTAGCAGCTTCAATTATGACAACGTGCCCACAGGCGACCCGCAAAACGTTTCGAATACCGGGCAGGCGATGGCGAGTTTTCTGCTGGGGCTACCTTCCAGCGCAAGCCGCATTGTCGGACAGACGGATCTCGATCTCAGTCAATGGCTGGATCACATCTACATTCAGGACGATTTCAAGGTAAGTCCCAAGCTCACGCTCAACCTCGGCCTGCGCTGGGAGTACGATCAATGGCCGCATCACCAGCGAGGCCGGCTGAGCGGCTTCGACACACTTACCGGCCAATTCTTCTGGGCTTCGACCAATCCGATTACGGGGCAGGGGGCAAATGTTCGGCCGCAAATTGCGGATCCAAGATATAGCAACTTTGCTCCACGTGTTGGTTTTGCTTACCTCGTGGCGCCGAACACGACGATACGCTCCTCCTATGGCATTTTCTACAATTCGAACTTTTCGTGGGAGTGGAGCGACTCCCGCGGCGGCTGGCCGTTTTCCGTATCGGACAATCTGACGGCTCTAAATCTTCCGGGTACCACCCCGCTCATCTATACACAGGATCTGTTCCAGAGCTTCAATCCCGCGACAGTCATTCCGCAAAATCAACATACAGTGGCGCGCGATGTGAAGACGCCGTATATGCAGAACTGGAATCTCGGGATCGAGCATCAGTTTGCATCTGACGTCCTGGCCGAAATCAACTATCAAGGCTCAAAGGGAACACATCTGGCCAGTTTTCTCAATTCAAACGATGCACCTCCCGGACCCGGACCGGTAGATCCCAGGCGCGAGTGGCCGTTTGCGGGGGCCTTCAGCGAGTTGAAAGGTATAGCTACTTCGCGGTATGAAGCACTTACCTTTAAAGTCGAAAAGCGCTTCGCAAGAGGATTCAGTCTTCTCTCCACCTATGCGTGGTCCCATGCAATCGACCTGAACTCCGAGTTTGGCGGGACATCGCCGCAGAACGACTTTTGCATCAAGTGCGACCTGGGAGACTCGGGATTCGATCAGCGCCAGGTATTCAACGCCGCTTACGTTTATGTCGTTCCCGGCGCTACCAGCCCGAGATGGGTAGTCAAATACGTGCTCGGAGGCTGGGAGCTAAGTGGAATCACGCGGCTCGAGAGCGGACGAGCCTTCAATGTCGGTATCAATTTCGATAACGCCAATGTTGGAGCACGGTCACTATCGCAACGCCCGGATCTGGTCGGCGATCCCTTCCCCTCCGGCTTCAAACCGGGATTCGGTCCGGGGGCCACTTACTTCAACACCGCGGCTTTCGCCGTTGCGCCACAGTATCAGTTCGGCAATCTCGGCAGAAATGCGTTGCACGGGCCGGCTTATTACAATACTGACCTGGGAGCTTTCAAAAATTTCAACTTCACCGAGCGCTATCAGCTACAGTTCCGCGGCGAGATCTACAATATCTTCAATAACTCGAGCTTCAATACGCCGGACAGCACGCTTGGGGATACGACGTTCGGTCAGATAACGAGTACGTTTGCTTCGCAACGGCAAATCCAATTTGCCTTGAAACTGATTTTCTAGTTTGCTGCCTTTCAGCTGCTTACTCACCGGTGTGAATAAATCAGCCGGTCGCTCAGCCGAAAAGGCCGACGACTTCAGCAACCCAAGTGTCGGCATGAGTGCCGACACGGCACGCAAAATGCGTGCGCCACAACCCACTGCTTGGCGATTGCTCGTCGCCTTGCTATGGGCGGCAGTTTTATTCGGGCAGCAGCGTGATCCGGACTCGGATCTCGCGGCTGCCCGACAAGCCGAACAGGCCAAACAATTCGGCACGGCGGAGCAGATTTACGAGCAATTGCTTGCGGTGCGGCCCGACGCTGAGCTTTATCAGCGCCTGGGTCTTGTGCGCCATATGCAGAACAAGTTTTCGACGGCGGCTGAAGCGTTTCGGCAAGCCTTGAAGCTCTCGCCGGACTTGTGGGGCTCCCGCCTTTTCCTCGGAATTGATTTGTACCGCGTGAATCAATTCGAGGACGCAGACGTTCAACTGATGGCGGCTAACCGGTTGCGGCCGAACGAGCCGGAAATTTTGTTTTGGTCCGGTGCTACTAAGCTGGCGCGGCACGATTACATGGTGGGCGCCGAAATCTTAGAAAAGCTGCTCGAACGAGATCCATCGAACGCTGAAGTCTTGCGGATGCTCGCGGAGTCGTATGCCACGTTCGGCACATCTCTTCTCGATGACGTCGGAAACAGGTATCCGAATTCGGCCGCCGGCCTCATCGTGCAGGGGAAGGCCTTTGAATTTGAGGGGACCTATGGTCCTGCCAAAGAAGCCTATGAGGCGGCACTTGCGCTGAAGCCCGACCGCCCTGGCTTGCGCGAAGCGATTGCGCGGGTCGATGCGCGATTGAAGAGTGGCGGCGGGTCGGCGCCTTGAGATTCGGTGATGTGGGGCGGCCAATCCTGGCCGCGGGCGGCTTTCTAGCCGTCCAATAAATCTGGCAGAGATTATTGACGTCCTTTCGTCTCGCCTCGGAAACGCCTGCTTCTACGGATGCTATTCGCTTGTCATTACGTGCTTTGGCCGGCTGGAAAGCCGGCCGCGGCCAGGATTGGCCGCCCCACGATTAAGCAGCGGCATCGTAGGCACTTGACCAACGAAACTGTTCGGCTGTGGGCGCGAAGTCCGGCTTTCACGGGGTTTGCTTCGATGTACATTCGCACTCGATCGAACTCCCGTTGAGAATCTGATTAGATGATCGTAGCTTTCCTCTTGCCAAAACGGTGAGCCACGCTGGCGAAGAAACAAATTCGCTTTATGTGCGGTGAACCCTTTCAGCGGCCCGAGCCATCGATCGGCGAACACATGCGGCGTAACTAACGCATGCACATGGTTCGGCATCACCACGAATGCATGTAGATCGTACCGTTGGAATTCGGTATCGCCGCGCGCAAAGCGTCTACCGCGAATGCGGCAATCTGCGGCTGCTTTAGTAACAATGGCCCACTGAGTGCCTGATCCAACAGGCGATCCACTGCAACAAACGCTTTGCCCGAGCTCATCTGTTTGGAAGGAAAGACTCGGTTCGCTGGCAGGCTGCCATGGAGTCGGAACGTGACAAATAGGGGATG
>DATBDT010000002.1:0-1659 GCA_036269815.1 Bryobacteraceae bacterium
CAACGACAAGCTGATGAACCAGTTTTACAAAAGCAAAGGCGGCGGAAAGTTCGAAGAAGTTGCCTTCGAAGAAAATGTCGCGCTGCGCGAGGACGGCGTTTACATCTCCGGCATGGGTACGGATTTCCGCGATCTTGATAACGACGGCTATCCCGACATCGTCATCGTTGCGCTCGATGGCGAAACCTTCCCGGTCTTCAAGAACACCGGGAAAGGAAGTTTCACGGAAGTCACGCGCGAGAGCGGGATGACCAAGCTGACCTTGCCGATGGCGGGATATTCTCCCATGATCGCCGACTTCGATAACGACGGGTGGAAGGACATCTTCGTTTCCCGCGGGCACGTCCAGTCGCTCGCGTCGACCAATCTGAAAATCGAGCAGCCTAACACGGTATTCCACAATCTGGGTGGGATGAAGTTCGCGGCTCTCACCGGCGAGGCTGGCTTTGAGGCGCACCCTCCGGCCCGCCATCGCGGATCGGCGTTCGGCGACTTGAATGGCGACGGGCGTCTCGATGTGGTGGTGAGCGCGCTCAGTGCTCCGGCGGAAATCTGGATGAACCAGAGTCCGGGCAAGGACCACTGGATCGAGTTCAAGCTGCAGGGCACGAAGAGCAATCGCGATGGCATTGGGGCGCGCATCAAGGTCGTGACCAAATCCGGCGCGCAGTACAACCACGTGACCTACAGCTGCGGCTATGCGTCGTCGAGCGCGGGGCCGGTACACTTCGGTCTGGGTGCGAACGCCTCGGCCGACCTGGTCGAGATTCGCTGGCCCTCGGGCACCGTGCAGACCCTGAAAGATGTCGCCGCCGATCGCGTGATGCAGGTGAAAGAACCCCCAAAGTAGGACTTCCGTTATCAAGGCCCCACTCTAAACGCCGCAAAGGACGCGGCATTTAGAATGGGGTACCCTCAGGGCAAGTTCGGTCTCAACCGCTCACCTATGGAGTGGTCTCCCCGACGAACGACTGGCAGGAAACATTCGGGTGCCAATTTACGAACGCACCGTCCGGATTGTCCTTCCATGCCCAGACGTGCAGCGTGTAAAACGCCGGCAGTCCGAAGCGGTTGGGCGCGGCGAAATAGTGGAAGATCTGTCCCATGAGCTGCGGGGCGACGCCCGGATGCGCAGCGTCCCAGCTGCTGGCAATCACCAGGTAGTCCGCGCCAGTCAGCTTCACGCCGCCATCGGGCTGAGCCTCGTACAGCACAATCTGCGGACGGCTGACATCGATGATGCCGTTTCCCACCAGCGTGTCGTTCACATAATGAAGACCCATCGCGCCGAAATCATCTCCGCTTACGCAGCCGAACTCCAGCCTGTATCCGGCGTTTTCGGCGGCCCTCACGTCCTGAAAGCGCGCGGTCGCTTCCCGCACCGCCCGGATAAGCGCGCCACGCTGGCTCTTCTGTTCCGCGTTAATCGTCGCATGCTCATGCGCAGTTTGCGCCAGCGCTCGTAACGGGCAAATGCTCATCAGCACGAGAGCGATCGCGGAGCACTGCAAGTGCATTGCGAAGTGTCTGAATTTCGTAGGAACTTGTGGAGTCGTCATTGAAATCATCTCCTGTTTGTAATTTTTATTTACCAGCAGGGCCGACTTGCAGCGTGCTCGGCAGGGGTAACTGTCGAGAATCCACTCCATAGAGCATCTT
>DATBDT010000047.1:0-88342 GCA_036269815.1 Bryobacteraceae bacterium
GCGCTGAACCGTTGCCCCACCCGAGCCATTAAAATCTTCCAGACGGAACGGCTGTCGCGAGTCGAAGCAGCGTCACAGCACGTGGCGAAATAAAACTTCCAGCCAGGCCGCAGCGAGGCCCTGCCGCTCAGGTTAACTCGGGGCTTGAGTATCCAAGCGGTCGAGTGACTGGCAAATTCGGAAGTTGCGATTCTTCAACGCACGAATGAGTGCGACGTGGAGAGAACGAAGTCCACCCGTCCGTATAGTCGGCATCCCGCTCCGGTGATTCCGGTCGGAAAGCGAGCATCCACACAGCTTGCGCTTATACAGCAACTTGTCACCGGCACGGCATCGTTTTTGGCTTAGGATCAAGAAATGCCGGTCTCCGTCAACGTACGTACTGTTCACCCCCGCAAGTTGGCCGCGGTGCGGCGCGAGGTCGCGCCGGCCGCGGTGGGCGCGGCGTGGGGGCCTGCCCTGGACAAGGTCTGGGACTTCATTCGCAGCCAGCCGGGACTGCGCACTGACGGCCACAACGTTTTCCTCTACCAACACCCGACGCGGCCGGGCGCGCCGACACTGTGCGACTTCGGTGTTGAGGTCACGCGCACATTTGAAACTGCGGGCGAAGTGTACGCCACCGAAACGCCAGCGGGCGAGGTCGCCGTCGCGGTCCACCGCGGACCGTACGACCGCATGAACGAGGTGCATGACGCAATCCGGAAATGGATGGCGGCGAACCGGAGGGAGTCCGCCGGGTATTCGTGGGAGATCTATGGAGATCCGACGCCGGATCCGGCCGACACTGAGACGACCATCATGTACCTTCTGAAGTAGCGTTCGGAACTGATGGGAATCCGAAACCAATTCACCTTGACGGTTTGTGGCCAAAACAGAAAGTTGAGCACGGGGAAATCGCCATTGCCGTCCAACATCCACATCGTCCGTCCTACGGACCGATTGGAGTGAAGGCGAACTTCCGGGCCTGCTCATGACGCAGCAACCGGCTCTCGGCGGGCATGCAACACCACGCCGTCTTCGTAGCCGCAGTAGAAAATCGAAAAACATGCATTGCGCTGATTGAAGGCTGCGTGCCGCACGTCGGCGGAACACCCGTTTTACGACCAAGTGCCCGCGAGGAAGCGGGCGCCCGGAACACGGTTAACGTCGTGTCGCGGGCGCCGAGCCGTGATGCCGATGGTTGCTATCTGGCGGTTGCAACACCTGCGCTAAACGAGGCGGCAGCCTCCATCATGAAATCAGCGACTTTGCCTGGCTCAGCAAGCATCGCCACATGGCTCGTGGGCAGGCTCAAGATGTTCGCGCCCATTCTCTTGGCCGTACTCCTCTCTTGTTCCGGCGAAATCGTCCGATCGTTTTCGGCGATCACAAACCAACTAGGCTTGGTGCGCCAGGCGGCCGCTGTGATGGGCGTACCAAGCAGAGCTCCTTGTGTTGCCGACTGTGTTGCAACCATGACACTCTTCTCAGAAGGGGAAAGGTCCTGCGCGAAATCTTCGGTAACGCCTTTCGCAGTCAACAGAAGAAAGCCGTCTTCAATCGGATGGATTTCGCCGAACGCCGGCGTCGTCGGGAAGTTCTTCGCCATGCCACCAAGAGTTTCCCCTTCGTCGGGTGCGAACGCGGCGACATAAACGAGACCTGCCACTTTGGGGTTATTGCCGGCCTCAGTGATGACCGCACCGCCATACGAATGACCCGCGAGCAGCACAGGGCCGTCCTGCGCATTAATGATTCGGTGGGTGGCTGCTACATCCTCGGCAACGGAGGTGAGGGGGCTATGGACAGCAGTGACGTGGTATCCCTTGGCTTGCAGCAGCGGAATGATTTTGGACCAGCTGGACGCGTCGGCCCAGGCTCCATGAACGAGCACGATGTTTTTAACTGTTGGCATTGGTTTCTCCTGAGCTTCAACTTTGGTTGAGATGGTGATTGACGTCATTAAGGCCGCAAGTGATGATCAGTGCTTTGCGGACTAGGTTCGATATATACAGTTGCTTCATCCTTCTGCGATGCTCACTGACTTTGGCTGCCGGTTGTGTTCAACTCACTCACGTTGCTCTTTCTCGGCCGCCCCGCTCTCTGCCAATCCACTCACGTATGTAGCGCGAGCAGTGGAGGACTTCGATCCCTTGTTCCTCACAATCTCCGAGGAAGCGGACTACATCCACGTCGACGAGCATCACCTCTTTCAATTCCAGTACCCGCGGCCCATTGCGGCTGATTTGTCTTTTGAGCTCCTCAAGATGTTCCGATCCAATTCGGCCGATCAGGCGGAGAATGGTCCTACCTCCTTCCGAGCTTGACTCCATTCTCAAGGTCATTACAGAGATTCGTCATCAAGGAAGCATGCTCGATGCCAGATGCAAGAGTATGGATCTATTACCCTTTATTTGTTCTCGCCTGTGCCAGTTTTTGGCAAATGCCCGATTGGGGCATTTCTTTGGCAAAACAACTTCTGGGACACCCGGAGAGGAAAAGCTACTGAGGCAGGATTACGCCAAAACGGTTGACGTGTGGGCTTCGCCGTTGTCCTAAAGATTAGGCCTTTGAAACTGTCCTATACCGTTTTACGCGGATCTGAAACGGTGTTTATCGACCCCGAGATGCGCGATCTTCGCCTCAAGGGTTTGACGGGGAATTCCGAGTCGGACGGCCGCACCAGACGGGCCCGAAACACGGCCCTTCGTCTCGGCCAGCACCGCCTCGATTAAGTTCTTCTCCTGGCTGCAGTCCAAGCGCAGAAGTCCTCGTTCAGGCAGAGTTGGGGACCGGCGGGCCGATTCACTTATGAACCATGTTTCGTCTACGGAGAGTGTTCCCGTGTCACACAAAATCACGGCGCGCTCAACCACGTTTTGCAGTTCGCGAACGTTACCAGGCCACCTGTAAGCTTGAAAGAACTTGAGCGTCTTCTTCTCTATGTTCGCGATATTCTTCCCCAATTTCTTTGCGTAGCGCTCAACGAGGTACTCGACAAGTAAAACAATGTCGTCCACTCGCTCTCGCAGTGGGGGCATCTTGATTGGAAAGATATTCAGCCGGTAGAAAAGATCCTCGCGAAACGTTCCTGCAGCCACGGCGGCCCCCAAGTCCCTGTGCGTGGCTGCCAGCACTCGGACATCCACTGCGACCGGCTGGTTACTCCCAAGCCGTTCAAACTCATGCTCCTGCAATACTCGCAGGAGAGCGATCTGAGTTTCGGCCGGGAGATCGCCAATCTCGTCCAGGAAGATGGTCCCGCCGTTGGCGGATTCAAATCGCCCTACTCGCCTTTGCGAAGCTCCAGTGAAAGCACCCTTCTCGTGTCCAAACAACTCGGATGCAATGAGCGGTGCTGGAATCGCCGCGCAATTCACCCGGATGAACGCTCTGGCCGAGCGACCGGACCGTTTATGAATCGCCCTGGCGATCAGTTCCTTCCCTGTTCCGGTTTCACCCAGAATCAGTACTGTAGAGTCTCCGGGCGCCACCTTGGTAACTTGCAGCAGTATCTTTCGCAGCGCTTCCGAAGACCCAACGATTTCTTCAAACATTGAGGCGCGATCAATTTCCTCGCGCAGGGCCAGGTTTTCATTTTGAACCTTCTCTTCAGCTCGTTTTCGATCGTGGATATCCGTGGCTGTTACGTACCACCGCAAGACCATCCCGTGCTCGTCGCGCGATCCTTTGTAGTGAAAGAGGAACCATCGATAGCTACCGTCTTGCCTGCTAATTCGCTGCTCTAATTCGAACGGAACTCCACGGGCAAGGGATTGCTGTCTGATCGTCCGATACGCTTCCACATCTTCCGGGTGCGAAAATCGCCCGCCAAATCCGACAGATGGCAATTCTTGCGGGCTTACTCCCAAGTAATCCAGCGCCACACGATTTGCATAAAGTGGGACACCGGCAGCGTCGATAACGATAATGATCTGCGGTATCAGATCGACGATCTGTCGTAGCTCCGCCTCGTCCCGCTTAAGTTTGGCCTCTGAGGTCCTGAGGTCCTCCAGCGCGTTGTTCAAACGCCTATAAGATCGTTCTCGCTCGATGGCAATGAGGGCGACATGCGCGACGCGCTCAAGCAGTTGTTTGTCGCTCAGTGCGGGAATTCGGGGTTCGGAACAATAGATGCAAAAAGTCCCGAGAACATTGTTATCGCTTGAAATAATTGGCTGGGACCAGGCCGCACGAAGGCCGTTTTCTAAGGCGACTTCCCGAAGAGCGGCCCACAACGGATCCGTAGCGATGTCCGATGTAATCACTTGCTTCTTGAGGAATGCGGCAGTGCCGCATGAGCCAGCACACGGGCCGATCGTCACCGGACTGATGACTTTGGCCCACTCTTTGGGAACTCGAACTCCTGCTGCAAGTTGCAGCCTTTTACTATCTGGGTCGGCTAGGAGAATCGCTGAAATGAGACTGGGCGACTGAGCATCGAGGCAGCTACACAGGGTTTCCAAAATCGCTTGGAGGCTCGCGCCGCTGCCGATCATTTCCAGCGTGCGCTTCTCCGCTGAAAGTAGAGATTCCGCTCGCTTGAGGTTTTCGATATCCGTGTTCGTTCCGTACCATCGAACGACTTCTCCCCGCTCATTGCGCACCGGCACGGCGCGAAATAGGAACCAACGGTACTCTCCATCGAAGCGTTGGAGGCGTGCCTCTTCCTCGCCTGGTTGACCAGAAGCCAGGAGACGCTGCCATGTGTGCAACAACTTCTCGAGATCGTCGGGATGAATTAGGACCTTCCATCCCCAGCCGAGCCCTTCCTCCATCGGAAGACCTGTATAGTCGAACCAGGACTGGTTGAGAAACTCAGTTGATCCGTCCGGCAGGCTAGACCACGCCCACGCCGGCATGCTGTCGATCATCGCCCGAAAGCGTTCTTCCGATTCGTTCATGTGCTTGAATGTGATCGGACTGAAACCTGCTCTCCCGAAGCCGGTCTCGGCGTAACGTTGCGCGCGGCGACCCGCTCCTGGAGTAGTATACCGGGTCTTCGATTTGAAAGCCGCAAGCGATTTTCGGCGTAAATAGACGAACAGAGACTCCATGTTCAGGAAAATGGCGCAGGCAGAAACGATCACCGCTTGGGGAAAGGGAAGGCGTGGTTTTTCACCGGCGAAATGATCGATCGACCCGTCTGAATACAAAGTGTCGGACCGGCATCGCGCTTCGCTGATCCACTTGGCCGAGCAGTCCGGCGTTCCGCTCTTCACACTTGGCCTCGGGGCCATAAAGACCGGTATCGCCGCACGTGGCGGCTTGCGATCATAACACTGCGGCCGCGAAGCAGCGCACAGCGGATCAGCCCGAGATCCCTCCACTTCCGACCGCACCGCCTACTCCGCCTCTCCGCGGACATACGCAGCCCACACAACACCACGCCGTCTCCGTGGCCGCAGTAGAAAATGGAAAAACATGCTCAGCCTCACGCCCACGTCGGCAGAAGAAATGGCCTCTGCCCTGAATGAAGCGGCGCGCGCCGAGAGAAGCATCACCCTGACCGGCAATAACAGCAAAAATCTGATGGGCGGCCCCATCCGCCGCGCCGACGTAAGCATCTCCACCACCCGCCTGCGACGCGTGCTGCGCTATGAGCCTGAAGATTTAACCATCAGCGTCGAAGCCGGAATGCCCTTCTCCGAATTGCAATCGCTGCTCGCGAAGCGCGGTCAGATGATCGCCCTCGATCCTCCCTACGCCGAAGAGTCCACCATCGGCGGTATCATCGCGTCGAATGCCAGCGGCCCCATGCGGCGCCGCTTCGGAACCGGGCGGGATCTCGTCATCGGCATGACCTTCGCCACGCTCGATGGCAAACTCGCGTCTAGCGGCGGCATGGTCGTTAAGAACGTTGCGGGGCTCGATATGGCAAAAATTCTGATCGGCAGCTTCGGCACTCTTGCCGCCATCACCAGCATCAACCTCCGGCTGCATCCTATTCCCAATGCATTTCGCACCTTTCTTCTGGCATTCCCGGATCTGGAAAGTTGTATGCAGCGCCGCAATCAGCTCCTCGAAAGTCAGTTGCAGCCGATTGCGGTCGATATGCTCTCTCCCGCGGCTGCTGCGCGCCTGAATCAGCGCGGTTATATATTGGCGCTTCGGGCTGGCGGCTCGCCCGCAGTCTTGCAAAGGTACCGGCAGGAGCTTCCAGACAGCGAAATTCTGGATGGCGACAACGATGCCGAGTTCTGGCGCCGCATCCGCGAGTTCACACCCGACTTTCTACGCCGTCAAACCGCCGGCGCCGTACTGCGCATCTCCGCGCCGCTACAGGATCTGTCGCTGCTCTTGCGCGAAATCTCAGGACCCAGCGTTTCGCGCGCCGCCTCTGGTGTTACCTATATTTATCTGTCTTCCTTCCAAAGCGTCCCGCTTGTCTGGGCTCTGGCACAACAGCACAACCCGCCGCAAAACGGCACACACCAGCAGCGTTGGACCTGCGTCATCGAATTCGCCTCCGACGAGGCCCGGGCCTCCGCCGATCTTTGGCTCGAGCCCGAATCCCGGGAACGGCAGAACACCTTTGGCATGATGAAAAGTGTGAAGCAGATGTTCGACAGCCAAAATCTTCTCAATCAGTCGCGCCTCTATGGCCGCATCTGAAAACACGCGCCAAACCGGCTCCGCGTTAATCGCACTGCCGAATGGTGGCGCAACCTCTTACTCATTTACGCCGGCGCCACATTCGCTTGGCCCGACGCAGGCCGATCTGGACAAATGCGTCCATTGCGGCCTCTGCCTCAACGCCTGCCCCACTTATCGCGATCTCGGCGTCGAGATGGATTCGCCGCGCGGCCGCATCTATCAGATGAATGCGGTCGTGAACGGCGCCCCTGTCACCCCGGAATACATTGAACACATCGGACTCTGTCTGGCCTGCCGTGGCTGCGAAACCGCCTGCCCATCCGGCGTTCCATACGGCCGCATGATTGAGGCAGCCCGCGCCGCGCTCGAAGCAGAACGGAAGCGTTCCCTTCCGGTTCGCGCCTTGCGCAAGTTCATTTTCCATTCCCTCCTGCCCTCGCCGGCCTTCATGCAAATCGCCGGCGCCGGCCTGTATCTCTACCAGCGGTCCGGCATCCAGCGAATCGTGCGTGCCAGCGGCGTGTTGCATGTCTGGCGAAAGCTGGCCGATCTCGAGGCCCTGTCTCCCTCTGCCGAAGTGCCGTTCTTCTATAGCAAGATCGGCAAGGTCTTCCCGGCGATCGGTCCCGAGCGCTACCACGTCGCCTTCCTCGCCGGCTGCATCGCGAATGTGGCATTTGCGCGCTTGAATGAGGCGACGGTTCGCGTCTTACAGCGCAACGGTTGCAAAGTCACCATCCCGGCAGACCAAAGCTGTTGCGGCGCCCTGCATCTGCACTCCGGTCTCCGCGCCGAGGCGCAACAGCTCGCGCGTCTCAATATCGATGCAATCGCCGATGGCGGCTACGATGCCATCATCACCAACGCTGCCGGTTGCGGCTCAACGCTGAAGGAGTACGACGAACTCCTGCATGACGATCCGGCTTATCGCGATAAAGCGATGCAGTTCAAAGCGCGCATGAAGGACATCACGGAATTTCTGGCATACATTGACCTAAATCCCGAAATGGGCTCTCTCGATGTAGTCGCCACTTATCAGGATTCCTGCCATCTTTCTCACGGTCAGAAAATTCGCGAAGCGCCGCGGAAGCTGCTGCGCGCCGTTCCCGGCTTAACCTTCCGTGAGATGCCCATGGCCGACCTGTGCTGCGGCAGCGCCGGCATTTACAACATCGTGCACAACGAAATGGCAATGCGCATTCTTCGCCAGAAGATGGAATATGCCGCCGCCACCAAAGCCTCTCTGCTGGTCACCGCGAACCCCGGTTGCCTGCTGCAGCTTCGCGCCGGCGCGCGTCTCTTCGGGAACGGCCAGCGCGTAGTGCACGTTGTGGAAGTTCTCGACGAAGCCTACGCCGCGAAGAAATAGCGAGTGCGTTTTACTCCTAAGCCCGCAACTCGCTGCTGCGCACACACGCCAGACTCTCTAGAAAATCCAGCGCCACTCCGTCCAGCCAGAAACGCGGCCGATGTTTGGACAGAAACCCTAGATGCCCACCAGACTCCGGAGCCATCAAGTGCAGCGCCGGATTGCTTCGAAAAGCCGGATGCTCTTCGTACATGGCGAAGGGAACCAGTGGATCATCTTTAGCCGCAATCACCAGCGTCGGAATTCGGATTCTGTCCAGATAATTCCAACAGGATTGCGTTCGATAATAATTCTCGGCGGTTCCGAAGCCGAACAGCGGTGCCGTGAAGCGGTCATCGAACTGCCAGATACCGCGAACAGAATCCAGGCCCTCGACGGAATAGGTGTCAGGCGAAAGCTGACTCTTGCGCCGCACTCGCGCCTGCAGCCGCGAAAGAAAACGCCGCGCGTAAATAAAATTTCCAGGCTTGTCTAATTGCCGCACGCACCGCGCCAGATCGATCGGCGTCGAGACCGCGCAAACGCCCGCCAGCAAATCCGTCTCGCCCAATTCACCGGCTAGCTTCAAAGCGACATTTCCGCCCAGCGAAAAGCCAACTACGAAGATCGGGCTTCCGAAACGCTCCAGCAGCCGCTGCGCAATAAACCGCGTATCCTCGGTAAGACCCGAATGATACATGGTTTGACACAGCTCTTCCGTTCCCCCGCAGCTGCGCATATTCTTGCGGTGAACGCCAAAGCCGCGCTCCAAAGCCGCTTGAGCAAAGCTCTGCATGTAACCGGCTTGGTCGGAACCTTCGAGTCCATGCAGAAAAACAATTTGTCCGCGCGCAACAGCTGGCGCTTGATGCTCTTTCACCAGAATGGTGTTCTGTCCGTCAACCTGGTAGAGCTTTCGCGTCGAAGGGAACCGGATTTCATCGATCTGCCGCCGCCAGAAGTTCCCCGCAATCGTCAAAAGATGCGGATTCCGAACAATCGGCTCGAATAGCGGAGTCAACAACTTCCAGTGTGCCAAACCGTTAGCTTGTGGGGCAGGCGCAAGCCTGGGGCAGGCGCAAGCCTGCGGCGGCCGCAAGGCCGCCCATTAAGAGCTTTCCTCATCATCCGACAACAACGCAGCCCGATACTTTTCGGGCAAATTGGCCGGCTTCCACTCGCGATTCAACCACATATGGCGCGTAGATCCCCTCGCCAGCAGCCGCTCCGGCGACCGGATCTGATACGCAAATTCGATCACGCGAGAATTTGCCGACGCGACGGATGTCTCGACAACAATTTCCTCATCGTAGCGGGCGGGAGCCAGATAGCGGCATTGCGAGTGGATCACAGCCAGAAACAGCCCTTCCTGTTCCTCCAGTTCGCGATAACTCAACCCGCGCGAACGAACAAATTCGACTCTGCCGATCTCCATCCAGACGTAGTAATTGGCGTAATACACCACACCCATCTGGTCGGTCTCCGCATACCGCACGCGCAGGGATGTTTCGTGCGAATTCTGTCGGCTCGGCTGTTCCACTTCCCGCTGTTTCACTCCCCGAGCATACCGGGTAGCCGCCAGAGAAGTTATTCCCGCTGGCGCGCGTATCCAGACCCGCTCCAAAAGCATCCAAATCACCGTCAAAAATGCACCTAAGCTTTTGATTGTAAAAGACTTATTTCGAATTAAACAGCAATCACTTCCCTGATTCCTTTTTATAGACGGGAAAACCCTCGCAGCCCGCCATCCGATCTAACCGCTGGCCGTCCCTTTGCTAGCATTTGGGCATGCGCGTCAACGTCCTTTTTTTTGGCATTCTCAAGGACCTGACAGGACGCGCCGAAGAGGCATTGGACGTGCCGCCCGGAACCACCATCGGCGCCGTCTTCCGCCGCTACGCCGAACGCTTCGAAACCCTCGACAGCCGCCGTCCGTCGATCTTATTTGCCAGAAATCAGGAGTTTGTGAAAGCCGAACAAACCCTCTCCGACAATGACGAGATCGCGTTCCTGCCACCCGTGAGCGGAGGCTCTGGTCTGCGCATCGACGATCCTGCCGGTCATCGTTTCGCTCTCACCCGCGATCCCATCGACGCGCAAAGCTTATCCCGCGAACTGCCGCGCCCCGAAGATGGCGGCATCGTTGTCTTCGAAGGAATCGTTCGGAATAACTCCAAAGGCCGGGCCACTCGTTTTCTCGAGTACGAATGTTACGAGCCGATGGCGCTCCAGCAGATGGCGCGCATTGGCCGCGAAATTGCCGCCGCATTCGCAATCGGCCGTATCGCTTTCATCCATCGTTTGGGCCGCCTCGAAATCGGCGAGGCCAGCGTAGTCGTCGTGGCAACCGCTCCGCATCGCGGCCCGGCCTTCGAAGCCGCGCTCACCGGAATCAATCGCCTGAAAAAAGAAGTGCCGATCTGGAAGAAAGAGTTCTTTGAAGACGGAGCCGTTTGGGTTGATGGGGAATGGGACGATGCCTTGCTCGCCAACGTCCATTCGTCGCGCGGATGAACATTGCCGGATTCCGTTGGGCACTGCTCGCTGCCCTTGTCTGCACGTCTTTTCAGCCGGTCCAGGCGCAATTCAAACCCGCCCATCCCCCGCCCGAGTCCGCTCCGGAACAACCCACCTTCGCCATTCGCGTCAACCTGGTACGGCTTCTTGTATCCGTGCAAGACGCGGCGGGCGCAGTCATCAGCGATTTAACCAGAAACGACTTCGACGTTTACGACAGCGGAGTTCCGCAAAAGCTCGCCGTCTTCGAACGCAACACGTCTCTGCCGCTCTCCGTTGCGATTCTCATCGACACCAGTGGCAGCACCATGATCGATCTGCACTACGAGGTCGAGTCCGTCCTACGCTTTATTCCAACGCTTCTCGACGCGGGCAATCAGGAGGACACGTTCGCCTTGTTCAGCTTCAACTGGCGAACCAATCTCGAGGCCGACTACTCCCGTAGCGCCAAACGTGCCGATCGGGCGTTGCATGCGCTGAAAGGTGAAGGCGGCACCTCGCTCTACGACGCGGTTTATCTTGCAAGCGACACGCTCCAGGGCCGCGAGGGGCGCCACGTCATCGTAGTCGTGACCGATGGCGGCGATACCACCAGCTACAAGCACTATGAGGACGCACTGAACGCGGCCCAGCACGCTGATGTCGTGATGTACCCGATCGTTGTAGTGCCCATCGCCAACGACGCCGGCCGCAACACCGGAGGCGAGCATGCATTGGCAACGCTGGCCACTGCCACCGGTGGCCGCATCTTTTACCCGGAAGGATTTGAAAAACTCGATCAGGCATTCAAGGAGATTCTCAGAGATCTGCGCACTCAGTATTTGCTCGCCTTTTATCCGGATCGCGTCCCTGCAACTCCCGGTATTTTTCATTCGGTTGCCGTGCAGACACACCGCACGGATCTGCACATCCGGGCTCGTAGCGGCTACTACACTCCGAAATAACCGTGCCTCCCGCATTTCCCCCTGTGTTGAAGTGAAGGTATATGAGTGAATTTGTCGATGCCGCAATCGCCATCGCTCTGGAGGCGGGCCAGGTGCTGATGGCGCATCGCGGCGTCCTGTTCGAGCTGAAGGGCGAATATGATCTGGTTACCGCTGCCGATCGCGCAAGTGAGAAACTGATCATTCAGCGCCTTCAGAAACAATTTCCCCATCACGGCATCGTCGCCGAAGAAGGTGGACGCGCTGAAATGCAGGCCGAGCTCCGCTGGTACGTCGATCCGCTCGATGGCACAACCAATTTCGCGCACGGTTTCCCGATGTGGAATGTCACCCTTGCGCTGGCGCGCGGCAACGAAGTAATCGCCGGGGTTGTTTACGATCCGTTAAACCGCGAGCTGTTTGCCGCCGCTCGAGGAGCGGGCGCGCGCCTGAACGGTGCGCCCATTCATGTCAGCAAGGCGCCCGTCTTGAACGATTCTCTCGTCGCGACCGGCTTCCCCAGCCGCCGTCGTCACATGAACGTCAATATTCACTTTTACTATCAGCTTGCGATGCTCACGCACGGAGTGCGGCGCGGCGGCTCAGCGGCAATCGATCTTGCTTACACGGCCTGCGGGCGTCTGGAAGCTTTTTGGGAGTTCGGCTTGAACCCGTGGGACATGGCTGCCGGCACGCTTCTCGTCGAAGAAGCCGGCGGGAAAGCCTCGGGAATGCGCGGCGGGCCTCTGGATCTGAATGGCCCCTACGTCCTCGCCGACAACGGGCTCATACACGAAGAAACGCTACGGATTTTCGACGAAGTCTTTGCCGGCAAGTACCAGCATGAAATGCCCGGACTGCCTTCTCCCGAGTGGGAGACCGCTCGTGTCTGAGCTGCTCCCCGTACCTCTAACACTCGAAGGCGCAACCGTCCTTCACCAGATGTTTCGCTTCCGCCGCCAGGCCTGGCGTAACCTGTCTGAAACGGAACGGGCGCGCATCGCGCAGGAAGCGGCCGATAATCTCACTGCCCTCGAAATCGGCTCGGGCACAAGCCATCCGAACCAATCGGCGGTCTTTTCTCAAGTCGGACACAAGGGCGACTTGATGCTGGTGCACTTCCGCGAGTCGGTCGCGGATGTCCATGGCGCCGAGCTCAAAGTTGCCAACCTGGAGCTTTCTTCTTTCCTCGAACCGGTTCATTCCTACCTGTCGGTGGTCGAACTCGGCCTGTATGAATCATCGGCGAAAACTTACGGTCAGTTGGCCGAGCGCGGTCTTGCGCCGCACACGCCCGAATGGCAGGCCGCCATTCAGGAAACGATCGCGCGTCAGTCCGCTGCCATGGCGCCGCGGCTTTGGCCGCCTGTTCCGCCAGCAAAATACATTTGCTTTTATCCCATGGACCGGAAACGGGGCGAAACAACAAACTGGTATCAGGTGCCCATGCCGGACCGGCAGCGAATGATGCATGAGCACGGCCTTATCGGGCGCCGCTATGCCGATTCCGTCAGGCAAATCATCACCGGCTCCATCGGATACGACGACTGGGAGTGGGGCGTCGATCTGTTTGCCGACGATCCGCTGGTTTTCAAGAAGTTGATTTATGAAATGCGCTTCGACGAAGTCAGCGCCGTCTATGCGCTTTTCGGTTCATTCTACGTCGGCATCCGCGTTCACGCCGCGAACCTCCCCGCTCTGCTCGATGGCGAGCTTCCGGAGTAGGCCTGAAGCGGTGCCTAATCAGTAATTTGGACAAGTGGGAATGTTACTCTTAGAAGTCGAAAAATGCGTACAGTTGATCTGATTCGCCGTAAAAGGGATGCCGAAGAGCTTTTGCCCGAGGAACTTCGCGAGTTCGTTGATGCCTACACCCGTGGCGAAATCCCCGATTACCAAGCGTCCGCTTTTCTTATGGCCACTTACTTCTCCGGGATGTCGGACCGGGAAGTTGATTCGTTGACAGAGGCGTTCATCAGGTCCGGGGATACGGTGGATCTTTCCGCCATACCGGGCACGAAAGTCGATAAGCACTCTACCGGCGGCGTTGGTGACAAAACAAGTCTGATCTGCTGCCCGATTGCGGCCGCTGCCGGCGTGATTGTTCCGGCCATCGCCGGCCGTGCGTTGGGCCACACCGGTGGAACGCTGGACAAATTGGAAGCAATTCCCGGATTCCGCACTGACCTCTCGATCGACGAGTTCAAGGCTCAAATCGCTCAGCACGGCTTGGCCTTCATTGGCCAGACGCCGGAACTTGTGCCTGCGGACGGAAAATTCTATGCGCTCCGGGACGCTACCGCAACTGTCGAGTCGATTGCCCTCATAGCGTCCTCCATCATGTCGAAGAAAGTCGCGGTCGGACTGGATGCACTCGTGCTCGACGTCAAAGTCGGATCGGGCGCATTCATGAAGAAGCAGGTGGAAGCCCGCCGTCTCGCCCAGATGATGGTCGGCATTGGACGCCGCCTCGACAAACGCGTCCTGGCCCTGATTACAGACATGAGCCAGCCTCTCGGCTATGCGGTCGGCAACGCCCTCGAAATCATGGAGGTCTCGCAGACCCTGCAAAACGCCGGGCCGGCAGACCTGACGCGCCTATCGCTCGAATTAGCCGCGCGCATGATTTTCCTCGGAAAGATTACCAAGACGATTGACGAAGCCCGCGAACTCGCGCAGTCTAAACTACTCGACGGATCAGGCTATCGCAAGTTCAAAGACGTGATCGCCGCGCAGGGCGGCAATCCGCAGGTACTGGATCGCTTTGAACTGTTGCCGAACGCTACCGGAGCACGTGAAATTACCACCGCTCGCGGCGGCTATGTCAGTGGAATTGACGCCGAGCTTATCGGTCAGGCATCCTGCATGATCGGCGCCGGACGCGATTGCAAGGAAGATCCGATCGACCCGGCAGTCGGTGTCATCTTAGAGGTAAAAGTCGGTCAGAAGATCGAACCCGGCAGCATCTTGTGCCGCTTGTATCACACCAGCGACGATCATCTCGAAGACGCCGCCGAACTGGTCGAAGACGCATTCAAAATCTCGCAAAACCCTGTCGATGAGCGTGATCTGATTCTTGAAGTAGTCAGTTAGCACGGCAGCCAAGTGATGCTTGGTCAACACAGGGGAGTACGCGTCCAAATAATTTACCAGGCCACCGCGCAGCGCGTTGCCGCGCGATCACGTGCGAACAGGTCCATTGATGGCCCGCTTTGACGGCGTTGTCGGTCTAATCGGTATTATTCTGACTGCCTGGTTGTTTTCGACCAATCGGGCAGCAATTCAAAAGAGGGTTATCCTCTGGGGGATCGTCCTCCAGTTCGCGTTCGCGTTCCTTGTGCTCAAAACCAGGTTCGCGGAACTCTTCTATGCCATCAGCGTCTTCGTCGCCGCGCTGCTGAACTACGCTTCCGCCGGATCGACCTTCGTTTTTGGTGAGAAGCTGGGAATCAAAAGTATCGAACTCGGCACCGTCTTCGCCTTTCAAGTCCTGCCCATCGTTATCTTCATCTGTTCGCTATTTGCCGTGTTGTATTACCTGGGCGTCATGCAAGTGTGTGTCAAGGCGATGGCGTTGGTGATGCAGCGGTTTATGGGAACCAGCGGGGCCGAATCCACCTCGGTCGCGGCCAGCATTGTCATGGGCCAGACGGAGGCGCCGGTCACCATTCGTCCGTTCCTCGAAGGCCTGACAGAATCCGAGCTGTTCACCATCATGGTCAGCGGCATGGCCCATGTCTCCGGCGCTACCATGGCCGCCTACGTGGCGATGGCCGGCGTTTCCATTTCACATCTGTTGACAGCGGTCATCATGACTGCGCCCGGCACCATCATGCTGGCCAAAATGTTCGTGCCGGAGACGGGCTCGCCCTCTACCGCGGGCGCGGTCAAGATAACGATCGAGAAACCCGGGGTGAACATCGTGGATGCGGCGGCGCGCGGTGCCACCGACGGCTTGTATCTCGCTCTGAACATCGGCGCCATGCTCATTGCCTTCATCGCTCTCGTCGCGCTTGTTAATGGCATCTTCGGCTGGGTACACGGTGTCGTGCGCTGGTTTCCAGCTTCCTTACAGCAAGTACTCGCTTGGATCTTCGCACCGATCGCATGGTCGCTCGGCGTCGCTTGGAACGACTGCGCCAGCATCGGCAATCTCCTCGGCACGCGCGTCGTCCTGAACGAGTTTGTCGCGTTTCTCGATCTCGGCAAAATCAAAGGCAGCCTCAACCCGCGTTCGTTCACCATCGCCACCTTCGCTTTGTGCGGCTTTGCGAATTTAAGTTCCATCGCCGTTCAAATTGGCGGCATCGGTTCCCTGGCGCCTTCCCGCAAATCCGATCTGGCGCGGCTTGGATTCAAAGCCATGATCGTCGGAACGTTGGCGAACTTCATGACGGCCTGCATAGCCGGGCTTTTGCTGTAATGCAAGCCGTCGAACTCATTCACTCACGTACGCCGTTACGTCCGTCGATCGCTGTTGTTCTAGGCAGCGGTCTGGGCGCTTTCGCCGATTCGCTCGGTGAAGCGCTTCGCATGCCCTACGCAGACATTCCCGGACTCCCGGCATCCACCGCGATCGGACACAAAGGCGAACTCGTCGTCGGCAAGCTAAAGGACAGCGGCACTCCAGTAGCGGTCATGTCGGGCCGCTTTCACCTCTACGAAGGCTATACGGCACGCGAAGTCACGGCCGGCGTCCGGCTCTTTCACGCACTGGGCATTCGCTCGCTCGTGCTGACGAACGCAGCGGGCGGCATCAACCTCGACTATGGCCGCGGCGCATTGGTCGCGATTTCCGATCACATTAACCTGCAAGGCGACAATCCCTTGAAGGGACCGAACGACGACACGCTAGGTCCGCGCTTTCCCGACATGACGGAAGCTTATTCGCCCCGGCTGCGCAGCTTGGCAAAACAAGCCGCTGAGAAGCTCGGCATTCCGCTTCACGAAGGCGTATACGCTGGGCTTCTGGGCCCTTCCTACGAGACCCCTGCCGAGATACGCTTCCTCAAAGCCATAGGCGCCGACCTGGTGGGCATGTCGACTGTCGCCGAAACCATCGCCGCCAACCACATGGGTATGGAAGTTCTCGGCATCTCCTGCGTTACGAATCTCGCCGCCGGACTCAGCGGTGAGAAACTGAATCACGAGGAGGTCCTCGAAGTCGGACGCCGCGTCTCCGGAACATTTCTAAAACTGCTGTCCGCGGTGCTACCCCAGATTGGCTCTCATTCTCTTTGATATCGACGGAACCCTGCTGCGCCGTGCGGGCGAGCATCACCGCGAAGCGTTGATCGCCGGCATTCGCCAAGTCACCGGACTCAGGGCGACGTTTGATGGTGTCGATACTTCCGGCCGCTTAGATCGGGATCTGATACGTCTGATCCTCAAAGCCGCCGGCGCTAGCGAACGGCAGATCAACAGCAACATGTCGCGCATCGTAACCGAGTGCCAGAGCGCCTACCTGGGTAACTGCGCCTCCGGCCTGGCGGATCGCGTCTGCCCGGGCGTCCCACAGTTCCTTGAGGGTTTGCGGAATGCAGGGGCAGTGATGGGATTGGTGACGGGCAACCTCAGCCAGATCGGCTGGAAGAAGATGGAACTCGCCGGATTGCGGCATTTCTTCTCTGTCGGCGCATTCGCGCAAGACGGCCGCAGCCGTGCCCGGGTCGCCCAGGTTGCCAGACGGCGCGCGGTGAAAGAGAGGCTGGTATCACGTAGCTCACCGGTGGCCCTCATCGGCGATCATCCCAACGATATTGAAGCCGCCAAAATCAACGCCTTCGTCTCCGTCGCGGTAGCGACAGGACTGGTCCCTTTGGAACAGTTGGAGACGCACCAGCCCGATATCGTTGTCCGCGATCTCTCCCAACTGGAACCCCACCGGCTGTTGACCGTGGCATCATGAGCACTTACAACATGCAAGAAGATATTGACGCTTCGAGTGCAGCCGCGGTAGACCACAGCACGGGTTTCGTCCGCGAACTCGGCCTGTTTGATTCGACCATGATCGTCGTCGGCTCGATGATCGGCTCCGGTATCTTCCTGGTGGCCGCCGATATGATGCGGCTGATCGGCAGCGCAGGATGGTTCCTGGTCGCCTGGCTGATAACCGCAGCTCTGACGGTAGCTGCCGCATTCTCGTATGGCGAACTCGCCGCCATGCTTCCCAAAGCCGGCGGCATGTACGTCTACTTGCGCGAAGCGTTCTCACCGCTCTGGGGTTTTCTCTACGGCTGGACGCTATTTATGGTGATTCAGACCGGCACCATTGCCGCCGTTTCGGTCGGTTTCGGCCGCTATCTCGGAGTGTTGGTCCCCTCAATCGCCGAAGACCACTACATCATTGCTCCTATTCATCTCAGCAGTGGTTACGCTGTTTCGCTGTCCACTGCGCAGCTAGTCGCCATCGCGGTCATCGCCCTTCTCACTTGGACCAATACCCGCGGCGTGCACTACGGAAAAATCGTGCAGAACGTCTTTACATCGGCCAAGGTCGCAGCGCTCGCCGGGCTCATCTTAGCCGGCCTGTTCTTCTGGAAGCACGATGCCGTAGCCGCCAACTTCACGCACATGTGGACCGCGCAACCGGTTACGCCGGTCACTGCCACGCTGAGTGCCGTCACAGCGATGGGATTGTTCGCGGCCATCTGTGTTTCGCAAGTGGGCTCCCTGTTTTCCGCCGATTCGTGGCACGACATTACCTTTGCCGCAGGGGAGGTGAAGAATCCCGGCCGTACCATGCCGATCTCGCTTGCGCTGGGAACCGGCGTCGTGTGTTTGCTCTACGTGCTTGCGAATCTCGCCTACCTGCTGGTTCTGCCGCTCTCGGCCATCCAGCACGCCCCGGCCGACCGCGTGGCAACAGCCATGCTCAACGTAGTGTTTCCCGGGCTCGGCGCGATTATCATGGCCATAGCGATTATCATTTCCACCTTTGGCTGTATGAACGGTCTGATATTGGCGGGCGCCCGGGTCTACCATTCGATGGCGAATGACGGCTTATTCCTCAAGCGGGCCGGATCGCTCAATAAGGCGCACGTGCCCGGATGGTCGCTCATCATTCAGGGCATCTGGTCCGCATTCCTGGTGTTGCCGCGTACCTACAACGTCGAAACGCACAGCTATGGCAGCCTCTACAGCAACCTGCTCGATTATGTAATTTCGGCGGCTTTGATCTTTTACGTACTGACCATCGCGGCCGTGATCCGGCTGCGATTGAAGCGGCCCGAGATGGAACGTCCGTTCCTCGCCCCGGGTTACCCGATCGTGCCGCTGGTTTACATCGTCGGGGGCACCGTCATACTCATTGCGCTCTTCGTGTTTCGTCCGGCCACCACATGGCCCGGACTATTAATAGTTCTCTGCGGCCTCCCGATCTATCTGCTCAATAGGCGAACTGGTGCGCGATGACAACCCGGCGTGAGTTGCTTCTGGCCGCAATGGCCGCCGCGTGGCCGAACGCCGCATCCGATCTGTCCGTCGAAGGCTATATCTTTCAGCAGTACGCCGAGCGTCAGAAGAAGCCGTTACCCGAAGTGATTCCGGAAGTACTGGCCATGGCGCGCAAGGCTGGATTCAGCAATATCGAACTCAGTCCCGCTTTCTTCGCCGGCAAACTCCGTGAAAGCACGCTCGCGGAACTGCGCTCACAAAATCTGCGAATGCCCTCTATGTATGTCGGAGGAGCCATGCATTCCAAAGCGCTTGCCGACCAAACCATCGCCAATGCCCTCGAGTACGCGCGGATGGCGAAGCCGTTCGGCTGCAAAGGCATCGTCAACAATCCTGATCCGAAGCCGGATGGCTCGGCGAAGACCTATGAAGAACTCTACGCCGAAGCGGACGGCCTGAACCGGCTGGGGAAGGCGCTTGCCGTAGAAGGCTTAGATTTGCGGGTGCATCACCACACGCCGCAGCTCGAAAACAATGCGCGCGAATGGCGCTACATCCTGGCGAACACCGATCCGGCGACGGTTCACATCTGCGTCGATGTCGACTGGGCATACGAAGGCGGCTTTGACCCTGTGGCGTTCCTGCGCGAAGTCGGAGACCGGCTGCGCGAGATTCACGTTCGCAGCGCGCGAAATAAGATCTGGCTCGAGGAAGTGGGAGACAGCGATATCGATTACCGCGCGGTCGCCGCGTATCTCCGGGCAGAAAACCTGCACCCGCTCATCGTGGTTGAACTGGCATATCGGGCGCAGACCGCCGTCACACGATCGCTCGAAGAAGATTTGCGGCGCAGCCGTCTATACACCGAACGAGTGTTCGGGATCAGCGGTTAGGTTAATCCGTGTTTATCGACCGAGCAGCATCACGCCACTAATACAATCACTCGCGCGGTTCGTAGCTAAACCCGAACCGTCCGATGGCAATCAGCGCGTGCTCTCCCGGAGGATAGACATGAAATGACTCAATTCTCCCGATGCGGCTCTGGCGTTCCGCCTGCACCGAACCCACAAATTTTCCGGTCTGCGCTTCGTAAAACTTAACCGTGAGCGCGTCTCCCTCGTGCCGCGCGCCAATCACATAGTCGCCGGCCGGCAGCGTAAAATCCGCCACTTTCAGCGGAACCTGCGTTACGAACCAGTGTGAATACTTCCCATCCGCCGAATAGCCGGCAGTGATCAGCACCACACCGGCAACATACTTCCCTTTGGCATCCGTAACTCCGGAGGCCGTGCGGAATTCAGTTTCAATCCTCTCTTTTTCCACGGGCGCGCGAGCCGGAATCACCTCGCGCAGTTCATCCTGGGTGGCGGCCCGCCAGGCGGCTTTATGATCTCCGCGGGCGCCCGCAGCAAGTACCGCGCCAGCAATTGCGGCGAAAACAAATCGGGAGTAAAAAGCGGTTTGCATGCGTCAGTTGAAATGAACGATGCCGCGCTGCAGAGCCGTGGTGGCGGCCTGGGTGCGATCCGTTACTCCCAGCTTGCTCAGCAGGTTGTTCACGTGCGTCTTCACCGTCGCTTCCGAAATCCATAAGTCGCGGCCGATCTCTTTATTGCTCTTCCCTGCCACAATTTTTTTCAGAACCTCAAGCTCTCGTCCTGTCAGTTCCGGACCGCTCATGCGATCCGCTAATCGCTGCGCAACGGCTGGAGGAATTTTGGACTTGCCGGCGTGTACCGTGCGGATGGCGTCCATCAATTCATCGCCGAACATGTCTTTTAACAGATAGCCCTTGGCACCTGCCTGCAGCGCACGGTAGATATCTTCGTCGCCGTCAAAGGTGGTGAGGACGATGACACGCGCCTGCGGCGCCTCGCGCCGGATATGGCCGATCGCTTCGACTCCGCTCAGCACAGGCAGCCGCAGGTCCATAATCGTGATGTCAGGCTTGTGCTGGCGAAACAAATCGACGCCCTGCTGTCCATCGGCAGCTTCGGCGACCACCTGCATATCCGGGACGCTCTTCAGCAGCGCCACTAGTCCCTGCCGCACGACGTGGTGATCTTCGACGATCAAAATGCGTATCGGATTCTTTACCGGACCGCTGTCTCCACCCATACCTTTGTTCCTTTTCCAACCGCACTGTCCACGCGCAACTCGGCTTGGATGTGCTTCGCGCGTTCGCGCATACCCTTAAGACCAAAATGCCCGTCGGGGCCGCTCGAATTCACGGCGCCTTCAAACCCACAACCATCATCCGATACTGTCATGCGCAGCCGCCTGGCATCAAACACCAATTCGATGTCGATCTGCTTTGCGCCGCCATGACGCACCGCGTTCGTGACCGCCTCCTGACCGATGCGGAACAACTCATCTTCGACTGTTGCCGGCAGCGGGCGAAACGTTCCATGTACCGCCATCTGCACCCGCGGTCCACTGGCGCCGGCAATCTGCTTCGCCATATTAGATAAGCGGGATGCAAAATCGTGGTGCTCGGACGACTGGGACCGAAGCTCCCAGATCGATTGACGCGCCTCGGCAATCGACTGCCGCACCAGCGCGCGCGTTTCATCGAGCTGCGCCTTGGCCGCTTCAACGGAAGTAGAAAGCAATCGTGCCACAATCTCGAGCTGCACCGATACGGCAACAAATCCTTGCGCGAGCGTGTCATGAATTTCGCGCGCAATCCGATTGCGCTCTCCGAGGACCGCCGCATACTCCGCCTGCACCTGACGTACGCGCACATAATAACCGCCATAAACGACGACTGCAATAGCCAGCAGGACCAGCGCGCGGAACCACCAGGTCTGATAAACATGCGGCTCGACGAGAAAGCTGAAAGCAGCTCCGCCAGAATTCCAGACACCGTCGCCATTCTGCGCCTTCACCAGAAACCGATAATGGCCGGCGGGCAAGTTGGTGTAGTAGGCAATGCGCTGCGTTCCGGCATTCACCCAATTCCGGTCGAACCCTTCCAGGCGATAACGGTAATTCACTTTATTCGGCGCGGCGAAACTCAATCCGGCGTATTCAAACGCGAGATGAGAATGGCTTGCGCCGATGCGGCTCACTTGATCCGGGCTGAATGTTTGCTCGTCGATCGTGACCGACTCGACCACAACCGGCGGCGGCAGCAGATTGCTGCGCGTGTGCGACGCCTTCAGCTCCGCTACGCCGCGTGTCATCGCAAACCAGATATCGCCGTTCGCACGCTGAGAAATAGCGGGATGTCCGCCGCCGCTGCACTCGCGAACGCGCAGACCGTCACCGGTTCCATAGGGACAGGCTGCGGCTGTGGACGTGTTGCTTTTCAGCTCTGACGCCTCGGCGCGAAAAATTCCATTCTTCGCCGCGAACCAGAAGCTGCCGTTCGCGTCCTCGGCAATTCCATAGATCGTGTCCGGGAGACCCATTCCAGCGCCTGCACGCGCGAACGTCCCGCGCCGTCTAAACCCGACGCCGCCGCCCTGTGTGCCCACCCACAGATCGCCGTTGCGGTCGAGTCGAAGATCGGTAATGGTGTTTTCCGGCAGGCCGTCCTTCACGGTGTACGTCACGAACTTGCCGTTTCGAAACCGGCTTAAACCGTTCAAGGTACCAGCCCACAACTCGCCTTGTGCATCGCGGAGCACTGCGCCCACCAGATCGCTGCCTAAACCGTCCGTCTGGGTGTAGGTTGTGACATGCTCGCCTTCCATATGCGACAAACCTCCCCTGGTCCCCACCCAGACAGAACCATCTTTGTCGACGTAAAGCGAGCGGATAAAGTCCTCTGCCAAGCCTTCGGCCGATGTCACAACCGACACTTTGCCCTCATGCACAATATTCAGCCCATCCGGTGTTCCGACAAGCAGGTTACCGGTGTGGGCTTCCGCCAACGCCAGAATCACGCCGCTGGATAACGCGCTGTTCCAGGTCGGTTTCTCGGATAAGCCGTTTTCGATTCGGACCACTCCTCCGCCGTCCGTCCCGACCCAGATCGCTCCGGCGTGGTCGGCCAGCACGCAGCGCGCCGGTCCGTCGAGCCCAGCGGCGCGGCTCGAGTACGCCTTGAATTTCTGGTCACGCAGCACCGTCACACCGTTGGCATCGGTGCCAATCCAGAGATCTCCTTCGCTATCTTCGTAAATCGAAAGCACGGAATCGCTGGATAGCAGATCCGTGGCGGCAAATCGCTCAATCGAATTATTTCGCCAGCGCGCCAAGCCGGCATCCGTTCCGATCCAAAGCGAGCCTTCCTTGTCGAGCCGAAGAACGGTAATGCGGTTCGAAGGCAGTCCATCCGCCACCGTGTACGTCCTCGCGGCGCCGCGGCGCTGTTGGATCAGGCCGTGCATCGTCGGAACCCAGGTATCCTCCCCCACACGCAAAGTCAGATCGGGCTCAGGTTCCTTCGATCCCACAAAGTAATCCTGTTCGCGCACTCCGGGACCGCGCGGAGTCCTGACATGCACGCGCCCCGCTGCATCCAGAGATACGCCGAGGATATTATTCGCGGGCAAGCCATCTTCCGTGCCATAGCGCTGCCAACGCGTGCCGCTGCGCCGCGCCAACCCGTCGGCAGTTGCCGCCCAGAGCGCGCCCGATCGATCTTCCACTAATCCGCGGACCCGATCATTTGGCAAGTCGCCGTTCTGCGAATCGAAAATCGCAAAGCGATGCCCATCGAAACGCGCCAGGCCGCCATCCGTTGCAAACCACAAATAGCCGTTGCTGGTTTGCAGAATGGCGGATACCGTGTTTTGCGGCAGCCCGCTGTCGGTCTGCCAAGTTTGCCGGGCGTATTCTTCGAGATTGTCCCCCGGATCGAGAGCGGCTGCAGGCTGTTGCGCGAGCAAGAAGAAGAAAAGAGCCGTCCGCGGCACAACAGGACCGCTGTAGAAACGATGGGCCATGCGGGGTCGGTTAAGTCTTCAGAATGACATAGGCTGAGAACGCCCTGAGCCCTTCAGATTCGCGAGCTTCCCGTCAATCCCACTTCAGCGCGGTTACCGGATCTACGCGCGCCGCACGCCGGGCCGGCCCGTAGCTCGCCAGGGCCGCCACCACTAACAGTCCCGCGCACACACAAACGAAGGTCGCCAGATCCGTAGGCTTCACTTCATACAGAAACGCTCGCAACAAGCGGGTCACGGCCCATGCACAAACCACGCCGCACCCCAGCCCCGCCAGCGCGAGCGCCGCCGCCTCGGACAGGATCATCCGAAAGATTTGGCGCGTCTGCGCGCCTAGCGCCATCCGCAAGCCGATCTCGCGGGTTCGCTGCGAAGCCGATAACGAAAGCAGGCCGTATAACCCAATCGCCGCCAAAAGTGTGGCTGATAGCGCGAAAAGCAGCCCGAGCGACGTAACGAATCTCCGCGATGCCGTCGAGTCATTCAAGATGTCGCGCAGGCTCTCCACGTGTGGGATCGCAATCTGGCTATCCATTCGCCGGATAAGTTGCGGCAGGGACGCCGCCACCATCCGCACATCGCCATTCGTTCGCACCACGAGGGAAATCGCCCACGGCGGCCATTCCCAATACGGCACATACACCGTGTACGGCGCTTCTTCCTCTGGCAGCGCGCGCACATCCGCGGTCACACCCACCACCTCGCATAATACCGGCGCTTTCGAATCCGGCGGTGTCCAATACACATGCGCACCGACCGGATTCACGCCGCGAGGCAGTTCTTTCGCCAGCCGCTTCGAAATCAGAATCAGAGGACGACCATAATCAGATGCCGCCAAAAAACGCCCGCTGACAAGCCCCACGCCTGCCGCTTGGAAATAATCCGGACTAACAAATCTCCAATTCGCGTTTGGCCTGTCCTTTTCGGTCTTGGGAGCTTCCTTGAAATTCACATCATTGCCCCAGTTTTGGCCTTGGAACGGCAATGCAGTTGTGGTTCCCGCCGCTTCCACACCCGGCAGGTTATGTGCGCTCTCAATCACCTTTGTAATCAACTGCGCTCGCCGCCAACCGTCCTGGTAACGGCTGGGCGGCGCGGAGAAGCTCAGGGTCAATACGTGGGATACGTTCCCCCAGGCATTCGTCCGCAGCACACGCACCAAGCTCTGCGCCAGCAGGATGGCCGAAACCAGCAAGACCGTGCAGAATGCAATCTCCATTGCCGCCAGCGCCTGGTGAATCCGCGAGATCGCGCGGTTCGACGTTGCAGTGGGCCCCGTCGCCGCTTTCACCGTCCCGATCGAACTCCGCCTGCTCAGCCATAATGCCGGCAACAGGGAAAAGACCACTGCCGCCGTCACTGTAATCGCCGCGCTGAAAAGCAGCACCCGTTCGTCGATCGCAATCGATTGCAAGCGTGGAATTTCTACAGGCGCCGATCGCACCAGCACGCGCACGCCCCAATACGCCGCCGCCAATCCGAAAACTCCTCCCGCGGTCGATAGAATCAACGCTTCAACCAGGAATTGGCGCACGACATCCATACGGCTTGCTCCCAGCGCCGCCCGCACCCCGATCTCATGCGCTCGTGCGGCGCCTTTCGCGATCAGTAGCCCGGCCAGGTTCACGCACACCAGCAGCAACACCAGAGCCGCGCCCGCCATCACCATCCAAAGCTTCCGTTCCGCTCCTCCGACAATTGCTGCCATCAACGGATGAAGATCCACTTGCATCTTTACTCCGGTGAGCCTTTCCATCGGAACCTGCGCCTCTGCGATATCCAATTCCGCAGCCGCCTGCTTCGCTGATATTCCCGGACGCAACCGTCCCATCGCCGCGAAATTAAACATCTGCATCCCTGGACGCATCTCAGACGGCTGCAACGCCAGATTGACAAAATATTCGATGGGGTGCGTCCAACCGGCAATCGTGGAACTGTATAACTCGTTCTGTTTCGGGAAATAAAATGACTCCGGCAATACGCCTGCCACCACAAACGGAAACCCGTTCAAGTGGATAGTGCGGCCCACAATACCCGGATCGGATTGAAAGAGCCGCTTCCACAAACCGTTGGTGAGAATCACGCTCCTGGCTCTTCCCATGAAATCGTCACCGGCCGAAAAAGAATGCCCGATCCACGGCTGTATCCCCAGAATCTGAAACAGATTCGCCGAAGCCCGCACACCCGTGATCTCAACCGTTTCGTCCTTCAGATTGAGATAGTCCATCGAAGGCATGACCAGCGCCAAGTCAACAGCAGAGTTTGCATGCCGTGTCCAGAGCAGGAAATTACCGGCATTCACGCACGTCAGCGGAAACCGTTTTGCCCCGTCTTGCGCAACCTCTTGGAGCTTATAAAGCTGGCCTGGTTCTTTGTACGGCAGCGCCTTCAGGACCACCGACTGCATCACCGAAAAAATTGCCGTATTCGCGCCGATGCCAAACGCCAGCGTCAAAACGGCGATCACGCTGAACGCGGGCGCTTTCCGGAGTACCCGCACGGCGTATTTGCCGTCACGCAGTGTGTTTTCGACACTGCCGAAAATCCACGCCTCGCGGCTCCGCTCTTTCGCGAGCGATGCATTCCCAAACCGGCGCTTCGCCGCCACGTCTGCGTCTTCTGCTGCCGCACCCGCTTCCTCTAATTCCCGCCGCTTCTCCGTTAGATGAAACGCAATCTCTTCCTCGAGGTCGCGCTCCAGTTCGCTCCGCTTCCGAAAAGCTTTGATCCGCGCACGTAAAATGCGAAACATCTCATGCATCACGCTATCTCCATCACCCGCGCAATCGCCGCCGACAAGAACTTCCAGCGCCCCGTTTCTTTCTCGAGTTGCTTGCGTCCCGCCACCGTCAGCCGGTAATACTTAGCCCGCCGTTTGCTTTCCGAAAGCCCCCACTCCGAGTCCAACAGCCCGCGCACTTCCAGCCGGTGCAACGCCGGATACAGCGCGCCCTCTTCGACCTTCAGCGCCGAATCCGAGCGCTGCTGAATCAAACTCGCGATCGCGTACCCGTGCCGCGCGTTATGTTCCACCGCCTTGAGGATGAGCATGTCGAGCGTATCCCGCAACAACTCGCCGGAATTGCTTTCCTGAGCTTCCATAAGATCCTTATGGGAAGTGTGCGCCTTTTTTCGTGCTTCGTCAAGGGCCGCCGCTGGGAGTTGGCTTGCTGGCGTCGCAGCAGCTCGGAAGCCAGCAATGCTGCCGAGTGGATTTCCGTTACTTCCCATGTCAGAACTAAGTCGCAATGCTCGGGCGCGATGCAAAAGTCAGCGACTCGGTCCCTTTTCCGTCAAGGGAAATGAGTTCGGTTCCGGTGGTGGTGTCGTGGAATTGCCCAAGTGCCCCGAACGTGGTCAGCATCGCTCGACTACGACAATGTTGATGGACTTCGTCTCCCTCCCGCCAGCCACCTTTTGCTTGGCCATCTCGATTCGACGAGAGAAGCTAAGTCTCTGTGAGCGCCTTGTCCAGCAGATCGCGGACTCCCACTCTGGCAGCGCCTCTATATAGATAATCGCGATCAAACGTGGTCGCGCAGGCGCGAGCAATGCCCTGAATGTCACGCCACTGCACCTCAGATAACTCGTCGCCTGACCGGAACCAGTGAAGCTTCGCCAGAAGGATGTCTTCTGGTGTAACAAATGGTGCAGGCACTTTCGATAGTCCAGTGTCACGCAGATAAATGGCGCGTTCGAGTTCTTCCATGCCAAGCGGGAACGCAGCCGCGGGAAAAAAATCGAACTTAAGTGCCATGGGGACAT
Organism: Bryobacteraceae bacterium; assembly: GCA_036269815.1. GTDB lineage: Bacteria > Acidobacteriota > Terriglobia > Bryobacterales > Bryobacteraceae > Bog-105. The sequence goes on from DATBDT010000047.1 coordinate 27,423, forward strand.
GAATCACATTGAACGACCGTCCGCGCCGGATCGCCGACAGGGCTTCGTCCATGTCCAGATAAAAGGATTCGGGCAGATCAGCGGCAAACAGCTCAAGATTTTCTTCAACCAAATCAGCGACAATATCGACGTCATTTGTAAAGCGAGGCTCGCCAAATGCGGTACTTGCCCACGAGCCGCCAATCGCGAAACGAATGCCGGCTCGTTCCAGGGCGGAGCGCAACGGCTCAAACGCGTCCGCCAGCGACATTTATGGTTTCCGGTAAGCCTTTCGCGCGAGTTCTGGTCCAAACCTGGTAACGGCAATTCGGAACGCGATTTCCGCCTCGGTGGCGAGCGGATTGTCGCGCCGCGCGGCAGCGCGTTGAACAGAATCTCCCGCAACCCAAAGTGAGGCCCCCAAGCTAATCCGTTCGGAAGGTGTCATCGCTTTAAGCCTTCCGAAATAAAAGGCGCGTGCTCTCTCCGATGTGTCGTTCACGGTGTACTTCGAGTATCTCTAACCTGTCTTAAGCTACTGACCCACACGGCACGAAAATCAGCCACTCGTTCACTTTCTTTTGTAGCTTGATACGGCGCCCAACAGCTGGCGTCGTAGAATCGCCTACATGAAAGCTGTTGTGGCCGACCCCGTCGGCGGTCCGGAAAATTTAAAGTGTGCTGACATACCGAAAGGAAAGCCCGGCGAGGGAGAGGTCTTAGTAAAGATCCACGCAAGCGGCGTAAATTTTATCGATGTTTACCATCGCACGGGCCTCTATAAGGTGCCGGACACACCGGTGCGAATCGGAACCGAAGGCGCCGGCACTGTCGAAGAGACCGGCCCCGGGACACATTTCAAGCCCGGGCAGCGTGTTGCCTACGCGATGGCTCGCGGATCCTATGCCGAATATGCTGTCGTTCCGGCGCGTCTTCTTGTTCCCGTTCCGGACGAAGTCAGTTTCGAAAGTGCTGCCGCCGTGATGCTGCAAGGGATGACCGCCCATTACCTCACGCGCTCCACCTTTCCGCTAAAGGCCGGCGACACCTGCCTTGTACATGCGGCAGCGGGCGGAACCGGGCTTTTGCTCGTGCAGATGGCCAAAATCGCCGGCGCGACCGTGATCGGAACCGTCGGCTCCGCTGAAAAGGCGGAGATCGTAGACGGGCATGGCGCGGATCACATCATCATTTACACGCAAACGGATTTTGTAGAAGAAATAAAAATCATCACCGAAGGGAAAGGTGTTGCGGTGGTCTACGATTCGGTCGGAAGCACCACATTTCACAAGAGCCTGGATTGTCTTCGCCCGCGCGGCATGATGGTGAGCTTCGGGCAGTCCAGTGGCCCCGTCGGTCAGATCGATCCGCTGGTGTTGAGTCAAAAGGGATCGTTGTTTCTGACTCGCCCTTCGCTTGCCAACTACATCAGTGACGACAAGGATCTGCTTTGGCGGTCGTCCGACATCTTCAAGTGGCTTGCCGATGGCCGGCTTACGCTGAACATCCACAAGACGTATCCCTTATGCGACGCCGCAGAAGCTCATCGCGATTTGGAAGGCCGCAAAACAAGCGGAAAGCTTCTCCTCAAACCGTGATGAGTACGAATTCGACCGATCTTTCGGTGCGCCGCGGCGCCCTCCTTCAAAATTTCGCAGAGATGCGCATCGACGCATTCCTGGTTACCGCGCTTCCGAATGTTCGCTATCTTGCCGGGTTTACCGGCAGCAACGCGGCACTCTTAATTACAGACGATCGGGCGATCCTCTTCACAGACCCGCGCTATCAAACCCAGGTCGCGCAGGAATCCGACTGCGAGGTACGGATCGTGAAAGGGCCCCTCTCGACCGAGATTTCGGGAAGCATCAGGCGGATGCACCTGAAGAAGGTGGGATTTGAGCAAAACAGAATCGGCTTCGCAGAGCACCTGCAGCTGATCCATGCTCTCCCGAAAGTGCGCTTTAAACCTGTTATGGACGCAGTCGAGAAACTGCGGCAGGTGAAGTCGGATTCGGAAATCGCCACGATTCGCGCCTCTGTACAGCTGAATTCCGCAGCTCTCGAAGAAGCCCTGAAAAACTTCAAGCCCGCAATGACGGAGGTAGACCTCGCGGCGGAGATCGAATACCGGATGCGGCTGCTGGGTGCAGACGGCACCGCATTCGAAACCATTGTTGCCTCGGGCGAACGCTCTGCTCTTCCTCACGCACATCCAGGCGAGCGTTCTATACAGGCCAATCAACTATTATTAATAGATATGGGTGCCCGGGTCGCCGGCTACTGCAGCGACATGACCCGCACTCATGCCGTCGGGAAACTGGCTCCGAAAGCGCGGCGCATGTACCGCGCGGTCCTGGAAAGCCAGCTCGCGGCGATCGATGCTGTGAAGCCCGGTGCTACCTGCACCGGTGTGGACCGGGCCGCTCGGGATGTCCTGCGCGAATACGGGCTGGAGCAGGCATTTATCCACTCGACAGGTCACGGACTCGGTTTAGAAATTCATGAGGGCCCGCGGGTGGGCCGAAAGGACAAAACGAAGCTGGAGCCGGGAATGGTCATTACCATCGAACCCGGCGTCTACCTGGAGCACGCAGGCGGGGTGCGGATTGAGGATACCGTTGTGGTCACAGCCAATGGCTGCGATATCCTGACTCCGACTAGTAAGGAACTGGTTGTTCTTTGACCTGAGGCGAACGGCTTTGCCCAATTAAACATGACATATGAAGAGATCAGGGAACTGATACGCCTCGTCCAGGAGACAGGCATCGCCGAACTGGAGTACCAGAGCGGCGACAACAGGATCCGTATTCGAAACGGCAACTCGGTGTTGGCGCAGGACATTGTGACACTGTCGTCCGCTTCTGCTATTTCAAACACGCCCGCACAGCCTCCGGCACCTGCTACTTCTTCGGCGATCGCGGCCGGTGCCGCGGCAGCTCCGGCCGACGAAGAGGCGGTGACGATTGCTGTCAAATCCCCAATTGTGGGAACCTACTACGACTCACCGTCTCCCGACGCGCCTTCCTTTGTCAAAGTCGGCGATCGCGTTCATGCCAAACAAGTACTTTGCATTATCGAATCAATGAAGTTGATGAACGAAATTGAGGCCGAAGTTTCCGGCACGATCGTGGCGAAACTGGTAGAAAACGGCAAGTCGGTCGAATATGGCGAGTCGCTTTTTTCCATCCGGCCGTTGTAGCGAAGCTGTCCCGCATGTTTCGAAAAATTCTAATCGCCAACCGTGGTGAAATCGCACTTCGTGTCATCTGCGCCTGCCGCGATCTCGGCATCAAAACGGTTGCCGTTTATTCCGAAGCCGATCGCCATAGCCTGCATGTCCGCTTCGCCGACGAAGCTATTTGTATCGGTCCGGCTAAGAGTTCGAGGAGTTATCTCAATATCCCCGGCGTGATGAGCGCGGCGGAGATCACAAACGTCGATGCCATCCATCCGGGATATGGATTCCTGAGCGAAAACGCCGATTTTGCTGAAGTGTGTGAGTTGTCGGGCATCAAATTCATCGGCCCGAAGCCCGACATCATCCGCCAGATGGGATTAAAGCAGCGCGCCCGCGCCATTATGGAAGCCGCAGGCGTACCGATTTTGCCAGGCTCCAAAGGGGTCCTGAGCGGACCGGACGAAGCGCTGACTCTTGCAAACGAGATAGGCTTCCCGGTGATGCTCAAAGCTGCAGCCGGTGGCGGCGGCCGCGGGATGCGCATCGTTCGAACAGAATCCGAACTTCCGGGTTTGCTTGCGCAAGCGCAGTCGGAGGCCGCGGCGGCCTTTGCTTCGGGCGATGTCTATATGGAAAAACTGGTCGAAGCGCCGCGCCACATCGAATTTCAGATTCTCGCGGATGAGCATGGCGATGTGCGGATTCTCGGCGAGCGCGAGTGTTCCATTCAACGGCGCCATCAGAAACTGATTGAAGAGTCTCCTTCTGTAGCAGTTTCACCCGAACTGCGCAAACGAATCTCGGATGGTCTTAGCATTGCGCTGAAAGCAATCGGCTACACCAATGCCGGGACGGTCGAATTCCTGATGGACGAACACGGCAAGCTGTACTTCATTGAGGTAAATGCCCGTATTCAAGTCGAACATCCAGTGACCGAGTTCGTTACTGGCATCGATCTCGTGAAGTCGCAGATCCTGATTGCCGATGGAACACCGCTCTCGGACTTGCTGCCCGGCAAGGTCGAACTGAAGGGCCACGCAATCGAGTGCCGCGTCAATGCCGAACATCCTGAAACTTTCGCCCCATCGCCCGGACGCATAACCGGACTGAACCTTCCAGGCGGCATCGGCGTTCGTGTCGATACGGCTGCTTACACGGATGGCGTCGTATCGCCTTACTATGATTCCCTTGTCGCCAAACTGATTGTTTATGGAAAGGATCGCGACGAAGCCATTCGCCGCATGCAGCGCGCGCTCAGCATGTTCGTCGTGGAAGGAATCCATACTTCTATCCCGCTGCACGAAGAGATTTTCGCGAACAAAGATTTCGTCGCCGGCCGGTTCGATACGTCATTCTTGACCAAACTGCGAGACAGGCGGGACGACCAGACGGAAGCAGTTGTAACGAACAAAGCCTCAGGGTAAGGATCTCGCGGGTCCGCTCAGCGTTTGGTCAGTCCCGAAGCAGTCGTCGTCGCACTAACTTCGCTTTTCTCTCTGTCATTCAGTCGAGCTTGTTTCGCGGAGGGAACATCCTCTGCATAAGCCAACCAGAACCCCATCATCTCCTCAGTGCTCGGCTCGCCCCAGCGTATTGCCTTGCTGGGATCGGGATTTAGCGGATTGTTGGAGGAATTGTCGAAATAAGCAGTGGTCACCAACTTCGTGCCCTTTGGCATGTAATACTGCTGCTTCAAAAAATAGGTTTCCTGCCATCGGAAGTCGTACTTCGGTACATCGAAGATCAGCTCATGCCGGCCGTCCGGATAAATCGCCTCCGTCTTCATGCTCTTACCGCGAAAGTGCATGTGCGCCGTGTAGGCGACCACAGTAAGATCCTTCGGAATCGTGAAACAGGAAGTCACTTTGTGATCCCCGTCACCGGGCGGAATTAAAAACCAGTTATTCCAGATCTCGTACTGTGCCACTTCGTGTTTCACCGGCTCTTTTGCAAAAACAAGCCCAATGCTCGTACGGTCTTTGACCTCCTGTTTCAGGCGGTTGCTGTAGTGTATCTGGAACTGCAAATACGAACCGGCCGGAATCCGCAACGCATATCCGGGAGGTCTGGTTTCTGCGAGGTGCCCGGGCAGATAGATCGCCGGTACGTGGTTCACGCCGCCGCTGGAAACCTGGCCTAAAACGGGATCTGGCTGCGACGGACATCCGTCGTCTGCTACCGGCGCGTCGGGTTTAACGTGGTTCACCTTGCCGGTCCGAAAATGCAGCTTGTCTACCGCTCGGGCCTCTTTGGCTGCGTTCGGAACTTTATCCGCGCTGACCACGCTGATGGTTGCGTGGTGCACAACACGCCGGTCCCCCGGCACAACTTCGGCCGCTTGGATCCATCGGTCTTCTGTAAAATTCGTCGGCACATAAATGTATTCATAGTCGTCCTGGTCGGCCGCTGCGACCGTCATTTCCGGAATCGACAACACCACATCGGGCTTGATATGCCATCCATCTTTAAACACGGGCGCTGGCGGAAGGTCTTTCGGATCGCCTTCCTTTGCGCCGTTCTTCACCCATGCCACGATCGTGTCAATGTCCTGTTTAGACAGTTTTGGGTCGTTTCGGTACTCTCCAACGTGTGGGTCGGCGTGCCAGGGCGGCATGGTCCTGCTGACTACGGCCTCCCGAATGGCCGCCGCCCAAGGCCGTGCCTCGCGATAACTCATCAGCGACATCGGTGCGATGTCGTTCGGGTGGTGACACACAACGCAATTCTTATAAAGGATGGGCGCAACGTCCTGGCTGAATGTGACCGTATTTTGCGGAGCATCGGATTGTGCGGCAAGCCCGGCCCCTGCAGTTAAAGCCCCGATCATCAAAAGCTCCAATGTGCCTTTCATCGCTCTCGCCTTTCTCACACCAATACCGTAACTGATGTTTCCGTTCGTTCAACTGGCCGGTACGCCGTGTCGCGCTCCATCGGCTCTCGTCCCGCTTTCCGAATCAAGTTGAGCAAATCTTGACGCCGCAGATGCTGAGCTGTTGTCGCTCCAGCGTCATGATAGATTTTCTCTTCCACCACCGTGCCGTCGATATCGTTCGCGCCAAAACGCTGCGCGATCTGTGCCACGCCCGGCGTCATCATAATCCAATACGCCTTGATATGCGGAATGTTATCCAGCATCAATCGCGAAATCGCAATTTGCTTCAGATCGGTAAACCCGGTTGTTGTGCGTAAATGGCTGAGCGCGGTATTCGCCGGATGGAAGGCCAGAGGAATGAACGTGACAAAACCACGGGTCTCATCCTGGACCTCGCGCAAGCGAACCAGGTGGTCAGCGGAATCCTCCGCAGTTTCTAAATGCCCGTACAGCATCGTGCAATTACTTTTCAGACCGATCTGATGAGCCGTACGTGCGGTCTCCAGCCACTCATTGCCGTCGATCTTGTGATCGCAGATGATCCTGCGCACGCGCTCCGAGAACACCTCCGCCCCGCCTCCTGGCATTGAGTCAACGCCTGCAGCCTTCAGGCGCTCAAGCGTCTCGCGAATCGAGATGCGCGCCCGCTTTGCCAGGTAGGCAATCTCAACCATCGTCAACGCCTTCAGATGGACAGCGGGATAGCGCTCTTTCAAGCCCGAAATCATCTCGCAGAACCAGTCGATTCCCAATTCCGGGTGCAGTCCGCCAACGATGTGGAACTCCGTCACCGCCTCCGCATAACCTTGTCCGGCCACTTCCCACACCTGCTCCATAGACATCGTGTAGGCGGTCGGATCTTTCACTCGTTTTCCAAATGCGCACAATCGGCAACTGGCGACGCAGACGTCCGTCGGATTGATGTGCCGGTTGACATTGAAATAGGTCACGTTGCCGTGCAGGCGCTCCCGGACGCGATTCGCCATCCAACCCAGCGCCAAAAGATCCGCGCTGTGATACATCGCGACGCCGTCTTCGTACGTCAAACGCTCACGCGCCTCCACCTTTTCAAGAATGGAAACCAAGCGAGGATCGTCTATATGCGGAGGGTTCATAAAAGATAGTTTTATTGCAGGCGCATGGCGGCCGGCCTGTGCAGCAGGATATCGGCAGCCCAGAAGGCAAAAAACAGCAGACTCACGTATCCATTCACGGTAAAGAATGCGGCATTCACTCGCGAAAGATCGTGCGGCTTCACCAGCCCGTGTTCGTAAACCAGCAAGGCAACTACGGCTGCGACGCCGCCGAAACTAAGCAAACCGAGATGGAATGCGGCAACCAGCATCAGCAGACAGCAAACCATCGCAGCATGAAGGAACCGCGCTATCCACAGCGCCCGCGCGACGCCAACTCGCCTTGGAATGCTGAACAAACCCTCGGCAACATCGAATTCGTAGTCCTGACACGCATAAATAACGTCGAATCCTGCGGTCCAGAACATCACCGCGCCCGTCAGCCAGAGGATTCGCGGATCCAACACGCCTCGCACCGCGATCCAGGCCGCAGCAGGAGCAATTCCGAGGCAAAACCCCAGCACGATGTGCGAAAACAGGGTGAAGCGCTTGCAATAGGAGTAAAAAAACAACAAACCAAGTGCGAGTGGCGCCAGGACCAGGCAGACAAAGCCCAATTCGTAAGCAGCCATGAACAAAACCAGGCTCGCGGCAGCAGTAAAGAACCAGGCAAAACGGATCGAAAGCAATCCCGCCGGCAAATGACGCGCCGCCGTGCGCCTGTTGCGGCCATCGATCTGCGCATCCAGAATACGGTTGAACGCCATGGCGGCGGAGCGGGCCGATACCATCGCCACCACGATCCAGATCAGCCGGCGTCCAAAATCCGAGATCCCGGAGCCCGCATCCCGCCACGCCAGCAGCGCTCCGATTAACGCAAACGGCAGCGCAAAGATGGAATGCTCGAACTTAATCATCTCGAGCGAAAGCCGCAGGCGTGTCCAAAACCGCTTCATAATTTTCGAGGGACGCTACCATTTTAAGGGATGCCGCCCGGTAGTAACAGCGCAAAGGGCACGGCTGTGTGTCATGACACGCTTGACACCAAGCCGATTTTTGCGCGATTTCCTTCTGGGATGCCATCCGCTGCAAATTATGGATCTTCAGCAACTTCGGTATCTTCTTCAGCAGGTGCGGGACGGTGAAACCACAATTGACGCCGCGGTGCAGAATCTAAAGGACCTTCCGTTCGAGGATCTTGGCTTTGCCAAAGTTGATCACCAGCGGGAGATCCGGCACGGCATGCCAGAAGTCATCCTCGGGCAGGGGAAACACCCCGACCAGGTAGCTGGTATCGCGAAAGCTCTGCTCGCCAGGTCTCATAATCTGTTGCTGACTCGCGCCACTGCCGAGATGGCGGACCGCGTCGCCGCACTCGTCCCCGAGACGGAGTACTTCCCTGCCTCGCGAGTTGTGCGCGTCTGGCGCGACCGCACCATCCACGGCAAGGGCAAGATTGTCGCCGTCTGCGCCGGTACCAGCGACATTCCGGTTCTCGAAGAAGCGCAACTGACGGCCGAAACCATGGGCAACACGGTCGAGGCAATTTGCGATGTCGGCGTTGCCGGCATTCATCGGCTCCTACAGCAGCGCGAGCGCCTCGTCACAGCACGCGTCGCCATCGTTTGCGCCGGCATGGAAGGCGCGTTGCCCAGCGTCGTCGGCGGTTTGGTTTCCTGCCCGGTGATCGCGGTTCCCACCAGCATCGGCTATGGCGCCAGCTTTAACGGGCTCGCCGCCCTGCTCGGCATGCTGAACAGTTGCGCGAGCAATGTCTCGGTCGTCAACATCGACAACGGCTTCGGCGCCGGCTATGTCGCCAGCCTGATCAATCGCCAGTAGCCGCCTCGACGTCCAACCCTTCCGCGGCTAAATAAACCCGAAACGAGGGCGTCTTGTCCCCGCGCCCCCAACGATCGACTTTCCACGTCGCTCGCAGAAAGCGCATGCCTGCATGCCGTTTCAAATCCACCAGCACACTGGATAAGCCGGAATAAAACTTTTGCGGGAACACGACAACCGGTTCCGAATTCCAGGTAAGGCCGTCCGCTGACCCTTCTATGGCCACGACCAAGCTTTGCTGTTCCCGTATCTGGCCCACGCCCAAAGTCAACAGAACCAGGGATCCCGTCCGTTTGTTGCCGACTCCTGTGCCTGTGACCTCCATAGCTGGCCCCGCGCCATTCTGGTCAATTGTCATTTCGGGCAGCAGGAATGCCGGAGTCATCCACATCATTTCTAACAAACTATGACTTCAACGTGCTTTTTCGCTGGTGTTAGTACGTGAGTCGTTTTACAATCAGCATTCACTTACGGGCGTTTGTAACAACGACAAGGGGATTTTAGATGCGTCACCGTTTTCGCGCGTTGGGTATTGTCTGCCTTGTTTTTTCCACCGCAGCCTATGCGGCCGGCGGCTCCGATGAATTTGGCTTTCGCTTGATTCCACTCGTTGCCCAAGCTGTAACTCCGGGTCAAGTCGCGCCGACTACGCTGATGATTACCGTCATCGACGGCGAGTCTGCGGTAAACGACATCAAGGCGCGAATCGCGCGGGAACCTGTCGTTGAAATCACCGATGAAAATCATAAGCCGGTTGCAGGCGCGGCGGTTACGTTCTTTGCTCCTTCTAACGGTCCCGGCGGGGCATTCGCCGGAAACCAGTCTCTGACCGTCCTGTCGGATAGTTCCGGGCGCGCGGTCGGCCATGGATTCAAACCGAATCACAACGCCGGTCAGTTCCAAATTGAGGTAACCGTCACATTGGGCGCTGTGGTTGCCAAAACTATCATTCGGCAGACCAACATGCTCCCGACGGGCACCGCCTCCACCACCGCAACGACGGGCGGTGTCAGCAGCAAAGTGATCATAATTCTCGCTGTTGTCGCCGCCGCGGGTGCGGCAGGGTTGATTTACGGCCTTACTCGTAACGGGAATAGCTCGCCTTCGGCGACAATTGGCGCGCCCGGCACGGTAACGGTCGGCACTCCTCATTAGTCTGCCCAAATTCCATCCTGGTTCAGGACTTCAGAAGACCACATGAAACCATTCGCCATCGTTCTGCTTGCAACCGCTCTTGCCGCAACAATTCTTGTCCTGGACATGTCCACTCCCGCCTTTGCCCAGAGTTCCGCCATTCAGGGCGCTCACTCCGTCGGCACGCCTGTCCTCGGTTTCGTCGCGCCTACCAGCGGAGGTTCGCTGACGCCTGTCATGGGAATTCCCGGCGCATCCCGCCTGGGCCCCGTGCTTCCCGCTGCCGGATCTTCCGCGCTCTACGTGGCTCCTCGCGGCGCCTATGTCCTCGCGTCAGAACCTGGCGCCTCCGTTTCCATCGCTTCGCTTCGCCCAGGCGCCCTGCAGTTCGGCTTGCAACAGACCCCCATTTCCGCCGCGCTCGTAGCCCCCGATCTGATCGTCTTTAGTCCCACCGGATCGTCGGCAGCGCTCTACTCAAAATCGGCCGGGATCGTTCAGGTCTTATTGGGATTGCCCAACTCTCCGCATGTGGGGCAGAGCTTTCCGACCGCCGCGGTTCTGTCGCAACTCGGTGTCAGCGACGACGGCGAAGCAGTATTCGCCCAGGAACAAACCGGGAGGGTGCTCGCCCTGAACAGCGGTCTTGCTTTATATACCGCGCAATCGCCCACGGCGATTGCTTTTCTGCCCGGCACTCATAAGGCCACCCACAAGGCAATGCTCGCCGACAGCGCAGCCAACTGCATCGTGGAATTGGACGCATCCGGCGCGGCCTCGGTTCTCAGCAGCGGCCTCACAGCCCCTGCGGCTTTGGCCGTTAGCCTTGACGGGACCACTGTGCTCGTGGCATCGGCCTCCCGCAGGAGCATTTGGGCGCTGAATCGTAACTCGGGCAAGAGTCAGGAGTACCCGGTCCCCGGCAACGTTAAAAGCTTTCAACTCATCGCGGCAACGGATACCTTCCTAATTACCTATCGCGAAGGCAATTACGGCGTCGTTTCCTGGCGAAACAATCGGCTGTCGACTTATTTCGTTGGCGTTTTCCGGAGCGGGGTTAATTAAATGATTCGGTGCAAACTGGCACTCCCGTTGTTTCTGTTGGTCGCCGCCGCCACGGCATCTGCTGACACGCAGCCCTGCCTCGTCTCTCTTACCAGCACGGTTATCCTGGAGCCCACTGAAAATACCGTCGATTCGCCTGGCGTGACTGCCACTTCTCCTCTCAGCTTTGATGTAAACCCGCAGAATGTTCCCACCTGCGGTGGCTGGACCGTGGCCGCCGATAGCAGCTGGATCGGATTTTCAGCAACATCCGGCCCGGCCGGCGCCGGCACAGTTTCCTACACCGTCGCGGCCAACACCGGCGGCCCGCGTACCGCAACCATCACCGTAACTTGGCCCAATGCCACCGGGGGTCCGGAGAGCGCTACTTACACGGTCAATCAACTTGGAGTGGTTCCCGCAACTGGAAGCCCTCTCGCCGTTCAGTATCGGCTCGATCTCAGCTACACTGCCGCCGGATGCTTTGTGCAATCGCCTCAGCCGTTTGATTGCGTCACCGCTAGCGGCAGCGGCCCTTATGTTCTGAACCTTCCGCCGGGCCTTTACACGATTCAGGCCGTCAGTTTCCATATTCCGAACACTCAGACCGCTCCCTTCGCTCCCTTTGTTTTTGTCGGAGTGCAGAATGGAGATCAACGTTGGCAGGAGATCCCGAACACTGGCAGCGTTCAGCTGGATGTGGCAGCCGGCGTACCGCTGTATCTGTATGTCATCAACGGCCTGGGCTCAGCAACTGATACCTCGAGCCTTGATCCGAACAATTTTGCGGATGTGTCCGTTACCTATACCGGACTGACTTGCGCCAGCCCCTACGGGCCTACCCTGGTCGGCGTATCTTTCAGCAACACCTGCTCACCGACAAGCGGCGGGACTCCTCCCTGGACTCTGTCTGACGCCTTCGTCGCGCCGGTTGACGGAGTTTCCGGAACCGTCGTTCAGAACACGAGCGTCACGTTTACAGGCACTCCTACCAATGCCGCAGTAGGCGAATACTCATTCTCGGCAACGGCAATAGACAGTGGCGGCGAAGGCGCGAACACCTCGACAATCCCCTTCTCCGGCACGATTCCGCCACTTGCGCCGAACGTTCAAATCGGTTGCTCGCCAAATTATGGGCCCACCAGTCCAGGAGCGCCCTATACCGCCCTGTGTAGCGCCACCGGAGGCACGCCCCCGTATGCGTGGAGTGCGCCCGGTCTACCGCCGGGTCTCACGCTGACACCGAATGGCACATCAGCGACCATATCCGGCACGTTCACCGGAACCGGCTTCGAGGGCCAGATCATCAGCTATTCCGTGCAGGTCACGGACTCTACACCGGCCACGCCGGAAACCGCTCAGTATCCCTTTAGCATCCAGTTTTCTCCCGCCTCGGAAGGCAGCGCCGTCCTCATCGGCTGCTCCCCTGCGAATGGCCCCCTCGAAGTAGATATCCCATTTACGCAAAAATGTTCAGCGTTCGGCAGTACGCCGCCCTATTTCTGGGCACTCGGTCTTTCGACCTCACTTCCAGCGGGTCTTACGCTTACAAAGATCTCCGATTTTGACGCCATCGTGTCCGGCGTTCCGGCCGTTTCTAACGCAAACACTGCTTACTCCTATTCGATACAGGCCTCTGATAGTGATGATGACTCCCCGAACGACAGCGGCTTTAGCGGCAGCACCATTGCCGCTCATGTGACGTTCGCCTGTGCCAACACCGCCGGCCCGATACGAGTGGGCTTCGCGTATACGAACACTACGTGTGCTGCCACCAACGGAGTTGCTCCCTTTGTTTACTGGATCAGCGCCGGTGCCCTTCCCGCCGGCATCGCAATCGACCCAGCTACCGGCGCGATCAGCGGAACGCCCATAAGTCCCGGAGCCTACTCATTTACGCCGGCGGTTTACGACGCCGCGCATGCGGTCGCAGTTAGCGCTGCCCCGATCTCCGGGAGCGTCCTCCCGCCTGTCCCCGTTCTCACATCTTCAACTCCGGTATCAGCTGTAGCGTTAGGCAATCCCACGATCACTCTGACGGGAACGGGTTTTGTTGCTCCGATGACCGTTAACTTCAACGGCGCGCAATTAACGCCGTCAAACATCACAGCCACAACCCTCACCGTAGCCGTTCCTGCCAGCGACATCGCCCTCGCAGGCTCATATCCCATCCACGTCACCACCGCGGGAGGAACCTCGAATAACATCTTGTTCCCGGTCGTTCCGGCGCTCAGCGCAGTCTCGCCGAACACTGCCGTCGCAGGAACCGCGGCCCTTCCGATTAGCGTTACCGGCGCGGGCTTCGTTTCTGAATCTGTCAACACGGTGAATTGGAACGGAACACCGCTCTCAACCGCATTTGTCAGCTCGACGCAACTCACGGCAACAGTGCCAGCAACCGATCTGGCGTCTGCCACCACAGCAAAGATAACTGTTAGCTCGGCAGGTCAAGTCTCCGCCGCGCAGCCGTTCACAGTCAATTCCCCGCCCGTCATTACCAGCCTGAATCCAACATCCGCTGTAGTTAACGGACCGGCTCTCCCCGTGACCGTAAACGGAACCGGTTTCGCGACCGGTGCAGTCGTGCAATTCGGCCAAAACAGGCTGACCACCATCTTCGGCTCCGCAACGCAACTCACCGCAACGGTGCCGGCAAATCTCCTCGCCACCGTTGGCGCCGTTTCCGTCACAGTCTCGCTCGGCGGCATCACGTCCAACTCTGTACCATTCACCGTAAGTGCCGCGCCCGTTATCAGCAGCCTGAGTCCCAGCAGCGCAACCATGGGAGCAGGCGCTCAAACGTTGATCATCAACGGTTCCGGATTCAACTCGTCGAGCCTTGTCTTGTTTGGCAGCCAAAGTCCGCTCACGCCGTCTGCAATTACAGCTACGCAGATCACCGCCCAGGTACCCGCTACCTTCCTGAGCACAGCCGGCTCGATCCAGGTCGTCGTGAGCACTGGGGGCATTCCCTCCAACGCCCTTCCGTTTACCGTCGCTTCGGCTCCGGTCATTACCTCTCTGTCGCCCGCTTCCATCGCAAACGGCAGCCCCGGATTTACGCTGACCGTCAATGGTGCCGGGTACGCCAGCGATGCCGTAGTCCAATGGAACGGCGCGGCCCTGACGACCACCCCCGCCAGCGCGAGTCAACTCACCGCCTCAGTGGCTGCCGATCTCTTGACAGCACCCGACGTTGCCACAGTTACGGTTGTCTCGGGCGGCGTTACCACCGCTCCGGTTAAATTCAAAATCACCACGACTCCCACCATCGGTCTCCCCACCACCATCACAACGGCGCAACCGGCTGTCGTCGGCATCACCATAGCCAAGCCCGCACCGGTTGCCCTGAACGGCTCACTCCAACTGGGCTTCATCCCGAGCGTGGACGGACTGCCCGCGAACTACGCCGATCCAAACCTTCAGTTCAGCTGTATCGGTGCCACCTGCAGCGCCGGCAATACGGTACTCGAATTTACAATTCCGGCAGGCCAGACCAGCGTTTCGCCGCTGCCCGGAGGAACCATCTCGCCCGGGAGCGTAGCCGGCAGCATCACGGTCACGATTGCGACACTCACGCGCGCAGATACTCAGGCCGATGTCGCGCCTGGAACGGCAGTTACGGCCGCTGTTGACTTGCCGAAAGCGATGCCCGTCATCACGCCTGGGTCCGTTCAAATCACCGGGCTGAGTTCATCCGGATTCAACGTCGAGCTGAACGGATCCTCCAACACTCGTGAACTGTCGTCTATTACCATTACGTTCATGCCGGCTCCCGGCACCCGTATAAAGGGAACTAACACCTTCACCGTTCCCGTAAGCTCCGCCTTCGCTTCCTGGTTCAACAGCACCGACGGGCAGGGCCTCGGCAGCGCTTTTGGCCTCAGTATTCCGTTCACGCTTTCTGGCGATGTTAAGGTGATTGATTCGGTGACCGTAGCCTTGACTAACTCGGTCGGCACATCCACCGCGGAAACCGGAACCGTTGCCCAGTAAACAGTGCCGCCTCGTCTCGATGGGCCGGGTGATTTTCATCCCGGCCCGAGCTTTCCGAACCCTTCAGTAGTACTCTTCGCCTGACAAATCGACCGGCATGGAAGCGAATGGGGCGGCAGTTGTGCAAGAATTTAAAATTGCGTTACCGGCAGTAACCGGTCGAGGGAAATCAGATGAACGTTGTTCTCTACGGCGCCACCGGTAAAGCGGGTTCGCGCATCTTGCAGGAGCTTTTGTCCCGGGGTCATCAGGTCAAAGCAATCAGTCGTCATGCCTCCCGGTTAGCATCGCAACCTGGGTTGACCGCCGAAAACGGAGATCTCTCGAACGTCACCCAAATTTCCGCCGCGGTCGAAGGCGCCGACGCTGTCATCAGCGCCTATGCACCTCCTCCCGACAATCCAGACGAATTGGCCAATGTAACGGTGCGGTTTATCGAGGCAAACAAGGGCGCCAATGGACGGCGCTTTCTGATGGTTGGTGGCGCCGGGAGTCTGCTGCTGCCCGATAGCATGCAACTCATTGACGCTCCCTTCTTCCCCGAAGAATGGAAGGCAGTCGCCGAAGCGCACCGCAAGTCCCTGGCGCTTCTGCTCGCGTCCGATATCGACTGGACCTATCTCAGTCCGGCGGCTTACTTCGAGCCCGGTCAGCGCACTGGAGTTTTTCGTTTGGGCCGGGATGAATTGATCGCTGATGAGGACGGCCAGAGCCGCATCTCGATGGAAGACTACGCCATCGCCGTCGTCGACGAACTCGAAACCCCTCAACACATTCGTAAGCGATTTTCGATCGGCTATTGAGCCGTACTTCGCACCGGTTTCTTCGCCGCTCCATTACCTCTGAACCGACTGGCCTGCTGCGGCTTCTGACACGAGTGCTGAAGTAGAAGCGCCTTGAAAATTTACAGCACTATCCTAAGTCTTACCGGCAGGTTTCGCCTTCGCCAGGTCTTTTGCCCCGTCAAGATGCTTCTCCAGCACGGGTAAGGCCTGGGTGGCATACGCTTTCAGATCCGGATTCTGCGCATCGGCCGCTTCTTTTTTATAGATTGCAATTGCCTTTGTGTGGCCAGCAATCATCTCTTGCGTATAGCGATGGTCGAAGGCGGCGCCCTTCAGCTTTTCGAACGGAGCCACCATCTTGTCATGCATGGCATCCAGGCCCTTTGGCACCACCAGACCAGCCTTTCCAGCTATCGTACCCAGCTGGGTGTAATCGGTTGTGTGGTCCTTAACCAGCATCTGCGCATAATCTTTCACCGCGTCCGCCGACGCCTGCGAACTGGCCAGCTGCCCAAGGTTCGCTTCAGTCATATCGGTCTGCGCTGCAAAATCTACAAACTGCTGATCGGTCATTGCCGCTGCCATAGGCAGACAACTGAACGTCACACAGCAAACTCCTAATAGGATTTTTCTCATCTCAATCTCGAACTCCTCCTCTGATATGTAGAGGCATTGAACCCCGAAAATAATACCAGTAGACAGGGATAGTAGGATTGCTTGGCCGGTCACAGCCCCGACAAATAAATCAACTGAGTTCTTTCAGACACTTCCAGTAAATTTTTGGCTCCGGCGATCCGCCCTCGCGCGATAACGGCTGCAGAAAAGGAGTAGCTTTCACAATGACAGCCCGTTCCGTCCGCCGCGCAGCCGAGCGCAAAGCACTGAAACATCGCGCAAAGTAGCTCAAGCAGGAGTGCTGCAGCAGCCAATCCCGGCCGCAGTCCCGTTTGCGCCGGATTCGCCCGAACTCGAAGAAACTTTCGTTTCCACCACTGCTGCTCGCCTCGAAGCAAATCGTGCAAACGCGCTGCTCAGTACCGGACCAAGGAGCACCGAAGGAAAGGCCGCGTCTTCCAGGAATGCGGTCAAAACCGCGCTTACCGGACGTACCGTACTCCTTCCCGGCGATGATGCCGAGCGTTACGAACGCCATCTTGCCCATTACGACAAGCTCTATCGCCCTGTTGGCGACCAGGAAATAGCGCTCGTGCAGTCGCTAGCCGACACGATGTGGCGCCTTGATCGCATCCCCGGCCTTGAAGAAGCTCTCTACGTCAAAGGCTGCAACGAATTCACCGCGCAGGTCTGCGAACTCGATCCGCGAGAACAACTCACCATGTTGCGCATGCACACCTATCTTGCGTACGAGCGCCAGTTCCGCAACCTCAACATTCAGGAGATGCGTCTCTTTCGTCACCGCGAAAAATTGATCGCGGAGATCGTCAAGTTACAACAGGAGCGCGCGCAAAAAGAAAAAGACGACTTCGCCGCGGCCGCCCAGCTCTATATCAAGGCGAGGACCGAACGCAAGCCGTTCGACCCGGCGGAGTATGGGTTTGAATTTTCAACTTCCGACGTTGAAGCCTATCTCGAAGGCGCCCGCGCCGCCCAGTTGACCAGGTCGGAGTTGGCCAACGCGGCATAACGAGCGCAGAGCGCATGTGGGGCGGCCGATCCTGGCCGCGGCAGGCCTTTATAAGCCTGCCTTGCTATTTGAAAACTGAATCTATTAACGAGCTAAGTGCGCCTCAATACCCCGCCACGGGCATCGTGAACGTCACACCGCGGCTGTAGTTCACCGCAACCGTCGCCGGGATATCCAATTGATCCATTGGAATCAGGACCGGCACGCCATTGGTCCCGATGTACCGCATTTGGACGCCGCCTTCCACCCAATATCTGGTTGCAATTCGCCGGAAACCGGTGCGCAACATCAGGATCGTCACTGGCGCGGGCGGTGGAACATACGCGTAGTTCATCGGCTGATAAACCGGTGGCGGCGCGGCCTGCTGCGGCACATAGGACATCGGAGCCCTTTGCGTGAAGCCGTATGGGTCGCGGCTAACCGGTGGATAGTTGTTCTGCGGATAGTTGGAATAGGCCTGCTGGTTGTCCACCGGAATGCCGATGTCGTCCATCACCTTCACGGTAAGACGCGTCTCGGATTTCAGCGCCGGACGCGGCCCGCGTCGCGGAAGATTGATCAAATCGATCGGCCACAGTACCGGGATCGCCCACTCCACCGTATCTCGCACCGGGTGGCCTTTCCCGTGAATTTCGCCGGTCTTATCGACAGAGTATTTCGGCACCGAGACCACTTTCGCCGAGACCGGGATGATTTGACCGCTTTGGGTCTCCAGCCGGTCGAATTTTAGTTCCATCCAGCCTTTGCCCCATAGATGGCCCGGGTCCTTATAGTCCTCGAATCGGCCAACCAGGTAGCTTCCATAAGGAAGGACCGAACGGCCGTAAAGCTCCACATGGCTTACCTGGCACAGAATTGGATCTCCAATCTCTTCCGTCTTCGACGAAAGCTTCGGTTCGGAAACCGTACATTGGATTAACGAGCCCGCCGGTATCACTTGTTCAAAGGCAAAGCCGGTCGGCGGTATCGCGAGGATGAGTAAGGGAAGAAAAGCAAACGCACTACGCTTCACGTTGGATCTCCTGCCCTGACAGAAGAAATTGTTCCGGCCAGCTTCCTTATCGTTTAGCTTGCCGTGGCCCGGCAGGCTGTTCTACGCACAACGATCTCCGTAGCAGATCCCTCATGCGCCCTCCGTGTAAGGATCGCCGTTGTGCGTCCCCCTGGAGGTATTGGTAGCTTGGCCCCTCCGTGGACAGAGAAACTCTGACCACAAGTTCCTTTATGTTGAGCGGTTCCACTGGTCCCGTCAAGCGAAATATTTCTGCTGGGCCACTAGGGCAAAATGAAGATAAGCCGGGCCATGCCGGCGTCGATCCTGGTTTAACTATTAAAGTTTTAACTATTAAAATCCAAAGCCGCAAAATGCTGTTCGCATATCAAACGTCCTCGCGCCGCTCTTTTCTCGTCTCGTCTCTCGCTTCCGCGTTCGTAATACGCGGCGACCAGCCGAACAAGAGCCCGCAAGATAAACTTCAATGGATAAAGACTCCCCACGAAGGACTACAGCCGGAAGCGGTCATCGATTCCAAGGGTGTTGTTCACGTCGTCTATCTGTATGGTGATCCCTCATCTGCCGATATCGCCTACATGCGAAAGGGACCAGATGAGCGTGAATTCACTTCACCCATTCGCGTGAACAGTCAGCCGGGCAGCGCAGTCGCACTGGGCACTGTACGAGGAGCACATCTCGCCGTTGGCAAATCCGACCGCATTCATGTCGCTTGGAATGGCTCGTCAGCTGCGGAACCCAAAGGCCCCGGATCAGCGACGCCAATGCTCTACACACGCCTTACCGGCAGAGGCGAAGGTTTTGAGCCGCAGAGGAATCTCCTCACAACTGCTGTCGGCTTGGACGGCGGCGGCGCAGTTGCGGCCGATGCCCGAGGAAACGTATACGTAACTTGGCACTCCCAAGGACAGCCGCAGGGCAAGCCCATCGAGGGCGAAGAAAATCGCCGCGTTTGGCTCGCCCGCTCCCACGATGATGGTCAAACTTTCGAAACAGAAGAACCCGTCTCGCCCGCCGGCTTGGGTACCTGCGCCTGCTGCGGAATGGGCGCTGTAGCAGACTCGGAAGGCAACCTCTATCTGCTGTATCGAACCGCGCGAGAAATCGTTCATCGCGACATGTATCTGCTGATCTCGCGCGATCGGGGCCGCACTTTTGCTGCCACGAAAGTAGACTCCTGGGAAATCGGCGCATGTCCCATGAGCACGGCCTCGCTCGTCGCTGGCAACGGGCGCGTCTATCTCGCGTGGGAGACAGACAAGCAGGTTTATTTCCGTGTGCTGGATTCTCGGAATGGCGCTCTCGGGAAGCCGGTTCAGCCTCCCGGCGCGGCTAATGGCCGTAAACATCCGGCGCTCGCCGTCAATGAACGCGGCGAAATACTGATGACTTGGACTGAAGGCACTGGATGGAAAAAAGGAGGTTCACTTGCCTGGCAACTCTTCGATGCGGCAGGCAACCCGGCAGCAGCGAACGGAACGTCTCCGGGCCTTCCTCCCTGGGACTTTGCGGCAATCGCGTCGCAGAAAAATGAGTTTCTTGTGATTTCCTGATAGATGCCTTTCATGATCTAATCGCATTCTGGAGATGAACCATGAAAGCGCTTCTGTTGTTTCTTGTTCTGGGCATCGTCGCTTTGCGTGCTCAGCCCGCCGATCCTCTGGAAGGACTCTGGCAAGGGTATGCGGGAGAGTGGGCCCATGTTTCCCGGCAACTGGTTGCCTTAGCCGAAGCAATCCCGGCTGATAAATATGCGTGGCGGCCCGGGCCCGGCGTTCGTTCGACCAGCGAAGTCTTGATGCATATTGCGCTCGCGAATTTTTATCTCCTGAGTGTGACCGGACCGCCCATGCCGCCCGATCTGAAGTCTCAAGGCGTCGAGAAATCCATCACCAGCAAGCCGGAAGTGATTTCTACTCTGAAACGCTCGCTCGATGCCGTAAAGAACGCTCATGCCGCCGTTACTCCGTCTGATCTTCAACGAAAAGTAACGATCGCCAACCGGGACGCAACCGTAGACGGCATGTACCTTCGAATCATCGTTCACGCAAATGAGCATATGGGACAGTTGATCGCCTACGCCCGTGTGAATGGAATTGCGCCGCCCTGGTCCGAAGAAGCTAAAAGGTAAACTTCATCCCGCTATACAGAGCGCCCTGTTGCTTTCCCAATAGAAGGATGTCATACTCCTGTTGGAAACCCAATGGGCGACAGGAAAGAGAAGACCGATGTTCTACAAGGCACCCTCGCGTTGATGGTATTGAAAACGCTTGATGTGCTGGGACCGCTCCACGGCTACGGCATCGCGAGGCGTATTGAACAGATCAGCGGAGATCTTCTCGCCGTCAACCAAGGGACACTCTACCCCGTGCTCTTGAAGCTCGAGCAGGAGGGATCGGTTGCTTCGGAGTGGGGTGCTTCGGAGAACAACCGCAAAGCTCGCTTTTACCGGCTCACCCGCGACGGTCGCAAGCAGTTACAGGCGGAATCGCGGAGTTGGGAACAGACAGCCGCCATCATGGGGCGCTTCTTCGCCGCCAAAGCCGAGGACTTTCAATGATCGAAGGAATGTCAACGAAGGCCCTGCGGCGCTTCTTCCGTCGGGCAACTTCCTGGACCCGGCGGAGCCAGGATGAGGAGCGTTTGCAAGCTGAGATCGAAGAACACCTCGCTTTGCAAACTGCCGAAAATATGCGCGCCGGTTTGCCGCCCGACGAGGCGCGCCGTCAGGCTGTATTGAAGTTCGGTGGTCTGGAGGCCACCCGCGAAAGTTATCGTGATCAACGAGGACTCCCGATGTTAGAGACGCTATTGCAAGATGTCCGCCAGACCTTTCGGCATCTGAGAAATTCGCCGGCATTTGCGATCGCGACCGTTCTGACCTTGGCGCTCGGCATCGGTGCGACCACCTCGATCTTCACGTTGGTGCATGCCGTCGTCTTGAGGTCGTTGGCCGTAGCGAGACCGGGCGAGCTCTATCGCGTGGGAAAAGAAAGCCGTTGCTGCTATTGGGCCGGCTACGCGCAGGGAAAAGAGTTTTCGCTGGTCTCCTACGAGTTGTACAAACACTTTCGGGACAACACAAAGGGCTTCGCGGAATTGGCAGCCTTCCAGGCCGGCGAGCCACTGTTTGGTGTTCGGCGCGCGGGGCGCTCGGATGCAGCACGCAGCTACCCCGGTGAATTTGTTTCAGGCAATTACTTCACCATGTTCGGCATCGGTGCTTATGCCGGGAGATTGCTGATGGCGAACGACGATCGGCCCAACGCGCCGCCGGCCGCCGTGATGAGCTACCGGTTATGGCAGCAGCAATATGGCTCGGATCCTGCCGTCATTGGCAGCGCCTTTACTTTGGATGGCAGACCCTTCACTGTGGTGGGAATTACGCCTCCTGGCTTTTTTGGCGACACGCTGCGCACCAATCCCCCCGGCTTTTTCCTGCCGCTGAACACAGAACCTTACCTGGAGAGCGATACCGATTTATCGAAGCCGGAAACGCAGTGGCTGCTCTTGATTGGCCGCATTCAACCGGGCGCCAGTCCGGCATCTATCGAGTCTGAAATGCGGTTGGAACTCAAGCAGTGGCTACGTTCGCATTGGAATGATATGAGCGCGAACGATCGCGCGAAATTTCCGCAGCAGACCCTGTTCTTGCGGCCCGGCGGCGCCGGCATCACCAGCATGCGCGAAGACTATGAACACTGGCTGCAAATCCTGATGGCCGTTTCAGCGGTTGTGCTGCTGATCGTATGCGCCAATCTGGCGAATCTGATGCTGGTTCGCGGACTGGAGCGCCGTCGGCAGACATCCTTGAGCATGGCCCTTGGCGCACGAGCCTCGCGGCTGGTAAAACAAGCTCTCACAGAAAGCATTTTGCTTGGGTTGCTCGGCGGTGCAGCCGGTCTGGCAGTCGCATTTGCCGGCACACGCCTGATTCTGCACTTCGCGTTTCCTTCAACCGCGGGGACCGCAGGTGTTCCCATCAGTGCCTCACCGTCGATGCCGGTGTTGCTCTTCGCCTTTGGTCTTTCCTTGATCACCGGGATTGCCTTCGGCATCGCTCCCGCCTGGATGACAACGCGGGTCGATCCGATAGAAGCCCTCCGCGGCGGCGGCGGCCGATCTACTCTACATACAGGTTCGCTCGCGCGAAAGACCCTGGTCGTGTTTCAGGCTGTGCTTTCACTCGTGTTGCTCTCAGCATCCGGCCTTCTGACTGCTGCGCTGCACAGATTAGAGCATCAGGATTTCGGGTTCGAACAGCAGCGCCGCATTGTGCTGAACATCGATCCGAGACTTGGCAGCTACGCGTTAGCCCAATTAACCCCGCTCTATCAGCGAATTCACGACGCAATCGTCAGCATTCCGGGCGTATCGACCGTAGCTCTCGGCGTCTATTCGCCACAGGGGGGCAACAATTGGGGCGCTGGCGTGTGGGTGGATGGACGTCCTGCACCGGGACCCAACGAAGACATTTTCACGTTCTGGGACCGGGTTACGGCGGGATACTTTGACGTGGTCGCAAATCCAATCGTGAGAGGACGAGGCATCACCGAACAGGACACGGCCAACTCCCGTCACGTGGCGGTTGTCAACGAAGCGTTCGCCCGGAGATATTTCAAGAACGAAGATCCGATCGGAAAGCACTTCGGAGATGCCGGAATCGCATCCTCGCGTCACTACGAGATCGTCGGTATCGCCAAGGATGCCCGCTATTTGTCTTTCGGTTTCGACAAGCCGGTTCCACCGTTCTTTTTTGTCCCGGAGCCGCAGCACGAGTTTTCTCCGAAAGATCCGTCAAAAGAGATCTCCCCCAGCTCGCATTACTTGCACGACATCGTAATCCTGACCAAGCCGGGCGTCACCCCGTCCGTTGCACAATTGCAGCAAGCGATGGCCTCCGTAGATCCCAATTTGCCGATCATCTCGATTCAATCGCTCAGTGATCAGGTGTCCGTCCAGTTCAGTCAGCAGCGCCTGATCGCACGCCTCACTTCGTTCTTTGGAGCCCTTTCCCTCGTCTTGGCATCGATCGGCTTGTACGGGGTGACTGCGTACAATGCCGGGCTTCGCGTTAAAGAGATTGGAGTGCGCGTCGCACTTGGCGCACAGCGCCGCCAGGTTATCGCCTTGATCTTGCGAGGCGCATTCCTGCTCATCGTGCTTGGACTTACGCTAGGGTTGCCGTTGACATTTGCTGCCGGACGGCTTCTCGGCAGTCAGCTTTATGGCATGGATCCCGACAGTCCGGCTGTGATGCTGGGATCGGTCGCGGCCCTCGCTTTGTCGGCGCTGGCTGCTTCATTAATCCCGGCATTCCGGGCAAGTTTGATTTCCCCCCTCGAAGCCTTGCGTAGCGAGTGAACCAGCTGAAACGCTGCAGCACCTGCCGGCACTATCCTCCAGCCGCATAGTTTTGAGCTTGGAGGCCCTGCTATGGATTTGTCGTTGTCCCACGACGAGCTTTGCCAGCTATTCGCGAGTGTTGGCTTTATCACAGCGTCTGAAACGATGGACTCTGTTCTCCGATTGGCGCGCAAGGCCGCACAGGTCAGTGATGTCACGGTACTGATCGAAGGTGAAACGGGTACCGGCAAGCAGGTACTCGCAAATGCAATTCACAGCCTGGACAAAAAACGCTGCGCGTCTCCGTTCGTCACCGTGCACTGTGGGACCATCACCGAAGCCTTGGCCGAAAGCGAACTGTTCGGACACCAGAAAGGCGCGTTCTCCGGCGCACTCAATCTGCGGAAAGGTTTGTTTCAGGCGGCCGGCAGAGGCACGGTGTTTTTGGACGATATCAACGATCTGCCGCTAAATCTGCAGACTAAGTTGCTGGATGTTATCCAGCGCAACGTGGTTCGAGCAGTCGGCTCAGATCAGGAAATGCCAATTCAAGCTCGCATCATTGCGGCGAGTAATCAAACGCTCGCCCCGCTGGTGAAGCAAAATCGCTTCCGGTCGGACCTCTATCATCGCCTGAACGTGGTGAAACTCTCGCTGCCCCCGCTGCGCGAGCGTCCGGAAGACATTCCCGGTCTGGTGTTGCAGTTTGTAGAGCGCCATCGTTACATTTATCCGGGCGTGACGAACATTGACGGCGAATTGAATCAATTTCTGAAGGCGCAACTGTTCCCAGGTAATATACGGGAGCTCGAGCACGCTGTGCAAAGGGCGCTGCTGGCAAAAACGGAAGGCGCCTCCCTGACGCTCTCTGACTGGATTGCACAGGACCCCGACCGCGAACTCGCGACTAAGCGTCATCGGTTCTATGAAGCAGCTGACGTTTTATGGAACGCAATTTTTCATCAGGACGTAACATACCATCAGGCGATGCATCAACTCGAACGATGTCTGCTTGAGACCGCGCTGCGACACGGAGGACAGACGCGCCGCGAAATTGCGTCGCGCCTGAAGACGAGCGAACGCACCCTATATCACCGCCTCCGCTGTCATAGTCTCTCGCACGGAAGAGTTGCCGAATAACGCGCATTAGCGTCGATTTCGAGACTCTCGCGGCTGCTCCTGCTATATAACGGATATGCCGCGCTACGCCGCCGTTGATATTGGCAGCAACTCCGTCCGCATGATGGCCGCCGAAGTAACAGGCGCGCAGACGCTGATCTTGGCGCAGGAACGCCAGGTAACTCGCTTAGGTGAGAGTGTCTTTCGGGATGGCTCGATAAGTTCCGAGGCCCTGGACTTTTTGTGCGGCACACTCGCGCATATGGCCGACGTTTACAAACGGCTGTCGGTGATTGCCGTGCGTGCCGTGGCGACCAGCGCCGTGCGCGACGCCAGCAACCAGGAGGAGTTTTTGCAGCGTACTGGCGCTGCTCTGGGAACGAGTGTCGAAATCATTTCCGGAGCCGAAGAAGCGCGCCTTATCCACCTCGGCGTAGAGTCGCGCTGGCCAAGATCCAAGGAGCGAACCCTGATCATCGACGTGGGTGGAGGAAGCGGCGAACTCATCGTTTCACAGGATGGCCAGCTGGCGGATGCAGTATCGAAACCGCTGGGCGCGGTACGTCTGACGGAACTGTTCATGAGGAGCGATCCGCCCAGGCCCGTAGAATTACAGCGCTTGCAGGCCTACATCGATGAGAAGTTGACACCGTTTTATCGCGCCCATGGGTCCGGGAAGTTTCAAAGAACGATCGTGACTTCGGCGACTGCCGCGGCCGTTGTTTCCGCCATCAATCAGGTGGCCCGATCCAAGCGCGACGATGCCGACCGGCAATGCGTGCGCGCATCGCAGGTGGAGGAATTCTATTCAACGATTACCCGCTGCGATCTTGCGGCGCGCCGCAAAATGACGGGCATCGGGCCGCGCCGGGCTGAGATTATCATTGCCGGAAGCGCCGTCTTCCTACGCGCCATTGAGATCTTCGGATTAAAACAACTGTGTTACTCGGCGGCCGGCGTTCGCGACGGCATCATCGCCGATCTTGCCGGACGCGGCGGCGCCGGAGAATTGTCGCGCCTCTCGCGTGAACAACTCGGAGTGGTCCAGGAGATGGCGTCGCGCTACAACGTGAGCGCCAAACACGCAGAACACGTGGCGAAGTTATCCCAATCCCTCTTCAACAGCCTGCAAAATGTACATAAGCTGCCGGCCGAGGCGGGCAAGTTGCTGGAGAGTGCTGCTTATCTTCACGACATCGGTCACTTCGTCAGCGCCACCGGTCACCACAAGCATTCGGCGTATCTGGTGGCCAACTCGGATATGCCGAACTTTACTGACAAGGAGCGGACAACGATCGCCGCCCTCTGCCGTTTTCACCGGAAGACCTTGCCGCAGCCGCGCCATTCGCAATTTCAAAACCTGGAGCCGGCGGGCAAGCGGACGGTGCTAAACCTCCTGCCACTGCTTCGTATCGCTGACGCGCTGGATCGCGGCCAGGCGCAGAGAGTGCAAGACATCTGCGGAGTGGCCAGGGATGGCAGCGTGACGATCGAAGTGAATGCAGACGCCGGCGCGGACCTGGAAATCTGGGCAGCTACAGAGGCATCTAAGGCCTTCCGCGAGGTTTACAACATGCCGATTGCCATTCAGCGCGTCAAGGCACGGGCAGTCTGACGCGCATGGCGATTGTCCGTGCCCGATGACATTTAAGACAAAGCGTCCTCATATTGTCGAGGTCGCATTCGCCTCCACCTTGCGATACCGGCAGTATGTGATCCGCATCCCAGAGGCTCTTGCGGCCACGCAATTGCCACGAAAGAATTGCGTTCGCTTTGGCAGCTCCGCGAAGCCGGCGAATCCGCGCGTACTCGGAAACACAGTCAAGACCGCACGCTGCGCAGATACCGCGATCGCGCTCAAAGACTCGCTCGCGCAGGTGAGCCGGACTGCTGCGAAGCTTCCATTCCTCGACACACCATGCCGAACAAAATGTCAAACGGCCAGGTGGAACTTCCAGATTGCACCAGCGGCAAAGGCACCGGCCATTTGGACCGGTGGCAAGCAACTCCCGATCAGCCCGGCCTCCGCGCATGGCGCGCTCAGTGCTCACAAAAACAGCATACAGTGAATATGTTTTATGCCAAATAAGCCGGATGGGGCATGGCGCGCTTTCTGGCGAACGCTCACGAAGGTCGAACATAGCAAAATCTATAACCGGATCGCATTTCGGAACGCGGTAGCGGTCGCGTTGCCGCTTGCGGTTGGAATTGCTGTTCACAACCCGCTCGCGGGAGTCGCGGTGACGACCGGTGCGTTAAACGTGTCCTATTCGGATGGTCCGGATCCTTACAAAAGCAGGGCGCGGCGAATGCTGCTGTGGACCTTTCTGGGCGGATGCGCGGTATTCGTGGGCTCGGCGACAGGATCAATCAGCTGGCTGGCGGTCCTGGTCGTGGCCGCGTGGGCCTTTCTGGCCGGCTTAGCTCTCGCGATCAGTCCTAAGACCGGCGATCTGGGCTTAAATACGCTAGTCATCGTCATCATCTTCGGCGCCCGCGGCGCGATGAATCTGGAAGGGGCGGCCGCAGCCGGCGGGCTGGTGATTTTGGGCGGGCTTTTACAGACGACATTGGCGCTTCTCTTCTGGCCGCTCCGGAACAATAATCCGGAACGGCGGGTTCTGGGCATGGTATATGCGGAGCTCGCGAAGGAATTGGACCCGTCCAAACACGATGTATTGGACCGTCAACTTCGTAACCCCAGTCAGCAGGTGCAAGACACCCTGAACGCGTTGGGCAGCGATCACTCGATCGAAGGAGAGCGATTCCGCGTTCTGTTCGATCAAGCCGAGCGGCTGAGAAGATCGACATTTGTTCTACAGAGTTTAAGAAAGGGAATCGAGCTGCCGCAGGATGCTGAAATCCAGCGATATATCGATGACTTACTTGAGCTTTCATCGAAGCTCCTGGAAGCCGTTGGAGAGTCTCTGTCATCCGAAGGTTCTGGACTTGCCCTCTCCGTCTATGCAACGAAACTGGAACAACTACTCGATGCTGGACTGGCATCCACTCAGGAAAAGCCAGCGGCACCGGTTGCAGAAGAAATCGCGAAAGCCATGGACGTACTGGCGGGCCAGTTGCGAATTGTCCTCTCACTAGCTGGTCATGCCACCGAAGAAGAATACACACAGCCGGCCAAAGAAGAAGCTACCGCACCATGGCAAATGACCGTTCGGGATGCATTGCAGATTCTGAGGGCGAATCTCACCTGGAGCTCAACCTACTTTCGGCATGCAATCCGTATGTCCGTCTGCGTAACCATCGGCGATGTAATCGCACGCGTCATGTTGTGGCAAAGAACGTATTGGCTACCAATGACAGTAGCCGTGATTTTGAAACCCGACTTCACAACCACGTTTAGCCGAGGAGTCTTACGGTTCTCGGGCACATTCGGAGGCTTGCTGCTGGCAACGTTGCTCTACCATCTCCTCCCGACCTCTTCTCCGGCGCAGCTCGCCGTAAGTCAACTCTTCCTGGTCGGCTTATTCACCTTTGCCCTGCGAAGCATTGGAGCTGCCAATTATGGCGTCTTTAGTGTGTCAATCAGCGGATTGATTGTGTTTCTGGTCGCCGCAACGGGAGTGCCGCCCAAAGATGTAGTTCTAGAGCGGGCCTTGAATACCTCGGCCGGCGGCGTGCTGGCGTTGCTTGCTTACGCGGTCTGGCCGACCTGGGAGCGGATGCAAGTAAACGAGTTGATGGCCGGGATGCTCGATGCCGCGCGCGGCTATTTCCACGAAGTGACGTTGCGGCTGACAGGGAAGGTAACAGATATAAGCGGCCTGGATTCGGCCAGAACAGCGTGGCGGCGCGCGCGATCCAATGCGGAGGTTTCGGTGGACAGAGTGACCGCGGAGCCCGGGACTCCACCGGAAAAGATTCTAACGCTCACGGCCATGCTCGCCAGCTCGCACGCGCTAGTTCACGCGGTCGCTGGACTGGATGCATCGCTGGCCCAGCAACCACGCACGACCACTCCGGAGGCGCTCTCGGACTTCGCGCGAGACGTCGAGTTCACACTGTACTTTTTGGCGGAAGCGCTGCGCGGCTCACGCGCTGCGTCTGACACATTGCCCAAGCTGCGGGAGGACTATCGGCGCCTCGTTGAAATGCGCGACCGCTTTTTGCAAAACCACACGTTTCTGATCATGGAAACTGACCGGCTTGTTGTCAGCCTGAATACATTAAGAGAACAAGTAATGCGGTTCGTAGACGGTTCTTGAAGAACCGTCTAGTTGGCAAAAGCTGCCTCGCGCTTGGGTTCGCGCTTCCGTTTTGCCAGGCCGGAAACCTTGGTCATCACACGTAGGACTTCCGCAACACTCCAAGCCTGCGCACAGCATCCTCGAGGCGTGAAGGGCGGTTCCGCGTCAAAGATCTCGCTAATGGACCCTACGCAGTCGCTTTCCAACTGGCCTTTGAAGCTACTTAGAAACGATTGCGCGCCTGTTACATCGTCAGGATGCAACTTCAGCCACGCGTCGACAAACGGGCCAAGCAACCAAGCCCAAACCGTGCCCTGATGATACGCCGCGTCGCGCGAGCGCAGGTCACCGTCATAACGCGGCTTGTAATCTTTTTCACCCGGCGCGAGTGAACGCAGGCCTACCGGCGTCAACAGCCGATCTTGTACCACGCGCATCACGGAACTCCAGCGGGACTTGTCCAATACGGGGTGTTCTAATGAAATCGCAAACACCTGATTCGGGCGGCACGCCGGATCATCGGCTCCGTTCTCTCCATCGACTACATCGTAGAGATACCCGCCTGGCTCGTACCAGAAGCGCTTGTTGAAGGATTCCCGGCAGCGGGACGCATGCCCGGCCACTCCGGCCGCCTCTTCACTTTTCCCTGACGCGCGCAGCCAATTCTCCAGTATGCAAAGCGCGTTGTACCAAAGCGCATTGATTTCAACGGCCTTTCCCCTCCGAGGCGTGACCACCCATCCGTCTACCTTGGCGTCCATCCACGTTAGCTGATATCCTTCCTGCCCCTGCGACAGTAGTCCGTCTGCATTGTCGACGTGAATGTTGAAAGCGGTACCGCGAAGATGATGACCGACAATGTCGATCATTTTCGGCAGCAACTGACTTAGCAAATGGTGATCGTGCGTGTACCGCAGATAACGATCGAAGGCATGGAAAAACCACAATGTCGCATCCGCCGTGTGATACAGCCCGCTGGTTTTGCCTTCGGGGAACATATTGGGAATCAGTCCGTCCCGAATGTAGTGAGCAAATGTCCGAAGAATGTGATTGGCGTCGACATGCCGGCCGGTTGTAAGAGTCAATCCCTCCAGACTGATCAT
Organism: Bryobacteraceae bacterium; assembly: GCA_036269815.1. Classification (GTDB taxonomy): domain Bacteria; phylum Acidobacteriota; class Terriglobia; order Bryobacterales; family Bryobacteraceae; genus Bog-105. The sequence continues at coordinate 57,756 of DATBDT010000047.1, forward strand.
CGTGTCCCGGCCCCAATCCGTGAACCAGGGGTAGCCGGCGATGATGCTGCATATTTCGTCTCCGGCAGCACGGGCGCGAGCAGTATCGGCCTGCCGTCCCACTGGCGTAAAGATGAACTGATCTGCACCCCAAATCAGTTCTTTGCAGGTGGTGTCGCAGGCATCCGGGTGCGCTTCGCGCAATCGACGGCGTCGGCGATCCTGCTCCGCATCGAATGCCTGTTGTGGCGTCAATGCGGCCATTACGTTCCAGTTTTCGGTAGAAACGACTAGCGAGGCGTCATGCGATGCGTCGATCTCGATCGAGAAACACCCAGGGCTCCACAGATCTCCCTGATAGATGTAGCCGCGACTCTGTTCTATCGAGTAAATAACGTCATGAATGGTCTTGCAATCGATGTTGAACGCTGCCGCTTGCCCCAACAATTCCAATCGGAGCTGAGGAAGATCCTCAGTACTTTTCCTTAGTTCGTATTGATGATCGCGAACAACCAGAGTGTACGGGACGATAGGAGTGTTGACCGGGGCTTCATGTTCGCGCATGTTAACCGCCGGCCGCAGTTCTAACTTCACACGCTCAGACCCGGAGGTGAGGCGGTAATTAATGTACGTCGTGTTCTGCCGATGCGGAAGAACGATGCGCTTCTCGAGCGTTAACCCGTTGATCTCGTAAATCCAGACCGGCAAGCCCCCCTCTAACCCGAATTCGGCAAGGTATTTCGAAGCACCGAAAGATTTGCCTTTTGCAGTGCGTTCGGAGTTGAGACGAATTCTGGTGCGGTCAGGGAGAACTACATGTTCCAGAATGTCGTTCAACATCATGGTACGGCCTAGCGGCGAAGGCAATGCCGCGATAAGGCAGCCATGAAAAACGCGAGTAGGCGTCCCGCCGATGGTGCCGCTGGCATAGCCGCCCAACCCATTGGTCACAAGCCATTCCGTCTTAGTAAGAGCGGTCACTTCGTCGGGCGTCAGCTCCGTTCCGGCGCTGTGTCTAAAAATTGTTTTCATTCTTTATTCAGCTATTGATTTCGGGTACAGAAGAACCGCGGCTTCACCGGGTATCCGCCATCCCTTTTCCGTGTCGAGAGGTGCGGTCCCACAGCCCCCGTAACCTGGATCTTCGGTCGACCACAAATTCGACCATTCGCTATTCGCCGGAGGAGCAAGCAGCGGCTCCGGTGAAGGGCTGAGCTCTAACTCCACTCCCAAATTTACGATCAGCAACCGATCCGTGCAAAAGTCGGGAGAGAAGAACCGCACAACAAACGCATCACTCGCGAGAACGGCTCCGTCAATCCCATCACTACCCTGCTTGCTAATCACCGGATCGTGTTTGCGCAAACGCAACAGGTCTTGATGGAGCGCGTAGATCTGGGCGTGTTTGCTTACCTCTGAGAAGTCAAGCTTACATTTCTCGAAGGTCTCCTCGCTACAAGGATCGGCCATGCAATGCTGCATTTCCGGCAGACGCAAAGATCGCCACTGCTCAAGGAATTCCAACCGTCCCAAACGTATTTTTTGAGCGAGCTCCGGGTTATGATCAGCGAAAAAAAGAAACCGGCTCGAGGAGGCAAATTCCTGCCCCTGAAACAGGAGCGGAGTGCCGGGCCCAAGAAGCATAAGAGCCGTCATCGCCTTGAAGCGCCCCGGCGATGCAAGTTCGTAAATACGCTGCCCACGAGCGGAATTTGCGATCTGATCGTGATTTTGAATGAACGTAACCATCGCCGGACGTGGAAAACCAAGGGTAGAAGTGCCCCGCCGCTTGTTCTGCCAACGATAGTGCTGGCCTTGATACAAGAACCCATACTTCATCGCGGACACGAATTCTTGAGGCTTTCCGCGATAATCCGTATAGTATGCGTCCGCCTTACCGGTAAGAGCGACATTGGCGGTGTGATGGAAGTCATCATTCCAAAGGCCGTCGAGCCCGTAACCGCCCTCATATGAGGGACGCAATAGCCGGGTATTTTGCGGCTCATTTTCGCCGATCAGCAGGATATCGCGACCCCCGGCCGCTGCGCGAGCAGCCTCGCTAATCTCCGCAAGTATGTGTCTGGGCGATTCATCATAGACGTCTTGGGTGGCATCGAGCCGCAGCCCATCCAGGTGGAACTCACGAATCCAGTAAGCGGCATTTTCGCGGAAAAATTCGCGAACTTCCAACGATCTCTCGCCATCGTAGTTGATGGCTTTGCCCCAATCCGTCTTGTGTTTTTCACTGAAATAATAAGACGCATACTTCTCCAGGTAGTTGCCATCGGGACCGATGTGATTGTAGACGACATCAAGGATGACGCCTATACCAAGCGAGTGTGCCTGATCGACGAAGCGCCGCATGTCGTCGGGGGTTCCATAGATCGAAGCCGGCGCGTAAATCTGTACGCCATCGTAGCCCCACCCGAAGCGCCCCGGGAAGTCTGCTACTGGCATGACTTCAAGCAACGTGATTCCCGTATCCCGCAAATACTCTAGTTTTTCCTCGGCCGAACGCCATGTTCCCTCGGCAGTGAAGGTACCCAGATGCATTTCGTAGACGACCTGCCCCTCAATCTTGCACCCTTTCCAATCGCCGTCGGACCAGACGAAGGATCGATGATCGATGACCTCAGAAAATCCGTGCGGGCCGGTGGGCTGAAATCGCGATGCGGGATCCGGGAACGGGCCCTCGTCGTCCAGCGCAAATTTATACCGGAATCCTGCACGAACGCCTGGAATTTCTGTGGAAAAGTAGCCGGCTGGCTCGGGCTTCAAGGGAACCGGGGGATGATCATCTTCGAAAACGACCTGGACGCGACGCCTGCTGGGCGCCCAGACGCGGAACCGGGTAGCTGACGCATCTGAAAGAAACTCGGCGCTGATTGGCAAGGAAACGGTTTCTGATTTTGACTCGGCAGTGGATTGAGACATGGGTGACTCACTTAGATAGATCTACTTACGTGCGTCCCATTTCGTCCGCGTTGCGACCTCGTTTTGAGGTTGGGGTCGCCCCAGAATATTCCGAGAGGATGCGCCGATACGCGCCACGTTTCTCTCGATGTCATTAAATTTTGAGCAGGTGAAGCCCGGACTGAGTTTATCGGCGGCGCACGCTTTCACGGCGTCGGAGCTGGAAGCCTCGCCGGATCGGCTTTTGAGCGCATCTCTCCTCTCGAAGGTGTCGGCGAATTGTTTTCGAAGCTCCGCTTGTTCAGGCGTCTCTCTGGATTTTCTGCGACCCGCCCAGCCTGGCGAGGTGATCAGTGTCGCCGCAGAAGTTACGCGCGTTCGTCCGAGCGTGCGTAGTGTCGATATGGCGGTAAAACTGACGCGTAATGGAGATCTGATCGCTCGGGGCAAATTAACGACCTATTTCATCTAAACATGCGTAAAACGGGTGCGGCATGCGTCCGCGCGAAGATAGAGATGCATGTTGAAAGCCGGAATTGTGGGTCTTCCAAACGTTGGGAAGAGCACGTTGTTCAATGCAGTCACGCAGACCCGAAAAGCGATGGCTGCCAACTATCGTTTTTGCACAATTGAACCCAATACAGGGGTGGTTACCGTTCCAGACGAACGGTTGGATGTGCTTGCAAAATTAAGTAAGTCACAGAAGATTGTTCCCGCTGTTTTCGAATTCGTTGATATAGCCGGCCTGGTGAAGGGTGCCAGCCAGGGCGAAGGGCTTGGGAACCAGTTTCTGGGCCATATCCGCGAGGTCGATGCGATTATTCAGGTCGTTCGCTGCTTTGAGAACTCGAACATTGAACACGTGATGGATACAGTCGATCCAGTACGCGATATCGAGGTCGTTAACACCGAACTGGTTCTCGCCGATCTGGAATCGGTCGCAAAGCGCAAGGCAAAACAGCAGAAAGCCGCAAAGAGCGGCGACAAAAAGGTGATTGCGGAAGTTGAGCTATTAGAAAAGCTGGAGGCCCATCTCGATACCGGCAAAACGATAGCGGCAATGGATCTGTCAGATGAGGAAAAGGCGATGGTTCGAGGCTTTTTTCTGCTGACTGCTAAACCAACACTCTTTGCTTGCAATGTTGCCGAAGATGATTTGGCGGATGCCGACAGCAATCAATATGTGAAACAAGTCCGCGCGTACGTGAAAGAGCATCACGATACCCGCGCGATCGTGGTTTCAGCGGAGATCGAATCTGAGCTGGCGATGTTGTCTCTGGAAGACCGCAAGGAATATATGGCAGGTCTGGGCGTGACCGACACCGGCACTGGCAACCTGATTCGCGAGGCGTATACGCTGTTGGGTCTGCGCACGTATCTTACGACGGGCGAAAAAGAGACGCGTGCCTGGACGATTCATGCTGGAGACAAAGCGCCCGTGGCGGCGGGCGTAATCCACTCCGATTTTGAGAAGGCGTTTATCTCGGCCGAGTGTGTTTCCTATGAAGATCTGATCGCCGCCGGATCGTTTGCGCGGGCAAGGGAGCTTGGAAAGTTGCGTACCGAGGGGAAAGAGTACGTGGTGCAGGACGCTGACGTGATTGAATTCAAGACTTACGTTTAGCGTGCAATCCGAGGGTGCGTTTCAAACCGTTGATTTCCGCTTGGGTCAGTTCGCGCGATTCGCCTATCTTGAGTCCTGCGAGAGTCAGTGGTCCGAGACGGACACGCACCAACTTCAGAACCTTGCTGCCAATGGCTTCGAGCATGCGCCGGACCTGCCGATTTCGGCCTTCGCTGATGGTCAGTTCTAGAAAGGTGTATTTTTCCGAATCGCGCTGGCGCTCGGCTTTAGCGGGCTTGGTCATGCCGTCCGAGAGTTCCACGCCTTTTGCGAGACGAGCAAGCTGCTCATCGGATAAGAGCCCGCTTGCTTTGATCAAGTAAGTCTTGGGCAACTCATGATCGGGGTTGGTCATCCGCTCTGCAAGCTGGTTGTCGTTGGTCAACAAGAGGAGTCCCGAGGTGTCGAGATCGAGCCGCCCCACGGTGCCAACGAACTGATCAATGTTCTTGAGCAGATCGTAGACGGTCGCCCGGCCTTGCGGATCCTTGTATGTGGTCAGGTAACCCTTCGGTTTGTAGAGGAGAACGTAGCGGTGTTGCGCTGCTTGTAGCGGTTTTCCTTCGAGAGTTACATTATCGCGATCAAGATCTACCCAGAAATCAGGCGATTGAATCAGCTGGCCGTTAACTTTGACCCGCCCGGCTCCGATCCAACTACGCGCTTCGGTTCGCGAGCCCAGCCCTGCTTTGGACAATACACGATCTAACGTTTTCAGCTTACGCTCGGGTACTTTGTTTTGACGCGCCGGCCGCACTACTGTTCCTGCTGCAGTAGCTTGTATCGCTGAACTTGTTCCCCTTTATAAAAGATATCGGAGATACGTTCAGTGGCTGTGATGTCCTGCACCGGGTCGCCGTCAAGCAGCAGAAAAGTGGCATCCCGGCCGTTCCGGATCGAACCGATGCGATCATCGGCCCGAAGGTATTTTGCAGCATTCAGAGTCGCCGCTTGCAACGCAACCGCCGGCGGAATACCGGCCCTCACCCAGAGCGCTAGCTCATGTTGAATTGTCGGTCCGTGGAAGACCAAGATGTTGCCCGCATCCGATCCGGTGATCAACGGCACTCCTGCTTTGTAAGCACGTAAAAGATTTTCGTTCAGGCGGTCGAGCATAGGCCGCATTGCGTCCGTACGAGCATGGTTCTTCTCCTGCGACAGAGCGGCACGTGTATCACGAAGCAATCCGGTCGGAACAACGCGTTGTACGAGCGATCGATTCAGCAGATCCAGATCGCCGGCGCTGAGCGCAGCAATCGCCTCATAAACGCTAAGCGTTGGATCAAACGCGATTGCCTTTTGCTTCATTGCCGTTAAGGTGGCACCGGAAATCTGGTCTGATCGCGATCCGTGCTCGATAGTGTTTGTTCCAGCCGCCACGGCTTCGTCGACGTCAGCTGAGTTGCCGGTGTGCGTGGCGGTTGGCAGGCCGCGCGCCGTTGCCTGCGAGATCACGGCGCGATAGATATCCGGGGCTAAGTGGTTGAACTTTCCCCAACCCGGACTCCCGGATTCCAATACTGCTTTTATCCCATCCACACCCGCCGTTTTCAACAAATTCACTTGTTGTCGAGCTTCCTGGGGTGTATTCGGCAAGCGTACAAATTGCTTCTCGGCCTGAGTACGATATTGCTGAGGAATGTTCTGCAACATTTCCGTCGGATGGCCTCCCGGAGCTGTGAATAGCGGGCCATAGGTGAATAGCTCCGCGCCGAACTCTTGCCCGGATCGCACTTCGGAACGCAGCTTCAGTGAACTGTCCAGCCAGTCGCCCGTACTACGTACGGCAGTTATCCCGCAGTACAGATAGGCGGCGAGCCGCTGGACGCCTGCCTGGGGATCGGAGTATTTAGAAGCATCCTTATATATCCCACCCGGAGCGCCGATATGAACATGCATATCAATCAATCCGGGCATTAACGTTCGGCCCGATTCGTCGTAGATTTCGGCCTTCAGCGACTTTGGATCGGCGGGCGGCTGCTGAAACACCTGGTCGATCTTACCGTTTCGCATCAACACCGCTCCGCTTTGAACCACATTGCCATCACCGACGAAAATGCGAACGTTATTGAACAAGATCGACCTGCCCCGGTTTTCCAGGTGGGTGAGAATTTTTTGGTTTTGAATGTTCTGCCGGGTTTTTCCCTGATATACGCCAAGGACGAGAAAAGGCAGCAAAACAACGAGCACCCATGCCTTCGCTCTGCCTGCTATTTTCTCTTCCTTCTCCCAGCGAAATAGCTTAGATGCAATAAAGATTCCGACAACTGTGGTTAGCACGAAGGCCGCAATGCCGGTCCAATTCGTCCACAGTGACGCGCCCGTGATCAGCATCGAGTTCATGCCGCCGTACAAATAGGTCGCCGGGAGGAAACCGGCAGCCACTTGCACCCAAATGGGCATAATCGCCACAGGGAAGGTGGCGCCGCTGAGGAAAAGCATGGGCAAGTACAAAATCTGAATTAAGATCTGCGCCTCGCTGGCGGAATTGACGACCGCAGCAACAATGTTCCCGAGAGTTCGAAACGCGACGACGGCAAAACAGATGAACAGCAACACCGCCCAAAGATTGTGCGGCAGGGGCATGTGATAGACAAATCCCGCGATCAAAAAGAAGACGATAGTAGTAGGAAGAAAACTTACGACGCCCGCGACAAGCCCGGCAACCAACAGCGGCAAGGACGATATTGGCGCTACTTTAAATCGTCGCAGCACATTGGCTTCACGATCCTGCACGGTGCGCATGCCCGCACCGAAAAACCCATTGCCCAAAATTCCGATAACAATAACCATGCTGAGAACATGGGCCATGCCGGCGGGATCTTTCGCGCCGCCAAAAAGCTGGGCAAATAAGAAAAAAAATGTCAGTGGGAACAAGTAACTGAAGAACAGGACGGCGCGATCCCGCTTCATCAGCCGCAGATTGCTGCGGATCTGTGCAAGGTACGGTTTCATCTACTCGCGCAATTTCTTGCCGGTCAATTCGATGAATACATCTTCGAGCGTCGGCCGCTTCAGTTGTATGTCGAGCAATGTTAGCTTTTCCTGATCGATCCACTTCACCAGTTCTACAATCGTCGCGGCAGGTGAGTCGGTCTGCATGGCGATAGTACGGTCTTCATCGCGCAGCGAATGTTTCTGGTCGCGGAGCCGTTCCGGCAGCCTTGCTTCCGGGATCGCGCGATCGGCGGTGATCTCCAACAAGCTATGGCCCATGACGCGCTGCTGGATTTCGCGCGGCGTGCCCAATTCGATTATCTTGCCGGCGTCTATAATGGCTACCCGATCGCACAGGCGCTCGGCTTCCTCGATGTAATGCGTCGTCATGAGAATGGAGCGCTTGTTTTCCTTTAATTCCTGGAGTACTCGATGGATCTCATGACGAACCTGTGGGTCGAGCCCGGTAGTAGGCTCGTCCAAAAACAGAAGTTTCGGTTCGTTGACCAGAGCCAGAGCGAGAGCCACGCGCTGCTTCTGTCCACCCGAGAGAGATTTATAGAATGCTTCGCGCTTGTCACTCAGCTGCAAAATGCCTAACAGCTTGTCAGGGTCGGCTGAGTGCGAGTAAAAAGCGCCGAACAGTTGCAGCGCCTCAATCACTTTGATTTTGTCGGGTAAATTCGTGGCCTGCAGACAAATGCCGACACGATCCTTTACTTGCCTGGATTGCAGAGCCGGATCAAATCCGAGCACAGACACGGTTCCACTAGATCTTGGCCGCAGGCCTTCGAGAATCTCTACCGTAGTCGTCTTTCCGGCGCCGTTTGGTCCGAGTAGGCCGAACACCTCGCCAGAAGCAACTTCCAGATCAATCCCGCGTACGGCTTCAAAGTCGCCGTACGATTTATGCAGGTCCTTTACAACGATCGCCGGCGAATCGGTCATCTTCCTGTACAGTATGGCCTAAGGCGGGCGCCTCACCGCGAATCAAGTCTTCGTAAGTTTCCCGCTTCCGTGCAATATGGATACGAGAGCCATCGACTAAAAGTTCGCAAGCGCGCGGACGTGAATTGTAGTTCGAGGAGAGCACAAATCCATAGGCGCCGGCGGTCTTGATTGTTATCAGATCGCCTGGTTCAGGACGGGACATTGTCCGGTCGCGCGCGAAGAAGTCGCCGGTCTCACAAACCGGTCCTACAATATCGGCGGTTATCAGAGAGGCGCTGGACGTTCTCGACAGCTTCTCTAGCGGGCTCGGCAGAACCTCGATTTCGTGATGGGCCTGATAGAGAGCAGGGCGTAACAGATCGTTCATCGCCGCATCCACAATGACGAATGTCTTTCTGCCGTTTTCCTTTACTAAGAGAACGCGCGTCAGCAGGATTCCGGCTTCCGCTACGATCGAACGGCCGGGCTCTAGCATCAGGGTCAGATCGTTGGTGCGAGTTCTTGCCAGGATATGTTCGACGAAGACGCTGATGGGAACACCGTTTTCATCCTTTCGATACGGAACTCCCAAGCCACCGCCGAGATCGAGATAGCGGATGGGAAGACCGCGCCGCTGCAGCCGATCGATCAACGCCAGCACCTTGTCCGCAGCTTCCAACACCGGCTCGATGGAAAGAAGTTGAGAACCAATGTGGCAACTGACGCCCTCCGCGGCCACGCCGGATAGCAACGACGCGCTAAGGTAGAGATCCTCGGCACGATCGATGTCGATGCCGAACTTGTGCTCGCGGAGACCGGTGGAGATATAGGGATGCGTAGTGGCATCGACATCCGGATTGACGCGAATCGCAATAGAGGCTGTGCAGCCGAGATCGGTTGCAATTCTGGAGATCAGGCTGATTTCCGCTTCGGATTCGCAGTTAAAGCTGTGAATTCGATGCTCCAATGCAAACCGGATCTCCTCTTCGGTTTTGCCGACGCCAGAAAAGACCACCTTTGCGGGATCACCTCCCGCCGCGAGAACACGAAAGAGTTCTCCGCCGGAGACTATGTCGAAGCCTGCGCCTTCCTGCGCGAGCAAAGATAGAACGGCGAGATTTGAATTTGACTTGACCGCAAAGCAGATTCGATGAGGAACATCGGCCAGACCATTTTCGTAGGCTTGATAATTCAGACGAATCGCCGATGCCGAATAGACGTATGCGGGCGTGCCATATTCCCGAGCGACGGCATGGAGATCGATAGCTTCGCAGAACATTTTGGCTAACGCACTCTCATCGCCACGACACTTTGATCGTCCGTCAGAGCGGTGCTGCCGCGAAAGGCATCGATATCGGCAAAGATAGCTTTCGCAATATCGCCAACAGGAGCTTTCGCATTCGCCAGGAGGACTTTTTCCACGCGCTTGCGGCCATAGTCTGAGTCCTCGGCAAGCTGGTCTTCCACGCCATCGGAGTAGAGGAGAACAATATCCTGAGGCTTTGTCTCAAACTCGGCCTGCTCATACGTGCGATCTTCGAGCAATCCGATTGGCACACCGGTTATTTTCACTTCCAGAATTTTGCCGTTGCGACAAATCAAAGGCGGCAGCGTACCTGCGGCCGCGATGGTGAAGGTGCGGGTAGCCGCGTTCCATAAAAGCAAAGACAGCGTGGCATATTGGGCGTCGACTTTGCGCTCCAGAAGAGCTTCATTGAGCAGCTTCATCAGTTGCGATGGTGTACGTTTGCGAGGCGCAAGCGTGCGAAGCAACCCGGAAATCAGTGCGCCGTAAATAGCGGCTGCGGCTCCTTTGCCGCTGACGTCGCCGAAAGCAATTAACGTGTAATCCTCAGATTGCTCAAAGAAATCGTATAAGTCGCCAGTGATTTCACGTGCCGGCCGGCTACGAATTGCAGTATCGAGGCCCCGGATCTCGGAAATCGTGCGCGGCAATAACACAGATTGCAGCTTGTAGGCGGCCTTTAAGTCTTCCTCCATTCGCTGCTCGCGCTGCCCGAGTTCCTGGTACAGACGAGCATTCTCTACGGACGTAGCAATCTGCGGAGCCAGCAGACTTAATGCGCGAGCATGATCTTCTGTGAAGTAGCTGTAGCGTACGCTTTCCAGATTCATGACGCCAATAACACGGTCATGCAGGATAAGTGGCACTGCAATTTCGGAACGGATATCTTCGTGCGACGGGATGTAACGCGGATCCTTCAGAACGTCGCCAACCCGGACAATCGCTCGCGACTCAACAGCGGCCCCGATCAATCCCTTGCCAAACGGGACATTCTCGATCGTTCCTACTTCGTCATATCGCTGACTGAAGCGGCACTGCAGCACTTTACGTTCATCATTCACCATAAAAATGCTGAAAGCATCGAAGTTGATCAGCGCACGGATTGTCACTCCCACCTTCGTCAGCAGTTCGTCCAAATCAAGAATTGAACTGAACTCCTGCGAAAGATGGGCCAACACTCGCAGCGTGCGGTTTTGTCCGTGGACGCGCCGGTACAAGCGGGCGTTGTCAATCGCTGCTGCAACCCGGCTTGCAAGCAGGGCAAGGAGACCCCGGTCCTGTTCCGAAAAAGCGTTGAGCGTTGTGGACTGCAAGTCGATAACCCCGACAAGCTTGCCACGAATCAACATCGGAGCAGCCAGTTCCGCGCGAACGGCATCCAGAGCGTTTAGATAGCGGTCGTCCACACGGACGTCACGGACCAGGATGGGCTGACGGGTAGCGGCTGCAGCACCGGTGATACCTTCCCCGACTTCGATGCTCAGGTTGCGCGCCACTTCTTCGCGATGGCCAATGGAATAGCGCATTCGCAGGGTACGTGTCCGTTCGCTGTAAAGCAGAATTGCAAAGAGTTCGTAACGAATGACCTCCTTGATGATCTCGGCGACGTTGGTCAGTAGTTTGTCCAGGTCGAGAGTCTCGCTGGTTGCGGCGCTGACTTCGAGGAGGAAGTCCAGGAGTTCAGAGCGTTCGCGAAAGCGGACTTGGGTGCCCCGCATACCCATTAATATCCGCCTTCGGGCGCAGCGGCACCGGTCCCCGCCGCCGCTAATTCGTTGAGGATTGCAATGCCCGAACTGCTGCCGATGCGATTCGCCCCCGCCGAGACCATCTCGCGTAACACAGCCAGGGTGCGAATCCCGCCGGACGCCTTTACACCGATAGCAAGCCCTACGGCCTGACGGAGTAACGCGACATGCGCCTTTGTCGCTCCGCCACCTGAAAATCCAGTGGATGTTTTCACGAAATCCGCGCCGGCGCGAACAGCCAGGCGGCAGGACAACACAATCTCCTCGTCGGTCAACAATGACGTTTCCAGGATTACTTTCAAGAGAGAACCCGCATGGTGAACGCGGCGCGCCAAGTCCTCGATCTCTTTATCGACGCTTGCGAGCTGGCCCGATCGGAGCGCGCCGATGTTTTGGACCAAATCCAGTTCCTGAGCGCCGGACTGCAGTGCATGTTCCGCCTCCGCCAGTTTGATAACAGGCGCATTTGCTCCTAGTGGAAAGCCGATCACCGTACAGATATTAACGGGCGATCCGGCGAGCACAGAAGCACAGAGCGGTACCCAATATGGATTCACACAAACCGAAGCGAAGTTCCAGCGGAGCGCCTCCTCGCAAAGTTGAGTGACGTCAGCTTCGCGGGCATCGGGTTTCAGCAATGTATGATCGATCAGGCTAGCGACGGCCGAGGGATCTTCCAGGTTGAGATTGAGGCTCACAAGAGTTTTTGAGCGGATGGCAGGAATGCCCTGGGTGCGTAATCACCCATATGTTGCTCAAGGATATCATGCATGCGGTGCCCGATCCCTCGCTGTAAATGCTGGAGAATACTATGTTGAAACGCTTTCAACGCGCGTGGTTGTTCGCGCTCATTTTGATTACGCCCGCCTGGGGGCAAGGTCACAAGCCAGCAACAGCAGTAAGCGAGAGCGACCCGGCAGCGGTTGAGCGTGGTCAGGCCCAATTCAAGTCAAGCTGCGGATTTTGTCACGGCGAAGACGCGACGGGTTCTCGCGCACCTGACCTGGTACGGTCGTCGATTGTCGCTCACGATGAACAAGGAAGCCTTTTAGCGCCTACCATTCGAAACGGGCGTCCGGATCAGGGAATGCCCGCTTTCCCGGCGCTCAGCGACAAACAGGTAGCGGATATTATCGCTTTTCTCCATCACCAGGCCTACGAAGCATCGCACAGCGCGCATGTGCCTGGAAATTATCCGGTGGCGAAGCTTCTCACCGGGAATGCCGAAGCCGGCAAAGCCTTCTTTTTGGGAGACGGCGGCTGCTCCGGGTGCCACAGCCTGGATGGCGATTTGAAAGGCATCGCGTCGCGAATGAACCCGATTGATTTGCAGCAGGCGATTGTGTATCCAAATAACTCCCGTGCTCCCAAACCGACAGCGACCGTCACGTTAAAAGATGGCACGCGCTATGAAGGCAAGATTCTACACCAGGACGAGTTTCGGATCAGCATTATGGCGCAGGATGGCTGGTACCGATCGTTTGCAGTTCCGGACGTGACGATCGCGATTCATGATCCTTTGGAAGCGCATCGAGCTTTGACCAGCCGCTATACCGATGCCGATATTCACAACTTGTTTGCGTTCCTGGAAAAGGCGAAATAGATGATGAAAGTTGTTGCCGCTACCCTGCTGGCCGCGGTAGTGAACTTACAGGTCACGATCGCCGCTGATTCTGCCAACGCAAGCCTGCAGACGGCAGACCTGTCGAAACCGCTATCAAAAGACTGGCCCACCTTTAATGGAGATTACTCGGGCCGCCGGTTCAGCGAGCTTTCTCAGATTAACCAATCGAACGTAAAGCGACTAACCCTGGCTTGGATGTCCCAATTCCAGACGGTCGGGATCAAGTCGACGCCACTGATGGTCAACGGCATCCTGTATTTCACCACTCCGGATAATGTCTGGGCGGCAGATGCCCACTCGGGCGAAACTATTTGGCACTACTATCGTCCGTCGCAGGGAGACCACATCGGAAACCGCGGCGTCGGCATGTACGGAGACTGGCTGTATTTTGGGACGCCCGATTGCCATTTGGTCTCGCTCGACGCGAAGACGGGCAACCTTCGCTGGGACATCGAACTGGCGGATCCAAAAGCCGGTTATTTTGCCACGATGGCGCCCTTGATTGTTCGCGACCACGTGATTGTGGGCGTTTCAGGGGATGTTACCGACGTACCGGGGTTTCTGGCCTCAGTCGATCCGGTCACCGGCAGCGTGCAATGGAAATGGAATTCGGAACCTAAGCCCGGTGAGCCCGGATCCGAAACATGGCCCCAAGGCACCGACGCGGTCACACACGGCGGTGGCATGACCTGGATGACAGGCACCTACGATCCGGGCTTAAACCAGCTTTATTGGGGCATCGGAAATCCTAACCCCGTTTTGAACGGCGACATTCGAAAAGGGGAAAACCTCTATACCTGCTCGATTGTGTCGTTGAATCCCGATACCGGCAAACTGCTTTGGCATTTCCAGCCGTCGCCACATGATACGCACGATTGGGATGCCGTTCAGACGCCCGTTCTGGTGGATGACGACTACAACGGCGTTCATCGCAAGCTTCTGTTACAAGCCAGCCGTAACGGCTTTTTCTTCGTGCTGGACCGGACGACCGGCGAGCACATACTTACCACGCCGTTTGTCGCAACGAACTGGTCGAAGGGCATCGACTCGAGGGGCCAGCCTATCCCGAATCCCGCGAAAGAGCCGAAACCAGACGGCGTGCTGGTCTCGCCTGGCTCCGACGGCGCGACCAATTGGATGGCTCCCACATTTGATCCCAAGTCTCAGTTGTTTTTGTTCAGCGCGCGGCGCCTCTGGAGCCTTTTCTATATGACTGCGGAGGGGAAACCGGAGGGTTGGGCAGGACGCGACCGGAATCTCTGGGCAGACTCTTTTCTGGTCGGGATGGACTATAAGACCGGGAATATCCGCTGGAAACACGAAATGGGTAAAGGCGAGGCTGTCGCGGGATTGCTTTCCACGGCAGGAAATCTGTTGTTTACCGCTGATAATGCGAACAACCTGCTTGCCCTTGACCCTGCGACGGGAAAGACTTTATGGCATGCGCATGTCAGCGCCGGGATGCTCACCGGGCCAACGACATATGAACTGGACGGGAAGCAGTATCTGCTGACGGCGGTGGGCAGTCTTTTGATTGCGTGGACTTTGGCAGAGTAAATGTATGCCATGTTATTGACAGTCCCGTGTCCGTCGTGTAAGAATTACATCAATTTAATTAGGTTTTCCGCCTTTAGGGCTTGTCATCCCTGGTAAGTAGATCCGAGAATCAAACAGTACCTTGCTCGCCCAAGTATTTTCACGTATAGGGTCGAGCCACGTAGGAGCAGTGCATGTGGAATTTGAGTGGGAAAAAAGAGTCGGAGGATGTCGCAAGTGGCGCCGATTCAATATTTCCCGTGTATGACGATCACGCTGAATACAACATAAACATTCTGCGCGGTCTCTTTTTTGCCGCAGGTCCAACTGCGGCATTTTGGCTTAGTCTCATTCTTGGAATCAAATTGCTTCTGCTGTAACGCGGATTCCGGAGGATGTCGTGGCACCCTGCTTCGGTAGCTTCGACTTGGAATAGAAACGTTAGTTCAATTTAGAAAGACGCGCGCGCGGACCTTGCCGGTCGCGCGCGTTTCGCATCTTAGACGTTCGGTCGAGCACGCCCCCTCACTCATTTGGCGGGAAGCGAAAATGCCACAATAGCGTCGCTTTGCGATTCTTCATCAATATGCGCGTGACCGCTCGCGGCAATGACGACATATTGACGCCCTCGAAGTGCGTAGGTCATGGGTGTTGCGTGACCGGCGGCCGGAAGTTTCGTACGCCAGAGTTCCTTTCCAGTTGTTATCTCGAAGGCGCGAAAATACGAATCAAAGGTTCCGGCGATGAAGGCCAAGCCTCCCGCGGTGACGATCGGACCGCCCAGATTCAGGGTTCCGGTGCCCGGGATGGCGGGGGTGAATGCACCCAGGGGCACCTGCCAGCGAATTGTCCCTCGCGCCATATCAACAGCAGACAACATCCCCCAAGGCGGCGATGTGCATGGCAGACCGCTTTTCGGGGACAGAAAGATGCGCCGGAACATTCCATACGGGGTTCCAGTCTGCGCCGTGTATTCGCCGTGCTCTGGTCGCGGGCCGTTTTCAAAATCAGTTCGGGCGATCAGCCTTACTTTTGAAGGCAGATTGTTTGTGTTGACGATCAACACATTTTGATCCGGTGAATACGCATAACCGCTCCAGGTCATTCCACCGATATTGCCGGGCACGACGAGCGTTCCCTTTAATGAGGGCGGCGTGAAAATGCCCTCATTTCGCAGCTCACGAATGGCGCTTTCACAAGCTGTGCGTTCGTCCGGAGTCGTGCCCCAAGCTTGGTCGGAGGAAACGCGTTGGGGAGCCAAAGCCGGCGGCGCGGACGGAATCGGCTGCGTCAGCGAAGTCACCTCGCCGGGAATGTCGGTTTGGGGTACCGGCTGCTCGGTGATGGGAAATACCGGCTTGCCGGTTTCACGTTCGAGCGTGTAGAGGAAACCTGTTTTGTTGCCTTGAATCACAACCGGCAGCGTTTTGCCGTCGTGCGGCAAAGTAGCAAGCAAGGGCGGAGATGCCGAATCGTAATCCCATAGGTCATGGTGCACTAGTTGGAACCCCCAGGACAGCTTGCCTGATTTTGCATCCAGGGCGACCACCGAATTTGCCCATTTGTCATCGCCCAGGCGCAGGCCACCGTAGTAATCGGGGCTGGCGCTCCCTGTGGGTACGAACACCAAATGCCGTGCCGGATCAACGGTGATGATCGACCAGGCATTCGCCGCACCGGTGAACCATTTCTTGTCTTCTGAATTCGGCGGAATCGGTTCCCAGCTCCATGCGAGGGCGCCGGTGCGCGCATCGAAGGCGCGAACAACGCCGCTCGGCATGTCGGCCCGGCCGTTGTCGTCAACGCCAGAGCCCACGACGACCAAACCATCGATCACGGCGGGAGGCGAAGTCACGTGATACCAGCCTGCGCGAAACCGCGTTACATCGCGCAAACTGACGGGTCCGGTAATACCAAAATCCGGACACGGAGTTCCGTTGGCAGCATCCACCGCAACCAGGCGTGCGTCGATGGTCGCTTCAAAGATCGTCCGCCGGCACGGACTACCGGCAGGACGCGACGCGTCGAGCCAGGTTGCTACACCGCGAGTGATTAATCCATCGCCCGCTTCCCATTTCCGGTCGATCCGGGGATCGTATGCCCAGCGCTGGAGTCCGGTTTCGGGATCGAGCGCAATGATCCGGTTAAAAGCTGTGCTGATATAAAGCGTGCCGTCCACCATGATGGGCGTCGTTTCGAGTCCGCTGCGACGAGAGTCAGCTTTACCGTCTGAAACATCGTGCGTGTGAAACGTCCAGGCGACAGTTAGCTTTTCTACGTTTGAGGTATCGATCTGCTTGAGCTGTGAGTACCGCATGCCGCCCGGATCGTTGCCATAATTCGGCCAATCCTGTTCTTCGGCGGCTTGCGCATTCATCAGCAGCGTAAGGGCAAGAGCCGCTGCAAACGGCGAGATGCACAAAAGCATCGCACGGCTGCGGGGAAACGGCACACGCTTCAGCATCAAAGATTTGTCTATGTTACCGTGGCACGACAGGAACGTCCGCATCTCAAGGATCCATGAAGAAGATCGTGATTGTCGGCAGTTTGAATGCAGACCTTGTGCAGCCTGTGCCAAGAGTGCCGCGCCCCGGAGAAACCATCCTGGGTCAAGATCTCCGCATCATTCCGGGAGGCAAGGGCGGGAACCAGGCGGCCGCAGCGGGGCTTCTCGGTGGGGCTGCCAGCATGATTGGCGCCATCGGCAACGATCAGTTGGCCGGTCTTTTATTGAATAGCCTGCATACATCAAACGTGGACACTTCGGCAATTGAGCGGTTGGACGGAGCAACTGGCACGGCGTGTATTCTAGTGCTCCCGAGTGGCGAGAACCTGATCGTGGTTTCGCCCGCGGCGAATGGAAAGCTTACCGCCGCTGTTGTACGCGCACAGTTGAGCAAAATGCTCGCAGGACCCAGCATCGTTCTATGCCAGCTGGAAGTGCCGATGGCCGCCACCGCGTCAACGCTCGCCATGGCAAAAGAGGCCGGTGCCGTTACGATTCTCGATCCGGCGCCCGCGCAGGCGCTTAGCTCGGATATTCTTTCGTCGGTGACGTATTTGACACCGAATCAAACCGAGGCGGCAACGCTGCTTGGCACGGACAAGACGATCGACACGTTTGACGATGCGGAAGGCGCGGCGATGGAGCTGCTGAAATTAGGACCGGCCAACATCGTGTTGAAATTGGGGGCGCTTGGCTGCCTGCTTGCCGATGCACGGAGCCGCCGCCGCGTTCCCGGGTTTGTAGTGGAAGCGGTCGACACGACTGCCGCGGGCGATACGTTCAACGGAGCATTTGCGGTAGCTCTTGCCGAGGGGCGCGACAACGAGGAAGCGGCGCGGTTTGCCAATGCCGCCGCTGCACTGTCCGTAACAAAGTTCGGCGCTCAATCATCGATCCCGACGCGCGAGCAAGTGAGCGCATTTCTCGCTGAACGCGGGCTAAATACGGCGTAACGGAGGAAGCTTGTTTATCGTTCAAAATCCGACGACGGCCATTCTGCTTTGCATGATTACGATGGTTGGGTGGGGCTCCTGGGCCAACACGCAGAAGATGGCCGGGAAAGCTCGTTGGCCTTTCCAGCTCTATTATTGGGACTACGCCGTCGGCGTCCTATTATTTTCGATATTGTTCGCATTCACCGCCGGCAGCACGGGCTCGAGCGGGCAAGCTGCGCTGCCGAACTTTCAAAGCGCCAGCGCGAGTTCAATCGGGGCCGCTTTACTCAGCGGCACAGTTTTTAATCTGGCCAATCTTTTGTTGGTCGCAGCAATCGATGCGGCTGGCATGTCGGTTGCCTTTCCGCTCGGCATCGGTTTGGCACTGGCGATCGGTACGATTGCAAGTTACATTCAATCGCCTCACGGCGACCCCGCCTTCCTTTTCGGCGGAGTCGTGTTCATTGTCGCCGCAATGCTTCTTTCGGCCGCCGCATCGGCGCGGTCGGCGCCGAAAAACGTAGCGGAGCCCGCGCATAACCGAGGCACGCGCGGCATTCTTTTCAGCATCGCGGCAGGCTGTCTAATGGGATTGTTTTATCCACAACTCATGCTGGCCATTTCGCCGGCGTTTAATACTTCGCCTATTGTGCGCGGAAAGCTGACACCTTACACGGCCGCAGTTGTATTTGCGATTGGATTGTTGCTCAGCAATTTCGTGATCAACACGGTGTTCATGAAGTTAGCTGGAGTAACTTTTCAGCAATACCGGCAGGGATCTGCATGGTTACACGTCATTGGTATCTTGGGCGGCGCCATCTGGATGCTTGCGCTGTGTGTGAACGTTGTCGCCTCCGGCGTCGCGGGACCAGCCGTGTCTTATGCGCTGGGACAGGGAGCAACATTAGTGGCGGCAATTTGGGGCGTATTTATCTGGAAGGAATTTCAGCACGCGCCGCGAATCTCGCACATTTTAATCGGCCTTATGTTCGCTTGTTACGCTGCCGGATTGGTATTGGTAGGCAAAGCGATCCTTTAATACCCACCACGGCATCTGCTTGACAGTGCGGTTATAACCAACCTAAGATACAAGTTCAAATTACTGGTGTACACGAGCGTCCACGTCCGTCACTCGGCGTATTTTGCATGATTGGGGAAAGCGAAGGAGCTTTGGTGTTAACTAGCTGTACATCTTGGGAAAATAGGCGCAACACGGCCACGTTGTTGAGCGCGTCGCCTAAAGAGCCAACGACATCCCTTCCCAATTGGCCACGTGCCGCCGTAGCCTTTGCGATTCTGGTGCTCGCCGCTGGGTGCCTTTTCGGCCAAGCTACAGGAAGCGTTTCCGGAACTGTTACAGATGCGACCGGATCGGTTGTTCCAGGCGCGAAAATAATGGTAAGCTCCGAATCCACCGGCCTCTCGCGAAAGGCGATCACGGACGCAGATGGACACTATCTGATTCCCCTTCTTCCCGTCTCCACCTTCACTGTGCGCGTCGAACAGTCTGGGTTTCAACCGGCGGAAGAAAAAAATATTCCGCTTCAGGTCGATGAGCACCGCGAGATCAATTTCAAATTGGTGCCCGCATCCGTAACGCAGACTGTTGAAGTTAGCGCAACCGCGGTCAGCGTTCAGACGACGAACGCAACCCTGGGCCAGGTCATCAACTCGCAACAAGTAGCCCAACTGCCGTTGAACGGCCGCGATTTCGTGCAATTGGCAACGCTGACGCCCGGAACTACGCAGGAAACGAATACATCCAGCTTTTTCAATGGTGGTCCTAGCAGTGAGGTGTCCGCTCGTGGATCCTACTCGCTTTCAGTTGGCGGTTCGCGCGCGAACAGCACCGACTGGCTGCTCGATGGCAACGACAATAACGAACTGACGGCCGGCGGCATTGCCATTCTGCCTTCCATTGATGCCATTCAAGAGTTCAAGGTTCTGACCTACAATTACTCGGCTGAGTGGGGCACGCGCGCCGGCCCAACCGTTTTGGTCACGACGAAATCCGGATCGAATTCTTTCCATGGATCGTTGTTTGAATTCTTCCGCAACACCGATCTGGATGCGCGCAGTTTCTTTGCGACCGAGACGGAACAATTCAATCTCAACCAATACGGCGGCTCCATCGGCGGACCGATTCGCAAGGGCAAAACATTTTTCTTTGGTGATTACGAAGGGAAAAACCAGCGTCACGGGATTCCGTTCACTGGCGTCGTTCCGTCGGTCGCCATGCACAGCGGCGACTTCAGCGCCGACCCGTTCGGCACGCCTCGCAGTGGGTTCCTGACGAACCCATATGCCACCGGTACCAGCACCGCGTTCCAGTGCGATGCTGCCGGCAACCCGCTGCCTGCAGTGAACGGCGTGCAAGCGGCTGGAGTCAACTGCAACAAGATTCCAACCAGCATGATCAATCCCATCGCGCAGCAGATGATCAATCTTTATCCGCTGCCCAATGCCAACAACTCGGCGCTCGGTTACAACTACACCAACGTCCCGGTCCGGAAATTGGATGAGAACAAATTCGACTTTCGACTGGATCAGAACTTCTCGGAAAAGGACGAAGCATTCGCGCGCTTCAGCTACGATCAGGCAACGTCGTTCGTACCAGGCGGATCACCCGGATGGGCGGAAGCCGGAACGTTCGCCAGCACGCAGGATATCGCCAATCACGGCCGCAATGCGGCGGTGTCGGAAACGCACGTCTTCTCGCCAAACACGATTAACCAGATCAACGCCGGCTACAACCGGATTTTCAATTACATTACGTCGTTCGGCACCGGCACCTGCGCGGCAGAAAAGCTGGGAATCCCCGGCGCCAACCTCGGCGGCATCAGCTGCGGGCTGACATCCACCCAGATCACCGGCTACTGGTCGTTGGGCGATCGAGCTTATTCGCCGTTCCAGGGCGGCACCAATGTATTTACCGTTTCCGATTCGCTGCACATGATCCGCGGCAACCACGATATTGAAATTGGCGGCGGCTTCCGCGCCAATCAGATGAACGTGTCGGCGGAAGGTTTTCAGGATGGCTTCTGGATCTTTGGCTTAGCATCGTTTACCAGCGAGCCGATGGCGGATTTCCTGTTGGGCAACCCTAATCTTGGTATTCACGATCAGACCTTCAATGGGCCCATTACCGGACGGCGCTGGAAAATGTACCGCCCATTCGTCGAAGACAATTGGCGGGTGTCGAAGGATTTGACTTTGAACCTGGGGTTGGCCTGGGCTCTGACAACGCCGATCACTGAAGCTGCCGATCGTCAGGCGAATTTCGACTTCGCCACAGGCAAGCTGCTCGTGGCCGGTCAGGGCGCTGATTCCGCGGCAGGCGTCCAAATGGACAAGACTGCGCTCGAGCCCCGCGTCGGAGTGGCCTGGAAGCCGGCAGGCAGCTTGAAAACGGTAATCCGTGCCGGTTATGCGATCTTCCATGACTCTTCCTGGAATCAAGGCGCGCAGGGCTTGTGGCAGAATCCTCCTTACTACGCGGAAGGAGATGTCTTCTCCTTTGGACCGGTCCCCAGTTACAGCATCTCGCAAGGATTTCCGATCTTTACCTCGCCGCCGGCGCTGTCGACCTTCACCGGTACCCTCTTCTCTCAGAATCTCGATTTCAAGCAGGGGCGAGTTCAGCAATACAACGTCAATCTGGAACAGCAGGTAGCGGGAGGCGTTGTCTTTACGGTTGGCTATGCGGGTTCGAAGGCGTCACACATTCTCGTGGACGGCAACAACCTGAACATCGGTTCACCTTCGGCATGCGGTGTTGTTCCAGGCTACACACTCGGCTGCGGCCCGGGAGGCAGTGCTTTCGGCCAACCGTATCCGCAATACGGCACGATTTCGAATATCAATGACGTTGGCCGCGCAACCTACAACTCGCTGCAGATCAAGGCGGAAACGCGCAATACGCATGGCATTTACGCTTTGATCGGGTATACCTACTCACGCGCCAAGGACAGTGGATTCCCCGACGGATTAGGCAGCAACTTCGGAGCCACCTACTGGCCGCTGCCAAACAGCTCAAAGCTGGACTGGGCGCTATCTCAGATCAATCTCAATCAGAACCTGACGGCCAGCGTCATTTACCAACTACCCTTTGGCAGAGGCAAGCATTTCGGCAGTTCCTGGAACGCAGCCACGGATGCCATCCTCGGTGGTTGGGAGGTGACCGTCATCCAAAAGGCTACCTCGGGATTTCCGATCTACGTGTTAGCAGGCAGCAATGATTCCGGTGTGAACTTTGTCAATCCCAACGGCGCCAGCCTGATCCGGCCCAACCAGATTTGCAACGCAGAGTTGACTCGCCCTTCTTTGAGTGAATGGTTTAATACGTCGTGCTTCGTCCAGCCACCTCATGGCGAGTTGGGCAATGCCCCTCGCGCCGCGCTATCCGGACCGGGATTCCTTAACACCGACTTCTCCGTTATCAAACACTTCCCGATTCGCGAGGCGACGCAGCTAGATCTCCGGACCGAAATCTTCAACCTGTTTAATCACCCGCAGTTCGGAACTCCGGGAAGCAGCAACTGCAGCTCCTGCCCGACAATGGGTACACCGGGATTTGGCGCTATCAACACCACCGTGAACAACCCACGGCTCATTCAGTTCGCTGCTAAATTGGTCTTCTAAGAGACCGAGTTCTTTGAACGCTTAGTCGATCTTTGTGCCCTTCAGGGCGTTGCCCACCGCGGTGTTCACCATGTTCTCCGCAAGTTTAAGCGTGGCGGCGTTCAGCGCGTCCATTCTTGCATGAATCACGTGATGATCGCTGCCATGGTAAACAGTCAACAATTCGCGTTTGGCTGTCTCGACAGCGGCTTGCTCTTCTTTCGTCAACGTTAGCCACGCATTGTTTCTTTGCGCCTTTTCCGTTGCCGCAAGAATGCTGTCGGCTTCCACCCGGACTTCACGTAGCTGGCGCTCGCGCAAATCTTCTTCGGCTTTCTCCTCGGACTCGCGGATCATTGCTTCGACGCTCTCATCGCTGAGTCCATACGAAGGCTTTACTTCGATGCTCTGCTCTTTACCGGTGCGGGCATCCCGTGCAGTGACGTTCAGGATGCCATTAGCATCGATCAAAAAACGCACTTCTATGCGAGTTAGCCCGGCGGGAAGAGGATTCAGATCCTTCAGATCGAAACGGGCCAGGCTGCGATTGTCCTTCACCAGTTCGCGCTCACCCTGCAACACGTGGATCAACACGTTACGTTGGCCGTCAACGGCTGTGGTGAAGGTTTCGGTTGCGCTTGCGGGAATAGTGGAGTTTCGATGAATCAGCTTCGATACGACTCCGCCCATCGTTTCGATGCCCAGGGAAAGGGGCGTGACGTCCAGAAGAAGTTTATCTTCGACATCGCCGGACAGAATGCCCGCCTGCACGGCAGCACCTAAGGCTACTACTTCGTCCGGATTCAATTCGGTATGCGGCTTCGCTTTGAACAGACGTTCGACTGCCGAACGCACCAACGGAATGCGCGTAGAGCCGCCGACAAGTACAACCTCATCAATCTGTTCGACGGTCAGCTTTGCGTCAGCGAGACAAGCGCGGCAAGGCTCAAGCGTCCGTTCGATGATCGGCGCGATCAGACGCTCCAGCAGTTCACGATTGAACGCTCGCGAATAGCGTTTGCCGTCATACTCCAGCTCGATCGTCGCATCGGGAACGAATGATAGTTCTTCTTTCGCCTGAATAACGGCGCGCCGCAATCGCTGCACACCCTCCGTATCCCGCGCCAAATCGACACCCCACTCCGACTGCACATCTTCGAGCGCAATTTGCAACAGCAGATTATCGATGTCATCGCCACCCAGGTGAGTATCGCCATTTGTGGCCAAAACTTCAAAAATGCCGTCGTGCAGGCGCAGAATCGAGATATCGAAAGTGCCACCCCCGAAATCGTAGATGGCGATAATGCCTTCTTTTCGCTTATCGAGACCGTACGCGAGCGCCGCTGCTGTCGGTTCGTTCACCAGCCGCAAAACATCCAGACCGGCAAGCCGTCCCGCATCCTTGGTTGCCTGTCGCTGTGCGTCGTTGAAATAAGCGGGCACAGTAATGACTGCTTCCCTCACCGGCGTACCGAGCGCAGCTTCCGCATTGTCGCGCAACTGGCGCAATACCGCTGCGGAGATCTCCGGAGGCGTAAATGTCCGGTCGCCTAACTGAAGCTTGATGACCGACTCACTTCCTTCCGCGATTCGAAATGGAAACAGCTTTACTTCGGCCGCGACGTCGTCCACCCCGCGGCCCATCAGCCGCTTCACCGAATAGACCGTGCGTTCCGGATTCGTCAACAGGAGTGCGCGTGCTTCTTCGCCGGCAATCAGCCTTCCGTCCGTATCTAGCGAGACAATACTCGGAACGATCTTCCGTCCCTCCGGATCCTCAATGATCCTGGGCTTCGTCAGGTCGGTGTAAGCAATTAAGCTGTTCGTAGTCCCTAGATCTATGCCGACGATCTTAGACTTGCGTTCTTCGCCAAAGTCAATTTGAAAAGTTCCCATCAGTGCCTTATAAGCGATCTTCTACAGTTTGCGTGTTCGACGGAGCAAGCGCGCGATCAACATCGCGAATCAGGTTTTCGACGTAGCGGCGGCGATTCAGAAGACCGCGAATTTCGTGCAACGCCTGCTTTGCAGCGGCGCTCTGAGCGTCCGAAGCATCATAGACGGCAAACAGTTTCTGTAAGTCGGAGTCAATCTCCGCGCGCATATTCGTGAAGTTGCGGCGTGCCGATTCAAGCTGCGGACGGGCGTCCTCGTCGCCGCCTTTGAGCTCTTCGAGCGCCATATTCAAATCGAAGACTTCTTCCAGAAGCTCCGGCGGCACGTCGCGAGAACGTTGCTCTCCAATCGGGAAGCCTTCTTCCGTCAGCAGATACTCGGCGCGCTTGATCGGATCGCGTAGGGTCCGGTAACCGTCGTTCAGCACCGAAGTGGCGTTCAGAGCCTCCTGCTGCTCTTCGAGGCTTTTCCGTGTGAAGCGGTCCGGGTGCCATTGACGGCTGAGCTCATAGAACCGCTTTTGAAGATCACCTTCATTGAGCGAAAGTTTGCGGTCGATGCCAAAAAAATGATAGAAATCTCGCGTAAAGGTAGACATCAGGCGGGTAAACGAGCTTCTCAACGAAGCCGCTATTGTCTTCTAGGAAATGGTGCAGAACGGTCGCGATCTCAAACGCGCGAACCAAAGGATACAGAGCCGCTTTCCTGTCCGGTCGCACGTTTCCGCGCCTTTCGCGCTCACGCGGAAAAGGATGTGCCGCATCCGCAGCTCTTCTTAGCGTGCGGATTCTGGAACACAAAGCCGGACTGCATGAGAGAATCCTGCCAGTCGAGCGTCATCCCATCCAAAAAAACCATGCTCTTCGGATCAACGAATACACGAACATCGTCGAACTCAAATACGTTGTCGTTCGGGCGTGGTTGCGCAGCAAACTTGAACTGGTAGCTTAAACCGGAACAGCCACCTCCCAGAACACCGAGACGCAGCCCGCCCGTTACACCCTCGCGTGCAAAGGCGGCTCGAATTTTGTCGATCGCCTTCGCGGTGACATGGACCGTCTTTGAGGCGCCGGCCGGGGCGGGCGCCGATTCCGGTGCCAGCTGAGTCAGCTCACTCATGAATTAAATACCTTCTCTCGCACAAGTACGTGGCGGCGCCGGGCACCGCGGCTTATCGCACCACCGCTGCGGCCGAAGCCTCTACATTGCTTGGGGTGTGCTTTTTCTTGTAGTCGGAGATCGCTGCCTTGATGGCATCCTCCGCCAAAACCGAACAGTGAATCTTTACCGGGGGCAGCGAGAGTTCGTTCACGATATCCGTGTTCTTGATCTCAAGCGCCTGATCCACAGTCTTGCCCTTCAGCCACTCGGTCGCAAGCGATGAGCTGGCGATCGCGCTTCCACAGCCAAATGTTTTGAACTTAGCTTCCTCAATAACACCTGTCTCCGGGTTTACTCGAACTTGCAGCTTCATCACGTCGCCGCACTCCGGAGCTCCCACCATTCCGGTACCCACGTTGGCACTGGTTTTATCCAGAGAGCCAACGTTCCTCGGGTTGTTGTAGTGATCTAAAACCTTATCGGAATAAGCCATTTTCCCTCTCCTGTTAGATGCTCAGTGTGCCGTCCACGATACTTTTGACAAATCAACGCCTTCTTTCGCCATCTCGTACAGAGGCGATAGTTCGCGCAGCTTTGTCACCACATCAATCACCTTGGCCGCGACGTAATCGACTTCGTCCTCTGTATTGAAACGGCCGATGCCGAATCGAATCGAAGAGTGGGCCAGATCGTCTCCCGCGCCTAATGCTTTCAGAACATAACTCGGCTCAAGGGTAGCAGACGTACAAGCGGAACCGCTCGAAACCGCAATATCGTTGATTCCCATCAGAAGGCTCTCGCCCTCCACATACGCAAAGCTGATGTTCAAGTTATGCGGCAGGCGATGTTCCATCGTGCCATTGATATAAACCTCGTCAAGCTCGGTCATCAACCTTTCTTTCAGCTTGTCGCGTAGATATCGCAGCCGCCGGCTTTCTTCCAGCATTTCCCGCTGTGCGATTTCGCAGGCAGCTCCCAAACCGACGATGCCAGGCACGTTCAGCGTACCGGATCGCATTCCGCGCTCGTGACCTCCGCCGTCGATTTGAGCCGTCAGTTGAACACGGGGGTTTCGGCGGCGAACGTACAAAGCGCCAACGCCTTTCGGCCCGTACAACTTATGCGCGGTCAGCGAAAGAAGATCGATGTTGTCCGTTTGAACGTTCACCGGGATCTTACCCACGGCCTGCACGGCGTCGGTGTGGAACAGAACACCCTTCGACCGCGCGATCTTGCCAATCTCCTGAATCGGCTGTACGACGCCGATTTCGTTATTGGCATACATCATGGTGATGAGAATGGTTTTGTCGGTAATTGCGTCGCGCAGCTGGTCGAGATCGATCAAACCATTCTGCTGCACCGGCAAATACGTGACGCGCGCGCCGTTTTTCTCCAACCGCTTGCAGGTGTCAAGGACAGCTTTGTGCTCGGTCGCCTGCGTGATGATGTGGTTGCCGCGTTCCGCATACATTTCAGCGACGCCTTTGATTGCGAGGTTATTCGATTCCGTAGCGCCGCTGGTGAAAACAATTTCTTTGGACGTGGCGCCGATCAGATCCGCAATCTGCTTGCGGCCCTTTTCAACCGCTTCCTCGGCTTCCCAACCAAAGCTGTGATTTCGAGAAGCTGCGTTGCCAAAGACGTCCAGGAAGTAAGGCTTCATGGCATCGAAAACGCGTGGATCTGTCCGCGTCGTCGCATGATTATCGAAGTAAATCGGAAGTTTCATTTTGTTATTTCCTGATCGCGTCATGAGTGCCGGGCGAAGCTGTCAATGTGTGCAGGGCAACGAGAGGATTAATCGGAGTTGCGCCCGGCTCTGGAGCAGCATCGTCGAGCATATCTTGGATGCTCACACTATCTAAAAGTCGCAGTATCCCCTCATGGATACGGCGCAAGGGCCGCCGTACAGTGCAACGATCCTCATGGCCGCAGCCAATCTCGTGCGTAAAGCAGTTCGCAAGCACAATGGGACCGTCAATAGCTCGGATTACTTCGAGAGCTGAAATCCGGTACGGTTCGCGAGCCAGCTTGTACCCGCCGTTTGTTCCATAGGCGGAGACGAGGAATCCGGTCTTTCCTAAACGCTGCAAAAGCTTCGACAGGATCGGAAGAGGGATGCCACTCGCGTCCGCCACTTCCTTCGCGCTGAGCGCGCGGTCTCCTTCCCTTTGCCGCGCCGCAAAATGCTTAAGAGCGATCAGACTGTAGTCCGCCTTTTTCGTGAGTCTTAGCATTTTTGATACGACCGGCCGCGCCTTTTCAGCGCGCTCCACACCATTCTTAACCTCAATCTCCGACCAGAAGGATCCTCTTTGTTTATAAC
Organism: Bryobacteraceae bacterium; assembly: GCA_036269815.1. Taxonomy (GTDB): domain Bacteria; phylum Acidobacteriota; class Terriglobia; order Bryobacterales; family Bryobacteraceae; genus Bog-105. The sequence goes on from DATBDT010000047.1 coordinate 85,737, forward strand.
ACGTTCGAAACGCGCTGAGTTAAACTTTTATCTGCTGACGAATCAATCCTTTGGCCGTGCCCAGGCGGGTCTATGAGCCGGCTTCGCCGGGCGCAAGTCTGTCCGCTTGGCCGATATGTTCTGATTGGCAGTGAAGTGGCCGCAGCCGTAGTGCCAACCGTGTTTCCGTGATCCGTCTTTTTAGAACTCTTATTCCGGCCAGTGTTGTGGCGCTACTCGTGTCTGAGTTCGCCCTCGTGGTGGCCTGTTTTTGCTCCGCGACGCTCTTCACTACATATCTGACGCCATGGGACTACCTGGTTACCGAAGGAAATTTTTGGAAGCTGCTGGTTATCGCGGGGCTGATCATCCTCGGGATGTATTTCCAGGATCTCTATACGGAACTGCGCGTTGTATCGCGGCTTCTGTTGATTCAGCAGGTATGCCTCTCCATTGGTTCGTCGTTGTTACTGATGGCGTTTATCGGCTACCTGAATCCCGATCTGCTACTCGGCCGCTGGCTGATGATCGTCGGCAGTTTACTGGCGGTCATTGTTCTGCCGTTATGGCGAGTTTTCTACTGGCGCTATGTTGTAGCGGTTCTTCGATCCGAGCGAGTGCTGCTGATGGGAAACTCGAGCATCCTCGGCGAGGTCGCCGAAGCGGTCCTAAACAAGCCGGAGTTTGGCTACACCCTGATCGGCTATTTATGCGAGGACGAACCGTGCGGCTTCCCCATCTCATGCCTCGGCAAAGTAGATGAGGTGAAAAGAGTCTGCGCAGAGTTCCACCCCACACGCATCGTGGTGGGAATGGCAGAGCGGCGCAATCGCCTTCCGGTACAGGACCTGCTGGAAATCCGTTTTGGAGGCGTGCTGATTGAGGATGCGGCCGACACTTACGAAATGGCGCTGCGCCGTGTCTGCAGCCGCAAGATTCAACCCTCGCAGCTCATCTTTACGTCGCAGATGGGTCCTCGCCCGAAAGCGATCACAATTCAGAACTTCTACTCTTTGCTGATCGGCTCTTTGGGATTAATCGTTTTTTCGCCCCTCATGCTGATCACCGGAATCTTCGTCGCCGTCTCCTCCATGGGTCCGATGTTCTATCGTCAGCGTCGCGTTGGAATGAATGGCAAGCTTTTCAACGTTTACAAATTCCGCTCAATGTACGTGGATGCAGAAGCGCGCACCGGCGCCGTTTGGGCCAAGAAAGACGATCCGCGTATTACTCCGGTCGGAAAATGGCTGCGCAAGCTGCGGCTGGACGAGCTACCCCAACTCTGGAACGTCGTGCGCGGGGATATGGCTATCGTCGGACCGCGTCCGGAGCGACCGGAATTTGTAGACATCCTGGCCCGCCAAATACCGTATTACCGGCAACGGCTCGCGGTTAAGCCCGGGATCACGGGATGGGCGCAGATTAATCACAAATATGGAGATACGGAGCTCGATGCTATGATCAAGCTCGAATACGACCTCTACTACATCAAGCACGTGGCAGCAGCCTTAGATTTTTACATCATCTTCCACACCGTTAAGGTCATGTTGTTAAGCCGCGGCGCGCAGTAGCGGGCTCCAGGAACCTCTCCCAGGATGAAACCCACTGTGGGTCCGACCACGACTATTCGCGAGCCGCGGTGGCCCGTTGCCGTGTCGTTCCTGGCTGTAGTTGGACTTTACTTTTCCCTCCCCGAACGCCTCACACCCGGCCCGACATGGATTACAACTTTGGCGATTCTGTTGCTGCTCGGCTCGACGATTGTTACCCATCGCGCTGAGCGGCACGATTGGAACCGGATCTCAGGGATTCTTCTTCTTTGCGTGATAACGGCCGCAGTCGGGTGGTCGCTTGGCCGTCTTATCGCTAGTTTGCCGGACAAACGTCAGGCTCCGATCGACCTTCTTCGCTCGGCGGCTGCGCTTTGGATCAGCAACGTGCTGGTGTTCGCAGGTTGGTATTGGCGTCTGGATGCAGGCGGACCGCATTATCGCGACCTGCGGGAAAAGCATACCGAAGGCGCTTTCCTTTTTCCGCAAATGACGATGCCCGAGCTACAGGAGGATCAAGGCAGACAGTGGAAGCCGGGCTTTGTCGACTATTTATTTCTCGCGTTTAATACAAGCACCGCGTTCTCACCCACCGACGTGCCCGTACTCTCGCGTTGGGCCAAGTTGTTGATGATGGTGCAAAGCTGTATTTCACTGGGCACCATCGCTATTCTGGCGGCGCGCGCAATCAACATCTTGTAAGAAGACTGTCTACGCTTCGACGAGGGAGGCGTCGCGCTCGCGTCCCGCTTCAGTGGGTTCGACCGCTCGTTTGGTTTTTCGCCTTGAGTGGAGCTTGTCCAGATAAACGTAAATCACGGGCGTAATGTAAAGCGTCAATAATTGCGACACTACCAGACCGCCGACCACGGCTAAGCCGAGTGGGCGTCTCGCTTCCCCGCCAGCGCCCGTTCCGAAGGCTATGGGTAACGTGCCAAGCAATGCCGCCATCGTAGTCATCATGATCGGCCGGAAGCGCTGCAGACATCCGGCGATAATGGCATCTTCCGGAGATTTGCCTTCATTCCGTTCGGCGGCGAGCGCGAAATCGATCATCATAATCGCGTTCTTCTTGAC
>DATBDT010000009.1:0-2816 GCA_036269815.1 Bryobacteraceae bacterium
CGAGCGGCTTTTAAAGCCGCGGCCGCCCGCATTTTGACCCTGGATCAGATCGCAGCGATGGTCTGCACTTCGACCAGGAACGGTTCCTGCACCAGGCGGTCGACCATCAGCATGGTGTTCGGCGGGTATTTTCCGTTGGGAAACATTTTTAGGAGTTACGCGACCCGGTCACATCCCCACCCCTCCCCGTCCCGGACCGGTTCGCGCGCGGCCAGCTCTCCCCCAAGAGCTGGCCGCAACTTTTTTGGACAACGCCTGCGAAAGCGCCGACAATCCGTTTCGCCAAATAGCGAGAACGGAGACAAGCGCATGGCGGCTGACATCAAGATCTACAATCCCGAGGAACTCGGGCCTCCGATGGGTCAATACACCCATGTGACGCGGGTCAAGGCCAGCGAGTTTCTGTTCATCGCCGGCATGCTGTCGGGCGATTCCAAGGGCAACATCATCGGCGCCGGCGACTTCGACAAACAGGCCACGCAGGTGTTTGGGAATATCGAGGCCGCGCTGAAATCGGCCGGTGCCGGCTGGGGCAACGTCGTGCAGTTCACGACCTATCTGGTGCACTCCCAGGACATCCCGAAATTCATGGAATTCCGCCTGCGCGAATTTCCAAAGATGTTCCCCAACGGAAAGTATCCGCCGAACACGCTGCTGATGGTCGACCGCCTGGTGCAGGAGCCGTTCCTCGTGGAGGTGCAGACGGTCGCGGCGATCTGACCCCTGAAAATGCGGGCGGCAACGAGGCACTAGCCGCTCGCATAATGCCGTTTCGCCCTGTATACCCCGCGCCGGATACAGTCAGGGGAAGGCATGTTCTACGACGAGACGCTCCGCCAGCTCATCGGCGCGGGCACGATTTCGACCAGCGACACTATCCTGGTGGTCTGCGGCGGATCTTATGACGCCGACGTATTGAAGGGGGTCGGGTTCAAATCCGTCACCCTCTCCAATCTCGACGGCTCTTACGCCGGTCACGACGCCGACTATGTCTGGGAGCGGCAAGACACCGAGAACCTGACTTACGGCGACGGTCAGTTCGACGTCGCCATGGTCCATGCCGGGCTGCATCACTGCTCCTCGCCGCATCGCGCGCTGCTCGAAATGTACCGCGTCGCGCGCAAGGCCGTGGTCGTGTTCGAAGCGCGCGACAGCCTGATGATGCGAGCGGCGGTCGCGCTCGGCTTCACCGGCGATTTCGAGCTCGAGGCCGTCAGCGGCGAGGGCTACGACAGCGGCGGCCTCAACAACGGGCCGATTCCGAATCTGAATTTCCGCTGGACCGAGCGCGAGGTCATCAAGACCATCCGCGCCGCCGATCCGGCGCATGTCGAGAAGATCGACTTCTTCTACGGGCTGCGGCTGCCGACGTTGCGCTTCGAGCACGTCAATGCGCCGGCAAAACGGATCGCGCTGAAGCTGATGGCGCCGGCGGTCAAGGCGTTCGTGAAGTTGTTTCCGAAGCAGGGTAATCATTTCGGTTTCACCATCACCAAGACCAGCCGCTTGCGCGACTGGCTCACCGAGAAGGACGGCAAGATCCGTCTTTCCCCCGAGAAAGCGGAGCAGCGCGGGCAGGCCTACGGACACAGTACCAAATGCCGCACGAGAGAGTGAATCCAGCTTCAGGAACTTTTGGCATGAAAAGGGACACCTACTACGATTACATCCGCGCGTACGCAGCGCTGCTCGTTTTTTTCACTCACAAAAGCTTCAAGCTTCCCGGCGGCTCAATCGGAGTTGATATCTTTTTCTGCCTGAGCGGATTTCTGATTACAGAAATCTTGCTGCATTTGCCCGCGTTGTCCGTCGGTAACCTTCTGAAGTTTATTTTTCGCCGCTGGATGAGAATTTATCCGCTCTATCTCGCTTCAATAGTCGCAGCTTTTCTTCTGATGAAGCTTACCGGCGTCTACAACCCCGATACGCTGGTCGCAAGTCTTCCAAGATTGCTGAGCTTCATAAGCTACCCGCAAACAGGATTTGCAACCGGCGTCTTCTGGACCCTGCAAATCGAATTCTGGTTTTATGTTATATTTCCGTTCTTATTTGCATTCGCCTATCCTCGTGGCCTGCTGCCCTACGTCATCGGCATCGTAATCTGCATCAGCTGGATCGCAAAATTCTTGCTCGGACAGCACCAGGATTTTGCTCCGCTCAACACTCTTTCCTACATGGACCAGCTCATGTATGGCGCCATCTGCGCGCTGATATCGAAGGACAAGCCGTCCATAGCCGGCTTATTCCGTTCGAGGTGGTGGTTTTGGGGCAGCCTGGCCGTGACATTTTGCATAGCGCAATTCGTCAATTTCAATGGCCTCTACGACCCGAAGTGGTGGTTGTTGACCAGCCTGTCTGCGATGATCTGCGCAATCGCAATCCTTCATCGGGTAGCGAACACGACAGAATTCAAGGACAATTTCATCGCGTGGCTCGGACGGATCAGTTTTTCGATCTATCTCGTCCATGCAATCGTGATCGACTACGTCCCCACCGGAACGATGATCCCGAAGCTGGACACGCCAACTTGTTTGGCTCTCGTTATTGCAATTTCTTGGCTGACCAGACGATTCATCGAAAGACCTGGAATCGCATTGTCTAAAACGATAGCACGATTTCAGCCTCGGACCGCTGGTCTCACCGCCGCTACTTTTCCCGCCAGTGTTGTGAGTAATAACCGTCGTCTATCTTCGCCGGCATCTGGACCGCCTTCAGCGGCGACCGCAGTACCAGACCCTGTGCCCGGCCAACAGTAAGGTGCTTTCCGGTTGCCAAGCCGAACGCGGTAAGTTCGACCTCCCGTTCTCGCCCGGTTG
>DATBDT010000044.1:0-139184 GCA_036269815.1 Bryobacteraceae bacterium
GGAAAAAAATCTTTCGCATAGATTTTTGCATAGATAAGGGCCCCCACTGCCCCGATTTGAATTGCGCGCAGAACAGATCTTGTCGGTGTCGCGCTCTGCCAGTTTATCAGCCAAATTCAAAATTGAAGCGGTGCTCCGCGCAATCAGGTTGAGAGAGGAGGAAATGAGGCGTGAGTGTAAGGGAGCGGGCGGGACGCTGGCACTACCGATTTCAGGTGCGAGGCAGGGAATTCGCCGGCAGCACCGGTTTAGCGGCAACGAGACGAAATCTCAACGTGGCTCGAACCATTGAAGCTCAGAAGCGGCTCGATGCCGAGCATGGGATCGAACCGGAAGAAGTTTTGGGTATTCCCTTTCCTGTAGCAGTGGCTGAGTTTCTAACGTGGTGCCACAGCACGTGCTATCGAAACAAGCCAAGCACTGCGCGACGCATCTCCACATCATTCGCGTCCCTGAGCGAGTTCTTCCGTGCCCATTCTGTCGAAGACATTAGAGCAATAGAGATAGAACGCTACAAGACTTGGCGGGCCGAGAACTTCATCAAAGATGTAACGCTTCGTAACGATCTTAACGCTCTGAGCTTATTCTTCAAATACGCGAAAAAAGCGGGATGGGCCACCATTAATCCCCTGATTGGCGAAGACAAAGTCAAACGGCCGAGCGGCGAGGACGCTGTTCGCATCAACGTCATTTCGTTCGAGGACGAACTAAAGTACTTTGCCGCGATGCGACTCACTAGGGGGAAGCTCCACAACCTTTATGACGTCGCTAAGCTGATGGTACTACAAGGGTGCCGGCCCGAAAAAATCATGTCGCTCAAGAAATCAAACTATGATGCGCCGCGAGGCGAGCTCAGGATTGAGGGCGGAAAATCAAAGGCGGCGAAGCGAACGCTATATTTGTGTGGCGAGTCAATTCAGATTTTGAATCGCCGGATGAAGCTCGAAGGCCATTGGGTTTTCCCGAGTGATCGCATTCCTGGCGATCACATCCGGCAACTGCAGACGACCCACGACAGTGTTTGCCAGGATGCCGGAGTGAACTTCGTTATTTACGATCTGCGGCACACGTTCGCTACCCGCTTCGTGGAAGCTGGCGGCGATCTCGTAACGCTGAAGGATATTCTCGGTCATTCAAGCTTACGGAGCGTGATCAAGTACGTCCACCCGACTGCCCAACACCAACGAGAAGGGATGAAACGCTACGAAGCATCCAGGCCAGTGGCTTCTTTGAAGGTGGTGAAGGGATGATGGCGGCTCAAAATGTACACGTTGGCCGGACACGAAACTGGACATGGCATATAAGCTATGTATTTGCAACAAATTTGAAGGTCTGCAAAACCTTTATTCGGCGGTTCGATCCCGCCCCGCGCCTCCAACAAAATCAACGCAATTCCATGCATTGCAATGATTTAAGCGTTCACAGTCACTCACGACCCAAAACGCTAAAACACTGATTTCAACGCTCGCCGGTGGACCAAAAGCGGACCGTCTTGATCAGGGACCCTCAGCTTAGAAGGGTCCAATCTAATCTGTAACTCGGCCCTCCGCTCTCTCGGTTCCCGCGCCCGTTAGCCACCAGCCAGGTAAATCCTGCCGTTCCTGCACGCCTGCCGAAACCAGACAAGAAGTAGTTGAACCTGTTTTCCGAGACCAGCTCTGTAGGCTGTTAACGACTGGGCTGTAAGTTCGAATCCTACTCGGGGCGCCAAGCAAAGTCAGCGCACGTTGCTCTGCCGACTGGTTAACGGCGCAATAGCGGCAAAGTACGCAAAACGGCCACTACTTGCTGAGTTGGCCTTTCTCTGCCAGACCGGCATCGCTCGGTTCCGTTGCGAAAATCGGCTGAGAGCGGAAACGGCCCTGAATGATAGGGACTACGCGACGACGCCGAACAACTTGGTCACGAACTTCGCCTGTCCCACCACGTCATCTTTTGCTACCCATCTCGCTCGCCCTTTCCTGACCATTTCCATCGCCTCGATTCCGCGTAGAGTCCGCCAGGCCGTCTGCAAGGACCGTAGCCTTTGGCTAGCCAAGTTCGTCGTTTAACGTTGCGGTGGTCTTGTTCCACAATGTTGTTTAAGTACTTACATTGGCGCAGCCGGCATCTTCGGCTGATTGTTCCGCTGGCCTTAAGCTCGGTCACGGCTCGCGCATAGGCCGGGTTCTTATCCACATTGATGACGCGCGGCATCGAGTTGCATCGTTCAGCAAAGCGCGACGAAAGAATCGTTTGGCGGCTGCCGCATCACGCCGGTCGGTCAAGAGGAAGTCAATGGTGTGCCCACCGGAATCGACGGCTCGGTATAGAAAACCGCTGTCTTCCCTTGATGTTGATGCACGTCTCATCCAGCCGCCAGCTCCGGTTGTCCTTCTCAGGTGCCGACGGCAGCGCTTATCCATTTCCGGACCGAACACCCGAACCCATCGCCAAATGCAGCTGGCCGAAATCCCAAGTCCACGCTCGGCTGTCATCTCCGCCATGTGCGCCAACGAAATCGGGTACCGCAAATACCAGCGAACGCACCACTAGTGGCGCCATTTAAATGGATTCGAGGCTGTGATGGGCACCATTTACCCTATCAGCCTGCACTCGCTGGATTTCGCAACGGAACCGGTTCGTTTGCCGTTTGAAATCTCCTTTATACATCGCACGAACCCACACTATGGCGCTTCGAGCTACGGCGGTCATGACGTGGCCGGGCCGGCCGGTTATCCATTCAGCGCGATCTTGAGTAGGGTTAAGCGGCACGCACAATTCAGCCACAACCTTAACCCGTCCGCCATCCTCCCTTGGAGCGCGGCGTTCCCGCACAAACGTCCATTAGACTGCGATACAATTGTAGGGAGATCACGCAGTATTAACGGTCTCTGCACCCCCATTGACATCATGCAGAAAAGGTATCCTCATCGATGAATATCTCAGTAATTCTCTGCACGCTCAATCGGCCGCGCGTTCTTCATGACACGATTTTGTCGATTTTGCGGCAGGAACTGCTGCCACAGGAAATCATAGTCGCTGTCCCTAGCCTTGAGCATGTAAGCTCGGACACATTAGCTTTGCCCAGTGTGAAATTGTTAATCACCCCTGTCGGGCTCTGCAAGCAACGCAACCGCGCGTTGGAGGAATTGTCCGAAGACACAGAGATCGTCGCCTTTCTGGATGATGACATTGAGCTTTCTACTCATTACCTGAAAGAGATGGCGCGCCTGTTCACGACTGCGCCGGAAGTAATTATAGCTTCCGGGCGGATGTTGCACGACGGTGGCCGCGGAACCAGGATTACTCGCGAAGAATCCATTGCGCGCTGCCAGGAAAGTGACCGGAGTTATGAACTGCGGCCGCTTTCATTTGCCCCCATCGACGCCGGTTATGGATGCAATATGATTTGCCGCTACTCGTCAATCAAGAGCCAGCGCTTTGACGAGCGGCTTCCGCTTTACGGATGGTTGGAAGATCGTGATTTTTCGTATCGCTGTACCGTCAACCGCTATCCGGCGGTTTGTCTCGACAACGCACAGGCTGTACATCTCGGATGGCGCAATGGCAGGGTCTCCGGGGTGCGGCTCGGTTTCTCTACGGTAGTGAATCCTATTTACCTGAAGAGGAAAACAAAGATGTTTTCCTTCCACTTCATCTTTATACATTATTGGGTGAGGTGCCTGATAGGGAATCTTATCGGGCTGATTACTCGTGACAGCGACTATGATCGTCGAGGATTGTTGCAAGGGAATTTCCGGGGATTTTGGCACCTGCTCTCCGGCAAATGCGATCCAGAGCACATTTTAAATTTGTAGCGCGACATTTAGCTGCACCTCCTCGCGTACCTCGAGGGAACCCGCTCAGGCGCCACGTATCCTTCGTGCTCGGCTGCGAGTAGACGCAGTTGCGAGCCAGCTTAACCGTGAACGAAGTTGATTGAATTTTCAAGGTCTCAATTCTTAGCGAAAAAATGACATCATCCCTACCCAGACTGAAGAATAAGCTGTGCGAGATGTTCGACTATTTCGACAGAAATCAGCGTTGCGTTTATATAGATTATCCGCTGCACACAAACGTCGGTGATCTGTTGATCAATGCCGGTGTCGAACAATTTCTGAGCGAGCAGAAGGTATATGTCTGGAAACGCTTCAACTATTATGATTTCCCAAAGCAAATACCTGGACTAAAAAAGAGCGATGTCATGCTGCTCCATGGCGGCGGCAACTTCGGCGATCTTTGGTTTAACTTCCAGGCATTTCGCGAACGCATCCTTGCTACCTTCCCGGACAACCGGGTAATTTTCTTACCGCAAACTGTGCATTTCAAGTCACAGGAAAGAATGGCGGAGTCGATTGCCCGCATCAATTCACACCGCAACAACCATGTTTTCGCGCGTGACCTGCGGTCGCTCGAGCTGCTAAAACGGGCGGGACTCCATTCCGTTTCTGCATTGCCGGATACGGCACATGCGCTATTTGAAGCTATACAGCCTTCGAAATCTCCTGTCAAAGGGAGTGTGCTGAAGTTTATACGAAAGGATATAGAGGCCACCCCGCCGCCCGCAGAGCTGGCGGACATGAAGGGATTAGAGGCGGACTGGGATGACGGTACGTTCGGCACGGCGAGACGTATGAGTCATCTTGCAGTTGTGAATTTCGTCAAAGGTGCGGGACGTTATGGGCCCCAGGTAGACTGGCACGCCCTGTGGTATTGGCACCGCGACGGCCTGATAAACGACGCAATCGATCTGTTTTCTCAACATGAGACGATTTTTACGAACCGTTTGCATGCGATGATTCTGGGTTTGCTGTTGAATCGCCCGGTGATCGCGTACGACAACAACTACGGCAAGTTATCTACCTATCGGGATTCCTGGTTCGATGGAATTCCTGGTCTGGATTTTCGCGCGGCGGCGGCCGGGGTCGGGCAAAAGAGCGCTTAGCCGCCCGCGCGTGCGATTCCGGCGCCAACAACATCGCCGGTTGCCAGTCACTCCAGCGCTCGCTTTAAGTCTTCCGATAACGCCGTCGGGCTCCAATACTTCTCGATATATTCAATCACCAATTCCGTGCCCTGCTCATGGCTCACGTACGGCGAATCTCGTGGGCTATACATCGCATCGGTCAGATCCCGCAGCAGAACGCAGCGCACACCCCAGCGGGTCATTTGTTTGATCGCGAATGTTCGATTCAGAATGCACATGTTCGCGTGAACGCCGGTATAAAAGACCGTCTCGATACCGCGCGAACGAAGCAAATTGTAGATCTCCTGGCCGTTGTCCGAAATAAAATCGTCTGGCGCAATCGTCAAACCGGGATGTTCGCATGTCCACGCTCGATGCTCTTTCTCGCCCGGCGTATCGCAGCCCCCGCCGGAATCATCGATCGGCAGGGGCGGCGATGTCAGGTTTAGCTCTTTCGGCGGTGTAACTGCGGCCAGCGAAAGCATGCGTTGCCGTTGCGGCGCCTGCGCATAGAAAGCCATGGTCTCGGAGGGCGCATGCACAACGATCATGCCGTGCCGCCGCGCCGTCTCAAGAATCGGCTCGAGTCTCTTCACCAGCGCGGCTACGCGCACGTTCGCGCCGCTGCACCAATGCCTGTCCCACATGTCGCATACAATCAACGCGCTCCTGGCCGGATCAAACGGGTAGGTGGCGCGCACTTCACTCCACTGGCCGCTGCCCCGGAACAGCTCGACGCGCGAACGCACTTCCATAGAATTGGTACCGTCCTTGGCCGAGTAGGCCGCGGCCGCCGCGGCCGTCAGCGCGGCTGCCCAAAGCCACACGCGCTTCATCAAACCTCCACCTTCTTCGTGTCATCGTTCCACCGCAATCGCCGGCTTTGCTTCAACGAAAGATTCGCCATCTGAACTACAAGTGCAGCCTGAAACCCCAATCGTACGGAAGCCGTCGGCTGCTGGCGCGTCTTCACGCACTCCAGAAAATTGGCAACGTGCAAATCGGTGGCATGTCCAAAGCCCAGCTCCGAATGTTGCGTCGTTTCCGGCTGATCGTCCTGCCCGCGCCGGTACAGTTTGAAGTCCTCGCGCCCGATATCCAGCCGTGCTTCGTCGCCGTCCAGCTGGTTTAACTGATCATTGCGCGCTTCGTAATGCATCGCGGCGTAGTTAATGGTGAAAACTGCCAGAAAGTCTTCCGGATATTCGGCAATCACCACGACCGATTCCGGTGTGTCCACCTTGGGCTTATGCACCCGTCCCGCCGATGCATTCACCGCTCGTGGATAGCTCGCATTCATCAGCAGATGAATTCCATCGAACGCATGTGCTCCCTGGTCCGCCACAATGCCACCCGAATACTCTGAATATTCACGCCAGTTGACGAACCGGTTCGGATCAAACGCCCGGTGTTCCGCCGGACCCTGCCACTGCTCCCAATCAAGCTTCCCGTCCAGTTTCGTCGCGGGCTTTGCACCGAGCGAATTGTTTAACCACCACGACCGCACCATTCGTATGCGCCCCAGCGTGCCGGACGCCACGATGTTCCGCGCAGCCAGGTACAGGTCGTAGCTCCGCCGCTGCATGCCGACCTGGATCACGGATTTCGAGTTCTTCGCCGCTTCCACCAGCGCGACACCTTCCTCCGGGGTTCGGCACAAGGGCTTCTCTACATAAATGTCTTTGCCCGCCGCAATGGCATCCAGCAGCATCCGGCAATGCCAGTGCTCCGGCGTGGCAATCAGCACCGCCTGGATATCTTTGTCTGCCAGCAGGTCCTGATAGTTGTGATAACTCTTGGGACGCGAACCGCCCTTCGCCGCCTCTGCCATCGCCCGGTCAAGATTCGGTTCGTAGACATCGCAGATCGCCCCGACGCGCACCTCGCCATGACTCTGAAACACTTTCATTACGGCGGTCCCTCGTCCGCCGCTGCCGATAACTCCCAGCACCAGTTGGTCGCCAGTCGTTGCAGCCTTTATTAACAATCCGCTGCCGCCGATGAGAAATGCCCGCCGCTGGAGGTTCATAGGCAAGGTAGTATGTTCCTTTCCGAGAATTCTATGACAGACGACGTCACGCGCCGTGCAGCACTCCTCACCGGCCTTGCATTTGTCGCGGCCGCTCCTCAGTCCGCCGCTGAGGGGAACGCCCAGCCCGCCGCGCGCAATTTGAAGGTTGCAATCTTCTCCAAGCACCTGCAATTCCTTGAGGGAGCCGAACTCGCCCGCTGCGTCGCCGAGCTCGGTTTCGACGGAATAGATTTAACCGTCCGCGCCGGCGGCCATGTCGAACCCGCGAGCGCCGCCACCGCATTGCCGCCGCTGGTCTCCCTCATTCGAGAGCAGCACCTCGAAGTGCCGATGGTGACAACGGACATCATCGATGCGGACAGCCCCAATGCGCGCACGGTACTCAAAACGTTAGCTGGTCTCGGCATCCGCTACTACCGCTGGGGCGGATTCCAATATCGTGACGATGCGCCGTTCGCACGCCAGTTAGAGGATTTCCGGAAGCGCGCCGCCGCTCTCGCCGCGCTCAACGCTGAATACAACGTCTGCGCCATCTATCACACCCATTCCGGTGTCAATCTGGTGGGTGCCCCGGTGTGGGACATCTTTGAAATATTGAAGGATCTCGATCCCAACGCGGTCGCTATCAATTACGACGTGGGACACGCCACCGTGGAAGGCGGCCTGGGCGGGTGGATCGATAGTTTTCGTCTTTCTACGTCTCACATCCGCGGCGTGGCCATAAAAGATTTCGTATGGCAGCAAGAGGCGAACGGAAATTGGAATCCTCAATGGAGGCCGTTAGGGCAGGGAATGGTCCGCTTCCCGAAGTTCTTTTCGCTGCTGGCCGCAACGTCGTTCGATGGTCCGGTCCAACTTCATTTTGAGTATCCACTCGGAGGCGCGGACGCGGGCAAACGCCAGATCACGATCGACCGCGCTCAAGTCTTTTCGGCCATGCGCCGCGATCTTGAGCGGCTGCGCACTTACCTGAACGGCAGTGGCCTCGCCCATGTATAGACGGCACTTCTGCCGGGCCGCCGCGGCAATGTCCGCTATGCCGGCTTTCCTCAAGTCAAACTCGGACTCGGCCATTCGCATCGAAGAAATCTCCCACTCATATCAGGACTTCCGCTACCGGGCTCCTTATAAGTTTGGTGGTCACGCCGTCGATCGGGTCACGCTGCTCAATGTGGAATGTCGAGTCAGCCTGCGCACCGGCCGCTCCGCGAAAGGCTTCGGTTCAATGACAATGGGAAACGTCTGGTCCTTTCCCTCGCCTTCGCTGACATACGACCAGACACTCGGCGCCATGAAAGCGCTGGCCGGCAAGATCAACAGCCTCACCGCCAGCTATCGCGAATACGGGCACCCGATCGATCTCAACTTCGCTCTGGAGCCGTCTTACCTCAACGCGGCCCAAGAGGTCACGCGCGAGTTGAATTTGCCCGAGCCCATTCCCAAACTCTGTACCCTCGTCACGGCCAGCCCGTTCGACGCGGCGTTGCATGACGCCTTCGGAAAAATTCATGGCCGCAATGTCTATCAAACCTACGGCCCGGATCTGCTCCCCAACGACTTGTCGAAGTACCTCGGCGCCGATTACAAAGGCCGGTGGCTGCACGAATACCTTCTTCAAAAGTCAACCCCCGCTATGCCGGTTTATCACTCCGTGGGCGCGCTCGATCCGCTCACGCCGGCCGAGGTTACGAAGCCAATCCACGATGGCTTGCCGGAAACGCTTCCCGAGTGGATTTCGCATAGCGGGATCGATCACATCAAAATCAAACTGAATGGTGACGATCTCGATTGGGATCTGAATCGCGTCTTGAACATCGACACGGTCACAGTTCCTGTGCAAGCCGGTCGCGGCGTGGCAACCTGGTTCTATTCTCTGGACTTCAACGAACGCTGCCGCGATGTGGACTATCTGCTGCGCTTCATCCATCGGCTGAAGGAACGGAATCCCGCCGCCTTCCAGCGTATTCAGTACATAGAGCAGCCCACCGCCCGCGATCTCGCATCCGATCGCCGCAACGTGATGTTTGAAGCCTCGAAGCTCGTTCCGGTGGTGATCGATGAGTCCCTCACCGGCCTGGATATGCTGCTTCTGGCGCGCGACATGGGCTACACGGGCGCCGCTCTGAAGGCGTGCAAAGGCCAATCGCAAGCCGTTCTGATGGCTGCCGCCGGGCAGATCCAAAAAATGTTTCTGTGCGTCCAGGACTTGACCTGCCCCGGCGCCTCCCTGATTCAATCGGCAGGATTGGCGGCGCACGTTCCGGGCGTTGCCGGCATCGAGGCCAACGCTCGCGAATACGTGCCCGCCGCGAACGACCCTTGGAAGAAAAAATTCCCCGGGATTTTCGACATCACGAATGGGCGCATGGCCACCGAGACATTAACAGGCCTTGGCCTCGGCGCAGTATGACCGCACTCGTTATTACCGTCCGCCTTCCCCTCACCGCCCACTCCCCAGCACTGCCTGCAGGGCTCAAAATGCGCTGCTAAGTACCTGACTCTAAAGAGATATTGTTCATTGAACACAATCTTTATTCCCCCGAATCCTTTTTATAGACGGGAAAAACCCATGCCATACTCAAATTTGTCCCCAAAATCGTGACTGAAAAGCGCATTATTGTCGCCATCGATGGCCCTGCGGGCGCAGGCAAAAGCACGCTTGCCAAACGCATCGCAAACAAGCTTGGCTTCCTCTATATCGACACCGGCGCCATGTATCGAGCGCTCGCATTATGGGCGCTCCGCCTGAACGTTGCAATGTCGGACATGCATCGCTTGGAAAAGCTCGCGAGCGAGGCGCAGATCGAGCTCGACGCCAATAACGGCAACATCACCTTGAATGGTGAAGACGTTACCGCCGCGATTCGCGACACGAAGGTTTCCGAAGCAGCGTCGAAAATTTCGGCGGTTCCCGGAGTGCGCCGCGCCCTGGTCCGCATTCAACGCGGCATGGCACAGGACAATAGTGTAGTGATGGAAGGCCGCGATATCGGAAGCATCGTGTTCCCGCGCGCGCAAGTCAAAATATTTCTGGATGCCGACCCAAGGGAGCGGGCGCGCCGCCGTGCTAACGAACGCGGTGCAAACTTGAATCAAGTCGCATCCGAAATATCGGAGCGCGACCGCCGCGATAAAGAACGTGCCGAAGCGCCTCTTGTGCAGGCGCCCGATGCACAATTTGTCGATACAACCGGACTATCGATTGATGAGGTGGAGGAAGTGATTTTGCGTCTGGTTCGAGCGCGTGTCTCGAACGGGAAAGCGGCCGTGGGATGACGAATCTGTTGGTGATGAAGTTCGGCGGCACCAGCATGGGCAGTGCTGAGCGCATGCGTGTCGCCGCAAAGATAATTCTGGAGGAACAGCGCAAGCGTCCTGTTGCCGTTGTCGTGTCTGCCATGTCGAAGGTGACGGATCTGTTGATTGAAACCATGCGCCGCGCCGAACTCGGCGACAGCAGCGTTGTTTCGGCAAATGTTCAGAGCCTGTTGAGCCGTCATCTGGAAGCCTGCGCCGAATTGACGGGCGCGTCGACTGCGGTCGGCCCCGTGAAGGCGCTGGTAGACGAGTTCCAGCGAATCTGCAACGGCATCGAGATGCTGGGCGAACGTCCGCCGCGCTCTGTCGACGAGGCAGTTGCGATTGGCGAACAGCTTTCGTCGGTCATTCTGGCGACATATCTCGCATCCATTGGTACTCCCGCGAAAGCCATCAACGCAGCAGACGTCGTCGTGACGGATGCGGTCTTCGGCAATGCCTCTCCGCACATGGAACCGACGCGCAACCGGTGCGAGAAGGAATTGCGCCCGTTGCTCGAAAGAGGCATTGTGCCCATCGTCACCGGCTTCAACGGAGCAACCGCTGACGGACGACCCACCACGCTTGGCCGCGGCGGCTCGGACTTCTCTGCGGCAATCCTCGCGGCGGCGCTGGATGCCGCGGAGCTGTGGATTTGGACCGATGTAGATGGCATCATGACGGCCGACCCGCGGCTGGTTGAAAATGTCGCCGTGCTGCCGGAAGTCACCTATGCCGAAGCGGCGGAACTTGCCTACAACGGCGCGAAGGTCTTGCACCCGCGCACTCTTGCGCCGCTCGTCGAACGCAAGATTCCGGTCTGGAGCAAGAACAGTTTCGCGCCTGAAAAACCTGGCACGAAAATCTTCTCTCACTTCGATGAGCCGAAGGGTGTACGTGCCGTGACGTCAATGTCGAACGTCGCGCTGATCTCCATGGAACCCGCGAACGCCGCATTGAGCGGCATACGGCTGATGTCGCGCACCATGGATGCGCTCACGCTGGCGAACATCGAGATTCTTCTCTTCAGCAGCTCCAGCTACCGGCAGAGTTTCTGCTTTCTTATCCGCAAACAAGATCTCGAACAGGCTCTCGAAGCACTCGAATCCAACCTGTCGATCGAGCTGGCGCACGGATATCTCAAACCCATCGAAGTAGACGATAACGTCGGGCTGCTCGCGGTGGTGGGCGAGGGCATGCGCGGCACACCCGGCCTGGCGGGCCGCGTCTTCAACGCTATTTCACGGCAGAACATCAACATCATCGCCATTGCGCAAGGCTCAAGCGAACTCACCATCGCTGTCGTCGTGCGGCTGGATGGTCTCGAACGCGCGGTTCGCGGCATCCACGACGAATGCCGCCTTTCGGAAGTTGCTTCGATGACCGTCCTGTCCTGATAAACGCAATGTTCGACTTCGGGGGGAAGCGCGTGCTCGTCACCGGCGGCACCAGCGGTATCGGCTGTGCCATCGCCCGCGCATTCGCCTTCGCGGGAGCGGATGTATTCGCGGTAGGCTTGCCTCCGCAGCAGCATTTGCCCGCGCCGATTCGATCTGAAACTCTCGATGTTACGGACGGCGCTAGAGTCGATCGATTCATCGGCGGGCTGCACGAACTGCACGTTGTCGTGAATGCTGCCGGCGTCATTCGCCGCGACGAAGAATTTGATCCCGAAGTCTTCCGGCACGTCATCGACGTGAACCTTGTTGGCGCGATGCGTGTCAGTCAGTCCGCGTACCCGAAGCTTAAGGCTTCGCGTGGCTGTATCATCAACATCGCTTCCATGCTCAGCTTCTTCGGAGGCGGCCGGGTTCCAGCGTACAGCGCGAGCAAAGGCGGCATTGTGCAACTGACGCGTTCGCTCGCCGTTGCCTGGGCGGCCGATGGGATTCGCGTGAACGCCGTGGCGCCCGGCTGGATCTCGACTCCGTTGACGCAAGCGCTTCAGGATGATGCAAAGCGTTCCGCGGAATTGATCTCGCGAACGCCGCTGGGACGCTGGGGAACGCCCGAAGAAATCGCCGGGCCTGTTTTGTTTCTCGCGTCCAAAACGGCGTCGTTCATTACCGGCGCGGTACTTCCGGTAGACGGCGGTTACTCGGTGTATTAGAGTTTTGTTATTAAAGTCTCATGCAGACCACACACCCTTTGTCTCCTGAACAAATCGTGACGACGGCCATTCCCGAGGATGAACGCGTGTGGGTGCCGCAGGCGCCTAGCGTATGGTTTCGTCCTCTGATGTTCAACACGCTGAATGGTCAGTGGTGTAATCTGCTGCGCGTCCGGCGGGCCGGAATTCTCAGCCGACATCGCCATCCCGCGCCCGTTCACGGGTACGTGCTCAAAGGGTCTTGGCGCTATCTCGAACACAACTGGATCGCGCGTGCCGGCGACTATGTATTCGAACCTCCCGGGGAGACCCACACGCTCACCGTCGATGAAGACGTGGATGAAATGATTACATTCTTCAACATTTCAGGGTGCATGTACTACGTAGACGAGCACGACCGGAACACCGGCTTTGAAGACGTATTCACCAAAATCGACATGTGCCGCAAGCACTACGCCGCGGTCGGACTCGGAGAGGACTACGTCGATCAGTTCGTGCGCTGAAGCCAGTACGCGCGGTTTCTTGAAGAAATTTTGCATCAAACAAACAGCTGACAAAGCCTAAAGGCTGGAGTAGACCGTACCGATAAAGCATGCATGAAGTTAATGCTGCTGCTTACTGTCGGTGCCGGTCTCCTTGGCGCTGCCGAAATGCCTTCCTCCGCCGATGCCTTTGTTGATTCGGCCGGAGTTGATACTCACTTCTCGTATACCGATTCACTCTACTATAAGAATTTCCCGCTGGTTAAGCAGGCACTTCTCGATTCGAAAGTGCGGCATATCCGCGACGGTATAAGTACAACGCCATCGATCTACTCCCTCCACAACCAGCTTGCGGCGGTAGGTATTCGTTGCAACTATGTCGTGAGTGAATCGCTCAGTTCAACCACTGTCCTCAATTATCCGAATCTCGCACAGGACATTGAAACGTTCGAATACGATAACGAAACGGATGCGGCCGGCGGCAGCGCTTGGGTTGCTCCTCTGCTCAAAGAAATGTCATGGCTGTGGCCGACCGCGCAGTCAATGAAGGTCCCCGTCGTAGGCCCTTCGCTCATCAATGCCAGTTGGTGGAATGCCAACAATTCTTACTCGCTGTTGGGTAACGTCAGCCAATACATGACGGTGAATAATATTCATAATTATCTGGCGGGGTTCAACCCCGAGACTACGGGCTGGGGTGGTGGCTGCACGCCGCAAGGATATTGCTACGGCAGCATTCCATGGAGTATCAGCCAAGCGAACATCGACGCGCCGGGAGTGCCGGTATGGACTACCGAAAACGGCTATAACATGACCGTTACGCGCAACAACGCCCTGCCGGAAGCCATTCACGCAACTTACATGCCGCGCCTTTTGTTCTCGCAATGGAACGCCGGTATTCCTAGAACGTATATCTACGAACTGGCCGACGAGCCGAGCACACCGTGCTGCATGGGTCTTATGGATGCCAGCGGCAACCGGCGTATGCCCTTCACCGCTCTTTCTAATCTGCTGAGCTTGCTTGCCGATCCGGGCCCAACGTTTACGCCGGCAAATTCGTTGAACTATACAATAACCGGCAAGGCAACGAACCTGAAACATACGCTGCTACAAAAGCGCGACGGCACATATTGGCTGGCGCTCTGGCTGGGAGCGTCGAATTACAATACCAATACAAAGCAGACATTGACCGTAGCTCCGGTGCCGCTGACACTCAGTTGGACGGGCACATCACAAGGCTATGTCGTTTATTCGTTCGACGGCGCCGGTAATCTCACCAACGGCGGCCCGGCAGCGGCAGCAGCGTTCAGCTGAATATCGGAACCAACGTGACGATTGTGCAAATCACCGTGCAGCCGTCGTAAGGATCGGTCCTATATTGGCGCAGGCGCGCAAGTGCCTGCGCCATTTTTGCGTGCGCTCTACGCAAAGTAACGGTCGGACATGCGGCGAAGGAATGCCAACGACTCAGCCATTTCGTCCATGCCGTTCATCCCATCCTCAATGCTTACCCAGCCCTGATAGTTAACCCCAGCCAGCGTGCTGAAGATAGCGTCATAGTCGTTCATGCCCTGACCGGTAACGCCATGCTTCAGATTTGCCGAATAGCCGATCGTGCCATCGCTTTGACGAAGGTCGTCGAGCGTTGTTCCGGGCGTCAGATAGCGATCGCTGGCATGCATACTGACGACGCGATCGGCAACGCGGCGCAATAGCTCCACAGGATCGTCGCCCGCGATAACAGCATTCGAAGGATCGTATTGGACACCGAAATTCTCCCGATCCTCGACCGCTTCGACAACTGCCACGAACCGATCCATCTTTTGCGCGAACTCGGGATATTGCCAGAACCCGTCTTTGTAGTGATTCTCCAAGCCGAGTATCACGCCGTTTTCGCATGCAACCGGAAGCAGCGCATGAAATGCTTCAAGCACCCAGGGGAGCCCCTGCTCCCACGAGATAGCGGCATATCGCTGCCCGGTGAGCAAGCGGCAGACGGCTCCCGGACCGCCAAGGCGCCGTGTGACACGGATCATTTCCACTTGGTGATCGATTTCGCGTTTACGCTTGTCGGCATCCGGGGCGGTGAAGTCCGGTGAAGCGCACAACATCGGCATCGCAAAGCCCGCATCGTGAATGGCACTTGCTACCCGATCCAGGTAAGGATTATCGAAGCTCGTCAGAAAGCCGTGATACATCTCGAGCCCATCGGCATCGAGACTCTTAGCCATTTCGATCCACTCGAACACGCTCATCTCGCCATTGGATATCGTTTCGAGCCAGCACTTAGGAAATGCGGAGATTTTCAGCGGCATCAGGGTTGGAGGACGGCCTTTACGTACTCGCCCGACTCCATATTCTCGAAGCACTCATGCCAGCTGTCCAGATTGCAGACCCGGCTGATGACGGGGTTCAAATCGATCTGGCCGGAAACGATCATCGAGATGACTCGTTCCCAGACAGGCCAGTTGTGCGAAAAACTGCCCGAGAGTGTCACGTTTTTCTGGACAAGCGGGTCGAGGCTGAACTGCATCGGCTGGGGGCCCCAGCCAACTTTGACGATCTGGCCTGCAGGCCTGACCGCGGCTAACGCCATTTGCAGCGTGATTGAGGCGCCCGACGCATCAATAGCCATATCGACTCCCAGGCCGTCGCCCATGTTTGCTATGAATTCGAGAACACCACCTTCAAGCACTTCGTCGGCGCCCAGTTGCTGCGCCACTTGCAGACGTTTCCGATCCTGGGGGAGTCCGGCGACGATGAGTTTGCCCGCGCCACTGAGCTTGGCCATGGCGGCGCAGAGCAAGCCGATGGGACCGGGCCCCAGCACTAAGACAGAATCGCCCGGCCGAACGCGTCCATTCACGCACACCGCGTTATACGCGACGCAGCAGGGTTCGGTGAGAGCCGCCTTATGAAAAGGAAGAACGTCCGGGATGTTGTGAAGGCATCGCTCCGGAACACGGACATATTGGGTCATAGCGCCGTCCACACCATAACCAAACCCTCGACGCGTCGGGTCCAGATTGTAGAGGCCGGCACGAGAGAGCGGAGAAGTCTCATCGATCACTGCGGCGGTTTCACTGACGACGCGATCGCCTTCTTTGAATTTCTTTACGCGTGCTCCCACTTGCGCGATGGTGCCCGCAAATTCGTGTCCCAGGATGCAGGGGTAATTCACCGGCCAGCTGTTGGCGCCTTTCCATTGGTGCAGGTCACTGCCGCAGATGCTTGCCGCTCCGACTCTTAGCAGAACATCGGTTTCGCCGATGCGCGGGATGGCGACTACGCGCAGTTCCACCGATTCCGGTTCATGCGCGTAGTTCACCAGCGCCGGCATGTTCGTACTCATGTAATTGGTTCCTTTTCCACTTCCATTTTGCGATATGCATGAACGCGCTCACAAATGATGCGCAGCGTTCCTTCCAGATCTCCGGATGCAGTGCGAAACGCATGTTCCTTCACCACAAGCGGGGCTCCGATAACAACCATCGGCGCGCCGTATTTGGGAGTTTCTACGGCCTGCTCAAGAGTCAAACCGCCGACTGCCTGTACCGGAATGCTGACCGCCTGCACAATGTCGCGCAGATGATCGAGCGGCGTCGGCGCCGGAAGGCCGCGTTGACGCCGGAGGGTTCGCATGTCGTAGCCGACGTGATGCACGATGTAATCGCAGCCGAGATCTTCGAGCCGTCTCGCTCCATCCACCGGATCCGGCATGGCCATGTTGTCGCCCATGATTTTTATGCCGAAATCGTGGCCTGCCTTAACCGCCATCTCGATTGATTCCGGATGCGCCTGGCCCATGATGACCGCCATATTGGCGCCGGCCTTTGCCGCCAACTGCGTTTCGCCGTAACCGCCATCCATCATCTTCAAATCAGCGACCAGCGGAACATCGGGATAGCGACTTCGCAGTTCGCGGATGCCGCGCGTGCCCTCTGCAATGACGAGCGGCGTGCCGATCTCAAGCCAATCCACGCCGGCCCGGATCGCCAGAGCGGCGGTTTCAAGCGCCTCTTCCAAGTAAATGAAATCCAGCGAGAGCTGAACCGTGGTGTTCATAGTTTCTCGCCGAGTATATCGTTCGGGCGGGGAAGCATGGCTGGCCCGTCGTAATTACGATGGCCTAAAGCGCACATCGGAAGTCCTGCGCCTGCTGAACAACAATTTCGCCGAACGAGAAGTAAGCTACAGTTGCGAGGGAACGCGAGCACAGGATGAGAACGAGTAAGTCTCCGAGTCAACATTGGCGCGGGCTGACGGAGGGAATCCGGAAGGATGGTTTGCGGCCGAACGAAGCCCGCGATGCTGCCTTCCGCCGGGTGATCCTTTCCATACCGAAGGGGAAAGTCGCAACTTATGGGCAGGTTGCGGCGGCGGCTGGATATCCTCTGTATCATCGTGCGGTGGCACGGCTTCTGCGGACGGATCCGTTAGACAGGCTTCCCTGGCAACGAGTGGTGGGTGCTGGAGGAGCAATCAAGCTTCCCTCCGAGGCAGGCGCCGAGCAGCGATTGCGGCTGCGAATGGAAGGCGTCACGTTTCGCGGGAAACGCGTCAATCTCGAACTTCATCAGCACGCCTTCCGGACGTGGGAATTGTAGCTTAACTTGCCCTTAGCTCACTTCGAAAATCGCCTCAATCTCCACCGTGATGTTGCTTGGAAGCATAGCGCCGATGGCGGATCGGGCGTGCCTGCCGTTCTCGCCAAAGACTTCGACCAGGAGATCCGAACAGCCATTAATCACTTGCGGTTGTTTGCCGAAAGCAGGCGTACAGTTCACAAGTCCAAGCAGCTTCACAACCCGCCGCACGCGCGACAGATCTCCATCAAGTGCGGCTTTTGCGGCGGCGAGCACTTGAATTCCGACCAACCGCGCATCCTGGTAAGCTTCTTCCACCGACACGGTATCGCCCACAACGCCGGTTTTGAATTCGCTGGCATTGATTCGCGGCCCCTGGCCCGAGACGAAGAGAAGGTTGCCCGTACGCACCGCCGTAACATAGTTCGCCATCGGACTTGACCCATCGGGAAGCTGGATACCCAGAGAAGTTAGTTTTTCGTCGATCTTGTTCACCTCCTGAGATTGACACACCGGGCCCGAAGTTGGGTCTAGCTCCGAATTGATTGCCGAATTGGCTCGGGTAGGTATCGCGTCGCAGCAGTATTCTTCTAATTTTTTAACAGTAGACGCTATTCCAAATGTCTCGTCTGTGGCGCTCTCGCATATGTAACTACTGCCTCTTACTGCAAAAAATGGTGCGCTCAGGGTATAGCCTCCCCTTGCCCCAGTTCTTTACAGTGAATTTGTGCACCAGGATTGCGTGCCTCAGCGTTTGCATTCACGGCACATTGCGAACTGTTTTCTGGCGTGCCTCGCGGTTGCGATCGGCATTTCGCTGGTCTCCTGCGGAAAGAATGAAGTCGCCCACGCCGACGCAAACGCGCAAAACAATCTTCCGGAGGTTGCGGTCGCAAAGGTCAGCAGAAAGCCGATGGCCCGCGAGCTCACCATCTCATCCGAGCTGGTCCCGTTTCAGGAAATCGACGTCTACGCCAAGGAATCGGGCTTTGTTTCGAAGCTGTACGTCGACTACGGCAGTCACGTCAGGAAAGGGCAGCTGATGGCCGTTCTCGAAATACCGGAACTGCAGGCGCAGCTACAGGAGGATCAGGCATCGATCAAGAGCGCGGCGGATCAGGTAACGGATGCCGAGCATCAGCTCGGGCGAGTCGAGGCTCAACACAAGGTGTTACACCTGCAGTACGACCGGTTGAATAACGTGTCGAAGAGTAAGCCGGGCCTGGTTGCACAACAAGAGGTTGACGATGCGCAGGGAAAGGACCTGGCCGCCGAGGCTCAAATCGAAGCTGCGAAGGCCCGCCTGCAAGCTGCACAGAGTCAGATGGCTGTTGCACAGTCCAAGTTGGTGCGTGACAAAGCTCTTTTCGATTACTCGAACATCACAGCTCCGTTTGCCGGCGTTGTAACTCAGAGATACGCAAATCTCGGGACACTGATGCAAGGCGGGACGAATTCCACTCAGGCGTTGCCGCTGGTTAAACTCTCGCAGGAAGACTTGTTCCGTCTGGTGATTCCTGTGCCGGAATCTTACGTCCGCTACATCAAAATCGGTGACCAGGTAAACGTTCGTGTCCCCTCTTTAGACAGAGACTTCCCTGGCCGAGTGACTCGTTTCTCCGTTGACGTTGCGGGATCGACGCGCACGATGCACACAGAAGTGGATGTAGCGAATCCGCAGGGTGTCTTGATTCCGGGAGTCTACGCGGAAGCCACGCTGTCGCTCGACCGGAAAGGCGATGCATTGGTTGTTCCGCTGCAGGCTGTAAACCAGGCGGCCGATCACGCAACCGTTTTGGTTGTAGATCAAGGCAACACGATTCAAGATCGCCAGGTCACGCTAGGCATCCAGACCGAGAGCAACGCTGAGGTGCTCTCCGGCCTTCGCGACGGTGATGAGGTTGTAATCAGTGATCGGAGCGGCTTACGAGCCGGTGAAATTGTGCATCCAAAACTGACGGAACTCACCACGTATCAGACCCAAAGCTGAACAAACGCTAACACGAGCTTATGTCAAGGTTTTCGATTCGCAACCCGTATTTCATTGTTGCCGTTTGCCTTGCGCTATCACTCATCGGCGCAGCCAGCATCTTCCGTATGCCGGTTGATCTGTTTCCGGCCATTAACATACCGACCGTCGTCGTTGCGACGTTCTACTCTGGCATGCCGCCTGCTGATATAGAGGACGACATCACTAATCCGCTTGAGAGATTCTTCACGATGGCAGCCGGTGTCGATCACATGGAATCGCGATCGATGCTCGGTGTTAGTTTGATCAAAGTCATCTTTCAACCGGGGACAAACGCGGACACAGATGTTACCGAGTTATCAAATTTGGCGCTCGCGGATCTGAAGCGCTTGCCTCCCGGAACTCTTCCTCCCGTGGTGCTGAAATTCGATGCGTCAAGTCAACCTGTTTGCTTAGTGACGGTAAAAGGCTCGGGCCTGACCGAAACCCAACTGCATGATCTTGCCCAGTTTACGATTCGCAACCAGATAGCCGTAGTACAGGGCGCGACCATTCCGCCACCGTTTGGCGGCAAGTATCGCCAGGTGATGGTATACGTCGACCCGTACAAGCTCATGTCGCGGCAGTTAAGCCCGATGGATGTAGTCAGTGCGGTGAACCAGTCCAATCTGATTTTGCCCGCGGGCGACGTGAAGTTGGGACCGTTCGACTACTACGTCTACTCGAACAGTTTGGTTGACAACATGAAGGAACTCAACGATCTCCCGATCAAGACGGTCGGCAATTCCTGGGTTTCGGTAAGAGACGTGGGCAAAGCGGAGGACGCAAGTGCCATTCAATACAACATTGTGCGTGTAGACGGGCAGAAGTCTACCTATATTCCCATCATGAAGCAGGGCGGCGACACGAACACCATTGCGGTTGTCAGCGGAGTTCGTGCACTACTGACTAAGTTGTACGACGTACCGAAGCAGCTCCTGACCAATGTCGTTTTCGATCAATCTGTCTTTGTGAAGGAAGCCATTAAGACGGTACTCCACGAAGGGCTCATCGGCCTGGTGCTGACGAGTGTGATGATTCTCCTGTTCTTGGGAAGTCCGCGAGCGACATCGGCCGTCTTGCTATCGATTCCACTTTCGGCGTTAGCTACTTTCATCATTCTTTACATGTTGGGCGCTACCGTGAACACGTTAATTCTCGGGGGCATGGCGTTAGCATTTTCTCGCGTCATAGATAATTCCGTGATTTCACTCGAGAACATTTATCGGCATCTCGAGTTGGGAGAACCTCCCGCGATGGCCGCAGAAGCCGGGGGCTCGGAGGTGACGCTGGCGGTATTGGCTGCAACCCTGGTAGGAGTCGTTGCTTTTTTCCCGGTCACATTTTTATTCGGTGTCAGTAAGTTTCTGTTTTCCGCACTGGCGCTGTCGTTCTGTCTTTCACTGATGATCTCTTTCATAGTGGCGATGACAGTCATTCCACTTTTCTGCTCAAGGTTTTTGAAAGATGTACCGCATGCAGCTCACGGTGAAAGCGTGGAAGGAGATATTTCCGGCGATTTTGTAGACCGGGGACACGAGAAAAGATCCCTCTGGACCAGATTCACTGCGGGCTTCAATGCCGGCTTCAACCGGCTTCTCAATGTTTATGAGTCATGGGTGAGGCGTTGCTTGAGACGTCCGGGCTTCACGGTTGTTGC
Source organism: Bryobacteraceae bacterium (assembly GCA_036269815.1). Classification (GTDB taxonomy): domain Bacteria; phylum Acidobacteriota; class Terriglobia; order Bryobacterales; family Bryobacteraceae; genus Bog-105. The sequence goes on from DATBDT010000044.1 coordinate 21,124, forward strand.
GCTCAGCGGCTTGTTCATTCTGAGTATGGCGATCTATCCGCTCCTCGGGGTGGCTTTCTTCCCGCAAACTGATGCGGGGCAGTTCACGATCAACATGAAAGCCCCAACTGGGTCCCGCATTGAGTTGACACAGGAATACGTCGCCAAAGTGGAAGACCTGATCCGTCAAACCGTTGGGCATGACCTCAAAATGGTGGTTTCCAACATCGGCATTGTCCCGGATTTCTCGGCGCTCTACACGAACAATGCGGGCCCATATACTGCCACGGTGCAGGCGGCACTGAATGACGATCACAAAGTGAGCACCTTTGACTATATGGACCGCGTACAAAATGCAATTGCGCAACAGTTCCCGGAGGTTCGTACGTTTGTACAAACCGGCTCCATGGTGGATGCAACATTGAACGCGGGAATGCCAGCTCCGATAGATGTGCAGGTCACCGGCCGAAATAACCGGCACGATTACGAGTTAGCACAGGAACTTGGAAGACGGATTCGAAAGCTATCCGGGGTCGGTCAAGTCTATATCCCGCAAGACGTGAACTATCCGGCCGTACGAATGGACATCGATCGCGTTCACGCCGGCGAGTTAGGGTTGACTGAGAAAGACGTCGTAGACAACGTGATCACTGCCCTTAACTCAAATGCGATGATCGCTCCGAATTACTGGGTGGATTACAAGACCGGAAACGATTACTTTCTCACCGTCCAATACTATGAACACGGCAAACCAGCGATTCACAATTTCCTCGATCTGACAAACATTCCCTTGCGGGCGCCCACTCTGAAGCAGCCAACAACTCTCGACACCGTGGTTAAGCTCTCCCACACGGAGACGCCCACGGAGATCGATCATTATCAAATCCAGCGGGCAGCGGACGTATATGTGACGCCCAAAGGCGAGGACCTGGGCCGGGTTGCAAACGCAATCGACAAAATCGTGACCGAGATGAAAGTGCCTGGCAACGTGCGGGTGAATCTTCGCGGAATGGTCTTAGGGATGAACGCATCGTTCAAGAGCTTTGCCCAGGGTTTCATCCTCGCCGCGCTGCTTCTGTACATCATCTTGGTCGCTCAGTTCCGCTCGTTCATCGACCCGTTTCTCATCATGTTGGCGATACCGATGGGCTTCATCGGCGTGCTGTTGATCCTTTTCCTGACGGGAACCACGCTTAATGTTATGTCGCTGATGGGCGTTTTGATGCTCATCGGCGTGGCGGGTTCGAACAGCATTCTGATCGTCGATTTTGCGCACAAGCTGGAGGAGCAGAATTTCTCCGTCATGGATGCAGTGATCACCGCATGCCGTGTCCGCCTGCGTCCTATCCTGATGACCTCACTCGCGACTATTATCGGAATGCTCCCAATGGCCCTGAAGATGGGAACCGGCTCGGAACAATATGCTCCGATGGCGCGCGCCATTATCGGCGGCTTGACTTCATCCGTTATCTTAACGGTCTTTATCGTTCCGGCCGCGTACTTGCTCGTCTACGGAAGAAAAGACCAGCGGCGAGCGCAAACCAGTGAACCGGCGTATGTCTAGGCGCATCCCGATCAGACGAGCGACTGGTTTCGCCGCAGTCCTGATTGCATGCTTCTCGGAGGTCGCGTGGACGCAAGCGCAAGCACCAGGTCCGCAGCTTAGCTTACAAGATGCCCAGGCGATCGCCCTGAAGAATCATCCGCAGGTGCTGGCTGCGCAAGCTAATTTCCTTCGCGCGGGTCAGATTGTAACGGAGGCACGATCCGCGTACTATCCTTCCCTAAACGGAAACATCACCGGCGCTCAGGCGAATGTAAATAGTCGTTTGGGAGCCGGGGTCATCAACGACCCCCGTTTGTTCAACCACTTTGGATCAGGTGTCTCGCTTTCGCAACTTATCACCGATTCCGGGCGAACTCCCAACTTAGTCGCAAGTGAGCGGTTCCGCGCGCAAGCAAGCCAACAGGAGTACCAAGCTACCCGATACGACATCATTCTCGGCGTCGGTCAGGCCTATTACGAGGTTTTACTGTCGCAGGAATTAATCAAGGTTGCACAACAGACGGTTGCAACCCGGCAAACAGTAGTAGAGCAGGTGACGGCGTTAACTCAGAATCAACTGAAGTCCCAAGTCGATCTGAGCTTTGCACAGGTGAATCTTTCGGATGCGCAACTGATGCTGATCCGTGCAAGGGACCGTTTAGCAACGGCGTACGCAAATCTCGGCCAGGCTCTTGGCACAACGCAGGCCGCACAATATCAACTGATTGCCCAACCAAAGCCGCCGGCGCCGCCGGACAACCCGGATCAACTGATCGCGCAAGCTTATCAGAACCGCCCGGAACTGGCAGGTCTGCGCCTTCAACGAGAAGCCGCGCAAAAGTTTGTATATGCCGAACGAGATTTGAAACGGCCTACCGTGAACCTTCTCGGCGTGGCCGGCGTGTTGCCGTACATCAATCCCGGAAATGCGAACCCTGACATCCCGGAGGGGTACGAAGCGGTTGCTGTGAACGTGCAGATTCCCGTATTCAATGGGCATCTTTTTACAGCACGCCGGCGTGCAGCCGAATACGAGTTACAAGCGGAGGATCAACGCGTACGTGATTTGCAGGATCGAATCGCACGCGACGTCCGCGCCGCTTGGGAACATATGAGAACCGCGTTTGAAGCCATTGCCCCCAGCGAGCAACTTTTGGCGCAAGCCAACATGGCTCTGAATTTGTCGCAGGGTCGCTACCATCTTGGCCTGGCCTCCATCGTAGAACTGACGCAGGCGCAATTAGGACAGACCCAGGCGCAGGTTCAAAATCTCAGTGCCCAATATGACTATGCCGAATCGTATGCCGCACTTCAATACACGTTAGGCTTATTGCATTAACGTTGGGAGCGCCGGAATGCGCCGGCCAGCGAAGGTGATCTACACGCGACGAAAACACGCGGCGAAAACAAGTGATAAGCGTTGATATGCAGACGCGACGCCTGTTGCTGATCGGATTCGGCGGTTTGTTGTTGCTTCTTGCCTTTACAGGTCTGAATTCAATTTCCGTGCTGCAGAAAATCGAGACCCGGAGTGAAACGATCCGTAAGGACTACTTCAATCGCGACCGGATCCTTGAGCAGTTGCGTTCGGATATTTACTTGTCCGGAACTTATGTCCGTGATCTGTTGCTGGAGCAAGATCCCGCCCGGGCGGATATACATCGCCAGGAGCTGCAGGACGTCCGAAAGCGCATTGAAAATAATATTGCAGCGTACAACGCCGTTCTACGCGGGGAAGAGCGACGCCCTTTCCGTGCGTTTACAGAAGAAGTCGAATCGTATTTCGCATCGTTGCGGCCAGCCCTCGACTGGAGTGCAAGTCAACGCCAGACTTTTGGCTACGCGTTCATGAACAATTCTCTGCTCCCGCGGCGCATGGTTATCGTTCATCTCGCGGATCAAATTGCCGCCGTCAATCAAAAGCAAATGGATGCCGGCAACCAGCAGATCCTTGAACTGTTTTCGAGCTTTCGCAGGTCGTTAGTTCTGTTGATCGTGCTCACGCTACTTTGCGGAGCGCTTTTGGCCGCCGGCAGCATCCAGCGCATCTTGCGGCTTGAGCGCCTATCGGCTGTGCGCTTCGAAGAAGTGGAGCACGCCCGCGCGGCCTTGCGAGAGCTTTCTGCGCGCCTGATTGCCGTTCAGGAGTCGGATAGGCGTTCGCTGTCACGCGAGTTGCACGACGAAATTGGCCAATCGTTGTCCGCGCTTCTGTTGGGCATAGGGAACGTGGCGGCGATTCTTCCAGCGGACGTTAATGCGGATGCCCGGGCACAGCTGAACGATCTTCGCCGTCTGGCGGAAAGGACGGTTGCTGCGGTGCGCGACATGTCGCTCTTGTTGCGACCCTCGATGCTTGATGATCTCGGGCTGATTCCGGCCGTACAGTGGCAGGCGCGCGAAATATCGCGTACCAGTAATGTCTCCGTGCAGGTAAGCGCTGAATCTGTGCCGGAGGATCTTCCGGACGACCATAGGACCTGCATCTACAGGATCGTTCAGGAAGCGCTGCGTAATGTAGTCCGGCATGCCCGCGCGAAGAACGTCCGAATTCGTTTGGATCAAAGAGGGGACGACCTGGTGCTCACCATCCAGGATGATGGACAAGGATTCATTCCCGACCGGGAAAAGGGGCTGGGTTTATTGGGGATGCAGGAAAGGGCGGCTCATTTGCACGGCTCTTTTATCATCGAATCGACGCCTGGCTCCGGCACGTCTATCCGCGTCGAGTTACCTTTATCAGAACGGACTGCGGCGGTCGAGACATGAATACAACCCGCATCGTATTGGCGGACGATCACACGATCATGCGCAACGGGCTTCGCTTAGTCCTGGAGCGCCAGCCGGACTTTGAAGTTGTGGGAGAGGCAAATAACGGAAGAGAGGCAATCGACATCGTCATCCGCGACACTCCCGACGTCGTCATCATGGACATTGCGATGCCCCTGTTAAACGGCATCGAGGCAGCAAAAAGAATTCATGAAGAGCGTCTGCGCACAGCAGTAATCATTCTCAGCATGCATTCGGATGAAGGCTATATCGTTAAGGCATTGAGAGCCGGCGCGCGCGGATATTTGCTCAAGGACTCAGCCGAAATCGACCTCATCCAAGCTGTCCGTGCTGTCTCTGCCGGCAAAGCCTTCTTTAGCCCCGCTGTCAGTAAACTTCTGGCGGACGATTACGTACGGCAGCTACAGCACCAACAGGTGGAAGATCCTTACGACCTGCTAACCGCAAGAGAGCGAGAATTGCTGCAATTGGTAGCTGAACTCCGATCTACCAAGGAGATAGCCAGCCTCCTTGGGCTCAGTCCTCATACGATCGACACGCATCGGGGACACCTCATGCAAAAACTAAATGTACACAGCATCCCCGAGTTGGTTCTGTATGCGGTACGCAGGGGTGTAGTTACTTGACGGCCTGACTCCGTCCGGACAAATGGCAATTGCCGTGCTAGGTTAGTCCGATAAACGCATTCATGCTGAGTATCCACGATCGATACACCTCGATGCAAGTAAGCCCTCCGCGGGAAGCGGCGACATCGCGTTTCCCGGATGCTCTATGTTCTGCAAGGACACGTCCGGTATTGCGCCGTCAGCCCCCGGATACAATCGGCTCACACAGTTCGCTGAGCCGGCCCTTGCGATCGAGAAGCATACTGCCGTTTACACCCAGACGCCAGACGTGTGTCTAATAGGTTACAGCATCCTCGTGAATGCAAAAGGACACGCTTCTCATCCGCCAAAAATGAATCATTCAGCTCACAAAACATACGCTTTAGCCGAGTCGGACAAACCTGAAAATTACTACGAGTTCCTTCAGATAAGTCCTAAAGCGCAAGCAGAAACGATTCAACGCGTCTACCGGTTCTTAGCAGCGCGCTACCACCCGGATAACCGGGACACCGGTGACCCCGAAAAGTTTGTCTTCCTGAACCAGGCATATAAGGTGCTGTCGGATTCGGAACGCAGGAGCCGATACGATGCCGACCTTAAGAAGGCCCAGCCACAGCCAACCGAGCTTTTCGAGTCAATCGATTTTTTCGACGGAATCGAAGGCGAGGTAAACCGGCGCCTGGCAGTGCTTTCGCTGCTATATCGGCATTGCCGTGCTAATGTGCACAACGCGCATGTCTCACTGCTCGACCTCGAGGCGCAAATGGGATTTCCCCGCGAATATCTGGATTTTGCCATTTGGTACCTGCGGTCGAAGAAATTTATCAAGCAGGAGGACAGTGCGCAGCTTTCACTAACCGTCCTGGGTGTGGATTACATCGAAGAGAATTACGTAAAAGTTCCATTTCTGCGCAAAGTGCTGAATGCCGGCGCACCATGGGAGGAATACTCCAAAGAGCAACCCGAGGATAAGGTCCAGAAGCGTGTAAACGGGGTCTATCTCAGTGCAGGCGAAAAGACCCCAGACAAGGTCGAGTAAGCAGCCGCGCGAGCAACCAGTTAGGCAGGGTTGCTACAAGTATCAGAGATCAAGCTTGCCTTGATACTCCATGTCCTTTAACGCGAATTTCTTTTTGATTTCCGTGCGCTCTGAGGTGATGCGAAACTCCGCATCTTTATCGCGCGTCGTGATCGGCTCCGACTTTTCAAAGTGAAAAATGGTTCGGCTGTCGCGGCCCTGGTTCAGCTCCACCTTAGTGGGGCTCAGCCGCTCATGGCCAACGGCCAAACTGTGATGACCATCAGATGATCTGCCAATTTCGCGTCCGCATCGGGATCCGCGTCCGAGCCGCTCGTCGATCCTTGGGATTCGAATGCCGATTTGGGCAATCCTAGTACCGCGATCACGTACTCATTCAGCGGCTTCAACGCAGCCGCATCGGCAGAGCCGCCCGCCGACTTTGCTTCGGCTAATCTTACCGGGAGAGCGCTTGCCCATCGAACCGTTATCGTCGGCCCCTGTCCGGCAGATGGATATCCGCCGCCCCGCCGCCCCAGGCCGCCACCCCCCAAACCGCCGCCGCCGCGACCCATGCCGCCGCGACCCATGCCGCCTCCGGGCGTTCCTTCATCCCAGGGTCCGCCACCTGAGCCTTCACTGCCATAACCACCTCTCGCAATGTTCACAGTTGCCGACTTTGACCAGGGCGAGTTGTTCAAAATCTGATATACGTCTTCGCTGGTCCATTGCGATGGATCGTCTTTTTGCCAAGAGGACGCCGCGACTGCTACGCTCACCGTAACAACCGAGGCAACAATCATTCCTTGCACGAAGGTGCGTCGCCTGCTCATAACCTTCAGACGTTGACGTAATTCCCCCGCCTCACGAGTACACGATCTTCAGGTCTGGGCCGGCACTGCTGAATTCTACGCTCAATTTGCGCTATCGGTCACGCCTCTTTCCGCGCCAGATAGACCCATCGCAGCAAGCGCCTTTCCGCCGTCAACGTATGTACGCAGGAAAGAAATCGTTGCAGCCCGCTGAAATTAGCCATGCCTTCCACTGCGACCAGTTCAGCGGCTCGCCGCTGCCTCGCATCATGCCATCGCTTTGAGATGACTTCGGCACTACCTGTCGTGTCGGTACCGTGGATAACGCGGAGCCCTGCTATTTGTATCAACTGCTCGTTCGTTCCAGGTGGGCTAAATACATAAATTCCGATTGAGCTTCGCGTCGCGACCTCTTCGTTTGTCAGCAGCCCGCCAACGATCAGTGCATCGCTGAAGAGTAGCCGGCCGCCAGGTTTCAAAACCCGGCCCAGTTCTGCCAGCACCGACACGCGGCCGGGCAGATGACAAAGAACGTCGTTCGAAAATATCGCGTCGAAGGTACTGTCCTCGAACGGGAGTTTCCTCGAAGCATCACACTCTTCGAAAGTCACTAATGAATCCAGATTTTCCTGGCGGGCGATCTCATTAGCGTTACGGATGCCATGCGGATTGACGTCCAGACCGATGATGTGACAGCCCGTTTGTTCGGCAACGCGTAACGCATACCGCCCTGAGCCGCAGCCAATCTCCAGAACCTGGCACGCGGCATCTATCTCAAGCAGACGCGGGATCTCGCTGGACTCCTCCGCTGTCACCCAACTGGTTTGGCCAAGATCCTCTCCATAGGTCTCCTTACGAATTTCAACGTAAGTATCGAGCCCATAATTGCCGTAGGCGCTGTTATAAAGATCTACCTTCTCGGGCATAAGTTTTCGCGGGTTATTGAAACTGTGGACTCAGGTATCTGGCCCGAAACAGCGGCGGGGAAAACAGCATCGGGGCACCGGGCGCAGCACTAACTGAATGACTTTGGGCTTGGCTTGATGGACCTCGCTCTCGATGATGGTGTCTCATTTGCGAGCTATGCCGGAAACTTTACTATCGCTCCCGTGGAAAGCGGCGCTGTTCGAAGCTGACACGGCCATGCGAGGGAGAAAAGGGGTCTCAGGACCCGCTTCACGGGCTGCCTTCTTGAACATGTCCTGCCCAAATTTGTGTTTCTCCGCAGCGACAATAACCTCGTTGTACCCGGCAATATAGGCCTTGAGCATTCCACTCGTCATGCAGCCAAGCTGCCGCACCTCGATCCCGTATCGCTCTTTTAGAACACGATTGAATTTGGGCTCTTCGAGGGGCAACCCTAAACCCAGCAGCTTCGGGTGGCCGTGCAACAAGTCGAAACAAGCTGCCACTTGTCCGCGGATGCGACCGGAAAATGGCCAAGTCAAACAGGTGGTCACCCACAGAATGCCTAACACCAAAGCGACTTTTCGTCGATATCGGTTGAAAAGGACCGCGGGAGACATAAGCCTATTGAGTGATCCTACATCTTAATGGCTTCCGGTTTTGGACTCCGAACAGCTAAATTTGGAGAACCAGTCGCAGACCTTGATCCACGGAGTGCTGAAGACGGGGTGACAGCCGCGACGATTGTAGTTTGAATACGGCTGCGATCGAAGGAATCGGTTTGAATCACAAGAACTGGCCGGCGGTATCCAGGCTCGGAGCGACGACGCGCAGGAAGATCTGCCCACCAAACCTCGCCGAGTTGAAGGCCGTCCACCTTTACCAGGATTCCTTTTCGTGCGACCGAATTTGGGCGCGCTGTCAATCGCAGCTCTACCTTCCGCCCTGCGGAAAAGATCGTTAGGTAACGAGATGGAGGTTTTCATGCCTACAGTAAAACAAGAGTTATACCTCAATGTTTTTGCATCGCAGCGTCAATCTTCAAAGCGTTTTGCATCAGCTGGTCGACGCATCCGCATCACTCGTCGACACCCGGTTGTAAATGTATGTGCCAATAGTGGAGTTCGTCACCCATTTGCGGGTAACAGGCATCCTGTTCTTACCCTGCTCATCAAACACAAGGCGCGCCCTAAGGTTGTAGTCGAGATGTGGGGCAGAAAATTGGGTTGGTTTAGCTTGCACGACAATGCCGGTTACTCTCGATCCATCCCGGTCAAAACGGACGAAAGAGTCAGAGGCGGGACGCGCCCCTCGCCACTCCCAATCGCGCCGGTCCGGCCACGCTGCCACGGCAAACGTTTGTTTAGGTTCCGCCTCTCCTTTCGGCATGACGTCCACCTCAATATCGAAATATCCGCCGGCCGGCACGAAACCGGGAAAAATGAAGCCGCCAGCAAATGTGGGTGGGCCAATATACGTGCTGAACCCGGAAATCAATCTCAACAAGGCAAGCCGCTGGCGCTGATACCGTTCACTCGAATCCTCCATACCGCTCTGGTAACGCAACTCAGCCCAGCCCCAGCTCCCCATCCAGGCCTTTTCAGTTTTGTCGTAGTCGCCGTCTCCGTATTCGTTGCCCAGAAAACAACGGCTGGCATAGAGCTGCAAATCGTTTTTTGCGCAAAATACCATCACAATTTCGCCGACTATCATGAGTCCAGCGGCAATCCACCCGACGGGGCCGGCCCACGCGGCAACGGCCGCTCCCGAGAAAAGGGCCCAGCATTCGGCGCCAGCCACCACAATCATCAGCGCGGAAGCGGCCGCCTGCATGCCATGCCCTACCACGGCCCCGGGATCGCCTGCCCTGAATGACTCCATCATCTTCCTCGCCTGTCCGATCAGCTCACAGCCTCCGATCACCAATGCGACGGGACCGGCCAGCACTTTCAAGCCGATGCCAACCCATCGGAAACAGGCGAGAGAGCGACCGGCCGCATATAGCTCAGCCTCTTCGGTCGTAAGGTTGGCGAATCCTTTTCTCAGCCCTTCAGCCTCCAGCTTCTCGACAATCGTCGTCTGAGTTTCGCCGCTTAATGCCGTCGCCTTCATCAGTTTGTGCGCCTGGTTGCCGAGGAAACTGGCAACTTTGGCTGGGGTCTCGATTTTTTGTTTAATCTTGGCGGCGACACCGGCGTGGTCTTTATAAGCGTTTCGCTCCCATTCGGTATCGGTCCGCTCCTCCGTATTGAAGTAGTCGGAAACTTTCATCAGAAGCGTGAGACTGTCTCCCACCGACTTCAGTTGAGTGAATGTCTCAATGCGGTCCTTCATCGAAACAGCGATTGTTACTTTGCGAAGAGTCGAACCATCGAGCGCTTCCGGCAGACTTTTGAGGTAGGCCTCAACCTCAACATGCCCAATGCTGAGCGACAAATTAGAGATCGCGAGCGCGTCCGTAACCCCGAATGTCGTCGCACTAACCCCGATAGCCTCGAGATGCTGCTGGAGTACTTTCCCGGGCGAGCGATTTTGTGCGACGATAACGGGGCTAAGATACATGAAAACGTGAAGAGGAAGAGAAACTCCAACCGCGCGCCCCAATTCAGTTGTGGGACCAAGTCCCTCTCCGCCCAGAACATTCTTTTGCGGAATACGGCTGGCGGCCTCAGAGTTACTTGCTAGCCAGGCAACAAAGGGTTGCCCGGCTTGGCACGCCAGCATGTCACGAAGCACGTGAGCCCAATGGACCAAGCCCCGTGTCATGCAAGCGGGATCTTTTTGGTTCTCCTGGCAAGCAAGTTCAACAATGCGATGTGCCAGGCTGAAGCGTAGAGGAAACCAGACGCGAGTGCAGGCATAGTTAGTCTCCTGGGTAAGATAGTTGAGAGTCTGTTTGTATCGATTCACCCAAGCCTCAGCAATGTTGGCTCCGGTGGCTCCTGAAGGAACCTTGGTGGTCTCGTCGCCAACATCCCATTGGTCCTCCACCCACTTAGGAGGATCGTCCTGAACCTGCTTTTTCCCGATCACCTGGGCCAGAGTAGACGCTACGAACGACTTCGCCTGCTCGTCGGAATCTTGAATCAATTTTTGCTGCGCGCCTAAAATCGGCAAATAGTCAAAATCGGCCGCCTCGGCCACCCAGGCGAATGGGTCGACTAAGGGGATGTATTCATGCCGCGTCTTCAATTGCCGTGTTTGAAACTTGCGTTTGACGGTCGCGCTCCAAGGCTGCAGATCCGGAAATACGGCGACATTCCATTTCGTTGCATCGATAGCGCCGCGCTTCTGCGCGTATTTCGGGTCTTCGGAAGGCGCCTCGCTCAGCAAGTGGAGCGCATGCTTTCCGAGTTTCATAGGCGAGAGAAAGAAATGCCAGGTCTGCGTCTCGATTTTGTCGATAATCAGCTTTCCGTCAAAGATGTAGCCGTCGCTCTGAAATTCTCCGTTGCTGAATTTTGTGAAAACAAATCCGGAGTCAAGGCCTTCCAGGTAAATCAATAAATAGGGAGTGAGTGATTGCCCGCTTTCCTTCAACACATAAACCCATTTGTTTTTGATGGGCGACACGGGAAAAAACGGCATTTTATGGCTGCACTGCTGGCAAGTGTCTTTCAGGTCGTCCCATCTGCCCTTCGCCATGTTTTCCACGCCGACCTCAGCCGCTGCCAGTCCCGCTTGGCGCAGCGTCACCGAGGGAACGAAGCTCTTCATATCGTCTTCATTGCGGACATAACTGATGTATCCGGAGCCACCCGCATACACCGTGAACCAACTGCGCAGTGGACACGCGGGATTGACGCACGCTTCAAGGTACGGGATGCCGTAGCGGTAATACTGCTCGCGATCATGGGCCAGCTCGATCAAAGACTTCACGCCCGGCTCGCGATCGAGAGTTTTATAGCGGTCGCCCTCCACGCTTTCGGAGAAATACGACCATCCCTTGTGCCACCATCGCGGAGAGCCGTCGTACAGGCGTTCCACAAATCGCAGGTGGAACTTGCTATCTAAGACGTTGTCCTCCTGGCGTGCGAGAGATCCGGCAGTAGCTGTCTTTTTTCCCATACGAGTTACAAGAACGGCTGGTCTAGCAACCGGAGCGTTTCTTCAGCTTGTCCAACGTGGCGCGGTTCGGCTTGCCTGTCACATCCTGACCCTCCGCCTGCTGGAAGACTGACAATGCGGCGCAGGTCGCGTCATCCATCCGGCCTGTCGCGTCACAATGGAAACCCAGGTTATGCAGTCTTTGTTGAAGCCCGGTTGGTTCTGTAATAGGATCCAAACCACCCAAATCCAGTGTGTAGGCGGGTTCCAACGGGTCTCCACCGATCGTCAATTTTCCCTGCGCGGCATTCGGCGGTATCTGAACCTCAATCCAGCCTTCGCCGTCACTTATTCCCGTCAGAGTCAGTTTGTCGTCAATGACGAGCCTATACTCCTCATTGCCCCGCGGTTGGCCCGCCACCAGCAGACAGACGCGAAGCATGCACGGGACACCGGTTCTGACGAATCGATGTTTTGCGTCCGTTGCACATTCGTAGGATTTCTGCGCAATCGGCGGGATGAATAGCTGGTCTCCAGGCAAAAGGATATTTCGGCTGACTCGGCACGTCCTCAGAGATGCGTTGTCGGAGTGATTCCAGATCGTTTGCCATAGGTGGCCGGTGGCGAAGGCAATCGAATCGATACAATCCCCGGCTTGAACCAGGTAAGAAGCATTCCCGACCGGTCCGGTTGAGTTAGTCGACGATGGAAGGTTATAAGGCATGTTAGTTATTTCCGTTTCCAGGCATTTTTATCCAACCTCGGGAATGTTACTTTACATGTTCCCGGGTCAATATGATCGATCCGTGCGCAGCCCTTTTCGTCTAACGTGCCCTCTTCGACAGTGCTGCCATCCGGTAGCGTCACCCGATAGGTTTCACCGGGAATCGGTTTGCCTGCGTCATCCACTAATTCAATTTCAATCCACGACTTCTTATCCTTGTTCTCCGGAGAATTTGCGTTGTGCCAGGGAGCATCGGATTTTGAAGTGCCGACAGCCCCTGCCGCTAGCGGTTCGGTCTTTGCGCCAGGGTCGGCATTGTCGGCTTCCGCCGCTTGAGCCGGCGCTGCCGGGGAAACAACATTCGCCGGTGTCCCGGAGAGCGCCGCTCCGCCGCTGTTGATCATCACCATCGTTCCTACGATTTGAATACCAGCCGCATCGATTGTGATGAAGTTGCCGCCTACCTTCAGCGTCAGCGCCGTCATGGCTTCAACTACTACATTCGTTCCTTTCACGTAGTAGCCCTGACCGGCCTGCTCGTTGTGATTGCCGGAGAACTGCTCGTTCACATCGCCACTCACGGAAACGGAAAGAGAGCCGCCGATCTGAATGGCCTCTTTGCCTTGAATAAGAAGATGATGGTCGCGCTGGATTTGCTCAAGGTGATCCCGTTGGATCACGTCGTTCTTGTCGCGATCGACCTCCTCCAACTTGTCCCGCCTGACAATAAGATGGCGGTCACGGCCGATCCATTCGCGCCGGTCGTTCTTGACGCGAATATCAAGGTCCTTTTCGCCATGGAGAAATACCTGTTCTTTGCCCTTCTTGTCTTCGAAGCGAAATTCATTGAAGCCGTCGCCTCCCGGATAGCTATACGATTTGAAGGTTGTGATGCTCCGATTATCGGGAAGTTTATAAGGAGTCGTCTGGTCCGCGTTATAGACCGAGCCGGTCACCAACGGGCGATCCGGATCGCCCTCGAGGAAACTGACGACCACTTCCTGGCCCACCCGCGGCAGGGACATAGCGCCCCAACCTTTGCCTGCAACCGGCTGCGCGACACGCACCCAGCAGGCGCTATTCTGATCGTATTTGCCTTCTCTGTCCCAGTGGAACTGAATCCGAATTCGTCCGTAAGAGTCGGTGTAGATTTCTTCTCCTGCCGGTCCGGTCACAAATGCGGTCTGTGGTCCCTCCACCCGGGGGCGCCGTGTCGTACGCCGCGGCCGGAACGGGGTGCCGCGAGGAATGCAGGTGAACTGGTTCTGATAAGCTTCACGCCCCTCTGAGTCAGTGAACTGCAACCCCTGTTCGATCTCGTGGTGAACGGCGGTCACCAGAAACGCGCCTGACTCACTGGCGCGAAATTGATTCGCAACGTTGATGGCGTAGCCCGGAATAAAAGATCGGCAACCGCTGCTTCCTCGAATCACATCAACATCGGCTTCCTGTTCTTCCATTCGAATATCAGTCAACATATTCCCGTCGCTCGGGTTTGCAAACCCGCCGGGATAGTCAAATTGCTCCAGGTCGGGAATCGGCAACTCCGAAACCGTGGGAGCGGTGGATTGCAGACGCAAGCGCGGAGTTTCAAATTGATAATCCACCTGCGTAGCGCGGCGCGGCCGGACTTCCACCCGGCGGACCCAGTCGAAGACGCGGCCTTCCTCCCGCGCGTCCGCAATAGATCCGCCAAACCCGCCCTTAGCCTCGGCGCCTAAAGGACTGAACTGGCAGCTGGCCGCATTATCGGAAATAACGAGAGTATGTTTATCTTCGTCGTGTTCGAAATAGAAAAAGATCCCTTCTTCCTCCATCAACCGCGCCACGAAATCGTACGCCGTTTCGCGGTACTGCACGCAATATTCTCGAGTCGGATGTCTGCGCTGCAGCTGAATTCGAAAATGATGGAGCTGGTAAAGGCCAAAGACCGCCTCCAGAATTTCTTCGACCGTCTTATTTTGAAAGATTGCGCAATTGGTGGTTCGAGTAAGGAACCAGAGCCACGGTACCAACTGAACTCTATAGTGCGCGTAACAATCATTCGAAGGCTGGATGGAAAACTGACTGATGAAGCCGTTCACGAAACGATCGCGATGTCCGTCAATAAGAATTCTCAGCGTGCCCGGCTGCGCAATCAATTGGGAGGCTTTCAAGTCCAATTCTTCCGATGCGATATCGATGTCAAACCGGAACAGCTCCGAAAGTGCCTCTCGACCCGTCACCGAACGGACGACAAGAGCGTCCGCCATCGTCTTTGCCGTAAAGCGGAGAAAGCGTCCTTCACCGGTGAAGTGTTTGGGTTGATATAGCGCCGCGGTGACCATGCAGATGTCCTTGTGGGATGGATGTCTTTTGGCTATCCAATCGCCATCAGCCTCCAATCAGTACTGTTGGGCAGCCCATCACGATATTTCCGCCATGTGCCGTCGGATCACCCGCTCGAGCCGCCGGTAAGTATCCAATCGTCACGGATGTCGAACCCGCGGCTATTACATCGGGCGGACCAACGCAAGTCAAAGGATCAGACTCGCGGGCGGCGGGCAGCCCTCCGATCACGACAGTGACACAGGCCGGCGGCAGAATCGGACCGCCAACGTGCGCCACAACTCCAGTCGTCATCGGGCAGATATGAAGATCAGAAACTCGCGCGGCGGGCGGCATAACGACACAACCTTTCGACCTTGGACTAGCAATCACCGGGGCCAAGTAGATAAAGCGCGACAAACTTGTAAGCAATCGAGCCCTCTACTGCCGTTCACACTCATTAAGCGCAAACCGGAGAAAAAGTCTGTCATTTTTGGCAACTGTTAAATCGCTTTTACCGTGTTTTTCCGCTTGAAGCAGCGAAGGACGCGTTTTTCCGCCGCGACGCTTTCCTTCTCGTTCTTAGCGAGAACGTGAGGAAAACTGGCGACGGTTACTCCTGACGCAAGCTGCCGGTGAAGTGTTTTCCGGGCCGAACCGAGCCTTCAAGATACTGGAACAGTTCAGCTTCAGTGCGGTTGCAAGATGTCTTTCGCAATAGCGTCATGTTCCGCCGAAGAGTCTTCCGTTCGAAACTCTGCCGCCTTGTTTGGCATGTTCAAAGCGTCGTACAGGGAAACAAGACTTCTGCGGGCATCCACGGCCGCCTGTAGGGAGGGACTGCGGCCAGGCGTGACGATCCGATAGCCCGCCAGCAGTTCGGTCTCCGCCTCCTGGTAACGGCGCTCACGAAGCAGTACCCGGCCCAGTGCAATCCGCGCTGTTCCGGTCTGCACGTTTTCAGGCGACAGCGTTTGGGAATATAGCTGAACAGATTCTCGGAGAAATTGTTCCGCTCGAGGGTAGTCCTTCCTGGCTTCATGTAGCTCGCCAAAGCGCAAAAGTCCCAGCGCAACATGTTTGTCTTTCTGCCCAAACACCTTCTGGTAAATGTCCGCCATGCGGCGAAAGTTCTCCTCAGCTTTGTCCAGACTTCCTGTTTGTAGAGCAGCAACACCGAGCAAATTGAGAGCCAGCGCCACAAATGGATGAACCTTGCCCGCCTGGCGTTCGTCAATTTTCAGCGCGTCTTCCAATAGCCGGACCGCCTCGTCATACTCGCGTTCATAAATCAACGTTCCCGCCAGGCCCTCCGCATCCAGGGCAGCCTCGAGATGGTCTTTCCCGTACCACGCTTGAACAATCGCCAGCCCTTCGCGCTGACTTCGTTCAGCTTCGCCGTAGCGTCCTAGTTGCTCCTGATACTGGCCCAGGTTGGTTAGATCCTCCGCCACGCTCGGATGCTTGTCGCCATAGATTTGGCGATCGAGAGCTAACACCCGGCGATCCAGATCCAGCGCAAGCGTATCGTTCCCAAGGAAGTGCTGCGCGTTCGCAAGAAAGCCGAGGCTTTCGGCCAGGTCCGCTGGCTCAGCTGTGGGCAGCGATTGTATCCGGATGGCCTCTTCCAACACTTTGATGGCTTCCTGGTAAGCGCCACGGTGCTCCAGTACTTCGCCAAGTGTTGACAGTGCATCTGCCCGTCCCGGGTCATCCGGCCCAAGATGCCGATCGTCAATGGCGAGCGCCTCGCGTGCTAACCGCTCGGCATCGGCGAACTGCGCCTGATCAACTCGTAGCGTCGCCAACGTAACGAGCCCTTTGGCAAAGTCCGGCGTATCTGATCCGAAGGCCGATCTGCGTTTCGCGACTCCGGATTGAAGCAGCAAATCGGCACGACCAAGCTCGCCGAGGCTCTGGTAAATGCTTCCCAGCGTGCTGTACAAATCCGCCTGCAATGCCGGATCCCGCCCCATACTGTTGACTGTTTTTACTCCCCGGTCAAGAACGTCTACGACGCGTAAACCGGCCGACGGGGCCGAGTTGTAATCGCCCCCAAACGTGTTCAGCATCAGCCGTTGAATGCGCTGCGTGCGAGCGGCCTGTGTCAGCACCATATCGCGGGCTTTGGCCAGGCGAACGGTGTAGAAAACGACAAGACCGGCAATCAACGCGAAGACCGCGGCTGATGCCAGCACCGTCCGGCGATTCCGGCGGACGAACTTGTTTGCGCGGTAAGCCATCGTATCCGGCCGTGCCTTCAGCGGTTCGCCGTTAAGGAAGTGGTCTATATCCTGTATCAGCTCTACGACCGACGGATATCGCCGCTGGACATCCTTCTTCATTGCCTTCAGACAGAGAACGTCCAAATCCGTCCAGTCGGCGCGGCGGGCTTCGATCCGCGAGGGCGAAAGCGACGGCCTTTGGGGCTCGTGCTCGTCGGTAATCAGCATCTCGGCTTGTCCCGGCGTGCGCCCTTTCAAGTCGTAGGGCCGTCTTCCTGCAAGAATTTCGTACAGGATGACGCCCAGAGCGTACACGTCCGTAAAGACGCCGACTTGTTCGCGGCGGAGTTGTTCAGGGGCAGCGTAGGCGAAGGTGAATCGCGCTTCCGTCTGTGTCTGAGTGAGTGGCGCGGCCAGGTTCTCCAGTTGCTTGGCGATACCAAAATCGAGGAGTTTGGGAGTCCCGTCGGCTTTCACGAGGATATTCGAGGGCTTCAGGTCGCGATGAACAATCAGGCGGGAATGGGCGTACTGAACTGCTTCGCATACACAGCGAAACAGGCGCACGTGATCTGCCAGGCAGCAATTTTGTTCATAACAGAATCGGTCGAACGGTTTGCCCTCCACGTACTCCATCACGAAAAAAGGCGCGCCATCCGGGTTTACGCCAACGTCGTACAGGCGAGCAATAAATGGGTGCTCAAGTTGGGCGAGCACCTTGATCTCATGATCGAAGCGGGTCCGAAGATCTGGATCAGACGAAACGGCGCCTAGGAATTTGATGGCTACCTGACGCCCCGCGGTACGGTCGTATGCAAGGAAGACCTCGCCCATGCCTCCCCGGCCAATCGGTTCTTTGCTGATTTCGTACGGACCGAAGTCTTCAAAGGGAACGGGTTCAGGGTACGCGTCAAGAGCAAGGGCGGCCAATGCAAAGACATCGCAATCGAGGATGGATGGATCCGTCACGATGCACTCGCTCCTGCCGCCTTGAGGGTAACGCCGAGTTGCGTCTTTGCCTCTTGCCAGAGCCGCTCGACCGTGCGGCCGGACACGTTCATCGCCCCGGCCGTCTCGTGGACCGTCATACCGAGTAAATATCGGCATTGGGCGACGCGGGCCTGCAACGGATTTTGACGGTAAAGCAAGTCGATGGCTTCAGCAACCATCAGCACGCCGTCTATCGGCACATTGGGCGGTCCGGGCAGCTCTTTCACCTCCCGCTTCTTCGCATTTTTGCGCCGGGCCGCATCGCGAAGGATCTGAAGCATTGCGTTGGCAAAGATCGCGACGACTTCGTCGTAGGACTTTGTCGACAAGTCTGGCGGGGCACTGCAGAGTTTCAGGTAGGCTTCGTGCGCAAGCGCTGTCGGATTTAGCGTTGGATTGGTTCGGTTCCAACGCACTCGCGCAGCCAGGCACCGGATGTTCTGGTAGAGATCCGTGAAGCGTTGATCTAATACCCGGCGCTGTTCGGCGGTCTGGAACGCATGCCCCGAGTTCGGGCGACAGAGATCTTCCGGCGAGTACTGCATGGCGGACTTTTCTGCTGATTTACGTATTTACTTGCGATGGCAGCGAATAGATGTTCGCCTGTCCAGAGATCGTAACAGAAATGGAGGCTCAGGAAAATGGTACTGAGTTGCGAGAGAATCCTGTCGGCGCGTCGCTATGTGCGGGCGCTTACAATCATCGGCGGTTTGTTAGCGGCATGTCACGGTAGGGCGCTCGCCCAGGAAGAGGCAGTCGGCCCAGAGCCGAACACCACGGCGTCGCCGTTTGCGTCTTTTCAATATGCGACGCTGACTGGAACGACAAACACAGTCAATGCATCACTGCTTCCGGTCGTTAATTCCAGCGGGGTGACAGTTCTGGAGAATGTCACGCTCAATTTCGGTTTCAATTCATCCGGGCAGTTAATAATAAGCAGTTTGCACGCGGTGCCGGCGCCGCCTTCGGTTGTGTCAGGCTTCAAAGCGGGTCATTACTGCGGACCGACAAGTTGGTCCACCAATTTGGTCATCGCTGTAAGTGGCCCGGGTTTAACCAGCGGTGGAGCAACGGAATGGACGCTGGCTAATACCCCCGCGGCGTACTACAACACCTATCCGTCAAGCGCGACCTGGTATGTCGGAACTGTTACTAACAACCCCATCTACGCGCGCCTTTCAAAGGCAGGAGTCAAATTTACTGGCTGGTCGTATGGGATTGGTGGTGGTGCGTACGGTGGTGAAGGTTCGGATTGGTCCACGAACTCGCTGCTGGGATTCAGCCAGGTCGGCAACACACTGACGATTCAGAGTTTCACCGACAACAGTGGCGTTGACCATAGTCAGCCGGTGAATCAAATCACTTACACCGCCTGTACGAAATAGAAGTCACGCAAATGAAACCGCGCTGCGCCGTCAGTCAGTAGCTGACGGCACAGCGCGAGGTTTACCCGATCCCAGCATTTCTCGTCTTGATAGCTTACGAACGCTCGCCCGGTGTTTCTAAGCCGGCACTCAACGGCACTTGTGCCTCTGAAACCGTCAGCGCTTCATCCAGCAGCGATGCAAAGCTGCGTGTCTTCCGATCAACGGACGCACGCAACTCCTCTAACTCAGCTTCCACCGTCCGCAAACGATCTGCCAGATGCAAACACGCCAGCACCGCCGTACGCGCAGAATCCAGGTTGCCCGCGCGGCGCGCGATTGACGACATCAAGTCGTCTATCTGGCGAGCCAGTTCCTCCGTCTGCGCGGCATCGCCGGCCGTCGATAGCGTGTACGCTTGGTTGAAGATCGTCACCCGGACGGTTTGTTTCGGCGCGTCCGGAGAGTTCGTCATGGGTGTGAGTTTAGCTCGCGCTCAGCAAATCCAATTGCCCGAGCAGCTTTTCGATCCGCGCCTTCACTTGTTTGCGCTCGCCCCGCAAACCGTTCAATTCGTCCGTGGCTTGCTTCAGCCGCATTTCGAGTTGGCCGTTTTCATTCTGGAATTCCGTTACCAGGCCCTGCGCTTCCTCTCGGGCCGCTTGCGTCGTTGCCAGTTCCGCTTCGGTGACCTTCAGGCGCTCCTGAAGTTGGCTATTCTCGCCCCGGAGCGTTGAGATGGCCTGCACCGCCCGGGTGATGCGTTCTTCCAGATCGGAAAGTGTATCGAGTTCTCGCTCTTGCGCCGCTGCTTCCATGTCAGTCCAACGATAGCAAGTTCAAGACGCCGCAAATTGCCGCTTTGAAACCGCGGCAAAGGACGCACGTGCGCGCCGCCAGACAGCAAACGAATTCGCTGCCTATGGGCGGCCAACGCGACGCCGCGCCCTTATTTGTGGGACTTCTGAATAACTACTGAACGTGGGCCTGATGCGCCGCTTTTGCTTTCTCAACCAGCGTGGAGAAGCCGGCCGCATCATTGACAGCGATATCGGCCAGCACCTTGCGATTCAGGTCGATGCCCGCACGCTTCAGCCCGCTGATGAACTTGCTGTACGACAGTTCGGCGGTGCGGCAAGCGGCGTTGATGCGCACAATCCACAATGAGCGGAAATTACGCTTCTTCAGCCGGCGCCCGACATACCCGTAGCGCAGCGCCTTTTCAACCGCTTCCTGCGCAGCCCGGTTTAGCTTTGACTTGGTAAGAAAAAAACCCTTCGCCCGGCGCAGGGTCTTATGGCGATAATCTCGCCGGTGTGTTCCTCGTTTTACTCTTGGCACGTTTTCTCCTTTGGGGTTTCGGGTCCTCTTTTTAGAGAACCAGCGGGAGACGGCAGGCACGTGCGGCGCGCTGCTTCTACCCGCGCTTACAAATTCGCCCTATTTAATAGGGCAGCATCTCACGGAGCTTCGCTTGGTCGGCTGGATCGGCAACCACTCCTTGGGTCAGCCGGCGTTTGCGGGAGCGCGCTTTTGACGTGAGGATGTGGCGGGCAAATGCGTGTTGGCGTGTGATTTTGCCCGTACCCGTCTTCTTAAAGCGTTTGGCCGCACCTTTATGTGTCTTCAACTTCGGCATACATGTCCTGGAAAGGAAAACTTGAACTAGAAACGCACGGCCGCCACGCAGACGCGAGGGGATAGCGAAACTACAGAATCGAGTGTAGCACGACGCCAAAACCCTGCTTTTTTATAGACGGGAAAAACTACCTCTTGTTGTCTTGATACTCCTCGAGCCAGGCCATCTGGATCGCCTCTAACTTCCCCTCCGTCGAGGCCATCGGGTCGTCCCGAAAGTCGGGCAATTCCACAATCCACTTGTGCAGGTCTGTGTACCGGACGTGTGTGGGGTCCAGATCCGGGTGTGCTTCATACAGACTGAGGGCGATATCTTCGGTGTGGTTCCAGGTTAATCCGGGCATGAGTGGCTGCTCTCCGATGCTGTTTTTCATCTTAGGCCACCTCTGATACGCTAGGGACGCCGGCGGTACCGTGAGGCTCGCCTCGCGGTGAAAAGGGAATCCGGTGCGAATCCGGAGCTGCCCCGCAGCGGTAAACAGAAACGAATCCTCATTCACGCACTGACTGGTTTTCCAGTTGGGAAGCGGAGGTAGTAGGCAAACGATCCTTCCCGGACCGGCCGTCTGTAAGTCCGAAGACCTGCCCCGGCTCGTTGCCGTTTGAACGGTAGCGAATTTACTTTGCCGCCTCGAGGGAGGGCTGGATCTTGCGCTACTTTCTATTTGTTTTTACCCTTTTCATCGCTCTCAACGCGGTTCAAATGGCTCAAGCAGCCGAAAAGGCGCTGCTGAACGGGCGGGTTGTCGATTCCTCCGGAGCGGCCGTACCTGCCGCTTCCGTGATTCTTCACCAGATCTCCGGTTCCGTAGTCATTCGCACGCAGACTGACGAATCGGGCGTGTTTCTGTTCTCCGAAATACCCGCCGGGCAGTACCTGATCTCTGCCGTAGCGAAAGGGCTGGCAACCGAACAAGCCGCAGACCTGACGTTAGCGCCCGGCGACAGTAAATCGGTGGCTCTCACGCTCGTTGTCTCGAGCACCGTCGCTCAAGTAACCGTCACCGCCGCAGGTGTTCCTCAATCGGTAGATGAGATCTCGAAGGCGCTCGATGTCGTGTCAACCGCCGGCGCCGAGCGTAGAGGACTATTTCTGATCTCAGACGCGTTGCGCTTTGTTCCCGGGCTGCGTGTCACCACGCGCGGCGGCCCCGGGTCCTATACAGAAATCGAGACTCGCGGGCTTCCGTATCAGGACACGGCCGTGCTGCTGGATGGCTCGCCTCTCCGCGATCCAACCAGCCCGCAGGACGAAGCCAGCGCCTTGCTGAGCGAACTTCTCCTCGTAAATACGTCGGGCATTGAAGTGCTGCGCGGCTCCGGATCTTCTTTGTACGGAACCAATGCGGTGTCTGGAACGGTGAATCTTCTCACCGCCGGCGGAGGTGGCGCGTTTCACGGCGATATCGATCTCCAGGGCGGCGGACTCGGACTCTTTGAAGGCGTGGCGCGTGGCTCCGGCGGCGCTTTCGACAATCGGCTTACCTATTCGGCAGCGGTCGCCAATCTCAACGAAACTAGGGGAGTAGATGATGTAGGCGCCGCGCGCGACTGGAGCGGACAGGGTGGACTGCGCTATGAGATCACGCCGCAAATTCACGCCGCCGTCGATTTGCTGGGCGCTACCTCGTACGCGCAGACCAGCGTGACGCCAGCGGCGCTGTCGAGCGCAACCGGAATCATTCCCGCCATTCCTGTCCCCTCCTCGCAACTCAAACTCGCCGATCAGGGCCTCGACTACAACCCGGGAAACGCGACCTTTCTGCCGTCGCTCGGTGATCCGGACGCAGGAGTCTACGGCCATTTCCTCGATTCGCTCTTCCGCTTCGACCAGCAAGTGAGCCCGCATCTCAATTACCGTATTGCCTATTCACTTCTCACAACGGACCGCAACAACACGGATGGTCCGGGCGGTCCGGCAACGCCGAATTACTTCCCGCCCGCCTTTAGCACCTCCGATCGCTATGACGGGCGCGTGGACACGTTGAATGCGGCGGCGCACTATCTGCTCGGGTCGCGCCAGATCATTACCGCCGGATACGAGTTTGTGCACGAACACTACCTTGAGCTCTCGACGGACCAGAATCCGGATCCGACGCAACGCATCTACGAACGAACCGAGGCGGAACAACGCTTCCAGTCCGGTTACGCGCAGGACGAGATCCGGCTGTTGAACAACCGGCTTGCAATCCTCCTTTCCGGCCGGATCACAAGTGTGGGTCTCGATCAGCCCAGCTTTGTGGGGGGCGCCTCGCCATACGGCAACGTCGCGCTCCCAAAACCGCCGAGCGCTTACACCGGCGACGCTTCGATCGCGTACTTCGTCGCTGCCACCGGCACTAAGGTCCGTGCTCACGTCGGAAACAGCTTCCGCATGCCGTCTCTCTACGAGCGTTTTGGCGGCTACTTCTTCGGGGGAGAGTTTTTTCCGTTGGGCGATCCGGGTCTCAGTCCCGAACGCGCCATCTCTGTAGATGGCGGATTTGATCAATATCTGTTCCATGAACGCCTGAAAATCAGCGCGACTTACTTCTACGCACATTTGCAGGAAGTGATCGGCTACGAATTGTTTCCACCGGACTATGTTGATCCCTACGGGCGTCCGGACGGCTACTACAACACCGGCGGCGGCATCAGCCGCGGTGTCGAGCTGAGTGGCGAGGTACACCCGGCGCGTAACACGCGCATCAACGCGTCCTACACCTACACAAACACCCTTAACCGAATGTCGCAGTTCTACACCGGCACCGGAATCGATCCGCTGCAGACGCCGCGCATTCTGCCGAATCAAGTGAAGATCGTCGCTACCCAGGATCTGGGCAAACATGTCGACCTTGCGATGGATTTCGATGGCGGTAGCTCTTTTCTGTTTCCGCTCTTCGGCGCTAATTTTTCGGCAAGCACCACGTACCGCTTTGATGGACCGCGGCAACTCGGGGTGGCGGCGGGTTACACGCAACCGCTCGGAGAGCATCGATCGCTTCGCTTCTATACCCGGGTGTCCAATGCACTCGGTCAGAACTACTATGAAGACGGGTTTCGTACTCCCGGAAGATGGGCTGTGGCCGGCATTCACTTCGCGTTTTAATAACTTAGAAGGATGCCAATCGATCGCCGCGCCGTACTTGCCGGAATCGCCGCCTCCGCCATTTCGCCTATGCCTGCTGAACCGGCGCCCACGCCAAATACATTTTTAGAACTGAAAACCTGGAAGCTTCACAACAGCGCGGAGAACCAGCCAGCGCGTGTTGCCGATTTTCTCCAAAACGGCCTTGCACCGGCTCTCGAACGCGCTGGTGCGAAACTCGCCGGCGCCTTTGCCAATGTGATCGGCGAGGATGGCCCCTATTACGTCACTCTTAGCGAATTCTCTTCGCTCGACAGCTTTCAGAAGACCTTGGACGGGTTTGTCTCCGACAAAGCGTACCTGGCGGCTGCCGATCGCCTGAGCAGCGGCACTGGACTGCCGTTCATGCGGGTCGAAAGCAGCATTTTGCGGAGCTTCGACGTTTTTCCGCGTGCAGCGGTCGGCAAAGGCGAGCACGGCCCCCGAGTTTTTGAGCTGCGCCGGTATGAGTCTCAGTCATTGAGCGCCTTACGCCGGAAAGTCGCCATGTTTAATGAGGGAGAGGCGAAAATCTTCATGCGGCTCGGCTTCCGACCGATCTTTTTTGGAGAGACGATTGCCGGTCCGAAACAGCCGAACCTGCACTACATGCTCTCTTACGACAGCCTGGCGGAACACGATAAATTGTGGACGTCTTTCGGCTCCGATCCGGCGTGGCAGCAACTGCGTTCCCAACCAGGCCTGAGCGATCCGGAGATTGTGGCGAATATCAGCAACGTAATCCTCCGCCCGCTGCCGTTTTCGGATACGCAGTGAGGCACAAGGCTGTTGAGTTCTCAGAAGTGTTGGCGTGAGGAGACGGACCAGGAGATCCAAACAGGAAACACGCAGTTGAATGGTACTGTCCGGCTGCCGGACGGACCGCGAGCTTCCTGTACGGTAAACATTGATTGGCGCCGGTTAGAAGAAGCGGGATTAGTTTCGGCCTCCGATTCATCGCTGTTAAGGGCGATAGAAGTTTTCGGGAAGACAGAAAAAGCCCTGGACTGGTTGAATGCCGGCAATCCACTTTTCAGCGGAAAGACGCCCCGTGCTATGGCTGATAGCGACGACGGAAAGAAACAAGTTCTGGGCGTGCTGTTTGACTTGGAGCACGGCTTCCCGGCTTGATTGCTTCGCGACTTTGTCGACCAGCGCATGCTGCTTTTGACGGGAGCGGCGGAGCGCACAAAGCTGGCCGATGGCACGACCACGGAAGTCGAGTCGTTTACACGTCCGAAAGCGAGGCTTTGGCAGCTTTAGAAGCGCAAAGGGCACGGCCGCGTGCCCCGACCCAGGAACAGAAACCGGCTGGCTCTTTGCGGGGTACGCCTGATACCGTGCCCGTTTTGCGCGGGTTTCTCGGAACTCTGGCGCATCTCTCGTCTTTCAACCAAATCCCCGAATACGTCTGTGTGAAGGCTCATATCCCGGAAAACACCATAGCGGATGTGCGCGACTTTGGCCCGCTTCCAGCCGACTGGGCGTCCCCGGAACCCTTGCAGGCGCGAGCGTTAGGGAGGCGCTGGCTTTCCGAACGCGCGTCGGCGGTTTTACGGGTTCCCTCGGTGATTATTCCGCGCGAACCAAACTACGTTCTGATGGGGCAATCCGGGGAATTCGTGGGCGCCTTCAAGCATGTGCGGTCGCACGACCAGGCGGCTCTGCGCATCGAGCTGCTAAGCGAGGAAGCGGTCAAAGCGTCCGAGATTGAAGGGGAGATCCTGAACCGCGACAGCGTTCAATCATCATTGCGCCACGCGTTCGGACTTGGTCCCGATCACCCGACATCTCTCCCGCCGAGCGCGGTATTGCGGAGATGATGGTCGATCTCTATGAGCATTTCGCCGCGCCACTTGCCGAGGAGACTATGTTTGCGTGGCATAACATGCTTCTGAGCGGCGAGAGGTCGATCAAGACGATTTGGCGGCTACCGAACCCACGACGAGACCATGGCCAATTCAGCCACTGAGCTCAGGAGAGACCATCGCGATCCCGAAGGCGGCGGTCTGCACCATCGCTATGAACGCCGCGCCGTCTAAACCTTATTCACTGATCAACCTTTAGGACATCATCCATTCCGCAGCCGGCAGCGGCGGGTGCAGAAGTCGGCCGGCAAAGTTTCGCTGACCTCTCTCTTGGATCGCTTAGCCTACGAACTTGCGGAATGTCGAGCCACCAAGACCAGCATTGCCGTCCTGGCAATGTGACCAATCATCGTGCATCTATCCGAGCCGCCAGTTTTCTCTCCGATGTAATTTCCGGGACGCACAGGAGGACTCTGTCCGGCGTCAACTACTTTTCCCGGCCGTATTGCGTCACCAGGAAATGTTACCGAAGTGGCAACTGTCGCCGTCAGTCGTAATGCACGCGTTTGTGTAGTTCGACGAATGAGCCAGGAGGGGAGCTCAAGCTTCTTCTCGTGGCATCCCTTTTTTGTTTTTTTGATTGAGAGGTGAGAGTAGCCGCGCCGAGGGAAAGTGGGAAGCCTGCGGCTGGGTTTCCACTTTCCGCGGCTCGTCACGTCTGTGGGAATCGCGGCGCGATCCCAAGGGCGGTGGAAAGGGTGGAAAACCTGTCTGTGGTTTTCCAGGCCTTCCACAGACCGTCGTTTCACAGACATCGCACGCGTCCGATTTGCGATTTCGTGAAACGCGATGCGGAGTCTAATGCGCCTGAGTCGTGCGTTGGTCAGAAAGAGTACTGCGGGTCTTTTCGTAGTCGCGTACAATCGTCAGCAGTGGCGAAAAGGCCCTTCACTGAGAAACAGGGCCAATACTTGGCATTTATTTTCTATTACACAAAGATTCACGGAGTCGCTCCGGCCGAATCCGACATGCAGAACTACTTCAAAGTATCGCCGCCTTCAGTGCACCAGATGGTGCTCACGTTGGAAGCGAATGGGTCTATTGACCGGATTCCAGGCCGCGCTCGGTCGATTCGTCTGCTGATTTCCCGCGAGGAACTCCCCGATTTAGAATAGGCGCCATTTCATGTACGCAGTCTGCGGAGTTACTTTCGAGTTGCCGGCTTTTGGCTTGCGACATATTCGGCAAGCTCGTATTGATAGAACACCTGCCAGATGCCGGCAAGAAATCGCGGCAGTTCTCTCGCGAACTGAGGTTCGCACTCGGCTCGTGCGCGAACCTCACCAGTTTCTCGCCGATAAGGTAGTCGAGTGCGCTCTTGGCGCCGAAGCGCCCCCCGATTCCCTTCGTTGCTCTACTTGCTTAACCCACATCTTCTCGAATCTCATTCGAGGGCCAATATGACGCGAAAAGCTTGGCAGCTTTCGCGAAGGCCTCCGTGCTATTTATGATCGTTTGACGATCGAAGTTGCTGACTCCGAATAGCATTTGCGGCTGATGATCTATCAGAGCTACTGCGCAATTATCGGGAGTTAGTAGTCCCTTCTCGCTTGTCCCTTCTCGCTACGCTTTACACGTCCATTGTTTGATACCATCGTGTCTCCTTTAGAAGTAGAGTGTTGTTATTCCACAAACTGTTTGTTACGACTTAGTCGAACGCGAATAAGATCCGGTCACGGACGGAAGCCGGCATCGCCTGACTGAGCAGCAACGGTGAAAAGCCTCCGTTGGGCACAGCGGTTGCTTGCTTGCTTACTGGAGACACGGGGATGCGAGGATGAGCAACGCCGAAGCACAGGGCATTCGCCACGGTTTTCCGACGGGGCAAAGGGGATGGCCAGAACCCGATAGAATCAGGTGAGGCGGTTAGCAACGGCATTGATCGATAGAGGCCGTCGCGTCTGACCATTGCGTACGCGCCTTCCTTTCACTAGCTTTTTGAGCCAGGAAGCCAACCACACAGGAGCGACATTGATCGTCGGCACGAACGAATTGCTGATTGGCGAGAATGCAGCCGGCTCAAGTTTCCAGCGTGCGTCGTACGAGGTTGTTTGTACGATACTATGCGGTTTGTTGGCCGCGGCCTTCACCGTTCCTGATCGCTGTAGCGCCCAACAAGCTTCGGCCCCTGGACAAGACACCGTTCGAATACCGATAGTTGAAGGCCGCGACATTCGGTTTCGAAAGCTGTCCAACCCCCAGAATCTTTCTCACGTTAGAGTTGAGTCGATCGTTCAGGACACACAAGGATTCATGTGGTTCGGAACGTGGAATGGGCTCAATCGGTATGACGGATACAAGTTCAAGGTATTCAAACACGAGACCGGCGATCCCAAAAGTCTCAGCGGTGTGTACGTGTACTCATTGTTCAAGGATCGTTCGGGAAACCTGTGGGTCGGCACTGACGGATTCCTCGATAGGTTTCACCCAGAAACCGAAAGCTTCACACACTACAAACTCGATAAACGCTCTGGGAATGAGCTATCGAGCATCGTTACCCATATCAGCGAAGACTCTAGCGGAAGGCTTTGGCTGTCAACGCGCAACGGCTTGTTCCGCCTGGATCCAAACAGCGGCGAGTTGAAGAATTACGTCTATGATCCAGCCGACCCTCTCACGCTCGCCGACAACGATGTCCAATCTACCGGGGAGGACAGAGAGGGAAACTTCTGGGTAGCTACGAGCACAACTCTGGACGAGTTCGATAGACAGACCGGCAAAGTGAAGCGCCATATCCCTGTGGGCGAATCAGGCATCGGACTTTGGTTTCACGAGGACCGATCCGGCGTATTTTGGGTCATCTACGGTTCGCTCGGGTATTTAGCGACGCTCGACCGTAAGACAAACCGGTTGACCCGCTTCGATTATGAATGGAAAGTTGGACCACCGCAGGAAAATCAAGCTTATTCCATGCTCGAAGACAGCAACGGAACCATGTGGTTCGGGACCGCTAGCGCGGGCTTGATGAAGTTCGATCGTCAGAACCGGTGCTTTGTCGGTTACCGACACGACCCTGCCGACCCGGAGACAATTGGGGACAATCACGTCATTGCACTGTTCGAAGACCGTGAAGGAAACATCTGGGCTGGCCTGCATCAGGAGGAGCCGAATTATTTTCCAATAAGACCTCTGACGTTCGAAAATCTCACCCGTTTGATGCGATCGAGCCAGTATGAGCTTTCCGGCCTGGTCACCGCCATATACCAAGAGGGACGGGACGAAGTCTGGCTGGGTGCCAACCGGCGGTTGTACCACGTCAATCGCAAGACCGGAGAAGTTTTGCCGTTCAAGGGTGTTGATAATTCGGTGGTCTACTCGATTATTCCGGACGGACCAGACGTGCTTTGGTTCGGCAACGCCTACCCCGGTCTGCTGCGATACAACGCGAAAACAGGAGAGCGGAGGGGCTATCGTCACAATCCAAACGATCCCACAACGTTGTGCAGCGGCGTAACCTCCCAACTCCTGATCGACAGTGAAGGAGCGCTGTGGGCCGCCACATGGGATGGTTTGTGTCAATTGAACTCATCGACCAACCGCTTTACGAAATATACGCCCGCTCCCGGAAGCCGTGGACTTAACTACTTTGTCATAGCGCAAGCCCCTGACGGTGCCCTGTGGCTAGGTGGTAATCTTGGCCTTCATCGTTTTGATCCGCAGACCAAGACATTTAATGTGTACACTCATAATCCCGAAGATCCAACCAGCATCAGCGATGATCACGTCAACGCGGTGTTTTTCGACGGATCGGGGAGCCTTTGGGCTGGAACTCAGAACGGCCTTGACAAGTTCGAGCCGGTAACCCGCACGTTCAAGAGTTACGATCAGCGGTATGGCATATCCGGCACCGTTGTAAGCTGCATCCTCGAAGACGGTCGCGGCACGCTCTGGATGGGCACAAACACGGGAATTTCCAGCTTCAATACGAAAACAGAGCATTTCGCCAACTACACGTCCGCGGATGGCCTCCCCGGTCCCGATCTCACCGGCACGGGAGCGTGTTACAAGAGCTCGCGGGGCGAGATGTTTTTTGCCGGGTTCAGCGGCGCCACCGCGTTTTTCCCCGACAAAGTAGGCGATAACCCGTATGTACCCCGACATGTCTTGACCGACTTCCGCCTTTTCGGTTCTTCGGTCATTCCTGGTCGTCGTTCACCCTTGAAGGTCGCCATCAACCGGGCAAGCGCCATACAGCTTTCGCATTCCGAGAACATCTTCTCCATCGAATTTTCGGCGCTCAGTTATCTCAACCCTGAAACTAATCGCTACAGATACAAGCTCGATGGCATAGACAAAGGGTGGCGCGAGGTGGGAAGTGACGAGCGACTGGCCACGTATACAACGCTGCCGGCCGGCAACTATACGTTTCGGCTTGAGGCGGCTACCAGCAGAGGTCCGTGGTCCCCTGACGTAACGCTGGCGATGAAGATTTCGCCTCCATTCTGGCAAACGTACTGGTTTCTCACGTGCTGTGCGGCTGCTCTTTGCGGAATTTTGACGCTGCTCTATCGATTACACATAAGAACGCTATCTGCGCAGTTCCATATGAGAACAGAGGAGCGAGTCGGCGAGCGCACACGTATCGCTCGTGAGCTGCACGATACGCTATTGCAAAGTTTTCAGGGACTGATGCTCCGTCTGCAAGTAGTGGATGAACTGCTGCCGGACGGAAAGGCAAAGGAGCAACTCGAACAAACCCTCACCCGCGCCGATCAGGCGATCGCAGAGGGCCGGAGCGCCGTATACGACTTACGATCATCCGCGATTACGGGTGACTTGGCGCAGGCGGTGAGGGCGCTCGGCAACGAACTGGCTACACAAGACTCGACGACCTTCCGCTTGGTAGTGGAAGGGCCGCCGCGAGAGATGGACCCGATCGTTCGAGACGAACTTTACCGCATCACTCGCGAGGCGATACGAAATGCTTTTAGCCACGCACGGGCTCACCAGATCGAAGTGGAAATTACTTACGCAGGACAGCTGTTCCGGTTGAGAATTCGGGATGATGGGGTGGGCATTGCCCCGCAATTCCTGGCGGAGGGTCGGCCCGGGCACTACGGCATAACCGGAATCCGCGAACGCGCCAGACAAATCGGTGCAAAGTTGAGCATTTGGAGCGGAGCCGGAGCGGGTACCGAAATCGAATTGAGCATCCCCGCCTCAAATGCCTACGACAAGTCGCCGAAGCGCTCCCGTTGGCGGGCATTTCGACAGAAAGTGGGATGAGACGTGATTCGAGTTCTCTCCGTGGACGACCATCCCCTGCTTCGTGAAGGCATCGCCGCCTTCATCGGGAATCAATCGGACATGCAGTTGGTCGGGGAAGCTGCGAATGGCCGAGAGGCGCTCGAACAGTTTCGAAAGCATCATCCTGACATCACGCTCATGGATTTGCAGATGCCGGAGATGAGCGGTATCGACGCGATCAGCGCGATTCGCGGTGAGTTTCCCGGCGCGCGAATTATCGTTTTGACAACCCATGCGGGAGATTTCCAAGTCTCTCGCGCCCTCAAAGCTGGCGCTAGGGGTTACTTGTTGAAGGCTAAGTTGCGGCAAGAACTACTTGAGACGATTCGCGCTGTGCATGCCGGGGGAAAGCGTCTGTCTGCTGAGATTGCTGCGGAAATCGCTGAACATGCGACTGATGATGTTCTGACGCCGCGCGAAATAGACGTCCTGCGATTAATCGCTAGCGGAAATGCAAACAAGGAGATCGCTGGAAAGCTATCGCTCACCGAAGAAACGGTGAAGGGTCATGTCAAGAATATTCTCGGCAAGCTAGGCGTAAACGACCGGACCCATGCCGTAACCATTGGGCTGAAGCGCGGAATTATCGATTTATAAGTTGGGCTATACCCCTCGAAAGGGGTGTATCAACAACACTTTCCTGGGGATGTCAAATCTCGCGCGGACTGCACACAATCGAGATGGGATGTTCTCTGCAACGGCTATTTTCAACGTTTCCTGATGGCTGGCCCGGGTTCGGTCTTTTGTTGCTGCGGCTTGGCGCGGGCATCGCTCTGGTCTGTCTCGCCGTCAGTGGTCTCTTGGCGGTGAGAGAGCCTGTCAACATCGCGAGGGATTTGTTCGCCGCTATTGCAGGGGGGGTTTTGGCTACGGGTTTATGGACACCTGTAATGGGAGCCTTAATTGCAATGGATGAGTTATGGATCGCTCTCTCATCGTATTCTTCGCACCGTAACGGCCCGTGGATTCACATCTTATTGGCAGTCCTGACGTCCGGGGTAGCGATGCTCGGTCCTGGTGCTTGGTCCATTGATGCACGTCTCTTCGGTAGGAAGCGATTCGATATGTGAGCCTGGTTAGTCCCGGCATGTTATCGCATTGAACTTCGATGGATACCGGTTGTTCTCACGAACGACAAGTACTTATGACAATTGGTTCGCACAAGTTGTTTGAGGATTGAATGAAGCCCCAGTCGGCTATCGGCTTTTCGCTTCGGAGAAGCTTACTTCTGACGTTCTGCCTTGCCCTGATCGGCTGTCATAAGCAGTCGGCCCATACCCGGCCTTCGATCGAGTTCAGCCATATTCCGCCAGCGGCGGAAGGTGGACGAGAAAGAGTGGATACGATCTCTGGACGGGTAAGAGACGCTAAACCAAAACAGCAGATTGTTATTTATGCACACGCCGGGTCGTGGTGGGTGCAGCCCTGGCCTGATCATCCCTTCATTCCCATCAAAGCGGACTCGACGTGGAGCACGGAAACTCATCTGGGATTTGAGTATGCTGCGCTACTGGTGGAGCCGGGTTATAGTCCGCCCGCCGTGATCGATGCAACTCCGACCCAAGGCGGTTACGTTGCTCTCGTGACAATTATCAAGGGCGCTGGAACGCCGCAGCTTAACCCAACCGGATCGCTTAAATTCAGCGGCTATGATTGGGCTGTTCGCATGATCGCAAGTGTCAAGGGAGGCACGAACAACCTTTACGATTCTGAAAATGCATGGACCGATGCGAGCGGGTCGCTCCACATGCAGATCAAGAAGAAATCGGGCAGGTGGTCGTGTGCAGAAATATTCTTAAATCGCAGTCTCGGGTACGGCACGTATTCGGCAACAGTACGTGATACTTCTCACTTAGAACCCGCCGCGGCGTTCAGTATGTTTACCTTCGACGAAGAGGCTACCGAGCAGCACTTTCGCGAGATGGACATAGAGGTCGGTGGCAGGGGTGACGCTGCGAACAGGAACAATGCAAGATATGGAATCCAACCGTTATACATTCCTGGGAACCTGTTCGCTTTTGCGGCGCCCTCAGGCACCTTGACGTATGTTTTGGACTGGGAATCCGGACATGCAACATTCAAGACCTTTCGCGGCAGATCTGCAGGTGCCGGAGCCCAACTCGTTTCTGAACATGAGTTCAGGTCTGGCATACCGGAACCGGGTAAGGCAATACCCCGCCTGATATTTTTCGTCGTCGCAAGCGACAAAAATCCTATGCAGAAGCCAAGCGAGGTTGTGGTTGAGAAGTTTGAATACCTTCCGTGAGGACGGTTTTGGAACGGGCTGGCTACTCAG
The DNA here is from genome assembly GCA_036269815.1 of Bryobacteraceae bacterium. Taxonomy (GTDB): domain Bacteria; phylum Acidobacteriota; class Terriglobia; order Bryobacterales; family Bryobacteraceae; genus Bog-105. The sequence goes on from DATBDT010000044.1 coordinate 54,592, forward strand.
GTGTGCCATTCCCGGACTCGCGGTTCTCTGTTTCGCGGTTTCGGCATCTGCGGTCGACCCCACCCGGACCGTGTCGCAATATCTCCACGACTCGTGGGAAACCGAGAGAGGTTTGCCGGGCGGATCTATAACGGCCATCGCACAGACTTCCGATGGCTATCTCTGGATTGGGACAGATAAAGGCCTTGTCCGTTTCGACGGTTTGAATTTTCAGCAGTTCGAGCGGGCCCATCCTAATCCAATCCTGATTGGTCCTGTGCGAACACTCCTGGTTGACGCAAGCGATAACCTCTGGATCTTGCTACAAAACACCCAGGTCTTTCGTTACCAAAATGGAAACTTCGAGCTGATCCGCGGCGAAACTGAGAACGGTACAACGGCAATGGCACGGGGGACATCGGGTGCGGTTTTGCTCTCATCATTAGCTGTGGGAACTGTCACATACAGTGACAACCGATTTCGAAGCCTGTCGTCCACAGCTCTTCCCACCGACGCTCCAGGAGTCGTGAACAGCGAAGCTCCTGGTAAGCGCGCAACTCCCTTCAGTTGGTTTGATCGTCTGGCGGCGCCCACCTCGGTTGTGATCTCCATCGCGCAGACTGATGACGGAAAGATATGGCTTGGCACGGAGCGTCGAGGGCTCTTCTCTCTCCAGGGAGGCCGCGTTTCGGGCGCCTTGAATGGGCGGGTTAATACGGAGATTAACTGCCTTCTTCCTCTTCAAACCTCAGAATTGTGGGTCGGAACGGCGCAAGGTGTGCTGCGCTGGAATGGGACAGAGCTTACTTTGGCAGGTGTCCCGTCATCTCTTCGCAATCTCGACGTGCTTTCCATTCTTCGCGACCGGGACTCGAACATCTGGGTTGGCACGAGCCGCGGACTGTTTCGATACAACGCGAACGGGGTTTCTTTACTGAGTACTCACGAAACCACTGGACCGGTAGCTGCACTCTTCGAAGATCGGGATGGAAAGATATGGATCGGTAGCGCGCGCGGCCTCGAGCGACTGCGAGACAGCGCCTTTGTTACCTACTCTCTCCCCAATTTGAAATCGCAGAGTATGGGACCATTGCACGTTGACTCCGGCGGCCGCATTTGGATTGCGCCCATTCAGGGTGGTTTGCGATGGCTGAAGGAAGGAAAAAGTGGGGTTGTTACCGCCGATGGGATCGCCAACGATATCGTCTACTCCATTACCGGAACTGGCAAGGATGATGTCTGGGTGGGACGACGACAGGGTGGACTCACCCATCTGCGCTACTCCGGCAATTCGTTTACAGCCAAGACCTACACGCAGGCAGACGGCCTCGCACAGAACAGAGTTTATGCTGTGTATCAGAGCGCAAAGGCGGCGGCTGCGGGCCCCGAGACGGCGAAGGAACTCGCTATCTCCTTGCGGGGCGCGTTTGACACCGCAGCCGTTTCGCGCGAGTTCCTCAATAGTTCCGACTCGACGGTTTGGGCCGGGACACTCAGCGGTGGTGTAAGTCGCTTTCAGAAGGGGAAATTTAGAACCTTCACCACTGCGGACGGCCTTTCATCTAACACAGTCAATGCGATCGTCGAAGACCACGCGGGGACGATGTGGTTTGGAACGCCCAACGGGCTAAGCTTGCTATCGAAAGGACGTTGGAAAGTCTATGGAGTCCAGGACGGCTTACCCTCAGCATCGATCGACTGCCTGACTGAAGACTCGGCGGGTGTGCTGTGGATCGGCTCTGAAGCCGGCTTGGCGTACCTGCGGAGCGGACGCGTTTCGGTTCCTAAGCAGCTGCCGCCGTCCCTGCATGAAATGATCGCCGGCATTGCAGTGGATCGAACCGGAACGCTCTGGATCGCCACATCGGCTCATGTCGTCCAGGTCAACCGCAATCGGCTGCTCGAAGGCACTTTGGGTAGCGGCGATGTGCACGTATACGGGTTGGTCGACGGCCTGCGCGGCTCAGAAGGTGTAAAGCGGTGCCGATCCGTCGTTGCTGATGCGCTCGGCAGGATCTGGTTCTCGTTGAATCAGGGGATTTCTGTGGCCGATCCGGCACATATGCCCAGTTTCCCTTCTGTGCTCCCGCACCTGGAGGCTGTTTCGGCGGACGGAGTATCAGTCGATTTGAGTAGTCCGGTCCGCATTTCGTCCGCTCAGCGGAGGATCACTTTTGATTACGCGGCATTGAGCCTGTCAAATCGTGAGCCTGTCAAATACCGCTACATGCTCGCGGATTTCGATGCAGGTTGGAGCGAGCCGGTTACCACACGTGAAGCGATCTATACAAATCTCAGGCCGGGTTCGTATCGGTTTCGCCTGTTGGCCGGCAATGGTGACGATCTACAAAATCATGCCGAAGTGACACTTCCAATCGCGATTGAGCCGCAGTTCTGGCAGACATGGTGGTTTCTGCTCATCTGTGTTTTAAGCTTCCTGCTTTCGGTGCTCGTGGCTTTTCGCATTCGGATGCATCAAGTGAACAACCGGTTCAGTATCCGTTTGGAAGAACGCGTCGAGGAGCGCACGCGTATCGCTCGTGAGCTGCACGATACGCTTCTGCAGAGCTTTCAGGGCCTGATGCTCCGTTTTCAAGCAGTGCACGAATTGATGCAAGATGGACGGGCAAAAAAACAACTCCAGGAAACACTCAAACGCGCGGATCAGGCGATCTCCGAGGGTCGTAATGCCGTGTACGACCTGCGATCATCCACCATGCTTACGAATGACTTCGCTCAGGCGGTGCGAGCCGTCGGTGCCGAACTGGACACGGGGGGCGCCGTAGCCTTCAGTTTGGCAGTGGAAGGCGGTCCGCGCGAATTTCATCCGATCATTCGAGACGAACTTTACCGCATTACTCGCGAGGCCCTACGAAATGCCTTCAATCACGCGCACGCTCATCGGATCGAGGTTGAAATTACCTATGCAGAACGGCTTTTCAGGTTAAGGATCCGGGACGACGGAGAAGGCATTCCACCGGAAGTCCTGAAGCATGGTCTCCCTGGGCATTACGGCCTTAATGGAATGCGCGAGCGGGCCGAGCAAATGGGTGCGAAGTTCGGCATCTGGAGTGGAGCAGCTGGAGCCGGGACCGAGATCGAGTTGACTGTTTCGGGTTCCATTGCCTACGGCAAATCGGCGAACCGCTTCCGTCTCTGGCCGTTTCGAGCGAAAGTTGGTGAGACTTGATTCGAGTTCTAACCGTAGACGATCATCCGCTTCTCCGCGAAGGCATTGCTGTGCTGATCGACACTCAATCCGACCTGCAGTTGATTGGGGAAGCTTCAAACGGACGCGAGGCGCTCGAACAGTTTCGAAAGCATCGACCGGACGTCACCCTCATGGATTTGCAAATGCCGGAAGTGAGCGGTATCGACGCGATCAGCGCGATTTGCGGCGAGTTCCCCGAGGCACGAATCATCGTCCTGACGACTCATGCGGGCGACTTCCAGGTTTCACGCTCTCTCAAAGCCGGCGCTCGGGCTTACTTGCTCAAGAGTTCGCTGAGAGAGGAGTTGCTCGAGACAATTCGTGCTGTGCACGCCGGCCAAAAGCGCATGTCGGCCGAGATTGCCGCCGAAATTGCTGAACACGCGACTGACAATGTCTTGACGCCGCGCGAAATAGATGTACTGCGATTGATCGCTAAAGGAAATGCGAATAAGGAGATCGCAGAAGGATTGTCACTCGCCGAGCAGACAGTGAAGGTTCACGTCAAGAACATTCTCACCAAACTTGGCGTAAACGGCCGTACCCATGCGGTTGCCGTCGGACTGAAGCGCGGAATTATCGATCTGTAGTTCCGGCATACCTCGAAAGAAGTATGCGAAAAATACATTCCTAGGGAGGTCAGATCTCGCTTGCACAGCACATAATCGAGTCGGGAGGTCATTCTGCAACGTCTATTTCAACTTTCTGGATGGCTGACCCGGATTGGATATCGGAATGAGCACCGCACCACAAATCGCTTTCGAGGAGCAACTGGCGTACGAACGAGTATACGTTCAACACGAAGTTCTTGGCGGGGCCAAATCTGAAGAGATTGTTGGATCTTCGGAGCCCCTTCTGCGGGTGATGATCCGGGCCATCCATCGGCTTCGGGTCCGAGCTGTAGAGGAACGCCAGCGTTTGTTAGAGCAGCACCGACGCGAGATCAACGCGCTGAACGAACGGTTAATGAGGGCGCAGGAGGATGAGCGGATGCGGATCGCCGGCGAACTCCACGACGGCGTTCTCCAGCAGCTTACTTCCTTCACTCTACGAATGGGCACCGCGATAGTTAAGCTTCCGTCCGATTCCGAAACCAAGACAAGGATTAAACAATTACAGAAAGAACTGATGCAGATGGGCACGGAGATTCGGCATTTATCGCACGAGCTTCATCCTGCGGTGCTGCAGGAAGCGGGTCTGCCGGCAGCTCTGTCCTCCTACTGCGCCGAGTTCAGCAAGGTACGCAGCATTCCGGTTACGTGTGAGGCGGAGGAGCGAGCCGCGGAGTTATCGCCGGGGGCCGCGCTGTGCCTTTACCGCATCGCCCAGGAAACACTCGGGAATGTAGCGAAACATTCGAAAGCCAAGCGGGCTGAAGTTCGGCTCAGCCGGTCCAACGGTAACGTTTGTCTGTCGGTGTCTGATGATGGCGTCGGATTTAATGCCGACGCAACATCCGGAGGGCTGGGGCTGATTAACATGAGCGAGCGCATGCACCTGTTGAACGGAACGTTTGAATGCCATAGCGAGCCGGGGCGCGGGACCAGAGTGAGGGTGACGGTTCCTTTTCGAGCGGACTCAGGTTTCGCGTGCAGACCGTCTTGCCAAGCCCAACAATCTAGACAGTAAGCGTCTCTTAGGTTCTGAGGAGCACGCGCAAAACGGTCATGCGATTTCATACGAGTCTGGTCAATCTGGTGTGCGTTGGCGCAGGGCTTGCGAGCTTGGCGGCATGCGGCGGCAAGATCAAATACCCGAATTACTATGTTCTGAATTTTCGAACGCCGATTCCAACCGCGAGCCAGACGAAGCCACTTCCGGGTTCGGTCGCTGTTCGCGAATTCCGTGCTCCGGCGTTCCTCCGGGGTGGCGCGATCGTCTATCGAAAATCAGGGGAGCAACTGGATTTCTACCATTACCATCGTTGGGCGGCGGATCCGCGGAGCGCAGTCACGACTGCGGTTGTACAAAGCATGGAAGCTCACGGCATCTTTCAATCGGTGCATTTGTACGATGGGCGCGAGACTTCTGAATACCTGGTGACGGGCGCGCTTGATCATCTGGAAGAGGTCGATCAAGGTCATGATGTGCTTGTAGAAGCTGCTATCTCGGCACGTTTGGTCGATTTGAAGACAGGTGAAGTGCTGTGGACGGATTCAGTTTCAGAGACAACAAAGGTTGAAAATCACGCCATGCCGGATGTCGTAATCGGGATGTCGCGCGCAGCGGAAACTGCCGTGAGCCGTCTGGTTTCGTCGATGCAGAACCGAATCGATACACAGCTTCGCGCCGCTTCGAATTGAGGAGTTTTTCCCGCCTATAAAAGGAGCCGCGACGTAATAACGGCCCGTTGCGGCCTGAAATCAGCATTTTCAGAGGATTTTCAGGCTCAAAAAATGGTGTCTCTGGCGGTAATAACCCGGTTTTTGACGGGACTGGTCCAACAAATAAGGTCCCGAGCGCCTCTTCCTTGCAGAGCAAATATGCCTGATTCAACTGACGTGACCAAGAGACAACGTTTGAGGCAATGGCTGGTGCCGGGGCTGGTGCTGCTGATGGCAGCAGCAATTCTGTTGATGATTACTGGCAACTGGACCGTATGGGCGAGCGGGCGTACGGAACAGGAGACCGACGATGCCTATACACGGTCGGACCTGACACCTTTAAGCACTAAAGTGGCTGGCTTGGTGGCGACGGTGGCGGTTTCCGATTACCAGACGGTGAAGGCGGGAGACTTGCTTGTCCAGTTGAGGGACGACGACTTCCGTGGGCAGGTAGAACAGGCCGAGGCAGCGGTAACGGCCGGCGAAGCGGCATTGATCAATAATCAGCGGCAGAAAGAATTGCAGGACGCCCACATCCTTCAGGCCGAACAAGGGATTCAGGCAGCAGAAGCAGAGATCACCGCTGCCGAAGCCGGGGTGGAAGCGGCGAAATCGGCGATTGCGAATGCGCACAGTGGAGTGGAAGGGGCCAAAGCGGAAGTGGAACGTACGAGGCTGGAAAAGGCGCGGCAGGAAGCCTTGATTGCAGCCGAGTCCGCAACACGGCAGAAGCTGGAACAGGTGATTGCGGACGCAGAGCGCTTTAGCGCACAACTCGCCAGCCGCGACGCGGAGTTAGCCGCGGCGACAGCGCAGATGGCGAGCCGGCAGGCCGATCTGGCGCGGGCGCGGGCGCACCTGGGTAGCGCTAAAGCCGAACTCGAAGCGCAGAAACGGCAACGTTCCGTACTGGATTCTCAGACAATGCTCCTGAGCGCGGACTTAAACGGGAAGCGAGCCGCACTCGGGGTGGCACGCACGAATTTAGGCTACACGCGGATTGTCGCTCCAGCGGACGGGAGGGTGGGAGAACGAAGAGTTCTACCGGGACAAATGGTGAGTCCCGGGACTCAGGTCATCTCGCTGGTGCAGAGCGAACTTTGGGTGCAGGCCAACTACAGAGAGACGCAGGTGCGGCACATGCGTCCGGGCGATGCTGCAACAGTCCGGATAGACGCATTTCCCGGCATAGTGCTGAATGGAAAGGTTGAATATCTTTCGCCGGCTAGTGGTTCGCGATTCGCGCTGCTGCCGCCTGATAATGCGACCGGGAACTTCACAAAGGTTGTGCAGCGTGTGCCGGTGAAGATCGTGCTCGATCCGAGCCAGCCGGCGATGCAGCGACTGCGAGACGGATTATCGGTGATCGCGATGGTTCGCACGAACGGCGGCGCACAGTAATCGGCTACAGACAGTCATGGCAACAGCGGCAGGGAATACATCGGTTGCAGCATCGTCCAAAGCGGCTTCGCAGCTTACGACGAATCCGTACATCGGCATTCTGGCGGTGTTTCTGGGCGCGGGTGTTGCCACCCTGAACTCACGTTTGGTCAGCGTAGGACTCGCGGATCTTCGCGGCGCCGCCGGCTTCGGATTCGACCAGGCTTCCTGGCTTCCAACTGCGCTGAACATGGCGATGATGTTCAGCGGAGTGTTCGTCGTTTTTCTGAGTGCGTTGTGGGGACCGCGTCGAATTCTGCTGCCCGCGGCCGCGATCTTTACGGTGGCGTCCGTGCTGCTACCGTTTGCGCCGAGTTTCGGGGCGATGGTAGCGCTAAGTGTGATCGCCGGGCTGGCATCCGGCACCTTCTACTCTCTGACGATGACGTTCGTGCTGACGACGCTTCCGAGGCGGCTGATCATATTCGGAATCGCGGCCTATGCTGCCGATATTGTTTTCGTCAGCAACATCGCATCCGCGCTGCAAGGCTGGTATGCGGAGCATCTCTCGTGGCACTGGATCTTTTGGAATGCGGCGATGGTTACGCCGCTCATGATGGTCTGCATCTATTTCGGGATTCCACGCCGGGGCGTGCCGGCAACTCCGAGACCGAGTTGGAGGGGGTTCACTTACTTCAGCTTTGGCCTGGCTTTGCTTTATGGAGCTCTCGATCAAGGGGAACGCCTGGACTGGCTGCACTCGGGTGTGATCGCCGGAATGCTGGCGGCAGGACTGTTTCTGGTGGGCGCAGCCTGGGTAAGACGGTTGTTGCAGCCGAATCCAATCCTTGAGCTTGAGTTCATTAACAGTCGGAACATCATCATTCTTGCGCTATCCATTTTCATGTTTAAGTTCGCGCACCTGGCGACCGTTGTGCTGATTCCCGGGTTCCTGGGCAATATCCAACGTTACCGGGCTTTGCAAACCGGCCACGCACTGGCCTGGGTAGCGGTGCCGATGTTCGCGGTGGTGTGGCTGGTGGCGTCGGCCATCATCCAAACGAACACACGCCTCATTCTGGCAGTGGGCCTGACGGCGGCATCCGTGGGTTGCTGGATATGCGCGCATCTCGACAGTTCCTGGGCGGGGAGCAGCTTCGAGATGGTGGAGCTTCTGTTGGCCACGGGGTTTGCCTGCACATACGTCGGGCTGGTGGGCAGCCTGGTTTTGGAGGCGCTGGAAGCGGGCGTGTTGACGAGTGCGGCGAAAGCAGCCACGTACTCAGGTTTCATGCACTTTATTCGTATTTTCGGTGGTCAGGTGGGCGTTTCTATCATGATCCGCTTTATTTCGGTACGAGAGCAGTTCAGTTCGAACATGCTGGGTCTCAACGTGCAATCGGGCAATTGGCTGACGGACGAACGCCTGAGGATACTGGGCGCCGGGTTGCTGCCGAGTTCAACGGGCGCGGATGAATCGCAGGCGCGGGCTGTGGTGCTGCTGAGCCAGCAGGTGGGAGCGCAGGCCTATACGTTGGCGATACGCGATGGTTTTGTCCTGATCGGATGGATGGCGGTGGCGTATCTGTTGCTGATGTTGTTTCTGCGGCACGGCAAGATCACGTTTAAGGATTTGAGGAAAATGCAATGAACAGGGGAATTAGTGTTGCCGGAATCCTGGGATTGGCCGTGTTCTGCTTAGCGCCGCGTCTGGAGGCGGGAGAAGTGCGGCGGCTCACGCTGGAAGATGCAGTTCGTCTTGCGATGGGCCAGAACCGCGAGTTGAAGATCGCTCGGCTGAAGGTCGATGAGAAGCGGCAGAAGAAGGCTGGCGAGCACGCCGGCTACTTTCCGACCATCACAAACCTATCGAACGTGCTACACATTACTGAACTTCAAAATGTAGAGATTCCAGCGGGCGGCCTGGGGTTTGCGGGAGGAACTCCTATCCCGTCGCAGGCAGTCAATCTTCAACAAGGAAACCTGACCTTGTTCACAAGCGGGACGATGATAGCGGAGCCGCTGACGCAGTTAATTCGCATTCATCAGCAGAACCGGATAGCGGCATCGGATGTGACCATTTCACAAGATGACGTGAAGAAGGCGGAAAACGAATTGACCGTGCAGGTACACACGCTGTACTACGGCATTTTGGTGACACAGCTGCAAGAAAAAGCCGCCGAGCAACAAGTCCAGTTTGCGAACGAAAACCTGCGTGAGAGCGATGAGAGTGTTCGCAACGGCAGCGTGTTGCGGGTGGCGGCGATTGGCAGCCATGCCGAATTGTTGCAGAGCCAGCAGAACGTGTTGACGGCGGATCTTCAATTGGCGGACCTGAAGACAGAGCTGAACGATATTCTTGGTCTGCCGCTGGATACCGATTTAGACCTGGATCCGGCAGTGCCGACGAGTTTCGATCTGGAGAACAAGAACGATTATTTGAAAATCGCCTGGGGTGAAAATCCTGAGATTCTGGCTGCGGAAGAAACGCTGCGGAAAGCGCGCGCGGGTGTTGCCGCCGCCAGGACTGCGTACATTCCCGATGTTACGGCCTTCGCCCGTCACAGCTACCAGGATGGCGTGCCTTTTCTGGTGCGAAACTTCGGAACGTTCGGGGTGAGCCTCAGTTATGACGTGTTTGATTTCGGAAAGCGGCGCGCGGCGGTACGCGAGCGCGAGATTGAAGTCGCGCAGGCAGAGGAAAATGTCGAACGATTGAAGGAGCAGGTGGCCGTTGCCGTCGAGCGCACCTATAACAAGGTAGAGCGAACGCAAAGCATGGTGGCGGTGGCTCGCCAAGTGGCGCAACTGCGGGAGGAGAGCGAACGGTTAGCAACCAATCAGGTGACGTACGGTGTCGTTCAGATTTCAGACAGAAAGCAAGCGACAGCAGCAAATTTTAAGGCGAAAGCTGATCTGCTGCAGGCGAGCTTGGGTTATCTGCTGGCACGCGCTGAACTTGAACAGGCAGTGGGACGGCGGCCGGGGTTTTAGGCTGCATGGGAAAGTTGGGGGGCGGCGATAGAGTTCCAATTTTGAAGCAAATTTGTAGTTCGGCCTCGTTGGCTGCCACAACGGGACTTGAACGAAGCCGAAGCGGCAGACGCTACGCGTGGGCGTCGTAGCGGCGGTTTCTAAGCTGGGATAGCTTGGGTCACAAAGGAGGTCCCTTGTGACCCAGTTACGAAAAATTTTATCGCAGGTATCAGCTCCTGTTCCTGTCGCGGAACCGACAAGCGATTCGCTGTTTGTCGCCGCTCTCGCTGCTCTGCGCTGCGGTTGTCGCCTAAAGGCGGATTGAGCCGGTCATCTCAACAACGCTACACGCCGCGTGGTCCCGCGCCGGGGCTCATAACTTCACGCCGCTTCCTGCAAACCTTTAGACAGATACTCTGATAAGTGATCGTCCGCTTCGTTTTCTTGCCAGCTTCCGCCCCGACACAACCTTTCAGTCCCAGCCTTCCGTATAGACGGTATTCCTACGGCCCCAAATCCAGAACCGTCATCTGAAACTCAAAGCCGAATGTCCACACGGCGGAAATTGTGGCGCCTTCGAATTCCCGATCTTTCAATGTTCCCAAATTCTTTTACGCTGCGCATTACCCTATGACGGCCAACCGAGGCAGGTCTTGTTCCATCAACTGACAGTCGACCTGCACTTAGAGAGCTCAAGAAGCAACTTTCGGCGCGAGTTCAATAAGTGGTATGCCGCAATGTTCGATCCGGAGGGACTTCTGTGAGGAATCAGTTAATCAAGTGCATATCTCGCAGGCAGATATGCAGGAGTGCTACGGCACTTATGGCAATTACACTCAACGTTGCAGTTACTGCGCAGTTCGGGTTTGGTCGGTCGGCGACGCAGTCAACGGAACCGTTGCAAACGATCATACCGGTTAAATTCGATCCTGCAACCGGCGGCATCGCCGTCGGGAGCACACTGTACAACGGCGCGAATCCCGGGTTTCACGTGCTTGCCGTCAGCAGGCAATTGAACCCAGCTCACCTGAACGCACCCGACATATTGTTGGACCAGACTTATAATGACGCCGCCAGCGTTACCAACGCTCTGAAAGCTATTCAGCAGACATACACCAACCCTACTGCCATGGTGATGGTTAACGCTGTTGGAAATTATGGAATTCCTCTCAGTACGGTTGCCGCCGCATTGACGCACTTTGGAGCATACCCGGACCTGCAAGGAATTAACGCGGCGCCGCCCTTTATCTTTATAGGAACTGGCGGTGCGAACGCTCAAACGGCGCTGCAAAGGGGAGTAAGTACGAGGGAGCTTGACGGCTATTTGGCTCCAGACTCCAATGGCTATTACGCCTTTCTTCAGACCGACTTCGTTCATTACGACATCGGGCTCGGCGGAACGATCACGATCGGGAAGACTACCCACAAATCCGTAGACGCCGCCTACAAGCCAGGTTGTGACGCTTCCGCCTCTGATTCCCTTCACCTTTTAGTAGTGGATCGAGAATCGCCCGACGTAGTGCTAGCCGACAACGTCTATTGCACAGGCCAACACCCCGAACTTCTTGGCTCCATGGCCATCGATGTCAGCGGCATCGGCGCCGAGAATCAGCTGGTCTTCATTGCCACAAATGGCCATCCCGTTCAGGCCGACTCGAACTTTGGCACTAACGGTGACGTACGAGCCCCGCTAGCTCGGCAGATGGCGCGGTTAGGCGGTTATTTCGAGACGGTGGTCTATCTCACTCCCAGTGACACTTACTCGCTAATCGGTGCGCCGCCTCCTGTTGCGGGTACGCCGAACGCACGCGATAGAGCGAGAGAGGGCAGTTCTGTTTACCCGGATAAGCCGAGCGGCGAACTGCACGGCGTTCTAGCGCGCAGTCGCGGCAACTGGTACAGCCCGCTGAATGCCGATACGAGCGGCTTAGCAAATCTCGGCTTGTACGACATTTTGGCCCAACCCCCCACTCCGTTTCCGCATCCGGTGGGAAGCGACGAATTGGCAGCGTTTCAGTACATCAACAATGCGCTTTGTGGCGCTACCACTTGTAATGTTCGGAACGACTACAACAATGCCGCTATTAATATCGGCACAACATACCAGACTCCGTTGCAGGGCATGACGAAAGACCAAAGCGGTAATGACTGCACGGATAAGAACAATGCCGGCCTGCCTTACTGCGTGGTCCGTCAGCAGTTGCTGAGCGAGTTCATAGATGTCAGCAATATCCGCGCCCTTTATGGGAACATGAGCGAACTCTGGTTAGCTAGCGGAAGTACGTCCATATTATCCCTCTTGAGCACCTACAACGATGTGAAGGCTACGATTCCGGTTGTGGCTACCGCGCAGTCTCCAAGTCTAGTGCGACCCCTGGTTAGTTTTTTCCTTGGTCTGGCTGGCAATATACCAGTGGTTGGACCGGCGTTCGGTTTAGCCGATACCGCCTTCAACCTCGGCATGGATCTAACGACGGATCCGAAAGGGAACAGGACGGTCGATCTTACCTCGACAATTGGTCAGATGCAAGACACGGCGATCGACCATTTCAAGGCGCAGGCCAACAGCACGGGGACCATGTTCGCTCTGATCTATCAGGACTGGGGCAAGATTGATGCACTGGGTTCCGCGCTGTTGTCGTCGAAGGACGCAAGTTCGCCCTGGTCCTGGAAGCCAGGCTCCACGACCTCTCTAATGCTGAATAACATGGAGCCGGCGGTTAAGCAGGCTGCGTATCAAAGCCTGCTGGGGGCAGCCTATGCAATCGGCAGATATCTCCCGCAGACTGGTGGGAGTTGTTTCGGCAATGCGGCTCCAGTATGGGGTCAAACCCCGCTTTATAACCAGCCCTGGGGCTATGGGGTCCTGGATGCCGACTTCAGGGGCTGTAACTTGGGTGCGACTCCGGTAGTTCAACCTTTCAACTCGACGGCCGCCGGTTACATTCCGTACACGTATCCGACCGATTCGACCAACCCATACGTAAATGATGCACGGACCGGAACGATTATGGCCGATTTTTCCTGGTTGGCCATAAGTCTCCAAACCAGTCCTTATAGTGGTGGCCCCAATGGTGTCTACAACCCACCCGGTGCAACTTTGCTGAGCACCCTGTTCACGCCCGTTTCCCAGGGGGGCCTGGGCGTCTATCGTCCGGCCTTCTTTGAAGGGTGGCCGTTTCCGCATTTCGACTGCGCTCCGTCGTTCGGTGTGCGGTCTCCCAACAATGGCACCTACGTCGGCGGGTGCGATTGGACCTCCGGCAAGCCTCCAGTTTCTCTGCCGCCACCGGGACCAACAAGCGTTTCGATTCGAGCCACGCACGTTTCGAGTGACCAATCACAAGCGCAGGTATTGCTGACGCTGCACAATAACGGATCTGTGCCGGCGAACGCGATTGAAATTACTTCGTTGTCGCTGCGCACGCTGGTTGGATCCGGAGAGGCTACGGTCGTGAGCCCGTCTTTGCCTGCGGTCTTCAATAGCCTGGCACCGGGTGATTCCACTGATGTAATGGTCACCATTAACATTCCAGCCGGGATTAGGAAGCTTCAGATCATGGAGCAAGGAACAGCAGATTTGGGGCAACCGGAACCGACGCGCTTCAGCGACGGAGAAGTGATCTACCCCGGGAAATGAAATCACAGAAGAAAAGGTAAATGGATAACTTATGAAACTCGCGATTGCGGCTCTGCTTCTCTCGGTGATTCCGGCGACGGCGGCCGAGATCTATGACTTCGGTGTTCTGCCTGCGGGCGGTGCAATTGCAGGAGGACCCGGATCAACCATTGGCTGGGGTTATTCCATCCAGAATGAAAGCACCTCGTTATGGCTGGTCACGACCGGATTGGATATGAGCGTCTTCCAACACGGAACACCTAATTTGCTTCTCGATTTCCCGGCGATTGCGCCCGGAGGCAGCGTCACGGTTCCATTCGACGATGTTGGTGGAACCGGATTAGCTGAAATAACTTGGGACAGCTCAGCTCCCGCCGGTTATGAAGCCTCCGGAAACTTTCACTTGAGCGCCGAGTGGTGGAACGGTGACCCCTTGGTGAACGGTAACTTCCTGTCCACAGCCCCCGTCGGCGTGCAGGCCTATGACGCGACAGTGGTGGCGGCCGCGACGCCTGAACCAGCAACCATGTCTTTGATCTCCTTACCGCTAATTGCGGTCGGACTGCTGCGAGGGAGGAGGAACCGCTCACGTCCTTGAATCGATAAATCCATGCATACCGCTGCCATGAGCGGTGCTGAGAAGCGGTCCGCCGAGGCTGTCAAACGGCACGGCGGCCCGCAGATTAGCTCAATGCAAATCTTCAGTGGCTGTCAGCGACCATGACATTGCTCCCGGAGCGGTCCAGTTGGGAGAAGAGAATCCATTTCGTATCGGGCGAAACTGTGAGGTTGTAATCCCGAGAGTCCGCGAACCTTCGAAGGGACGGAAGTATCAGGCGAGTCTTACCGGTTGAGATGTTGAAGGCGCGAAGCGATCCGGGCGTTGCGTTATCCCCTTCGTCTCTGAACACAATCTCGTTGTGAGTCAGTGTCCACCCTTTCAACTGAACATGAAAACCAGAGCCGATAATTAGTTCCTCAGTGGAAGCGCCGGACTGATCTATGGGCACACGTATTCGCCATAACTTGTCCGCATTGTGGAAATAAAGCCATTTTGCATCTACGGACTCTTTGGGCATGTATCCGCCGTTGTGCGTTATCTGGGTGGGCTGTCCGCCGGCTGCCGGTTGGCGCCAGATTTCCCAGCGGCCTGTTCGGTCGGAGGCAAAGTACAGGAACTTGTTGTCGTGGGACCAATTAGGAACTTCCGCCTTCATGCCTGAGATAGTCACTCTTGGTTCGCTACAGTTACTGCTCGCCGGCTCGCAAGTTGCGGTGAAGATATCGGCGTGTCCTGGCGTTGTGGCATAAAAAGCTAAACGTCGCCCATCGGGAGACCATGCCAGATTATCCAGATCGGGGCCGTTGAAGTTGGTCACACGGTGTTGGTCCGTGCCGTCGGCTCGAGCCAGCCAGATCTCGCGCGTGCCGGAGCGGTCGCTGACAAATGCAATTCGCCCGTCAGGAGAGTAAACCGCAGCGCGATCGCGTGCTGTGGTTGCAATCAGCTTTTGCGGTGCCAGCCCTCCGATTGCGGCGACACGGTAAATGTTCACATCTTCGGTCTGGTCCGTCCAGACCAGACGACCGGTTTTCCGGGAAATGCCCGGGGTAATCGCATCTGATGCTCCCTGAATGATGCGTTCCGGCCGGCTCCGGCCGTCCAATGGGAATCGCCACAGCCCAAAGATGCTGGTTCCACGCTGACAGGACAGGATCAAACTTTTACCGTCCGGGCTCCACGCATGTCCCCAAATCCCGCCGCCCTGCGACAGGATCCGCCGCGCATCGCCGCCCAATACCGGTATCGAGTAAATGGTGTCGTCCCAAAATCCGCGCACTCGCTTGAACGCGATCGTCCGCCCGTCCGGAGAAAATTTGGGATCCCAATCCGCGAAGGCAACGGATACAGGCGACGTGAGCTGGCGCTTTTCTCCCGTCCGCAGATTCAGAAGGTAAATCCCCAGGCGCCCCGAGGTTGAGATAAAGTCTGAAAACGCGAGCTGCATCCCGTCCGGTGACCAGTCGATCGCCGGAGCCAAATTCCTGACTCTCAAATGCGCGAGTTTCTTCTGCTGGCCGCCTGCGCTGGGTATCGCGAAAATAGCGGCTGAGGACTCGAATACCCGCTTGAATGAGATCCACTTGCCATCTGGCGACCAGACAGGGGGTCCGGCGACGCCGTCCGCATGCGGATCCGTCACCCTGACCGGCGCGGTGTCGTGATCGTGTTTCACATAGATCTGCGGCACCGCCTCCAGACTTGGCCTCCAAGTGAAGGCTACTGATTTGCCGTCCGGCGAAACAGCCGGTCCGCCTTCCCACCCGTCTTGCGAAGTTAGTGGTTCGATTCGCAGGTTCGCAAACTGGGGAGAGTTGCCCGACCACGACAGCAACCCTATGGCAATCGCCGCGACAATCAAGCACGTCGCGCCCACCCACGCCCAAGCTGGCGAAACCCAGGCTGGGCTCACTCTCGATCGCTTTTCCAATTGCTCGAGTACCTGAGCAACTTCCAGCGACGAAGGCCTGCCCTCAGCCTCCTTGGTGAGCATCCCGAGGATGAGTGCATTCAAACCAGCAGGTATGTGAGGGTTCACCGCCGAGGGAGCGGCCGGATCTTTCGTCAGTATGGCGCACACGGTTCCGAATGGCGAATCACTTGGAAATGCATGCCGGCCGGTTGCTAGCTCATACAACACCAGGCCAAAAGAAAAGATGTCACTGGCGGGCGTGATCGACTCACCACGCGTCTGCTCCGGAGACATGTAACGCAGGGTCCCACCCGAGAAGAGGGGACTTGGATCCGTTCCCGTGCCGCCCACGCGGCGAGCCAAGCCAAAATCCAACACCTTTACATAACCGTCCTGACGAACCAGGATATTTTCCGGTTTGATGTCGCGATGAACGATACCGTGCGCGTGTGCTGTCGACAGCGCTTGGGCAACCTGCGAGCCCAAACGGACCACGCGATCCGGCGGCTGCGAGCTTCCGCACAGCGCTCGAAGTGCCGTACCTTCCACCAATTCCATCACGATGATCGAGTTTTCGTCGTGTCGAATTACTTCATAAACCGTGATAATATTGGGATGATTCAAGGCAGAGGCAGCCCGCGCCTCGCGCGTAAGCCGTTCCGCAGCTCCGGTGACGGCTCCGTGTTCTGCTAAGAACTTGAGGGCGACTGGACGATCCAATTCCACATCGTGCCCCCGCCAGACTTCGCCCATTCCCCCACGCCCAATAGGAGCCTCGAGCACATATCGTCCGAACTTCACTCCCGGAAGCACTCCGGATCTGAATACTTGATTGGTGCCCGAGGTCACCTCCGGAACAAGGGCCTCCAAGAAAGGTTCATTGAGAAAGCTGCTTCCCGCTTCGTCATCGCGAAGCATCTGCTCGACGACTTGGCGCAGCGAAGCATCACTGCAGGCGGCATCCAGCAAGGCAACCCGCTCATGGACTGTTCTGGATCTGGCCGCCTGAAATAATTCGCTAACCTTCTCCCAATCCTGCGGCGACATGGCTGCTGAGAGAGCTATTTGAAAGCCTCGGGACGCACCTGACCCTTCAACCATGCTCGCGCTGTTGACCAGTCTCGCTTGATCGTCATAGTAGAGAGATTCAAGACCTCGGCCGTCTCATCGACCGAAAGCCCGCCGAAATAGCGGAGTTCCACAATCCTGCGTTGCCGCGGGTTCATAAGCTCTAGCTGGTCGAGCGCGTGGTCCAGCGCGAGTAGTTCATCGGCCTGGTCAGACGAGAGATCGGCGCAATCAATTTTATCTATGCTTACCCGGTCGCCGCCGTCTCGTTTGAAGGCCTGCTTGCGACGAGCATAATCAATAAGGATTCGGCGCATGACCGAGACACTCACACCGATGAAGTGAGCCCGATTCTTCCAGTCTCTTGCCGGGTCATTGACGAGCCGCAAGTAAACTTCATTAACGAGTGCTGTCGGCTGCAGCGTGTGTCCCGGGCGTTCACGGCGCAGCTGCATACGCGCTAGTGTCCGCAACTCGTTCAGAACCAACGGAATGAGCTTGTTCACAGCGTCCGAATCGCCTGCACGGACCTGCTGCAGGAGTACCGTGACATCTCCAATTGAGCTTGCTACGGCCTTCATGGACAGTCCATTGTGTCCACCAAAGCATACCACTGCGAAATGGTTTTGGTGCTGGACAGGCTGTATTGATGCATCCGCTGAGCGCACGGTTTCGCTGCGACATCAAACCGGTTTGCTGCCAGAATTCCGCGCGATGGACGAGGCGAGCAATTCAATCAGTAGATCGCTTGCGGGAATGGTCGTGCGTCACCGGATCGTTCCGGTTTAGGAGTGAGATGTTGGATCTAGGCCGCCGCTGTTGTCGCAGCACTTCGGGCATGCGTGTCTGTTTTGAAATCAATTTCGTGAGCGGTTGGACGCGATTGTGTCCGGTGCAAATCTGCTTGCACCTTAACTTCGCGTAAGTGGCTCAAGAAATCGAGCGGTTTAGCGGATACTTGTCGGCCTTGCCGATTTTGCGAGCCTCTCAACTCTCCTTCATTAGCGCGGCAGCGCGCTTGCCGACTTTCTTGAGCGACACTTCGAGACCGCGAAGCTCTTCCGGACTCAGTTCAGAGAACACTCTCTTCATCTGCCCCGAATGTTTTCGAAAGGCCGTAACAATGAGGGCTCTGCCTCGCGAGGTGAGGGCGACGATTCGCACGCGCCGGTCTTCGGTGCTCTCGACCCGGCTGACCAGGCCTCTCGCGACGAGACGGTCCACGGCGATGCTGATCGAACCCGGGGTGAGATCCACGATCGGGCCTATTGTGTTGACGGGCAAAGGCCCTTTGTGGAGCAGGATTTCGAGCACACCGAAATCCGAGAGGCCGAGCCCGGTCTCTTCGATATCAGCGGCTGCGTACCTCGTCAGGGCGCGCATCGCCTTCATCATTACTAGCCAGACGTGGTCCGTCCCTTGAAAGCCTCGCCTCATAAAAAACCTGAATCTCCGAGAAGTATACATCATCAATTCTATTGACATCAATATTCTTGGCGCCATGTAATGGCTGCCAATCGAAAAGGAGAACCCGGTTATGAGAACCGCTTCCGTAATCGCCCGATATCTGGCGGGCGTGATCTTTCTTGTTTTCGGCCTGAACGGCTTCCTGAACTTTATTCCGCTTCCCCCTCCGGGAGGCATCGCGGGACAGTTCATGGGCGCACTGTACGCCTCACATTACCTGTGGGTGATCTTCGCGTTTCAAGTCGTCGCAGCAGTACTTCTGCTGGCCAACCGTTACGTGCCGCTCGCGGTAGCCGTGCTGGCGCCGGTGATCGTCAACATTCTTGTTTTCCATGCCTTGATGGCCCCAAGCGGGCTTCCGCTGGCCCTCTTGGTGGCGGTACTGTGGGCGGTGATCTTCGTCGAGGTCCGACCAGCCTTTGGCGGGTTGTTCCAGTCGCGCTCGAAAGCGCAAGCGTAAGGATGCGCGGCACAGAAAGACAGCCCTGCGTTAAGTGAAGAACAATCAGGCACAAGAAATGAGGTTTCAGCCATGACAAGCAATCGAACGATTCTCATCACCGGAGTGACAGGTAACCAGGGCGGGGCGGTCGCGCAGGCTCTGCGGGGCACCGGGTTCTTTCTGCGCGGCCTGACGCGCAAGCCGGACAGCGAGCGGGCGGCGGCACTGGCGCGCCATGGCGTCGACATCGTCAAGGGCGATCTGGATGACGAGGCGACGCTGCGCCGTGCGTTGTCCGGCGCGTGGGGCGTCTTCGGCGTGCAGAACTCGTGGGAGGCGGGCGTCGAGCGGGAAGAAGCGCAGGGCAAGCGTCTGGCGGCGCTGGCGCGCGAGGCCGGCGTCGAACACTACGTCTACACATCCGTGGGATCGGCGCACAAGCGGACGGGCATCCCGCACTTCGACAACAAGTGGCGCATTGAGGAAACGGTGCGCGGCCTCCGCTTCCCCTCGCATGTGATCCTGCGTCCCGTGTTTTTCATGGAGAACCTGCTGGCGCCTTTCAGTCTCCAGGGCTCCACACTGGCCTGGGCGCTCGGGTCAGGCACGAAGCTACAGATGATTGCGGTGGACGACATTGGCTGGTTCGGCGCGCGTGCGTTCACCGACGCCACCGCCTTAAACCGCCGCGAGATCGATCTCGCCGGTGACATACGAACGATGCCTGAGGCGGCGGAGATCCTGACGGAGGCGCTGGGTCGGCCGATTGCATTCGCGCAGACGCCAATCGAACAGGTCCAGCAGTACAGCAAGGATATGGCGGTGATGCTGGAATGGTTCGAGCGCGTCGGCTACAGCGCCGATATCACTGGCCTGGAACGCGAGTTCGGCCGCGCGCTCACGAAACTCCCCGACTGGGCACGCCGCCACGCGCGACCGAATGGGGGCTGAAATGAGAGAACCCATGGCCGACCTGATGTCACGCGGGGTGAGTTTCGTAGCGCAATCGAGCCTCGATGGATTTCATGGCGCAGGTGGAATCAGGAAGCCGATGCATCGATCAGTGTCGGCTCACGGGCCGCGCTTGTAAGCGGAGGAACGAGCTTGGCGTGCGGAAGCGGAACGTAGACTGATTCTGTATGAAGAAGCTCGGTTTCCTTTCATTCGGCCATTGGACGCCTTCACCGCAGTCACACACCCAGTCGGCGGCGGATGTTCTCCGGCAATCGATTGACCTCGCTGTAGAGGCCGAGCGCCTTGGAATGGATGGGGCCTACTTCCGTGTTCATCACTTCGCGCGGCAACTGGCGTCGCCATTCCCACTGCTCGCTGCAGTAGGAGCCCGCACACAAAAGATCGAAATCGGCACCGCAGTCATCGACATGCGGTACGAGAATCCGCACTACATGGTGGAGGACGCTGGGTCCGCCGATCTGATTGCGGGCTCGCGCCTGCAGTTGGGAATCAGCCGCGGTTCTCCCGAGCAGGTGATTGACGGCTGGCGCTATTTCGGCTACCGTCCAGCTGAAGGGGAAGATGATGCCGCGATGGGCCGGCGTCACGCCGAAGAGTTTCTCGGGCTGCTGCATGGCAAGGGCTTTGCTCAGCCGAATCCACGTCCAATGTTCACGAATCCGCCCGGGCTGCTCCGTCTTGAGCCGTATTCCGAAGGATTGCGTGATCGTATCTGGTGGGGTGCGAGTTCCGATGCAACCGCCGTCTGGGCAGCAAAACTAGGAATGAATCTGCAGAGCTCAACGTTGAAAAACGACGAGACCGGTGAGCCATTTCACATCCAACAAGCCAAGCAGATCCGCGCGTTTCGTGCAGCGTGGAAGCAAGCCGGCCACTCCCGGACCCCGCGCGTTTCCGTGAGCCGCAGCATTTTTGCGTTAGTGAACGATGTGGACCGCGCGTACTTCGGACGAGGAGACCAGGAAGAGGACACGATTGGCTTCCTGGATGCAAAGACCCGGGCCATCTTCGGTCGTAGCTACGCCGCTGAACCCGATGTGCTCATTGAGCAGCTTAGGAAGGATGAGGCAATTGCGGAAGCGGACACATTGCTGCTCACTGTTCCGAACCAACTCGGGGTCGCCTACAATGCGCACGTAATGGAAGCAATTTTGAAGAATGTCGCGCCCTCTCTCGGCTGGCGATGATTCACCTCTTTGATTTATGGACCAAAGGCAAAAGAAGTCAGGACGGCTACTCCTTTGAAGTGCGGATCGTCAGGGTTTCAGCTCAGATCCTGGAAGAAAGCAATCAAGTCCCCCGCGACCGCCGCTGGCTCCTCAACCGGGGCGAAGTGACCGCCGTGCGGAAAGACCGTCCAGCGCTGAATGTTGTACACGCGCTGCAGATAGGAGCGCGGGGGCTCGCCCTCAGGGACGGTTTGGTGCGCGAAAACACCAAAGGCCGTGGGCGTGCTGATATAGGTGGGTTGGACCGGGTGCCAGCGATTGTCCCAATAGTCGCGCATCGACGAGGTGATGGTCTGTGTCACCCAGTACAGCGTGAAAGTGGCGCAGAGGAAATCGTCGGACGGCGTGACGTGGCTCCACGAGCGCCACTTCTCACCCACGTAGGCGGCGAGCCCAGCGGGAGAGTCGTTGAGTGCATAGCCGATGGTCTGTGGCTTTGTCGATTGAACGGCGCTGTAGCCCCGTTCCGTCGCGTCCCAGCCGCGGCTCACCGCGAGGTACGAACGCTCGGCATCGGACTGATCCGCATCGTCAACCACGGGAGCGAGATCCGACTCTAATGTGGTGAGATGGATCCCGATTACTGACTCGGGATGATCAAGGGCGAGGATCGTCGTCACCCCGGCACCAAAGTCATTCCCGCCCGCACCGTAGCGGAAATAGCCAAGCTGGGACATAAGCCGGTGCCAGCGCTCCGAGACATACCGGTAATTGATGCCGACCTTGGGCGGACGCGGCGAGAATCCATACCCAAGCAGGGAGGGTACGACCACGTCGAACTGTTCGAGCATCGGTAGCATATCCAGGTAATCGAGGAAACTGCTAGGCCAGCCGTGCGTGAGTATGAGCGGCATACCCCGACCTGACGCCGCACGCTGGTACAGGAAATGAATGCCCTCCGACGTGAAGTGATCGAAGCTATTGAGCCTTCGCTCCCAGGCACCCCAGTCGAACTCGTCCAGCCAGTAAGACACACGACGCCGTAACCAGTCCAACTCGGTGCCCTGTTCCCAGCCTATGCCGGGAATCTGGTCGGGCCACCTCGTATGGCGCAACCGCGCCCGCAGATCGTCGAGCACTTCATCCGCGACGTGAATCCGAAACGGTTCCACTACAACACCTCTCTTCGGCAAGGACGGTGACAGCCGAACGCGCGAAATAAGTATGATACGCGCCGTTCAGTTCTGGATGGAGTTAGCAGTTAGGACCAGCGCCAGTGGAAACTCTACCCGATATACATGATCATCCGGAACAAAGCTTCCCATCTTTCATATCATGCGTTGGACGTTTTCAGAAGGTGAAAGGGAACTTCTCCGAAGCCCATATTGCGGAGATCGGCCGAGTGAATCGATGCTTTCAGCGAGGAGAATTCGTCAAATTACTATTCCCAAAGTCGCGGTAGGATGCGGCGACGGCAAGTCCAAAGTATTTTCGTGCCCACCGCACATCGGCGTAAAATTAATTTGTGTCTGATGCTGATATCCAGATCGTTTCCAACGAAGCCGGAGAGCCGACCGCTGTCATCGTGCCGATCGAACTATGGCGAGAAATTGCTTCAGAGAGGGAGACCGCCTATTTGCTGAAGTCGGAAACAATGAAGCAGCGTTTAATAACGGCGATGCAACGCAACTCCGGGCTTTCTCTAGACGATGTCGTCACGAAGCTTGGAATTTGATTGGTCGGGATTTGAAGACTTGGCTTGGTGGATTGAACAAGATCGTGCGCAAGCTCTTCGTATTGTTCGTCTCGTTCGCGAGGTTCAGCGGGACCCATTTTCTGGCGTGGGCAAGCCCGAGCCGCTGAAGCACGAGTTATCCGGCTGCTGGTCAAGACGCATCAATCAAGAGCACCGGCTGATCTATCAGGTGACGCCCGATAAGATACGCATCCTATCCTGCCGTTATCACTACTGAGACTAAGGGTAATCAGCATCTCACTCCAGACCAAACACGACATACTCGCCTGGAATTGGATCGGTCGCTGCCGGGTGGCCCGGCACCGCATGCGTGTATGTTGTCGCTTGCGCCGCGGCACAAACCGCGATGTATTCGTGTCCATCCAACTCGTAAACTGCCGGCATGCCCTCAAGACCGGCCTTTAACTCCGTTTCCCAAAGTACCTTTCCATTACGAGTATCCAGAGCGCGAAGCTTCCGATCTCGCGTTCCGACGAAGATCAGTCCACCGGCCGTGACAACCGGTGCCACTTTCGGAAAGTGACTTCCGGTATTGTGAATGCCCTTTGCGGCGAGTTCCGGCACCTCCCCAAGTGGGACTTGCCACTCGATCGTTCCCTGGTTCAGGTCGTAAGCCGTCAGAGTCGTCCAGGGCGGCGTTATCGCCGGTAGTCCGCTACTCGTAAACAAGAACCCGAAAGAACTTTTGTACTGTCCGGGCTTGCTCAATTGCAGTCTCAGCATTGCCGGCAAATCCTTTGAGACGACAAACAGCCTGCCGGACTGCGGATCAACGGCTGCTCCTCCGAAATTAGCCCCTCCATTGTTTCCCGGCATCTCAATCGTGTCGCCCGTGTCCGGAGGAGTAAATAATCCTTCATTGCGTGCGTGGTGGATGCGCTCCAGCAGTTGTCGTCGCTCATTCGGATCGGAGATATAAGGGTTCACGTCCTTTTCTGTGAACGTCTGTCGCGCAAATGGCGGCGGAATCGACGGAAACGGCTGAGTGGGCCATGTTTCCTCTCCTGGCATGTCTGTCTTCGGAACCTTACGTTCCTCAATCGGCCAGAGCGGCTTCCCGGTTTCCCGCTCGAACACCCAGACAAATCCCTCCTTGTTTACTTGGGCGACAACGTCAACCTTGACGCCATCGTGCATCACTGTTAACAGTTTGGGTGCGGTCGAATTGTCGTAATCCCATATATCATGGTGGACCATTTGAAAATGCCAAAGACGCCGACCGGTCCGCGCATCCAGAGCCAATAGACAATCGCCGAAAAGGTCTGCGCCTTTGCGATTAGCGCCATAGAAGTTGTACTTCGGGCTTGCCGTTGGAACAAAAACAATGCCCCGGCCCCCGTCGACCGTCAGTTCGCTCCAGGCATTCGCGCCGCCCGCTGTCTTCCACGCCTCTGGCGGCCACGTGTCGTAGCCATACTCTCCCGGATGTGGAATGGTATGGAAGCTCCACACCAGCTTTCCGCTGCGCACGTCGTACGCACGGACATCGCCCGGTGCGGAGTTATATTCTTCGTTCGTTGCGGATCCAAGAATCAACAGATCGCCAAAAATCTTTCCCGGCATCGAGGACTGAACCAAATGCAGCCGCTCGGGATCGCGTCCAAGCCCTTCCCGCAGATCGACTCGCCCATCCTGCCCGAAATCGAGGATCCGCTTACCGGTCCGCGCATCAATCGCCTGCAGAAAGTTGTTGACCGAAAAAAGCAGGCGTCCGTTAGCTCCGTCGGCGCTCTCCCAATAGTTGATGCCGTGATAAGTGATCAACGTACTCTTCGGATCGGTTTCATGTACCCACAGTTCTTTTCCCGTTCTCGCATCGAGCGCCACAATCGAGTTGCTCTTCGCCAGCACGTACATGACACCATGAACCACGATCGGATTAAACAGATACTTAGCCGGATCGTCCGTCGAATAGCGCCAGATGACATGCAGCTTCCGGACGTTATCGCGATTTATCTGCGCCAGATCGGAGTATTGCGCCGAATCTGCGCTGCCTCCATATTCGGCCCATGAATTCCGCACTGCCGGTTGCCCGAGTCCTCCAAGGAGCAGCAAGAAGACAAAAAAGGACGAACGGGCCCGTAACAAACGAGTGAGGTTGAACAATTTCCGAGGATATCCTGTCGATCTTGAAGTGGTCAGCGGCGGATTTGAAGAATCGCTCCCGTTTTCAAGATCACTCGCTATACTGGGGGGCGCGATTCAAGGTATGCGGCCCCTTCCCGGCATCAGCATCGTCGTACCCTGCTTCAACGAAGAAGCTGTGATTGGAGAGTGCCACACGCGGTTAAGCGGCGTGCTGCGGACTCTCGGTATGATCTACGAAATTGTTTACGTGGACGATGGTTCGAAAGACTCCACATTGCGAAAATTGCAATCGATCTACGAATCGGATGCGAATGTTGCGGTTGTGGAACTCTCACGAAATTTCGGTCATCAGACGGCCGTAACGGCCGGCCTCGACGTCGCGCGCGGAGAAGCGGTCGTTATCTTTGACGCCGACCTGCAGGACCCGCCGGAACTCATCGCCGAGATGATCGAAATATGGCGTCAAGGGTACGAAGTCGTCTATGGGGTCCGTGATTCGCGCGAAGGCGAATCGGGTTTTAAGGTATGGACCGCCAAGACCTTTTACCGCCTGATAAACAAAATGTCCGACGTTGAAATTCCGATCGATGCCGGCGACTTCCGTCTCCTGGATCGCGCAGCCGTCGACGCCATGAAGCGTATGCCCGAGCGTAATCGCCTCCTCCGCGGCATGTGCAGTTGGATCGGTTTCCGCCAATACGGGCTCCGCTACGCACGAGCCGCGCGGTTCGCCGGCACGACGAAATACCCGTTGCGCAAAATGATTCACCTGGCGCTCGACGGAATCGCTTCGTTCTCCACCGTCCCGCTTCGTCTTTTGTCCGTGCTGGGATTAATTTCATCGGCACTCGCGATCTTCGGCATTCTCTACGCGCTAATCGTCCGCTTGTTCACTCACGATTGGGTGCCGGGGTGGACAATCACGTTTATCGGCATTCTCTTCGTTGGGGGTGTCCAGATGATCAGTTTGGGAATCCTCGGCGAGTATGTCGGGCGCATTTACGACGAGGCAAAACAACGGCCGCTGTATTTCGCCCGCAACGTGCTCCATTCGCGCAACGAGGAGGCCTCGCGACTAGCCGGGAGCGGGCCGTATCGCTCCGAAGCTGTTGTCCCGCTGCTGCGCCAATTTGGAGATATTTCGTCCCAAAAATGAGATCAGGGTGCGGCGTGACCGTGGCCTCCCACGCAGCAGATCGCGCATTATCAACCCTTTTTCTGGGATTAGCGGATGGCGTCGGAATTGCTTCCTGTACGGTGTGCGAGATTTTTGGCGCGTAAGCGACTTTTATTTAGACCTGCGCCATGCTTTCCGGCTTCATCGGAACACGCCCATAGCTTCGACCGTCGCCGTCCTGGCGCTGGCGCTGGGAATTGGTGTCAATACGTCGGCGTTCATCCCTGTCTGGGCAATCATTCTGAATCCGCTGCCGTATCGGCCGCTCGACCGTATTGTCTCTGTTTCCGAAAGTGCGCGCGAAGCACCCGCGGAAACCGTCTCGCTCACTCCTGCCGATTTCCTCGATGTCCAGGCGGCATCTCGATCGTTCGAAAAACTCGCCGCTTACGAGCCTTCCAGTTTGACTCTCGCTGCGGGAGGAGAAATCGAGCGCATCGAAGGGTGTCACGTCTCGCCACGCTTTTTTGACGTTCTCGGAATTGCCCCGCTGCTAGGGCGCACGCTCTGCTGCGCGCATCCGCTCGATGCCAACGCCGGAGAGGTCGTCGTCAGCGAATCGTTCTGGCGCTCTCATCTGGAAGGAACAACCGCTCTAAAGAAGGTTTCTATCGTCCTGGATGGACAGCGCGTGGCCGTTGCCGGAGTAATGCCCGATCATTTCGACATTCCGCTGGCAGCGCAAGTGTGGGTTCCTTTCGCCCTGGAGACCTCGCTACGGCAGGACCGTGCGACGCACCGCCTCTCGGTGATTGGTCTGCTGCGGCCTGATGTCACGCCGGAGCAGGCCAATACTGAAGTAGCCGCATTGGCAAATCGCCTAGAAACTGCCTATCCTCTTACCAATCGCGGCCGCTCGATTACTGCCGTTCCCCTGCGTGTCCGGATGACTGAGCATATAACCGACCGGTTCCTCATCATGCTCTTTGGCGCGGCTATTTTTGTTCTCTTGCTGGCCTGCGCGAATGTCGGTAACCTTCAGTTGGCCCGCGCCGCCATGCGCGAAAAAGAAATCGCCGTTCGTTCGGCTCTGGGCGCTACTCGTTCACGAATCTTTCGGCAGTTGTTCGCTGAATCCGTCCTGCTTTCGTTAGCCGCCGGGCTGGTCGCGCTGCTTCTCGCGAATTGGTATCTCGCCTGGGGAAAGAGTCGAATCTCCCCCACCGCCTTCCACTACGTCCCCGGGCTTCGCACGATGACGATCGACTGGAACGTCGCTTTTTTTACGCTGCTGCTCTCGTTGATAGCCGGTCTGTTGTGCAGCGTCCCGGGAATGATTGAGTTGGTAGGCAGAACCCGGGCACCCGAATCGAGCGAGGCTCTTCGCGGCAAGGCCAGCTCTCTTACGACGCCCGGCAGAAATCGTCTTCGCTCTGCGCTGATCATTTCTGAACTGGCCCTATCGATGGTGCTTCTGGTGGGTGCAGGCCTGATGGTCAAGACATTCCAGCGATTACTGCTGGTCAATCAAGGATTTGACCCCCGGAACGTGCTAACGCTCCGCGTCTCGCTTCCCCCGGCGGACGGTCTGTCCGGCACCCAATCGATTGGGTTTTACGACCGTGCGCTTGACCGCTTTCGAGTACTTCCCGGCGTTGCCGCCGCCGGGCTCTTTGCCCGGCAAGGACTCGCCGACCAGTTTCAGATCGAAGGGCATCCGGAGCCCGCGCCGGGAGGGCTTCGCCCGGCCGTCACGGTCGCCAGTCCTGGATATTTCGCTTCCATTCGCATCGGCTTGCTCCAGGGTCGTGGCATCGCCTCCGGCGATCGGCCGGATTCTCCGTTGATCGCGGTTATCAGTCGCTCGGTTGCGCGGCACTACTGGCCAGCGGGTGACGCTTTAGGTCATCGAATTCGAGTTGGTCCCGCGGGCAAATGGCTGACCATCGTAGGTGTCAGTACGGATATTGTCGAAGACTGGCTGACCGGCGTTCCGGCCCCGCAAATCTACATTCCCTATTCGCAACAACCCGCTGCGGCTGCCGAGTTTGTTCTGCGAACTCACGGCGATCCGTCGCGGATGGCTGGGATGGCGCGCCGGGCACTCGCTGCGGTTGACCCCGCAATTCCAGCGTTCGATGTGCTGACCATGCAACGCGCCCTCGCTCAGGAGCGTGGCGGAATTCGCGCCGCGGCGGTAGCGATGACTGGTTATGCATTCATTGCCCTCATTCTCGCCACTACCGGCATCTGCGCTGTCGTCTCTTATTTCGTAACAGCGCGAACCCATGACATCGGCATTCATATCGCACTCGGTGCCGACCGAGGTGACGTCTTCGCGATGATCATGGGCCGCGCCATCATTCTCACTGCACTCGGGCTTGCGGTCGGTCTGCCAATGGCGTTCGTATTAGCGCGTGGAATGTCGAGCCTGCTTTACAACATTGTTGCTCTCACTCCGGCCACGTTCTGCTTGTTTGCCTTCGTGCTGGTCGCCTCCGCGCTTCTGGCAAGCTATATTCCCGCGCGCCGCGCGGCCAGGATCGATCCGCTCATCGCCCTCCGCGACGAGTAGCAGGCCGGGCTTCGACGAACGAATTATCAGGATGGGAAGACCGTTCAAAACGGGCCAAGTTGTCTCGCCTCTGCCATTGACGCATGGTCAGGTCCGGGAACACGTGAACATATACCCCTGCAGCAGCCTCAAAAGAGGAGTATGATACCAACCGCCGGGCCACACGCATTATGCGGGTGTTCGGCTTGGGATTGACCACGTCGGTCGGGGCCTCGCCCCCAAAAGGAAATCAGCATGAAATCGAAATGTATTCCGTCAGAGAGCGGAACGTCTGCGCCGTCTGCGCTTCTTCCATTGATCTTTGTCCTTCTTGCGACCGGCTGCGCTTCGCAAGCTCTGGCGGCAGATATCACCGCTATTCCGACACCAAGTTATGCTTCCACTTACGCGAATGGCATCAACGATCTCGGACAGGTTGTGGGCGGCGTGGTGGCACCAAGTCACTTCCCATGCGGGCCGACAGATTACGTATGCGGCGGTCCCGTGGGGACTCCTTTCATCTACTCTCATGGCCGCGTGACGTATGAGGGCACAGGCTGCTCACATGATTGTTTGGACGCCTTTACCGGAATCAACAACTCCGGGGAGATCGCGGGCACCATAAGTTCTGACTACTATCATCTGGGTCGCCGCACAGTGACTATGGGGTATTTATTCGCAGGCGGCCGGCGGACTTATATGCCTGTCATCAGTAGTCCGGGCCCCGCGGGTATCGATTACGTCAACTCCGGAGCTGCCGCGGTTAATAGTAGCGGGATGGTCGTCGGAAGTTCGGAATATTTAGAAAGTGGAGATGATAGTCCGAGACATGCAGTGTTTTACTCGGCGGGTAAAACGACCGACATCGGCGACCTCACCGGCTCTGGCTACACTCAAAAGCAAAGCTTCGGTAATGCCATCAATGATCGCGGGCAAATAGCAGGCATGTCGGACACGACCTCCGGCGCCCAACATGCGTTCCTCTATTCCAATGGAAAAATGAGCGACCTTGGCTCACTCGGCGGCAACAGCGCTGCTCTGGGCATCAATGATGCCGGAGAAATCATCGGCGATTCCTTCTTAGCAGATGGTTCCCAACACGCATTTCTGAAGGGCAAAGGCGGAATGGTAGACCTTGGCACGCTGGGTGGCACTTATAGCCGGGCAAAAGGTATTAATGCTAACGGCGAGATCGTAGGTAACTCATCGCTCCAGAACACGCAACAGGACGCATTTCTCTATCTGAATGGCGCGATGATTGATCTCAACTCTCTTCTTCCCGACAACTCTGGCTGGCAGCTGGAGGATGCAACGGCTATCAATAATAACGGGGTGATTGTTGGGGACGGGACTTATAACGGACAGGAGCGGGCCTTCATCCTCTATACAACGCCGGAACCCGCTCCCGTCGCTCTGTTGGGTATGGGCATCGTATGTCTCGGCTTAATTCGAAGGCGCTCCAACCGGCACTCGAGCTAAGTCAGTTCGGGGCTTCGCCCCCGCAGGAGATCAGCATGAAATTGAAACAGATTTTGTCAAACCGCGGCAACCGCACGACTGTTCATCGGCAAATGTCTTCTAGGCGGGTCGGCAACGGAGTGCTGAGGAACTCGCGCAAAACGGGGGTGGTCGACAGTGAATCGCGCACAACGCCTCAAACCGGCTGTGCGCTCGACAGTGAATCGCGCATAACGCCTCAAACCGGCTGTGCGCCAAACAAGCCGCCGCCTCAAGACGCAGCGAATACGTTACGTGCCTGGCGGCGTCCATCCGCGCGCTTTACGCTTCTTTCACTGATCGTCCTGGTTGCGGCTGGGTCCGCCTCGCAAGCTCTGGCCGCAGATATCACCGCTATTCCAACACCGAGTTATGCTTCTACTTACGCCAGTGGCATCAATGATCTAGGACAGGTTGTTGGCGGCGTGATGGCAACACATTCAGGCTCCTGCCCGCCGCCAGAAATATCCATCTGCACTTTTCCGGTGGGAACCGCATTCATCTATTCCCACGGCCGCGTGACCTATGAGGGTGACGGCTGCGACACTTATGATTGTTTTGGGAACGGCTTTTCCGCAATCAACAACTCCGGCCAGAGCGTAGGCATTGCCTCTGGTCAAGCGACCTTCTATCACGGTGTTGGAACATGGGAACGCGCATTTTTATTCTCCGGCGGCCGGTCGACTGGTATCCCTCCTATCGAATCGGGTCTTTTTGCCGACTTCAACGAAGCTAGTGCTATCAATGCTAGCGGGATGGTCGTCGGCGCTTCTGACTATACGGGAATTCCTTTTTCCCCGCAACACGCCTTTTTGTACTCGGGCGGTCAGACGACCGATCTCGGCGACCTCGCCGGAGGCAACTACGAGGGGACGCAAAGCGTCGCTAACGCAATAAATGACCGTGGCCAAATAGCAGGAGTGTCGGACACCAAGTCCGGCGCCCAACACGCATTCCTCTATTCAAATGGGAAGATGAGCGATCTTGGCTCGCTTGGCGGCAACAGCACGGCTCTAGGTATCAACAATGCCGGAGAAATTGTCGGCACTGCGGGCAATCGCGCGTTTATAGTTATACTCAACCCCCTTAGTGTCCCGCGGAACCTGAACGGCGCGAACACGGCCCCCGACCAGGCATGGATCTATCTCAACGGAAAGATGATCGACATTGGCGACGGCGCTGCACAGGCCATCAACCAAGCCGGTGAAGTGGTCGGCACGTCGGACGGCTTCGCATTCCTGTATGTGAACGGAAAGATGATCGATCTCAACTCTCTTCTTCCTGAGAACTCCGGGTGGCAAGTGCAGGATGCCACCGCAATCAATAACTACGGCGTGGTTGTCGGGGAGGGAACCTATAACGGACAGGAGCGCGCGTTCGTCCTCTACACAACGCCTGAACCCGTTCCGCCCGCTCTGCTGGGTATCGGAATCGTATGTCTCGGCTTACTCCGAAAGCGCTCCCACCAGCATTCGATTTAAAAAGACGTGTGTGAACACTTCCGATCCGTTGCTATGAACTCGCCGCTTACTCGGGAATGGAAGTTACATTACACAAGAAGCCCCGTATCGGGTATAAGCAACAAATCTTTGAATCTACAGGCGGCATACGCGCATTAAACCTTGAGGAGTCTAGACATTTCAGCTTTGTGTACGCTTGCCTATGAACGTCCGCGTTAAGCAACCATCCCTCGAACTCGGCGCGAATTCGTCGCGTAAACCGGGCCCGCTATTATTCGCGATTGGCTCGGTCGTTATAGTCGTTTTAACTGGCTTTTGGGTATATCGCTCGTTCGGAACTCACCCGGAACGCCTGATATCGGACAAGAGTAGGGCTGCCAGCTCGGATCGCCAGCCGGTGCTGGATCGCTCGGATACCGGGCGTGCCCGACTTAGTTCTATCCCTGCCTCAGTAGATTTTGAACTCTGGTCTGATAAACGAATTGCAGCCTACAAAGAGACGCTCTTGCATCGATTCGATGCACCTGTGGCGTTGCTTGAGATCCAAAAAATCCATTTGGAGGTTCCGGTGTTCAATGGAACTGGCGAGCCAATGCTTAACCGCGGGGTTGGACGCATTATCGGCACAGCCCGTCCTGGCGAACAGGGAAACATCGGCATAGCTGGCCACAGAGACGGTTTCTTTCGAGCGCTAAAGGACATTGCGGTTGGCGACACAGTCGATCTGGTTACTACTCACGCCCATCGGAGGTACAAGGTCGATAACATTACCATCGTAACTCCGGATAACGTCACGATATTGCGAAGCAGAAGCGTTCCAACGTTGACCCTCGTAACGTGCTATCCGTTCTATTTTCATGGCGATGCGCCGCAACGCTATATATTGCAGTGCTCACTG
The DNA here is from genome assembly GCA_036269815.1 of Bryobacteraceae bacterium. Lineage (GTDB taxonomy): Bacteria > Acidobacteriota > Terriglobia > Bryobacterales > Bryobacteraceae > Bog-105. Next base: position 87,046 of record DATBDT010000044.1, read on the forward strand.
TATAAGGATGACCACACGCTCGTGTCCGCTCGGGGGCTGATGACCGCTGCAGCGGGTTCAGCTCAAAATTAGGCCGCCCGTCACGTTCCCAGTTTTTTGTAATTGCCGTTAGTGACCTGGACGGTGATCTGTTTTCCCGTTGCATTCAGCACGCTTTGTGCCGGGAAGCTAGTTCCATCGGGAAGCGTAGCGAAGGTAACTGCCAGCGTTACAGGGTCTTTTTGTGGGTCGCCTAAGTAAGTCTGAACGTTATAGTTGGTCAGTTTCTTCGTTCCGGAATCAAATCCTATGGCCAGCGAATCACCCTGTTTCAGGTAGTTCTTAAAAGTAATGACTGCAGCGCCCGGGGAAGAGCCTGGCTGAGCAGTAACATTTTTGGCGGCGATCACGGCCTGAAGTTTCTCCGGGTCTGGTGGAACGTATTCATGAACAAGTGCCGCCACCTGCTCCATATAATCCTTCATCTCGCCGACCTTTTTTTCCACAACATGCTTTTTCATGCGGCCGCCGCGCCCACCTTCCGAGGCCGGCTGTTGGGCCGGAGCGGAACTCGGGGACGGCGTTTTCTGAACCTTTCCGTCGGGGCCGTACTGACATTCTTTTTGCTCTTGCTTTTTGACCTCGCCCTTTAAACTGATTTGGGTTGTTTCCGTCCAGCTGTACTGCTTCAATGCAGCCTGATTTTGCGCTAGCGATTGCTTGAGCGCAGCTGCCTTCTCTTGCACTGACGCACCAGCCGCGCCTGGTGCTTGTGCTCGAATGTTCGGGGCCAAAGCTAGAAGCGTCAATGCCACAAGCGGCGCCGTGCGAAGCGTGAATTGTCCGAAGCTCATATGTCTTCCTCTCTGGTTGCAAAGTTACCGGTCATAAAGGGCGCGTGACGGCATAAGGCAGTCGTTCAGCGCAGATCGACCGCGTTCATAACTGCGAAACGACCGCGTTCACTTGTATAAGAGCAATTCGTCGAGAGGATAGATTTAATAAATTCAGACCGTCGCTGAAGGCGCGAAGCAGATTGAGTGAGCGTAAGCGCACAACGTTCGTTGTGCGGCACTCAGTCGCTTGCCCGATAAGTTTTTTCAAACGGGCAGGCGACGCCATCGATCTGCTGCGCAACGTCGCCGGAGATGATATCGGGAACGGCCTCGGGGTAACGCTCGATGGGCAAATCGAGTGTTCGCCAGGCCTCAAAGCCGCCCTCTAATGGATGCACTTTGCGAATGCCGGCTCTTTTGAGTTCCAGCGCTACACGCGCGCTGGTGACTTCATTTGGGCAACTGCAGTACAGAATGACATCGTGGTCGTCCGGAATCTCGTGCGATCGATCCCGCAGGTCGGCGGGTCGTAATACACGCGCGCCCGCGATGATGAATCCTTCCTGTTCGATTTCAGCCGGATTCCTGAGGTCGACAACCGTGATAGGCGCTCCGCTCATCAGCAGATCTAAGGCGGCCCGCGGAGTGATCCGATTTATCCGCAGCTCGCGGCGCAGGCGCCATCGTTGGAAGTATTTCCAGCCGACGAAAAGTCCGAGCAAAACAACTGCGATGACCCCGGCTTGGCGGCCGAATAGGCCGAGCGCTTCGATTAACCTGGTGATCTGCCGGTGAAAGATCTTGCCAACAATCAGATAAGTTCCGCTCCAGAGCATGCATCCGGCGAGATCGGTCGCAAGGAATCGCCAGCGCGGCATGCGAATGGCGCCTGCCAACGGCATCGATACGAGACTAACCCCAGGAACGAATTTTGCGAAAAGCAGTGTCAAAACGCCTCGGCTGCTGAGCTGCATTTCAGTCTTACGCACACAGGTGTCCGGCTCCAGCGAAAGTTTGCACAGCAAGCGAAGAATGGAACGTCCGCGCAGTCGCCCGAGCTCGTACCAGAAATAGTCTCCGGTGATAGCTCCGATCGTGGCAGCAGCAAAAGATAACCAGAGCGAGTATCGACCATCGCCGACCAGCGCGCCCATGATCAGCAGCAGCGGGTCGGCGGGAATGGGAAGCCCGACCTGAACCGCAAACACGTATGAAAGCAGGAATGCGTACCCGTGCCGGAGTAGCAGACCGCGAAACGAGATCACAATCTAAGGATATGATTCATGGAATCGGCGCGCCGGCGCTAAACGGAATACGGACGGTGAAACGAGTCTCGCCCGGCCGCGACTCGAATGATGCATTGCCGCTGTGGTTTTTGGCTATTCGGTAGACCAGATCGAGTCCCAGGCCAGTTCCTTCGCCTACCGGTTTAGTGGTGAAAAACGGCTCGAAAATGCGGGTTTGCATTTCGGGCGGAATGCCGGGCCCACTGTCGATCACTTCAACACACGCGCAACGGCCGTCGCGTTTGGTTCGAATGATCAATTTGCCCTTTCCGTGCATCGCCTCGACGGCATTGATAATTAAATTTGTCCAAATCTGATTCAACTCACCGCCGCGCGCGCAGACCGTAGGCAGCGATCGATCGTAATCGCGCACGATCTCAATGCTCTTCATTTTGTGTCGCAGCATGATGAGAGTATTTTCCAGGCCTCGATGGATATCAACCTCCTGTTCGGGCATTTGATCCATATAGGAATACTCTTTGATCGCCTGCACGAGTTCGGAGATGCGCGCCATGCTGTTGCCGATTTCGTCAGCCAGCCGAAAAATGGTGAAGGATGCCGAAAGCCGGACCATAACATCCTCCAGGAATTGCGCAGGCACGTGCTCCGCGACCGATTCGAGCACGTCTTTGGTGCAGCCCAGGTCTACTAAGGAAGCCGCCATCTCGTAGCCATTGGCGACGTTGTGTCGCGCAAGCCATTCCGCAGTTTCATCTTCGCGGTCACTGCGCTCCAAACTGTCCAACGGGGTTTGTGGGCCCGCCTTCCTTTCCCAATCGCACTCCATTTGCGCGAGGAACACTCGCGACTCAAGCGGCAGGCCGCCTCGATCGAGTTTCAGGATCGCGGCGCGGGCGGAATAGATTGCCTTTCGCATCATGTCGGCGGCCCGTCTGGCAGCCGCAGCCGGATTATTCAGCTCATGTGCCAGCCCCGCGGAAAGCTTGCCCAGAGCCATCATTTTTTCCCGCTGCTTGTCGGCTGCAGCGTTTTCGCGAATGCGATCGGCCAGCAGGTTCACCAGGCGCTCTTGAAGATGTGGGAGCCTTAGACCAAGCTCCTGGAAGTGGGTTTTATGAAGAGCTGCAAGTCGCGTTGGCTGAAAAACGCGAAACGTTGCCGGAAAGCTGGTGAGCCGCGAAAAAGGCAGCATTCCTGTTACTCGTCCGGCTCTCGCCACATAGACACCGCCGTCGTCACGCTCAGCGCGCAGCTCTCCTCGAAGGACGGCAATCATGTAATCAGCCGGATCTCCGGCGTAGTTGGAAACCGCGCCGGGTGGGAGATCGACAGCTTTCATTTGCGATGCGAGCCATGCCAGATCTTCTTCGGGCAAGTCTTCAAAAATGGCGATCGAAGATCGCAGTTCCGTTGTTGTCGGCGGCGGCGCATTCGGCAACCGGCTGAGAGCACTTTCCGCGGTTGGGGTTTCAATCTGTTCAGTCTCGATCATTGGCGAACGCTCCCAAGCTTAAATTTTGCTGAGGTATTGATGGACGAATTGAATCGCCACCGAGCCTTCCCCTACACCTGACGCCACGCGCTTGACGGATCCGTGCCGGACGTCTCCTACTGCGAAAACTCCAGGGATGTTGGTTTCGAGCAATCCGGGCGGCCGATCCAGATTCCAGCCCTTCGGCGGTTTGCCGTCACGCATAAGCGCCTGTCCGGTCAGAATGAAGCCGCGCTCGTCACGCTCGACGACTCCCTCTAGCCACTCCGTCCGCGGTTGCGCGCCGATAAAGATAAACAGCGCGGTGGCGGGTACCTTTTCAACGTGTCCGCTCGTCGTGCAGGCAATGGAAATTGCTTCCAAATGCTCCTCGCCATGAACTTCGACCACGTGGGTATTAAACTCCAGGTGGATATTTTCCATCTGCCCGATCTGGTCAATCAGGTACTGCGACATGGTGGCCGCGAGAGAAGGACCGCGCACCAGCATGACAACGCGGCCGGCGAATTTCGCAAAATACATGGCCGCCTGCCCGGCCGAGTTGGCACCACCCACCAGGTAAACAACTTCGTCCTGGCAGGAGATGGCCTCAGTCGATCCAGCACCGTAGTAGATACCCGCACCTTGCAAGCGATCTTCACCCGGCAGGCCGAGTTTCCGCCACTGCACGCCCACGGCCAGGACCAAAGCGTGACAGGAAAGTTCATTTCCATCGCTCAGCTTGAGGTAGCGGTACGGACCGTCTACGCGAATGGCTGATACCTGTTGGGGCGAGACGATTTCAACCCCGAAGCGGCGTGCCTGATCGACCGCACGGCGCGCGAAAACCGCTCCCGATAGACCGGAGGGAAAGCCCAAGTAATTTTCAATTCGCGAGCTGAGCCCGGCTTGTCCCCCAGGCGCTTCCCGCTCCACCATTACAGTTTTCAGCCCCTCGGAAGCGCCATAAACCGAAGCTGCCAGACCGGCTGGACCACCGCCTATGATCGCGACGTCATAAAACTGAAGGCCCGCCCGTGTGCGTAGTCCGAGTTTTTCTGCCAGTTCGTGAGAAGCCGGCTGCTGCATCTTTTCGCCGCTTGGAAACAGCACGAGAGGAAGCTTCGGCGGAGCCCCATCAAAGCTGTCCAGCAGTTGCCGGATTTCGGGCTGGCTGTCTGCCGTGTCGGCGTCGAGCCATTGATAAGGAACTTGATTGCGAGCCAAAAAATCGCGCAATTCGTATGATTTTGAAGACCAGCGCGTCCCAAGCAATCGCACACCTTCGAAAGGCGGCCGATAGCTGGCGTACCAATCTTCGAGAAGATCATCGAGCACCGGGTAAAGATGCTCCTCCGGCGGATGCCAGGGCTTCAGCAGGTAGTGATTGAGTTGAACCTCATTAATTGCCTTGATAGCGGCTTCCGTGTCCGCGTAAGCAGTCAGCAATACCCGCTTAGCATCGGGACTGATTTTGATCGCTTCCGTAAGGGTTTCAATCCCGTTCATTTGCGGCATGCGATGGTCAACCAGCAAAAGCGCGACCACTTCGTTGCGCTGCTTTAATCGCTTTAGAAGGTCCAGCGCTGCTCCGCCCGAGTCCGCGGCGAGGATACGGTATTTTTCGGCGTAACGCCCACGCAGATCGCGTTCGACCGACCGCAGCACGTCGGGATCGTCATCAACGGTCAGAAGAACTGGTCGGGGCATATTGTGCGCTCAAAACTACTCTAGAACCTTTGCTTTCTTCACACCGTGCGAAAGATCATACATGATGTTGTCGAAATAGCACCAGCCCCAATCCTCACCGGGTTCGATGGAGCGGACGATCGGGTGCTTCGTACCGCGGAAGTGTTTTGTCGCGTGCCGGTTTTTGGATGAATCGCAACAGCCGATGTGACCGCAGGTCAGGCAAATTCGCAGGTGAACCCAGGTGTCGCCCGTTTTGATGCAATCCTCGCAAACGTGCTGCGAGGGTTGAAGATCCTGTACGGTGTCGATGTGCTGGCAATTGTGCATGGGTCGTCTTAATAGAGATGCCGGGAAACGCTTGAAAGGTTCTCCCGGCAATTGCCAACTACACCGTTCCTACGCTAAATCCAAGTCCAGTCTGGTGACGGACGCTGGGGCAAACTGATAAACGAATGGCGTGCCGGCTTTGACGCTGCTTTCCACCGGCTCCATCGCGTGCGGGTTGTCAAAACTATTATGCGCCCGTATGTCAGTCGACGATAAAACGCTGGCACGCGCGGCCGAAATGTTTGCTGCGCGGATATGGATTTCGGTCTCCTGCGCGTCGCGGGCATGCGGGTTGACGACAGTCAGAATAAGACGCTTATTTTTGAGCGATGCCGAGCCGCTGAGCGCCTGCAGTCCTTTGGCGCCGCTGACGTTCAGCAATCCGGATTCGAAGATGCTTCGAACGGAGGTGTTGCCTTGGTGAGGAGCGTACATGCGAAAAACGTGGTACACCGGCGTGACCGCAAACTTGTCTCCGACCGCGACGAATGACGTATGAATGTTGTTTATCAGCTGAGCCGCGTTGGCCATGGTGACCTTATCCGCATGCCGGTTGAAAATATCTAAGGTGATACCCGAGACCAGAGCGTCGCGGAGAGTCGGCCAGTATGCCCAAAGGTACGCGGGGTTGATACTTGGATCAGTGTCATGCCAGGCACCCCACTCGTCTACGACCAGCTTGACTGAGTGTTGCTTATCTGTTTCTCCCATAATCTGCCAGTGATTCTGGATCAGTTCTTCCATATAGCCGGCATCCGACAGAAGCTGATACCAATTTTTTTCCGTAAATTCAGTCGATTGGCCTTTCGATGCGCCGCCGCAGTAATAATGAAGCGCGCACCCGAACACTCGCCGCAGAGCGCCATTACCTTTCTCCGTCAGCTTCTGGAAAAAGCTACGCGTCCATGCATAGTCCGCCACATTTGGACCGGAAGCTATGAACGACAGGGGAACACCGAAGCGCGGTACCCATTCGGTGAAACGGCGGAATTCGACGGCATATTCGTCGCCGGTGAAATTTCCGCCGCAGCCCCAACTTTCATTTCCGACGCCCCAGAAGCGAACTCCAAAGGGCTCGGTATCGCCTCCTTCGGCGCGGAGTTTCGCTAGCGTCGTGGTTCCCGCGGGCGAGTTGCAGTATTCGACCCACTGATAAAAGTCATATGGCTGCAAAGCCCGCAGATCGGCTGCGAAGTACGGCGCTGCGCCGACTAATTTGCAGAAACGGGCAAATTCGTTTGTGCCGAATTGATTTGGCTCATACTTCTGGGGACCATCAGGGGCTTTCTCCAGGTACGGCGTGTCCGCCCAGAAGTTTGTTCTGGTTGGCCGCCGGTCTCGCGGTCCTACGCCATCTCTCCAGTTGTAGCTGTCGGCGAAACAACCGCCAGGCCAGCGGATGACCGGCGGATTCAGCAGTTTCAGATTGTCCACCAACTCTTTGCGAATTCCCCCAACGTTGGGAATCTTGGATCCTTCTCCGACCCAGATACCGTCGTAGATGCATCCACCCAGGTGTTCGGTGAAATGCCCATAGATGTTGGGCGAGATTGTGCCGATAGGCTCGTCGGTGAGAATCTCGATGCGGGCGGGCGAGGAAGCGGACAGCCGTGGCGCCAGCAGCGCGGCAGTCGCGGTAAGAAAGTCGCGGCGGTTCATCCGCATCATGATAGCGTTTACAGCCTGGCCGTCCAAGTGCACCTGGACGGCGAACGAAAATTGTTACAGTCGCGCTGGTCCGGTTGACTCGCGGATGACCAAATCCGGGTCGATCACAAATTCGCTCCCGTGACACGCCGGCGTCTCGCTGCCACTGAATAGCTTTTCAAACACGATATGTCCGATTCGATCGCGCGGAACGTGAACTGTGGTCAGAGTCGGATTACAGAACTGCGAAAATTTGATGTTGTCCAACCCAGTCACCGACACATGCTGCGGCACCGCGATGCCCTCTTCCCGAAGGGCCCGCAAGACGCCGATCGCCATGAAGTCGTTGGCGCAAACGACTGCTGTCGGTTCAAACGCGCTCGAAAGCATTTCTCTCGTCGTTTGCCAACCTCCCTCGAGTGTGTCCCTGCCTGTAAAGGTACGCACTTCTGAATTGGGCGCCAGCAGTTGGAAGGCGTCGATCAGAGCGTCACGCCGGTCCGAAAGCGGAGTGAACTCCACATGGTGGCCAAGCCACGCAATCCTTTTACTGTGACCCAGCATATGAAGGTAGCCCGCAAGCTTCTCCATGCTCTTGCGGTAGTTCAATCGAACGTTTGTCAGATTCTGATGGTCAGTGCTTACGTCCCAAAGGACTACCGGGAAGTTCGCACTGCTGAGTTCTTCGATGATGTCCGGCTGGATTTCCGAAACCAAAGCCGCCAGACCGGCAACCCGCCGTCCCGCCATCAAGCGGATGCTCTTCAGCAGTTGATCCGGCCGGTAATCGGTGTTTGCTACGACAACTTCGTACCCGCGGTTGTGGGCCTCTGCCTCAACCTTGTTGACGATATCGTAAAAAAATGGATTTTCCAGATTCGAGACGATAATTCCGAACGTATGACTTCGGCCGGCTGCGAGGGAACGAGCATGAAGATTCGGATGATAATTCAGATCCGCAATCGCCTTCATCACGCGATCGCGCGTGGAGCCACGGACCACATTTTTGTTATTTAGGACCCGTGATACCGTGGCTGTCGACACTCTGGCCCGGTGCGCGACTTCTTCCAAGTTCATCTGGAGTTTCATCCTAGCGCGTTGTGCAATCTGACTATATCCTGTCTTTCCGCCCGTCGGCGGCACTCTTTTTTCAATGAAGACTGCTGGTTTGCTTGACCGTAAGTCTAGTTGGTTCCTATACTTACTTCGTGTGTTCGCTGTAACCGCTTGCAATTTTACGAGGGCTGAATGAGTATCGTAGTGGCCGGCGCCGATTTCGGAACCCTAAGCGTCCGCGTCTCGATCTTCGATAACGAAAAGGGACGGCTGGGAAGCGGAGTAGCCGAATACCCGCTGCACCGAAAGAAAAACGATCCGGACTACGCCACCCAAAGCCATTCCGATCACATGAATGCGCTGGCCGACGCCACGCAAAAAGCCATCAAAGATGCCGGTATTTCGGGATCGGCGATTCAGGCTTTAGCTCTCGATACAACCGGATCGAGCGTGATTCCGGTCGACTCGAAGATGCAGCCGTTGGATGAGTACTATCTATGGTGCGACCATCGGGCCTCCCGCGAGGCTGCCGAGATCACCGAAAAAGCCCACGATTTCAAGCTCGCGGCAATAGAATGGTGCGGCGGCGTTTACTCGTCCGAATGGGGATTTTCCAAACTTCTTCACTGGCTTCGTCATAATCCGGACAAACGAAATCGCTTCGCGTCGGCTTTTGAGCACTGCGATTTTGTGGCGGCTACTTTGTGCGGTATTTCCGAGCCGTCCCAGGTTAGCCGCAGCGTTTGCGCGATGGGACATAAATGGTTATGGAATAAATCCCTGGGAGGTTTGCCGCCGGAGGAATTTCTGGTCTCAGTCGACCCCTTGTTGGCTGGAGTACGCGCAAAACTGGACGGCGCGTACGAGACCTCCGACCATCTTGCAGGAACCTTGTCGCCGGAGTGGGCGGCGAAACTCGGTCTCAAGCCGGGCATACCCATTCCCGTCGGTGCGTTCGACGCACATTGGGACGCCGAGGGCGCCGGGATCAAATTAGGCGACCTTGTAAATGTGATCGGCACCTCGACCTGCATCATCGGACTAAGCGATCGCACGACGTTGGTACCCGGAGTTTGCGGCGTTGTTCCCGGATCGGTTGACCCTGCGCTAACCGGGATTGAAGCTGGCCTTTCGGCTGTCGGAGACATTTTTGAAACGATAGCCCGGCGGGCGAAATTGACTGTTGCGGAGTTGTCCCAGGAGGTTACTAACTATCGAGCGGGGCAAACTGGATTGTTACGCCTAACTTGGGACAATGGCGATCGCACCGTCTTAGTCAACCCTGAGTTGGGCGGGATCACAATCGGCTGGCACTTGACTAGCACCGCAGCTGACGAGTTATTCGCCGCGATAGAAGGTACGGCGTTTCACACGCGCATCATATTAGAGCGCATGGAAGAGCACGGCGTATTGATTCAACGGGTCATCAACGGTGGAGGCATTCCAAAGAAAAACGAGCTTTTGAACCAGGTCTACGCCAACGTACTGAACAAACCGATCCTTGTTCCGCAAGGAGACCTTACCAGTCTGGGCTCGGCGATGTTTGCTTTTTTGGCCGCCAAAGCGTTTACCTCGATTGAGGAGGCTCAGCACGCGCTCTGTCCGCCTCATCGGATTTTTGAGCCGCAGCCCGACAGCACTCGTGTTTACGAAAGGCTTTACCGTCTGTATCGGCGGCTCTACTTCGGATTCGGCAGGCGAGACGCTGAGCCAGTACAGGTGGGCGAGATCCTGCCCGAACTGCGCGCGATAGCGGCCGAGACAAGGAATTAAAAAATGCTGGAAAAATTACGCGAAGAAGTCCTGGAGGCGAACCTGGAACTGGTGCGCCGTGGACTTGTCATTTTTACGTTTGGTAACGCTAGCGGGTTTGATCGCGAGCGAGGATTTGTTGTCATCAAGCCAAGCGGAGTGGAATATGACAAGCTTCGGCCCGAGGACCTGGTGCTTACGGATCTGACCGGCAAGATTGTTGAAGGTTCGTTGCGGCCGTCGTCCGATTTGCCTACCCATCTTGCTTTGTATAAGGCCTTCGCCGGCATACGTGGCGTGGTCCACACTCATTCCCGCTACGCGACCGCGTGGGCGCAGGCGCAAATGGGCATTCCGTGCCTGGGGACCACGCATTCGGACTACATCTGCGGAGAACTGCCCGTGACCAGGCCAATGCTGCCCGAAGAAATCCAGGGCGAATACGAGTGGAACACCGGAAGCGTAATCATCGAACGATTCAAAAATCTGAATCCCCTGACAACCACGGGAGTTTTAGTTGCTGGTCATGCGCCGTTCTGTTGGGGTACATCGGTTACTGCAGCTGCACATACCGCCGTCGTCGTTGAGGAATTGGCGCATCTCGCATTTCTGACCGTCTCGCTAAATCCAGGTGTGAAGCCAGTTACGGATGTGCTGCGCGATAAGCACTTTCTTCGTAAGCACGGGGCAGATGCTTACTATGGCCAGCAAAACTGGTAAGTGTCTCGTAACCGAAGATGCTGAAATAACAAGAACAGAATGATAGATTTCACTAAACTCGAACTTTGGTTCGTTACCGGCAGTCAGCATCTTTACGGCCCGGAAACACTGAAGACCGTCTCATCGCACGCACAAATCGTGGCTCGCGCCTTGTCTCAGTCGAGCAAAATTCCTGTCCAGGTAACTTCGAGGCCCATCGTTACCACGCAGGAAGAGATTACGGCAGTTTGCCGCGAAGCGAATGCATCGCAGAACTGCATTGGCCTGATTACCTGGATGCACACGTTCTCGCCGGCGAAGATGTGGATTCCCGGCTTGCGGTTGCTTAAAAAGCCGCTCCTTCATCTGCACACCCAATTCAACCGCGATCTTCCCTGGTCGACGATCGATATGGATTTTATGAACCTGAACCAGTCCGCGCATGGTGATCGCGAGTTCGGGTTTATCTGCAGCCGCCTCCGCTTGAATCGTAAAGCAGTTGTCGGCTTCTGGCAGGACGAAGCGGTTGCCGAAGAAATCGGAGCGTGGGCCCGTGCGTCCGCGGCTTGGCACGATTCACAAGAACTGAAGATCGCGCGTTTCGGGGACAACATGCGCGAGGTCGCCGTGACTGAAGGCGACAAGGTAGGTGCGCAAAGCCAATTTGGATATTCGGTGAACGGATTTGGGATCGGGGATCTCGCCGAAGTTGTCGACGCAGTCGGCGATGCCGAAGTCGAGAAACTGATTGCCGAATACGAAGATTCTTACACTGTGGCAGCGCCGCTGCACCAAGGGGGAGAAAAACGCCAGTCGCTTTATGATGCGGCCAGGATTGAAATTGGTCTGCGGCAGTTTCTTACCGCTGGTGGTTTTCATGCGTTTACCGACTCGTTTCAGATACTGCACGGTCTGAAGCAGCTTCCCGGTGTCGCCGTCCAGCGGTTGATGTCCGATGGTTTTGGGTTTGGAGCGGAAGGCGACTGGAAGACTGCTGCGTTGCTTCGATCCATGAAAGTGATGAGCCAAGGCTTGCCGGGCGGCACATCGTTTATGGAGGACTATACCTATGATTTAGGTCCCCGCGGTCTGGTCCTTGGGTCGCACATGCTGGAGGTCTGTCCTTCCATTGCCGCTGCGAAACCGACGTTGGAGATCCATCCTCTGTCAATCGGCGGTAAAGAAGATCCCGTGCGTTTGGTGTTCACGGCCCCACCGGGACGCGCATTGAACGCTTCGATTGTCGATATGGGCGGTCGATTTCGCATGATCGTCAATGAAGTAGACGTGGTGGAGCCTGAAGAACCGATGCCCCACCTTCCGGTCGCCAGAGCGGTCTGGATTCCTCGACCTACTGCGAAGGTTGGGACAGCTGCGTGGATTTATGCCGGCGGCGCTCACCACACCGGATTCAGTCAAGCGCTGACCACGGAGCATCTGCAGGATTTTGCGAGCATCGCCGGGATTGAATTGCTAATCATCGATGCGGATACAAAGCTGAGAGAGTTTCAGAATGAACTGCGTTGGAACGATGCTGCCTATCTGAAGCATGCACCATAGCAGTCTGCTAAGGCCGGTTGAATTACCCGGATTTTGCGTGGTTGTCATGGTGGGCACATCCGGTGCCGGAAAATCCACGTTCACGCGGAAGCACTTTTTACCAACAGAGGTCTTATCCTCGGACAACTTTCGGGCTTTGGTCTCCGACGACGAGAACGATCAATCGGCTACAGAAGATGCTTTCGAGTCCTTGTATTTTGTGGCGGCTAAACGGCTGGCAAGAGGCAGGCTGACGGTAGTCGATGCAACCAACTTGCGGCCGCAAGACCGGCAAGGCTACGTCCAATTGGCCTCACGATTTCATTGCCCGGCAGTCGCCGTCGTCCTGAATTTGCCGGAGAACGAATGCGTCGAGCGCAATGCGGTTCGTGCTGACCGAAACCTGCCACTCGAGACCTTACGCTGCCAGTCAGCAACGTTACGCCTCCATATAGCGAACTTGAGCGGTGAAGGCTTTAGCCGGGTTTATGTTCTTTCCACTCCCGAAGAAATAGAATTCACACGATTTGTCCGTATATAGGGCATATTGCTGCGACTTTCGCGTATAAGTAAGAGTGCGTAACCATGTTGCTGCGCGCGTGCGGGCTGGTTCGCAGCCGGATCGATTGCTACACTAGGTAGGTCCCTAGGCAGACAATTGTCAAAATAATGCAGCAAGTGGCCTGTTTTGAAGTGTTTAGGAGTTGAGTGAAATCGTACGAGCGCGATCCGGAACTGCGGAATCTCTTACGTATTTTTCGACGCCGCAAAAGCACTGTGTATGCGGTGTTAGCGGTTATCTTTCTGGCTGCCGTCGCGGTATGCGCTTTCTCGACGCGCCGCTACTCCGCTTCGGCAAAGATCGAACTTCAAAAATCCGGCTCCGACAGCTTGGGCCTGGACAGCATGATAAGTGGAGCAAGCGGCGGTTTTGACGATCCGTTAAGTCTGAACGTCGACCTGCAGACGCAAGCGAGCATTCTGCAATCCGACACCCTGGCAATTCCCGTCATTCAGAAGCTAAAGCTCGAGGATGATCCGGATTTTGCCCCGCATTTCAATCCGATTAACTGGCTTTTGGGACTGATTAGTCCCTCGGGCGTCCCCGATCCGCCGAAGGCCCCGCTGCAAAATTCTCCTGCGCGCCTTGAGCGCATCCTCGCGAGATTCGAAAAGAACCTGAATGTAAGGGCCGTTGCGGGTACCCGATTGGTTGATGTGACCTACCGCAATCCAAATCCGCGTGTCGCCGCCGCAGTAGTGAACGAACTCGTGCAGGAATTGATCGACTACACGTTTCAAGTGCGCTACGTGGCCACGAATCAAACCTCGAAATGGCTCGAAGGACAACTGAACGATCTTCGGGAACAAAGCGAGCGTCTTCAGGCGAAAGTCGTTGCTCTTCAGAAAGACACAGGACTTTTCGGCGTAGGGGGAACGGATCCGGGCGGCAAACGTGTCATTTACAGTCCGGCTCTCGAAGAGTTGCAGGAGGCGACGGCAACTCTCTCACAAGCTCAGGCGAATCGCATCCTGAAAGGCTCCGTTTATGAGGTGGCTAGATCTGGTGACGCTGAACTGCTTTCACAACTCAGCGGACCGGGCATCGGTACGGCCGGCTCAGGCGTCATCAACTCGCTTGGCTTGATCCAGACACTGCGTAGCCAGGAAGCAACTACCGAAGCTCAGCTGGAGCAGGATTCGATCAAATTCGGTCCGGCATATCCGAAACTGCGGGAAGGTAGGGCGGCGCTCGCCCGTGTTCAGCAAGCCCTACGAGACGAGGTGCGCCGGATTGCCGCGCGCGCAGGGAACGATTATGAAATCGCCCAGCGATCAGAAAAAGGAGCACGCTCGATCTATGCGGAGCGGGGTCGTGCGGCAGACAAGCTAAACGACAAAACCATTGAATACGTCATCCTTCAAAAGGAAGCGAGCGAAAGTCAGGCACTCTATCAAAGCCTGCTCACCAAATTAAAAGAGGCGGGGGTTCTTGCCGGGTTGCGGTCCTCTAACCTGACTGTTGTTGAGCCGGCAACTCCACCATCGCGACCGAGCAGCCCCAAAACGCTTCTCTATCTTGCTGCAGGTCTCGGCCTCGGAATTTTATGCGGCTTGGGCGGCGCAATTGTTATCAATCTGGTGGACAATCGCATCCACAGTGCCGAAGATATTGAACAACTTGAAATGCCGGTCCTCGGTTTGATCCCAACGATGCCAGCCAAGCAACCGGCTTTCCCCCTTCCCCTCCTCGAAACCGCGCATTTCGCCTTATGGGGAAGCAATACGCCGGCTGCGCTCCACGCTCTTGCTGTCAAAAAGCATGGAGCCTCCGAAAGTGGTACTGGTTGCGAGCGGCAGTCCGGGTGAGGGAAAAAGCACCATCTCGCTCAATTTGGCCATTGCCTTTGCTCAAATGAACGAAAAGGTGCTGCTGGTTGAAATCGATATGCGGCGGCCGGTACTGCAGAAACGCCTCCGGCTCACGGAGGTTGGCGGTCTCAGTCAACTGCTCTCGACCAGCGAACCGTCGGCGCAAGAAACGACCTTACCGGCGATCTCGAATCTCGCTTTGATCGCTGGTGGACCGGTTCCCCCGTATCCGTCCGAGTTGCTGAGTTCTCATCGCTTCGGTCAGCTCATCGACGGATGGAAGCGCGACTACGACGTCGTGGTGATCGATTCGCCTCCAGTGCTTCCCGTTACGGATGTGCAGTCGGTGGCCGGTTATGCGGATACGATTCTTCTGCTCGCACGCGCCGGGATTACCACTCGGGCGTCTTTACAGCGCTCCTACAACATGCTTTTGCCGCATGGAAAACTGCATAGTATAGGTGTTCTGCTAAATGCTGTTGGTATCAGGTCGTCGGCCTACTACGAATACTACGGTTACAAACAATCGGGCTACTATCGGCAATGACTGCGTAGTTACTCCAATGCCTCTTTAAAAACTTAAGAGAACGCGGCGTATGATTGCCTATCTTAGAAGCCTCACGCTTCGCAATATCGTCTCGCCTTACGGCTTGGCAGCAATCTCCTACTGCATTTTCTTGTTCGCTTGGCTATTCCCTCCCGGCCTTTATACGCAATACATTGAGGAGCCGGATCTTATGTTTCTGGATCCCTCAACCTTCGTGTTTTTTAGTTGTTGTGTGGGAGCATTTCTTCTTGGTGTCCGGTTTGTGACGCTTTGGCACGTTAAAGAACCTGATGAATTGTCAATCGACAAATCGGCTGAAATGCCGCTCCTCTATTTGGTAATCCCGATTGTCGTTTCAACTGTCCTTTGCGCTGTCTACATGGTTATGACAGGCTCCAGGCTCAACTCACTAACATTGCTTGCAGCCCAGCAAGGCAATTTAATCAAAATTGCCAATCAGACCGAAACTCAATCTACTAAATGGGCCATCGCTCCGGTAGTTTTAACCGCGGTTCTCTGGTGGTCGTTTTTCCGATCTCACGAACTGAAACTTGCACCAGTGTCGAAATTTATCTTTAATCTTATCTGCGCAATCGGCGCACTCGTCGGAATAATCACTTGCGTGGTTACAGTAGATCGAACCAGTATGATGCCGTTGATCGCTGGTTTGTTCATCATCTACGTGTACTGGAAAGCACAGGTTAAAAATGTCAGCCTCCGAAAATTGCTATTTATGGGGACAGCTTCAATGCTTTCCCTTGTGGGAGGCTTTCTCGCTCTTTCTTTTTTGCGTGGCGCGCTCGTATTAAGGCTTCTTCTCATCAGTCTTCTGGGATATAGCATTGTTTCTTACAATCGTCTTGCAGCGCTTCTCGCAGGCATCATGCACTACGCCTACGCGGGGCGTGGAGTCTATCTCGCGACAGTCCTCGAGGAAAAGACCGGCCTCCAGAGTTTCTTCGGATGGCCTAACACGCTAGATTTGTGGCGTAGTGAATTCAGTTCGACCTTCACTGCAGGTCTCAATTCCTTTTTCATTTGGTCCGGAGCGTTCGGATATCTCTACTCCGATATCGGCTGGTGGACACTCCTTTATCTTTTCTTGATCGGTATCTTGGCAGGCTGGCTTTGGCGCAGATTCCGTAGTGGACTGCTTTCGGGTCTAATTTTATATCCGTGGATGGGTTTCTCCATCTTGTTTTGGATCGGGTGGAATCTGCTATTCGATGGCCGCGCACTGCGCTTTATTGGATGCATGGTGTTGCTTTGGATCTATGAGTCGATATTTCTGCGGCGAGGAATAGTTATTCCAGAAAATCAGGGGGTCGCATACGTGAATGACAGAATGTCACGCCCCATTGTTGGCGATCGCACAGGTGGTACTTCCTGATTGATACTTACTGCTGAGTATCTGAAGAAACTAACTACGCATACGCTCGCTCGGGGTGCGTCTTGGATACTTGCCGGCCAAGGAGCGAACTTCTTTCTGCAGGCCGTCTATTTTCTCCTGTTGGCACGCCTGCTGGGTGCCACGGAATACGGCATATTTGCTGGAACGTTTGCATTAGTAAACCTGGTTACTCCATATAGCGCTTTCGGCTCCACAATGTTATTTATGCGTTATGTTTGTCTGGATCGTTCACAAGCAAACATTTACTGGGGTAATGCTTTGCTGATTACCGTGGTAATGACCGCTTTAATTGTGTGTCTGTTTGTTTTTATTGGACCCGTGCTGACGAATATACACAGAGGAGGTCTCTTTGCCGCCCTGGTTGTAGCAAATTGCTTATTTGGCCAAATCCCTGTTCTCGCTAGCGGTGTTTTCCAAACCTTCGACAAAATGCACGTCACGGCGGCTTTAAGGTTACTGTCGAATTTAGCCCGTGTCCTTACCGTGGTCTTGGCAAAAATTATACTGGTCCATGCGACGGCTTTTCAATGGGCATTGGGGGTTCTCATCGCGTCGTTCTGTGCTGCGGCGATATCGATGCTATGGGTCCGATCCGAAATCGGTCAGCTCAAAATTGACGTGTCACTGATTTTTCGGCGAACCCGCGAAGGACTCGGATTCGCTTTCGCCGGAAGCACACAAACCGTCTACAACGAGGTCGACAAGATCATGCTCAGTCACTACGGGCTGAATAAGGAAAACGGGTTCTACACACTGGCATATCGGATTGTCGATTTCGCGACAGCGCCGATGTGGGCGATTGAGGCAGTAATTATGCCTCGTATGTTCCGCCTGGGTCAGAAGAGCACGACGAACGTCGTTCAGTTGGCGGTGAAGGCAGGCGCAACGTCAGCAGTTTTGGGAGTTCTGATTGCGGTTGTATTGCTGCTGACCGCTCCAATTATCCCGCACCTCGTCGGCAGGGACTTTGCCCAGGTAATCGCTGCATTGCGCTGGCTGTGTCTGATTCCTCTGTGGCGTGGTATCCATCAGGTTGCTGGCAGCGCGCTTACCAGCACTGGGCATCAGAACCTCTGGACGATTGCGCAGGTTACCGTCGCGGGCGCCAATTTCTTGCTGAACTTGTGGTGGATCCCTCTTCACGGTTGGATAGGTGCGGCTTGGGCCAGCATAGCTTCCGACGGACTCTTGGCCGTGTTGAATTCGCTGTTGCTGCTCTGGCTTTGGCGGAAGATTTCTACATGCAGTGTAGTGAATGTTAGGACAGTTACTGATGCCTAACAATGGGGTGTGTGGAGTTGTAGTAACCTTTCATCCGCCGTCGGACGTTGTTGCCAATCTGTGCAAACTCCGCTCGCAGCTACAAGGTTTGGTTGTAATTGATAACGGTTCCTCCAGCGCTTCCGTTGCGCCGCTTCGGGCCGCGGCTGATGACATGATTTCCAACTTATCGAGAATGGAAAAAACCTTGGGATTGCCACGGCTTTGAACATCGGAGTTCGCGCAGTCCGGTCTCAGGGATTCGAATGGATCGCGTTCTTCGACCAGGACAGTACGATGGATGATCGATTTGTAGAGTCAATCCTTGCGGAGTACGCATCGCGACCGCCAGGAGAAAACATCGGTATCCTGGCCCCGCGTTCAATTCATCGCGACACCGGGGTGCCACTACATTCGTGGCCTTTGAAGAATGGCGAACTGCAAGCTACTCAGACGTCGGGGAGCATGATCCCGCTTTCGGTGTTCGAACGGGAAGGTGGATTCATAGAAGATCTGTTTATCGATATGGTCGACTTTGAATTTTCGCTTCGTTTGCGTCGCCGGGGATACAAAATCGTTGAGTGCCCTAACGCGTTATCGTTTCACTCACCTGGAGCGCCGAAGTCACACAACCTTTGCGGAAAACTAACATTCACATCCTCTAATTATGGTCCTGCGCGCCGCTACTACATTCATCGGAATACTATTTGGATTGTGAAGACATACGGAAAATACTACCCCGGCTTCTCGGCCGCACTACTAAGTACCAGAGTTCGAGATTCGTCAAAGTCTTGCTTGTTGAGACGAGTCGCCTTCAAAAGGTAAAAAGCAGTTTCCGTGGGGTGGTCGATGGCCTTATCGGCCGAATGGGGGAAACGATTGAATTGTGAACTGTTCGTGTCCACTCACCTATCAGGCGGCCCGGTCTGGCCTTGCGCCTAGTGTCATGCGCATTTTGATGGTAAACACTTTGTATCCGCCCATCCCGGCATGGGGGTGGGGAAAAGTTCGTCTCACTTCTGGCAGAAGGCTTGGCCAAGACGGGCGACGAAGTTTCTGTTGCCACTCTGCACGCCGGCAGTAATGAAGCGGCAGATATGTTGAACGGAGTTCTGGTCTATCGACTACCCGTCGACAACATCTACTGGCCGTTCGATACAGAGACAGTTCCGAGCTTTCTTTCGAAGCTCCGCTGGCACGCACACGACACCTGGAACTCGCGAGCAAGCGATCGGGTGGCTCGTCTCCTTGACCGCGAACAGCCGGACGTCGTCAATACGCATGGGCTCTCCGGCTTCTCGGTCGCAGTGTGGGCACAGGTGAAGATGCGACGCATTAGATTAGTTCACACATTACACGACTTCTATTTGCTTTGCAGAAATTCGGCCTTCTTCCGGAACGGAAAGGTGTGTAGCCGTCGCTGTAGGGAGTGCGCGTTTGTAACCATGCCCCGCAAATGGGCAACTTCCCGGGTAGATTCCGTCGTTTCAATTAGTCAGTATGTGCTAAGCAGTCATTTACGATACGGACGGTTTCAGGGAGTCCCCGCTTCGGTGATTTATAACATTGTGGAATCTGCCGTAAAACCTTCCGATGCTGATTGTAACTCAATAAGCCGGCCACTCGTATTTGGATATATCGGCCGTCTTGAACAGGAGAAAGGAATTGATCTATTACTCGAAGCGGCGGGAAGGCTAAATGGCGACTGGCGTCTGCGCGTTGCTGGTAGTGGAAAGCCGTCTTTTGTCGCGCAATTGAAACGCCGATATTCTGATCCGAGAATCGAATGGTTGGGATTTGTCGATGCCGCAAGTTTTTACCAGAGCATCGATGTGACTGTAATTCCGTCTGTTTGGCCAGAACCGATGGGCCGCACCGTCATCGAGGCGTTTGCGGCTGACAGGAGTGTGATCTGCGCCAGGTCCGGCGGCATTCCGGAAGTCGCGGCATTTGGCAAACAAGTTGAAACCTACATCGCTACGGATGTCGACGCATTGGCCGCGATCATGAATAGCGCGTTAAGAGACGGCGCGCGCTGGCGTCGAGGCGGATGCCGCGACGAGGCTGCGCAAAGTGTTTTTAGTGAGGCATATATTGTCGACCGATATCGAGCAATCTACTCGAACGCTAAAACTCGCCGAAGTGAAGCGTGAAAGGCCGCTGGAGTGCAGCCTCTTTGTTGTAAATGGGAGATATAAAGGAAGGCGCCTGACCGGCGTAGAGAGATATGCGCATGAGATTACTAAACGTTTTCACACCACGCCCGAAGTGATCGCACCGTCCAAGCCATTAAAAGGCTTGGCCGGTCATCTTTGGGAGCAAGCCGTGTTACCCGTCAAGCTCAACGGACAGCTGCTTTGGAGCCCATGTAACACGGGTCCTCTCGCAGTAAAGAACCAGATCGTTACTATCCATGACGTAATTGCCCTCGACCGGCCCGAGTGGTTCAACCCCAACTTTGTTCGGCTTTATAGAGAACTACTGCCGCGGTTAGTATCGCAGGCCCGCCACATTCTCACTGTTTCGAATTACAGCAAGCAACGCGTTATGGAGCGATTCCGAGTCAATCCCGAAAAGATCACCGTCACTGCAGAGGGCGTTGGCGAAGAATTTAATCCAAGGCCGAATGCGAAGTGGCGGCAGTGCGAACAGCATATGGCGTTCCGGACAAACGTTATCTGCTTATGTTGGCCTCACGGGAACCTCGAAAGAATCACATCGGTGTTCTCCAGGCCTGGAAAAAGTTGATGCGAAATCGAAACGACGCATGGCTCGTCATCGCGGGTGGCCAAGGCGAGTCTGGGAACTTCCGTGCCGTTAATGCGGACCAGAATGCAAGCAACGTTATCTATACAAATTATGTACCCGGTGAACATCTGCCCGCTTTATATACGGGCGCATCCGGGTTCGTATTTCCGTCTCTTTACGAAGGTTTCGGTCTAACCGTCTTGGAAGCCCTCGCGTGCGGCACACCTGTGATCACATCGAAGACGACATCCCTCCTGGAATTGCAAGGTGGGAGAATGTTCATGGTTGACCCACGGAGCACCGAAGAGATTGCCAACGCCATTACTGAGTTATTGGACGATCCGTTACCTCGCGATGTTGTTTCCAAGTGCTGCGAGAGCTATGCCCGGCAGTTCAGCTGGGACAAAACTGCAGCACAAACAGAGCAGGTATTGCTGCGTTATTCATCGTAATCCTACTCTAGATTGACAGATGAATGCCATTAATCGTAAGGGAATTGTTCTCGCCGGCGGCTCCGGCACCCGGCTCTATCCGATAACGCTTTCTGTATCGAAACAGATGCTGCCGGTGTACGACAAACCGATGATCTACTACCCGCTGAGCACTCTCATGCTGGCAGGTATTCGCGAGATTCTGATTATATCGACGCCTTCGGATACTCCCCGCTTCAAACAAATGCTGGGGGATGGATCCCGCTTTGGATGTTCACTCGAATATGCGGTTCAGAGTGCGCCGAACGGATTAGCCGAAGCCCTTTTGATAGGACGGGATTTCATTCAGGGCTGCCATTCGACATTGGTTCTGGGCGATAACATTTTCTATGGGCACGACTTCAAAGTCCTGTTGAAAGCCGCGGCGGAACGGACCGAAGGCGCTACTGTTTTTGCATATCCAGTTCACGATCCGGAACGATATGGGGTCGTAGAGTTTGACACAGCCGGCCGCGCAATCAACATTGAAGAAAAGCCCAGGCAACCAAAGTCGCGGTATGCCGTTACCGGTTTATACTTCTATGATCAGACGGCGGCGGAAAGAGCGGCCCTCGTGAAGCCGTCTGGTCGCGGGGAGCTTGAAATCACCGACTTAAATAGAATGTACTTAGACGACAAGCTTCTTTGCGTCGAAGTCATGGGACGGGGCCATGCCTGGCTGGATACGGGAACACAGGACTCCCTTGTCGAGGCATCGAGCTTTATCCAGACGATTGAAAAGCGTCAAGGTCTCAAGATCTGTTGTCCGGAGGAGATCGCTTTCCGAAATGGCTGGCTATCGAAGGCAGAGCTCGAAACGCTCGCCGAGCCTCTCGCCAAGAGCGGCTATGGGGCATATCTTCTAGCCATCGCTAACGACCAGGTGTTTTGATGAAAGTCGTTCAAACTG
Organism: Bryobacteraceae bacterium; assembly: GCA_036269815.1. Classification (GTDB taxonomy): domain Bacteria; phylum Acidobacteriota; class Terriglobia; order Bryobacterales; family Bryobacteraceae; genus Bog-105. Next base: position 109,010 of record DATBDT010000044.1, read on the forward strand.
CAATCCCCGAGGTGCTTATCTTTGAGCCGAAGGTATTTTCCGATAACCGCGGCTTTTTTTTTGAATGCTATCAGCAAAAGTTTTTCGACGCGGCAACGGGTTATCCTGTGTCGTTCGTTCAAGACAACCATTCGGGATCACAGCAAAATGTTCTGCGCGGTCTTCACTATCAAGTGCAACAGGCCCAAGGCAAACTCATCCGCGTGATCGCGGGCGCTATTTATGATGTGGCTGTGGATATTCGCCAGAACTCTTCCACATTTGGAAAATATGTCGGTGCCGAGCTAAGCAGCGAAAACAAGCGAATGCTCTGGATACCGGAAGGGTTCGCGCATGGCTTTCTGACGCTGGCGTCCTGGAACGAAGTCTATTACAAAGCGACAAGTTTCTACGCTCCTGCTCATGAGCGGAGCATTCGATGGGACGATCCGGAGATCTCGGTCGATTGGCCGTTGAATGATGTTAAACCGATTGTTTCCGGTAAGGACGAAGCTGGAGCGTGGCTACGCGACGCGGAACTTTTTTAGAAGCATGAGGGGCAGTCGCGCCCGCTCGACAGAAAGGGAACTTGCTAACTCCTCGAGCGCCCGCGATTGACCCCGCGAGTCTCTTGGGCGACTTTTTTTACGGAAGTTTTCTTGAAAGATTGGATGGATCAAGAAGTTGAGTAATACGATTCTGGTTACGGGTGGTGCGGGTTTTATCGGTTCAAATTTCGTCGTGGAGTGGCTACGAACGGAGGAAACGAAAATCGTTAATCTCGACAAGTTGACGTATGCAGCTAATCTGCAAAACTTGAAATCGATTTTGGACGATAGCCGGCACCAGTTCGTAAAGGGCGATATCAATGACCGGGAGCTGGTTCGTTCTTTGTTGAAACAGCATCGTCCGCGGGCCATTGTTCACTTCGCTGCGGAGAGTCATGTCGACCGCTCAATTCTCGGGCCCGAAGCTTTCGTTCAAGCCAATGTTCATGGAACATTTTCATTGCTCGATGAGACGCGGGCATACTGGAGCGGCTTAGCCGCTGAGGAAAAGAACGAATTTCGTTTTCTGCACGTATCGACGGATGAAGTCTACGGGTCGCTAGCGCCAGATGACCCGGCGTTTACCGAGAAAACGCCATACTCTCCCAACAGTCCGTATTCCGCCTCCAAGGCAGGCTCCGATCATTTCGTTCGCGCTTATCATCACACGTACGGTTTACCTACATTGGTCACGAACTGTTCCAACAACTACGGTCCTTACCAGTTTCCGGAAAAATTGATCCCGCTGATCATCCATAAGGCGCTTCAAGAGGAATCTCTACCGGTCTATGGGGACGGCAAGAACGTTAGAGATTGGCTTTATGTGCTCGACCATTGCAGCGCAATCCGAACTGTCTTGCGCGCGGGGCGCCCAGGTGAGACTTACAATATCGGCGGCCGCAGCGAGCTGCAGAATATCGAAGTTGTGCGGATGATTTGCGGAATTCTGGATGACCTTCGCCCTTCAGCCGCCGGCAAAAGAGAACGGTTGATTCGCTTTGTTACCGATCGCCCCGGTCACGATCGGCGCTATGCCATTGATATCAGCAAAATAAAAAGTGAATTGGGTTGGCAGCCGACCGAGAGCTTCAGTAGTGGAATTCGTAAAACGGTCGAATGGTATCTCGAAAACCAGTCCTGGGTGGCGGATGTGACGTCCGGAGCCTACCGCAATTGGATCGAGATGCAGTATGTCGAATCCGGGAGAACCTAGTGCCAAGTTGCGGAAATTGACGTCTGGTCGAATTCCGAAACCGCTTGCTTGCGCGCGCGGCTCTGCACGGTCTTCCGAGCCGCGACCGCCAGGGAGCGGTATACGCGAACTTTCGCAACTTGGTACTAGGCCCCAAACGCCGGCATTATTGACGCAGGTCACCGGGTCGTCTCGCGCTGCAAAGTTCCTACCGTAGATCGACGAACGTGTAGATACCAGGCGGCGGGGTGATGCTTCCGGCTGTAGGATTGCAAAAATGAAGACTGACCGTATTCGCGCCACTTGCGGTTGCTGCTACGGAAATATTTCCGACCGCTGCCGGAGTATTCGACAGATAGAGATGATCCGACGCTGTGGCAACACCGGGCACGGAGAAGGTTTGATCCGAGCATGTCTGACCCAGAACGGCGGCGGGAGTAATTGATGCGGTCTGAAGGTAATTGATTGCGTTCACTGTGCTGCCCGAACCTACTGTGAGGAACGAGGAAGCGAGCGCCCCGGAATGATCGTTCATTCCTGCGGGAGGATTACCAAAGAAACCGCCGCCAACGTTCCACCCGTTGGCCGGAGCAGGCAGCCCTAAAAGGCTCATTGTTAGGGAGTCAGCATCGTTATAGACGTTTCCGAGAGCGGTAAGTTTAGCGAGAGCGCTCGGAGAGGTGACATTGAACATATATCCGCCTGCGCCGACTGCCATGATTGCGGAGCCGGTAGCGCCAACGTAATTGCTAGCAAGAGTCAGCGTAGTTCCTCCCGCGCTCACTGCACCGGAGGGGAGCAGATAGACATTGCAGGGCTGACAAGTTCCGCCCTCATTAATTTGTGCTCCGATCCCATCCCAATATCCGCTACCATCAAAGCCTGAGTTTCCGCCTGCGGCCCAGGTCACTATGGGTGAACCGTGGGTGACGTTGATGTTGTAAATAATGAATTTGCCCGGCGTGTATATCCGGCTGTTGAGAACAGAAAGGCCGACGCCAGCGTCTACCCTGACAACACTCTTGCCGTAACCCGGAGCCGCGATTTCAGCTCCTTCGACGTATATGTCCTGTGCCTGAAGAATGTGAATAATGTCATACGGCGACACGATGTTCTGATTGGGAACATGGCTTCCGCCCTCAATTTGAAAATTGTCCGTCAACCAGATGAGGCGTGGGCCATTAATTGATGTATGAGCCGGATTGAAAGTTCCGATCGTCAGCCCCTCGCCGTAGTTAAACACGCACTGGCCGCCGCTAAAGGCGATCTGATTATGTTCGTCGGAATTGGAGATCGCGCTGTTATAGCCCGTCATCAACTCTACACAGGACTGGCCGGTCAATCCGTCTCCGCTATCCCGCAATTCAGTGTCGTGGAAATACGACTCACGTACAATGCCGTGAACTCCGGCGGAAGGTGCATATCCGCCTAAGATCAATGGGCTACCTTGAAGATTCTCGACTTGCAAATGATCGCTTGTGAATCGGTCCCAGCCGTTGATTTGAACTCCCTGAACGCCTGTTAGGATACGGAAACCCGGATCTGTGATCCACACTCCGTGCATCTCGCCGCCAATGTCCTGCCCTTCAGAATTCTGCATCGAGTTGGGGTTATAGACCCAAGCGATTGCCGGCGTTGCAGCGACCGCTTTCAGATTGGCTGTCCATGTGCCACCAATAGCAAGGGACGAAGGAAAGGATATTGTTACAGTCGCCGCATTTGACAGAGTGATGGCCTGGTTAGCATAATTTATGCCCGTGATTGTTGTGCCACTTGGAATGCCGTACGCTGTTACTGTTTGTCCGGTTGTGATGCCGCGCAGCGAACTGACGTTGCTGAGGGTCGCCGATCCGCTCGTGATATACCCATTGACCATAATCCCGGCCGGGAGCGACAGCGTAAAGGTCGTCCCATTCAAGATCGACTGAATATAAGACGTCGCGGTAACCCCAATGCCGCCTATTGCCATGCCAATCTTCAAATTAGAAGTGCTCGGTACGGTGACCGTTTTGTTGCCAGCGGTCAGTGAGGCGCCGGTAATCGTAACCGGAGTTGATTGAAGAGACGATTGTAGAACCAGTCTTGAGTTGTGCATCCAGAACGAGATCGGACGGTCGAAGACCACTTGAGTGCCGAGTGGATGGTCGCCTTGTGAGCAAATGCTTACTTGGGTCTGCATCGCGAACGAAGCTGCCTGGACAGCCGCGTTAATTGCCTTCCCGTAGTCGCCATTCATTGCAGAAGTGAGATAATCTTCGACACACACATGGCCGGCATGTGTCTTTGCAGCTCCGGCAGCATCGAAAGCCGAGACATTCACTGCCTGAAACTGCGCTCCGTTAAAAGCCGGCAGATCGCCGTTTGCGCAATCCGGACACCGTAACTGTGACAGCATCAAACTGGTGCGGCCATTCACTTGAACGGCCGACTGTACCTGCTGGAGCGTCAGCGGATAGCTGCTGGTCGGAACCGTCCATTGGACCGTCGTCCCGAGCGTGCTACCTTGGCCGACGTACTGAACCGTATATTGAAATTGAGGGGTCTCCGAATCCGTGGGCGTCAACTGCACTGTGAAGCTGCCGTTAGCGGCTACTGCGACGGTCTGCGATCCCGCCCCAACAGCTTGTCCAACCGTCGTCGTGTAGGCTGGCCAGGAAACGACGAGCGAGCTATACCAGGGCGCACCGCTCGGCCCTACCGGAAATTGATCCGCAACCGTTGTCAGCGCGAAAGCATTCACGCCGGAAGCCACCAGACACCAGGTCATCAATATAGATATCAGCAGGAGTTTTTTCATTGTCGTTCCGTTTTCGGCAATCGGCGAGTGCGTTCTGCCGCTTGCGTATTCTACGGCTGCAGGATAAAAGCCAAACCATGCCGGGGGCCCGATAGCGCAGGGTAAATCTCTCCAGCACAAAGAGTTATTTTTTTTAGCCGATTCGTGATGAAGTCTTACTCATAGCGCAGTGCTTCCGCCGGTGCTACCGCGGCCGCGGCATGCGACGGATACAGCGTGGCTACCAGACTGGTCAACAAAGCCAGGCTTGCTACCCAGATTGCATCGGTCCAATGACTTTGAAATGGCACATAACTGATCGCGTAAACCTGCTCATCTAAGCGCAGCCATCGGTAATGATTCAACAGTCCTGCCGCGCTATAACCAGCGATCAGTCCAATCGCCGAACCAACCGCTCCAATAATGAGTCCCTGCAGTACGAAGATTCGCTGAATCTGCTGGCGGCGCGCTCCCATTGCGATCAAAATGGCAACATCGCGATGTTTCTCCATAACCAGCATCACCAGCACGACCAGGATATTCAGAGCTGCTACCAACTCGATCAAAGCAACGGTGATCACGCTAACCGTCTTCTCCAATTTCAAGGCATCCAGCAAAGAATGATTCTGATCCATCCACGTGCTGGCCACTAGCTTTTGCCCGATGATCGCGTTTGCCTGGCGCGCCACCTCCCGCGCAACGAAAATATTGTCCAGCCGGATCTCGATAGAATTCACCACGTCGCTCAAATCGAAGACCCGCTGCGCCGATTGGAGCGTAGTAAACGCCCACGTCGAATCGAGATCGTAAAGACCGGATTCGAAAATCGCCGCAACGCGAAAATGAAACAGCGTCGGTACTGGCCCAAGCGGTGTAAGCTGCCCCTGATAGCTGATGACGGTAACTGGACTGTGTAGTCTCACGCCTGCTGCCTGCGCCAGCCGTGAACCCAGTACAATTTGGTGCCCCGCATCCTGTTCGTCGAACGGCGTTAGAGAGCCCGACTTCAGATGTTGCAGTAAATCAGGCGCCGGAGCGCCACGCCCTAGCGCAACACCCTTCAGGACAGCGCCCGCGCCAGCCAGCGGGCCTTTCAGCGCAATTTGCCCATATAGGACGGGATTGACGGCAATAACGTGTGGCAAGCGGCGCAGCTTTGGAAGCAACGCTTCCCAATCCTGAATGCCAAACTCCGGATTCGCCTCCAGAATGCTCACGTGCGCAGTCGCGCTTAATAAGCTGGATTGCAGCGTGTTTTGAAATCCATTGTTGACCGCCAGTGCAATGATCAGCGCTGCAACGCCGGCGCCGACGCCAAGAATCGAGATAACGGTAATAATCGAGATCACTGCCTGCTTGCGTTTGGCGCGCAGGTACCGCAGAGCGACCATCCATTCGAAACGCGACATTAACCGGTGAAGCGCGGCATCGCTCAGGGGCTCAGATCGTTTCGATTACGTGGCCAACGCGCGCAATCGATCCGCAATACCTATGTTGCCTTCGGGACGGAGCAAGGGAAAGAGGATAACATCGCGAATGGATTTCGAATCTGTCAGGATCATCGCAAGCCGGTCAATGCCGACTCCTTCTCCACCGGCCGGTGGCATACCGTAAGAAAGCGCGCGAATATAATCTTCGTCCATCACGTGTGCTTCCTCGTCGCCGCCCGCCTTGCGCGAAAGCTGCTGTTCGAACCGCCGCCGCTGCTCCTGGGGATCGTTCAACTCAGTAAATGCGTTGGCGATTTCCATACCCGCCGCATAAACCTCAAAACGTTCTACGAATTCAGGTTCGTCCGGCTTATTCTTCGAAAGCGGTGAGACCTCCACTGGAAAGTCATAAATGATCGTCGGCTGCACTAATCGCCCTTCTGCATGACGTTCGAAAATGTCAACCAGCGCGGTCCCGGCAGTCTTTTCTCGCGAATGGCGCAGCAGCCACTCCGGATCCTTCACGTTGTCGAGCGTTGGCTTATCCGCTTCCGGCCAGAACTCGATCACCGCCTCTCGCATCGAATAACGCCGCAAGTTACCGAAATCGAGCATCTTCCCGTCATACGCAGCAACCGTCGTGCCGGTCACGTCAATTGCCAACTGCTTCAGCAGATCTGCCGAGAGCTGCATCATGTCGTGATAGTCCGCGTATGCCTGATAAAACTCCAGCATCGTAAACTCCGGATTGTGCCGCGTTGAAACGCCCTCGTTACGGAAGTTTCGATTGATTTCGTACACTCGCTCCAGTCCGCCCACCACCAGCCGCTTCAGATATAGTTCCGGGGCAATGCGCAGATACAGATCGATATCCAGAGTGTTGTGATGCGTTCGAAACGGACGCGCCACTGCGCCACCATGCAGCGGCTGCATCATCGGAGTTTCGACTTCCAGAAAACCGCGTTCGTCCAACTGTTTTCGCAACGATTGAATAATCTTCGATCTCGTCACAAAGACTTTGCGTAGTTCCGGATTAGCGATCAAATCAAGATAACGCTGCCGGTAGCGCGTCTCGACATCCTCCAGGCCATGCCATTTTTCCGGAAGACCGAGCAGAATTTTCGAGAGGAACACCAAATTGTCGACGTGAATGCTCAACTCGCCCGTTTTGGTTCGAAACAGATACCCGTCAACTCCGATAATATCCCCGATATCCAGCAGCTCATAAAGCTTATAAGCGTTCTCTGGAACAACGTCTTTCCGGACGTAAATCTGAATGCGCCCGCCGTTTTGCAGAAGGTGTAGAAAGCCGGCTTTTCCCATGCGGCGAATCCGTTGGATCCGGCCTGCGACCCGCACGCCCACGCGCGGCTCTAACTCTTCGGCGGTTTTCGACCCGTACTCGGAAAGAATCTGCGGAATGGTATGCGTGTATTCGAACCGATGCCCGTACGGTTGAAACCCGAGCTGCTGAATTTGCGCAATGCGATCGTGGCGTTGTCTCAGCAGCTCATCTTCTAATGCCAACTCAATCGCTCCTCAAAACGCGCAAGTGTGCTGTACGCGTGTTCTTTAATAGAACTCCTATTGTAGTGACAACGCCCAGTCAATGCGGGCTTTGGCCGTGGTGGTTTGTCTGCATCGCCTCCACCCGGCATTTTCAATCGAAGTCGCCGCGCAGCATACGGGCACGCCTTTCGGGCGGAAAACGTTCAATTGCGTACCGCAGGGTCGTGCGAGGCAAACGCGAATAATGTTCGTGAAGAAATTGCAGTAATGCTTCCTCAGACACCTTGCCGCTTTCGCGCAGCGCCCATCCCACGGCTTTGTGAAGCAACGGATGTTTATCGGCAAGCAGCATTTCCGCAATCCGCAGCGTCGTCTCCACCTCACCTTGCTTCAGAAAGGCAAATGTAGCCACGATCGCGATGCGCCTCTCCCAAACATTATTCGATTTGGCCAGGCGGTCCAGGAGGCGTCGTGAACCGCTACGGAGATGCGCGCCAATAATATACGGCGCGGAAGCATCAACCAGATCCCAGTTATTGATGCCCGCGATGTGCGCCAGGTAAAAGCGAAAGATCTCTTTGCGCTCGTTTACGTCACCTTTTTCAAACTGGGCAACCAGAATTTCGAGCGCCGCCAGGCGATGTTCATGAATTGCCGACGTAAGCAATTCTGCGATCCCGTCCAATTCCATTTCACGATGCTGTAGCGCGGCACGCCGCAAATCCGGAACACGCACGCCGATAAATCTGTCGCCTTCCGCGTATTCACCCGGCCCGGTTTTGAAAAACCAGGCGGAACTTTCAGCGCGTTCGGGAGTGGCGATTTTCGCCAGCGCAGCCTGCAAAGCTCTCACGGAAGTCGACTGTTTCGGCACGCGTTATATCCTAGCTCTCGCGTGAACAACTTTCTGAATTTGACGGACCGCGTAGCCCTCATCTCCGGCGCCTCCTCCGGGATCGGCGCCGCCACCGCGGAACTCTTTTCTTCGCTGGGCGCTAAAGTGGCCATCGGCTATAACCGAAATCGCGAAGGTGCCGAAGAACTAGCAAAACGTCTTCCCGGGGCGGTGGCAATTCAAGCCAACGTGATCGATAGCGCGGAGGCGCGCAAGCTCGTGAAGCAGGCTGTCGACGCCCTGGGCCCCATCGATATTTTGATTAACAATGCCGGTTCCTTACTCGAACGCATCCCGCTTCTCCAGATCAGCGAAGCGCGCTGGAACGAAGTAATCGATCTCAACCTGAAGAGCGCGCTTATTTGCGCTCAAGCCGTCGCTCCCGAAATGATCGAGCGCCGCAGTGGCTCTATCATCAACATCGTATCGATCGCCGGCCGCAACGGAGGAGGTCCGGGCGCAGGCGCATACGCCACCGCAAAAGGCGCGCTTATTACGTTGACCAAGGGCCTGGCAAAAGAACTGGCGCCGCACAACGTACGCGTGAATGCGGTTTCTCCGGGCGTGATCGACACTCCGTTTCATGAGGTTTTCTCCACGCCCGAGATGATGCAAAATTTTGTCCGGACCATTCCGATGGGCCGTGTAGGATCGTCTCGCGAGGTCGCGAATGTCATTGCCTTCCTTGCCTCTGACTCGGCCAGCTATGTTGCGGGCGAAACGATCGAGGTGAACGGCGGACAGCTTATGCTGTGAGGCAGGTCTTCTCGATGCGCCTGAAAATTATTCAGTTGGGGGAACCAGTGCTGCGCGAGCGGGCGCGAGTGCTGACGCGCGATGAAATCTGTTCGGCGAGTGTCCAGCAACTGATCGAATTGATGCGCGAGACGATGTACGATGCCCCCGGTGTCGGGCTCGCCGCGCCACAGATCGGTCTCTCGTTGCAATTAGCCGTCATTGAGGACAAGCCTGAGTACACAGCCAGTTCGCCGGCCGACCGGCTTAAGGAGCGTGAACGTAGCCCGGTGCCTTTCCACGCGGTCATCAACCCCAGGCTCACCTTGCACGAGCCGGAGACGCCCGAATTCTACGAGGGATGCCTTAGCTTTCCCGGCTACGTGGCTAAAGTAAAACGTGCCCGCCATGTTACGGTCGAATGCCTAAATCACAGCGGCGACCCGCAGGTGATTGAAGCCTCTGGCTGGTACGCGCGCATACTGCAACACGAAATAGATCACTTAAATGGAGTAGTTTACGTGGATCGGATGGATCCACGCACCTTGGCTAGCGTGGAAAACCTGAACCGCTACCACGGTGGTATATTCGAGCGCAAAGCCTAGTACTTAAATCCGAAAGTCTCGCCTGCATCTATGGAGAAGGATCGCCATCTTGTTACACTAAAGGATCCTTTCGATGGAACGCTTTTGTAGCGTGTCCCTCTCTAAGGCATTCGTATTAAACACCGATGAAACACATCTTTACTTCTGAGTCCGTTACCGAAGGGCATCCGGACAAAATTGCCGATCAGGTTTCGGACGCAATCCTGGACGCTGTGCTAGCCGAAGATCCCAAGGGCCGTGTGGCTTGCGAAACTCTGGTGACGACCGGAATCTGTGTCGTCGCCGGAGAGATCACCACCACAACGTATGTAGACGTTCCGAAGATTGTGCGCGGTGTCGTCCACGACATTGGCTACAACAATGCTGCCTTCGGGTTCGATTCCAAAACCTGTGCAGTCGTGAACATGATTCAATCGCAGTCTCCCGACATCGCGATGGGCGTTGATACAGGGGGCGCAGGAGATCAGGGTCTGATGTTCGGCTTTGCCTGCAACGAGACGGAAGAGCTGATGCCATTACCCATCACACTGGCTCATAAGCTCGTCCAGCGGCTCAGCGAATCGCGCCGTCAGAAAGAGCTGCCTTATTTGCGCCCGGATGGAAAAAGCCAGGTGAGCGTTGAATATATCGACAATCGGCCGAAGCGTATCGATGCCGTCGTCATTTCTACTCAGCACGATGACGATGTCACAACGGAACAGATTATTGACGATGTAAAAAAACACATCATCGGTCCGGTGATTCCGTCGAACATGGTGGACTCGAAGACCAGGTTTCACATTAATCCAACCGGCCGCTTTGTGATTGGCGGCCCACATGGCGATACCGGTTTGACGGGCCGCAAGATCATTGTCGACACCTACGGCGGCATGGGGCGGCATGGCGGGGGTGCTTTCTCGGGCAAAGATCCGACGAAAGTCGACCGCTCCGCATGCTACATGGCCCGCTACGTCGCAAAGAACATTGTGGCCTCTGGCCTCGCCTCCCGGGCGGAAGTTCAACTGGCGTATGCCATTGGCGTCGCCGAACCAGTATCGATCATGGTGAATACCTTTGGAACGGCCAGGATTGAAGACGAGAAGCTGGCTGAACTGGTGCGGGACAATTTTTCGCTCACCCCGGCGGGCATGATCAAACACCTGAACCTGCGGAGGCCGATTTACCAGCAGACAGCCCGTTTTGGCCACTTTGGTCGCACCGGCGATGGTTTTACCTGGGAGCTCACTGACAAAGCTGAGACGTTGCGCGAACTCGCTCAATTGTCCACCGCTGCTGTCTAGACGGCGACCGTCGTTCTTCTCACCGCTGATATCCACTTCAGATTCGATGGCGGGAATTTCGAGGTCTCGTGCGCCTACGTAAGCGAAAATAGAACCGAGAGAAAGTTGTTAAGCGCACAACGCGCGTAGTCGCTTCGAATCGCGTGCCGTTCCACACGCCGCGGCGGCTCTGCTGTGCGCAATTTACTGGAGAGAAATACAGTGTCTACCGTTGCAGATTGCAAGCGCTCGCTCGAGATAGAAATCCCGCTCGATGAAGTCGAAAAGACTCGCGAACGGGTAACGAATTCCATCAAACAGCGCGTTCGGCTGCCTGGTTTTCGTCCCGGCAAAGCGCCCGCAAATCTCATCAAGTCGCGCTTCGAAAGCGAGATTCGCAGCGAGGTACTGGAAGTTTTGCTGCCCGCTGCCTTCCGCAAACAAGTGGAAGAACACGGGTTCAAGGTAGTCGGCACGCCCGATGTCTCCGATCTGCACTTCGAGCCTGGTCAGCCGATCCGCTTCAAAGCTGAGTTCGAAGTGGCTCCTGAGTTCGAGATGGGTTCGTATCGCGGCCTGCCTGTCAAGTACGAGGAACCGACGGTTACCGGCGAGGAACTGGACAAGCGCATCGAAGCATTGCGCGATAGCAAGGCTGATTACGTGAATATCGATCCCCGGCCGATTGAGAGCGGCGACTACGTTCTCGTCCATATCAAATCTTTGGCAGGTCTTGCCGAGCCAATGGAGCAGGACGTTCAAATTCATGTTGGTGGCACAGAAACACTGCCCGGCTTCAACGAAGCCCTGATTGGCGCTTCGCCAGAGGACTTGAAGCAGGTCGACATCACCTATCCCGAAGACTACGTTCAACCAAAGCTCTCCGGGAAAACGGTGAGCTTCGAGTTAACGCCGAAAGTCGTGCGGCGCAAGGATATGCCCGCCCTCGACGACGAATTCGCGAAGGATTTGGGCGACTACCAAACCCTCGATGAACTGAAAGAGGCGGTGCGTAAGAGCATTTTCCATGAGAAGCAGCACGCAGCGCAGCAGGCGGCGAAGGAAGAGCTGATCGATCGCCTCGTGGAACGGCACGACTTCCCGATTCCGGAAGCGTACGTCGATAAACAGATCGAAAACCAGGTCGGAGCGCAATTGCGCGAATTGACCGGCCAGGGTGTCGACCCCAGCAAGCTGAACCTGGACTGGGCGAAGATTAAGGAAAGTCAGCGGGATAAGGCACTGCGAAGTATTCGGGCTTCTCTGCTGCTCGAAAAAATCTCTCAGCTGGAAGGAATCAACGCAAACCGTGACGAGGTCGACCGGGAAGTACAGCGAGTTGCCCAGCAGCAGCGCGAACCGGTACCCGTTACCCGAGCGCGCCTGGAAAAGGACGGAATCTTAGATCGAATCGCCAGCCACATTCAGACAGAGAAGACGCTGCAATTCCTCTTTGAACAGGCTGACAAGCAGGCCGCCTGAGCCAGGCAACGACCCTGCGTTTTCGAATTCCTGACCAGCAAGGCTGCGCCCCTCGATACCGGGGGGTACGCCCCCTCGACTCGTAAGTGGCCAAAATTGAGTATTTTGATGGCTTAAGAATGGCATACTATTGATATACTTTAGATGATCCATACGATCGGGGCCCGAGATCTGTTGATCTCTCATCTTTTAGGAGAACCAGTTTGAAGCGCGCCGGATCCGACGACTCCCTCCGCTGTTCCTTCTGCCACAAGAGTCAAGACGTTGTCGGAAAACTCATTTCTTCGCCGAGTGACTACCCGAGGGCATACATCTGCGATGAATGTATTGCCGTCTGCAATTCGATCATCGAAGATGATCGCCATGAGCCGACCTACGGAACGCCCGGCAAACTGCCTAGACCGTTGGAATTAAAGGAATATCTCGATCAGTATGTGATTGGTCAGGACGCCACAAAGAAGAAATTGGCCGTCGCGGTCTATAACCACTACAAGCGGATTCAAATGAACAAGCAGCGCGGCAATGATGTCGAGCTGTCGAAGTCAAACATTCTTCTCATTGGTCCCACTGGTACCGGGAAAACACTTCTTGCTCAAACGCTGGCTCGCATCCTCGATGTTCCGTTTGCCATTGTGGACGCCACCACGCTTACCGAGGCCGGGTACGTTGGCGAAGATGTGGAGAACATCATTCTTCGTCTGCTTCAAAATGCCGATTGGGACGTGCAGCGGGCCCAGACCGGTATTATCTACATTGACGAGATAGATAAAATCGGACGCAAAGACGAAAATCCTTCTATCACTCGAGATGTCTCGGGCGAGGGAGTGCAGCAAGCCCTGCTCAAGATTTTAGAAGGAACCGTGGCAAACGTGCCGCCGCAAGGCGGGCGCAAACATCCGCATCAGGAATTCACGCCGGTGGATACGACCAATATCCTGTTCATCTGCGGCGGCGCCTTTGTGGGTCTCGAGAAAGTAATTGCCCGTAGAGTGGGAACCAAGTCAATCGGATTTGTGCAGCCGGAAGAAAAGGATCAGCTCCGCCGCGGGGTTAACAATCTGCGTCGTGACACCGACCTGCTGAGCCAATGTCAACCGGTCGATCTGATCAAATATGGCTTTATTCCGGAGTTCATCGGACGTATGCCGGTTACCGCGATCCTCGAAGATCTTTCGAAGGAAGCACTGGTCCAAATTCTGACCAAACCGAAAAACGCGATCATCCGGCAATATCAGAAGCTGTTCGATTTTGAAAATGTTAAGCTGAAGTTTAGCGAGGACGCCCTGGAAGCTGTTGCGCAACTAGCCATGGAGCGCAAAGTGGGTGCTCGTGGTCTGCGGATGATCCTTGAGGATTTGATGCTCGACCTCATGTACTATCTCCCGACATTCAAAAAAGTTCGCGAGTTCGCGGTCACCAAGGAGATGGTGCTTACGCAAAAGATCAACATGGCTGTGCTCGAAAAGGCGGGCTGAAAGAGCCGCTATCCCGAAGTAAAATCTGCCCCCTCGGCAGTTCCCCGGTCCGAATCTGCTACAGATTACCTTTTCCACCCATGCTAACCTGGCAGCCCAAAGGTGCTTGGTCAAAAAACCAGCGAGAAATCGATGCTTTTTACGCACGTGATGCCCGGGGCGAGTACTCTTAAAATGAAATCCGCGCAGAGAGTAGAATTCCGTACAAAGGCCAAAGCCAACCAACGCCAATGCTAACGAACAAAGATAAAACGGACACGAAGCGGCTTCCGATGATGCCGATCCGGGATGTTGTCATCTTCCCGTTTATGATGACGCCGTTTGTAGTCGGCCGGGAATCCAGTGTTCGAGCCCTCGAAGAGGCGCTCCTGGGCGATAAAAGAATTTTCCTGGCCACCCAGCACGACGCGTCTGTAGATGAGCCGCGGCCGGATGAAATCTATTCGGTCGGAACGGTCGCCAATATTGTACAAAGCTTGAAACAGCCCGACGGCAACATCAAAGTGCTCGTCGAAGGTGTGGAGCGCGGCAAGATTTTGTCTGTCAGCGAGGAAGAAGGCTATTTTCGTGCCGTCGTTAAGACCACCAGTTACAAGGTAGAGCACGGTAGCCAACTCGAGTCGCTCACCTCCCGCGTTACAAATCTTTTTGAGCAGTACGTCAAACTCAGCCAGAACCTGAACTACGAGACCATGATCGCCGCAATCCGCGTTGACGATCCCGGTAAGCTCGCCGATACAGTAGGCGCCAACCTGCAGCTCACCATCGAAGAAAAGCAGGAGCTGCTGGAAATTTTCGATCCTATCGACCGGCTGACGCGAGTTGCCGAACTGCTCGATATCGAGATCGAAAAGCTGAATGTCGACCGGACCATCCAAGGGCGCGTGAAGCGTCAGATGGAGCGGGCACAAAAAGAGTACTACCTCAACGAGAAGATCAAGGCCATCCAGAAAGAACTGGGCCGCGGTGAAAAGAGCGAATTCGACGAGCTCAAGAAAAAAATAGAGTCGGCCGGCATGAGTAAGGACGCCCATGAGAAGGCGATGGCGGAACTAAAGCGCCTGGAAGCCATGCCGCCCATGTCCGCCGAATCGACCGTCTCGCGGAACTACCTTGATTGGTTGCTGGCCGTGCCGTGGAAAAAGCGGACGAAGGAAATCCGTGACCTTCGCTATGCGCGCCAGGTTCTCGAAAGCGATCATTACGGGCTCGAAAAAATCAAAGAGCGCATCCTTGAATTTCTTGCCGTGCGCCGGCTCGTCCAGAACCCTAAAGGTTCCATTCTTTGCTTTGTCGGACCTCCGGGTGTCGGCAAAACTTCTCTCGGCATGTCCATCGCGAAGGCCACCGGACGCAAGTTCGTTCGCCTTTCACTCGGCGGCGTCCGTGATGAAGCCGAAATCCGCGGTCATCGCCGTACTTATATCGGAGCGCTTCCCGGCCAGTTGATTCAAATGATGAAAAAAGCCGGAACCAAGAATCCGGTCATCATGCTGGACGAGGTCGATAAAATGTCGATGGATTTTCGCGGCGATCCATCGGCCGCCCTCCTCGAAGTCCTCGATCCGGAACAGAATTCAACGTTCATGGATCACTATCTTGACGTTGAATACGACTTACGGGAAGTATTTTTCATCGCTACTGCTAACGTGCTGCATACCATTCCTCCGGCATTGCAGGATCGCATGGAAGTCATTCGGTTGTCCGGCTACACCGAGTTGGAAAAGCTCGAAATTGCCAAGCGTTTCCTTGTTGCCAAGCAATCCCGCGACACCGGCGTTGGTAATCAGAATGTCGAATTTCTCGACGAAGGCTTGCAAACGCTCATTCAGTCCTACACGCGTGAGGCCGGCGTTCGAAACCTCGAACGTGAGATCGGAAATCTCTGCCGGAAGGTGGCGCGTCGCATCGTTGAAGCGCAGTCAGGTGATGAACCTATCGTGGAAAGCTCCGAACCGGTAATTATCGAAGAAGAGGCGGCCGCACCGGTCGTCGAAGAAGCCTCGAAGAAGAGCCGGAAAAAGGCGAAAAAGGACGAGCCGTTGCCGTCCGTCATTGAGAAGGTTGTTGTTAATCGGCAAACCATCGGCGAGATGCTCGGGCCGGCACGCTTCCGTGACATCGATCTGGAAAAGACGAACGAAGTCGGAGCAACCACCGGCTTGGCTTGGACCGAAGTTGGCGGCTCCATCCTCACGACTGAAGCCATGGTGATGGAAGGCCGTGGCAAGATGACGTCCACCGGCAAGCTGGGCGACGTGATGCAGGAATCAGCCCAAGCCGCCATGAGCTATGTCCGGTCACGTTCGCAGTATTTAGGTTTACCGAAGGACTTTTATCGTCACCTGGACATTCACGTCCATGTGCCGGAGGGCGCGATCCCCAAGGACGGTCCGTCCGCTGGCATCACAATTGCTACAAGTATTTGCAGTGCGCTGACTGGTATTCCCGTTCGTTGCGATATTGCCATGACGGGGGAAATCACGGTTCGTGGCCGTGTGCTGCCAATCGGCGGGCTTAAGGAGAAGCTTCTCGCCGCCCACCGGCAGGGCGTCTTTGAAGTTGTTCTGCCCAAGGACAACGAAAAAGATCTCGTCGATGTGCCCGAGAACATCAGAAAAGATATGAAACTACACTTCGTTTCTTACATGGACGAAGTCTTGAAGATTGCTCTCGAACGGGAGCTGGTAGCTTTACCGCTGGCGTCGAATGCGGCTGCGGCTGATCTGGCCGCGCGTCCCGCCGAAGACAATCTTACCCACTAAGGCTCCGCTTTACTGGCGAATCCATGGCGGGACTTGGTCTTGGTCCGTCGCTGATACTCAGCGCTGCCGATGCGGATCATTTCCCGTCCGATTCCGGTGACGGCGGAGTGGAGATTGCGTTTCTCGGGCGAAGCAATGTTGGCAAATCGAGTTTACTGAATAGATTAGTGCGGCGGCTTGGGCCGGGAGGTGGAGAGCTTGCCTTTACCAGTTCGCGGCCGGGTTGTACGCAGCTAATCAACTTTTTCCAGATTGACGAGGCTCTGCGCTTCGTCGATCTGCCTGGTTATGGATATGCGCGCGTTCCCATCGAGGAGAAAGCGCGTTGGAAGAAACTGATCGATGCCTATCTGCTGGGACGCAAGAGTCTTTCGTTTTCGTTCCTGCTGATCGATGCCAGGCGCGGTTGGATGGATATGGATCTGGAACTCAAATCCTGGCTGGAGTTCCACAACCGTCGATACCAGGTGGTTGCCACCAAGGTCGACAAACTGAAAAGTAACAATCAACAAAAAGCCGGCTTGGCTGCGATCCAACGCGAATTGCGTGATCACCAGGCTGTGCCGTTCTCGGCCATCGACGGCCGGGGAGTGAGGGAAATTTGGCAAATCATCTCGACGATCAAGAACAAGCAGTAGCCCCCGCGGCTGCCACCGAAGGCAAGCCCAGCGAGAAGCCACAGGAACAAGAACCCGCAGACGCAAGGAATCCGGAGGCCAACGGAAGTTCGCAAGTAGCCGTTTCAGTTGCCGCGCCGCCGGCGGAGACAAAACCGGCGGATGCGAAACAGACCGAGCCCAAGACCGAACGGCCTGCGCTCCATCGCAATAAGCCGCTGATGGAAGGAAAGACCGGAAATGGCGCACGTCCCTCGGATGGCGGCCGCAAAGCCCAGGGTGACGCTCGGGCAGCGGCTACTCCCGAACGAACAGCCGCTTCCGCGGTCGAGGTACAGCAACAGACAACTGTTCCTGCACAAACACCGCCGCCCACCGGCGCACCTGTGCAACCTCCCCCGGCGGCGGCTGCTCCTCAGCAGCAGCAGGGATACGCCCAGGCTCCACTCGGGCAGCGGCGCGGACGTCATTCAATCGGTAACACCGGACAGCAAGGGCAGCGCAACGGCACCACCACGCTCGACCTGGTCGAGTTGAAAGACATGGGTATCCAGGATCTGAATCAGATCGCCAAGGATCTCGGTGTCGCGGGAGCCGCCGGACTTCGCAAGCAGGAACTGATTTTCAAAATCCTGCAGACCCAGGCCGAAAAGAGTGGTCTCATCTTCTCGGAAGGCGTTCTCGAATGCCTGCCGGACGGTTTTGGCTTTCTCCGTGCCCCCGAGTACAACTACCTGCCCGGCCCTGATGACGTTTACGTTTCGCCATCGCAAATCCGCCGTTTCGATCTGCGAACCGGTGATACCGTCTCTGGCCAGATTCGGCCACCGAAAGAAGGCGAACGCTATTTCGCTCTCATCAAAGTAGACGCCATCAACTTCGAGCCGCCGGAGGAATCGCGAAATAAGATCTTCTTCGACAACCTGACACCGCTCTACCCCGATGAGCGGCTGAAGCTCGAAACCGCTCGTGACAACTTCTCGGGACGCGTAATGGACCTTCTCACTCCTATCGGAAAAGGCCAGCGCGGTCTCATTGTCGCGCCTCCACGCACGGGTAAGACGATGTTGCTGCAAAACATCGCCAACTCCGTTACCCACAACCACCCCGAAGTAAACCTGATCGTGCTCCTGATCGACGAGCGCCCCGAAGAAGTCACCGATATGCAGCGCTCCGTCCGCGGCGAAGTCATCAGCTCCACCTTCGATGAACCAGCGGCCCGCCACGTGCAAGTTGCCGAAATGGTGATCGAAAAGGCCAAGCGGCTAATCGAGCACAAGCGGGACGTAGTCATTCTGCTCGACTCCATCACTCGTCTGGCGCGCGCCTACAACACCGTAGTTCCGCCCTCCGGTAAGGTCCTCTCCGGCGGTGTCGATTCGAACGCCCTGCAGCGTCCCAAACGTTTCTTTGGCGCTGCTCGCAATATCGAGGAAGGCGGGTCGCTTACCATTGTCGCTACCGCGCTCATCGATACCGGCAGCCGCATGGACGATGTGATTTTCGAGGAATTCAAAGGCACGGGTAATATGGAAATCCACCTCGACCGCAAACTCGTCGACAAGCGCGTGTTCCCGGCCATCGATATCAATCGCAGCGGCACTCGTAAGGAAGAGTTGTTGATGCCACGCGAAGAACTCAATCGCGTATGGATTCTGCGCAAAGTCCTGAATCCGCTGTCGCCTGTCGAATCGATGGAATTGCTGCTCGACAAACTCGGAAAAACGCGTTCGAATGCTGAGTTTCTCGCCGCCATGAGCGGCTAGCTGTTCATTGCGCGAAAACTTCGCTTGATCGCTCCGTCGCATAAGCCGGCAAAAACCGCCTCATGGGCCGTATCCACATCCTCTCCGACAATGTCGCAAATAAAATCGCGGCAGGCGAGGTTGTCGAGCGGCCTGCTTCCGTAGCGAAAGAACTGCTCGAAAACGCTCTCGATGCCGGCGCCACCGAGATCCGCATCGATACCGAGAACGCTGGGCGCCGCCTGATTCGCATTCAGGACGATGGCCATGGCATGCTGCGCGACGATGCTCTGCTCGCCTTCGAACGCCACGCCACCAGCAAGCTGAGCGATGTAAAAGATCTGCTCTCCATCGCGACCCTCGGCTTTCGCGGCGAAGCTCTGCCATCGATCGCTTCGGTCAGCCGTCTGATCCTCGAAACGCGCTCCGCTGACGAGCAAACCGGCACGGCCGTCGAAATTGCCGGCGGCAAGTTGCTTCGCTGCGATGAGATCGCCCGCACCATCGGTACCACCATCACGGTCCGCGATCTTTTCTACAACGTACCCGCGCGCAAAAAGTTTCTGCGGTCTGATCAAACCGAACTCGCGCACATCGGCTCACTCGTTACGCACTACAGTCTCGGTCACACCAACAAGCGCTTCGAACTATTTCACGAGGGAAGGGAATTGTTGACCGTCACCCCGGTCTCCGGATTGCGCGATCGCGCCTTTCAAGTATTCGGGGCCGGTCTCATGCAGGATCTGATCGATTTCGAGCCGCGCACATTCGACGTCCGCCTGAATTCTCAGGAGCCCGAAACCGCTTGCTTTTCACTCGAAGGGTTGATCTCTGCGCCGCACGTTCAAAAAAACAATCGCAATAACGTTTTCCTCTTTGTGAATGGCCGGTTGATCAAGGACAGAGTGCTGCTGCATGCGCTGACGGCGGCGTATCACAACCTGATGCCTCCGGGCTGCTTTCCGTTTGCGCTCTTGTTCTTGAATTGTGATCCCGGCGAAGTTGATGTCAACGTGCATCCTTCGAAAACCGAAGTTCGCTTCCGGCACAGTCCTGTGGTGCACGATTTCGTCCGCGATACCGTGCGCGAAGTACTAATGGAAAGCCGTCCTGTTTCCAGCTTTCCCATTCCGCCCTCATCCCCCGTGCTTGCACCACCCGCCTTCGCGAACCCGGCCCCGGCCGCACGTGCACCAGAACTCCCATATTCCGAGTTCTCCGCCCGCATGGAGCTATTCGATCCGGAAGCTTCAATGCCGCCCCAGAACGAACCCGCTCCGGAACAAATGCGTGAGGCCGCGCTCCCGGAGATCGTCGTTGCCAGCCATTCGCCACGTCCCGTGGATCGCGGACCTGCTGCCGCGCCGCTATCTCAGCCGAAAACCGGCAAAATTCCAGATACCCACTCCGGATTCGATCACCTTCCTGCCGATTGGCAGCGTGTCGATACTCTCGCCGCTCTGCCCGATCTGCGGCCGCTCGGCCAGCTCCACGACAGCTTCATCATCGCCGCCGCGCGCGACGGCCTCTGGATCATCGATCAGCATGTCGCACACGAACGCATTCTTTTTGAGCAGGTGTTGCACGCACGCGCTCAGGGTAGCCTCGAAGTCCAGCAGTTGCTCATGCCGTTGGTCCTGCAACTCACGCCATCACAGCAATTCGAATACGCACGTATCGCGGACGAACTCGTCGCTCATGGCTTCGACTGTGAACCCTTCGGCCAGCGCACCGTTGCCGTAAAATCCGCGCCCGCCGCAATCGGTCCCGCCGACATCGAAAAGATTCTCTTCGAAATTTTAGATCTGCACGAAAGCGATCTGCGTCCCATGTCTCTCGACGAGCTGCGCCGCAACGTCTGCGCTACCATAGCCTGCCGCGCCGCCATTAAGATCAACATGCGCCTGGAACCGAAAAAAATAGAGTGGCTCCTCGGCGCCCTGGCCGGGTGCGAATATCCCATGACCTGCCCGCATGGCCGGCCCATCGCCCTCCGTTACAGCACAAAGGACATCCTGAAAAGCTTCCATCGGATTTGAGCGGCTGCCGGTAACTACTCCGTCCGCAGCGCTTGAATCGGCGATACCGAAGTCGCGCGAAGCGCCGGGACCAGCGCCGCGACAAACCCCGAAAATCCAAGCGTTGCAATCGCGATCCCAATTACCATCGGATCGTGTGGATTTATTCCGTAAAGCTGATTGCCCAAAACCCAGCCAGCAGACACCGCCAGCGGTAATCCCACCAGCAATCCAATGCCAATCAAAGCGAATGCCCCACGCAAGATCAGCGTCAACACATTTCCTCGATTTGCACCCAGCGCCATCCGCACTCCGATTTCCATCGTGCGGCTTCCTGCGTTGTAAGACGTAACACCATATAGCCCAATGGAAGCAAGCAGCAGCGCAAGCACGCCAAACAAAGACGTAAGCCTGGCGATCAAGCGCTGTTGAACAAAGACGCCCGCCACCTGTTCATCCATGGAGAGCATCAAGTTGAGGGGCAGATCCGGATCCACCGCCGCCACGGCATGGCGCGCCGCAGCTTCGGTCAGCACTGCGCCCGGCTTCATCAAAACGACGATGTTGTGAAGGAAATGCGATCGCAAATCGCTAAACGTGTCTTCGGCTTTCGGGAACACAGATGACTGCGATTCGGCAGCGAAGAAAAAGGGTTTAATCGGCTTTTCAAGTTCGTAAGGAAGTATGCGCGCGTCTTTCGCTATGCCGGCAACTTCGAATTCTCTCGGCCCAAATGCGAATCTGCCAAAATGCTTCCCAATCGGATCCTCGCCTTTGAAAAACCTTTTCGCAAACGCCTGGTTGATCACAGCGACACGGCGTGATGTCGCCGTATCTGCTTCCGTGATGGGCCGCCCTCGCAAGATGGGATTTCCGATGGTCTCGAAAAACCCTGGTGTGACGCGATCCCAAGTGGAAAGAATATCTTCATTGGGGCCAGGAGCCGGATGCCCGTCCACTCGAATGCCTTCGTTCCAGTTATCTCCACTCTGCGGGGAATAAAGCGCCAGCGCCACGGAAGACACTCCCGGGATTCCTCCAAGCGACGCTCGCAATCGGCGATATAAACCGGTCAGCTGTTCCGCCCTGTAACCGGCTAATAACGGATCGATACTCAAAACCATGCGCCTTTCCACTTGAAAGCCAAAATCCTGGTTCTCGAGCTTCCGCAGAGTCGCCGTCAACAGCCCAGACGCCGAGAGCAAAACCAGCGCGAGCGCCGCCTGCAGAATCACGAATACTTTCCTCGGCAGTGACCCCGCGCGTTTTGTAGAGCGATTTGCACCCCGCAGCGCCTCAATCGGATCAACGCGCGTGGCCATCCATGCGGGAGCAATCCCGAACACGATTCCCGTAATTAGCGAAACTGCAAACGCAAACAACAGCACCGGAATCGAAGGCGCAGCACTGATAGGAATACTGCCAAACCCTGGCAATTCGTTAAAGGCGTAATGCAGGATAAGGCGCGTTCCCCCAAACGCCACTGCAACCCCGCCTAAGCCGCCCAGCAGCGAAAGCAAAACACACTCGGTAAGGGCCTGCCGCACCAAGCGCATGCTGCGCGCCCCCAACGCCATGCTCAGTGACGTCTGCTGCCGTTGCTCCATACCGCGCACGAGCATCAGGTTCGCGACATTCGCGCAGACGATCAGCAGCACAAAGCTGGACACGGTCATCAGAATATTCAGCCAGTGCTCGTACTGTTCGCGCATGCTGGTGATCCCGGCGCCGCCCGGACTCAGATACAACATCTGTTTTGGAATCTCCGCGCGCTCATTCGCACTCATGTCGCCTGCGTGCGACTGCATCCATTGGTGAAGCACGACCCGCATGTGCGCCTCTACCTCGGAGGCCCGGGCACCCGGTTGCAATCGCCCGATCAAATCCAGCCAATGCGCATCCGGCCTCCGCGATATCGAGCTATCGCCCTGAACCAATGGCTCATCGGCAATGGGAATAAAGAAGTCTGGTGGAACCTGGCGTAGTGAATCACCAAAAAAACTTGGCGGAGTAATGCCCACGATCGTAAACGGCTTCAAATTGATATTGAAGATCCCGCCAATCACAGCCGGATCCAATCCATAGTTAACCTGCCAGGTGCGGTAGCTCATCACCGCCACCGGCGAAGCTCCATCTTTGTAGTCACCGGGAATCAGCGTCCGCCCCGCGAAAGCATTCACGCCGAACATCGCAAAGTAGTTCCCGGAAACGAATTCGCCTGCTTCGCTCTTCGCGGGCTCCCGAGTGTCATGGCGTTTCACGCCAAGAAAAGCCTCGCCCGCCTGGAACCCTGCCAGCTCAGAAAAGCCGTTTGTATGGTCCCGCAGATAACGATACAGGTCGGTTGAAAAAATCGAGAACTCTTCAGATTGCGTGATGCCGCCCCATTCGCAGCAATGCGTCTTTTTCCCGGCCCGGTACAACTCATTGGGATTGCGGACCGCCAATGACCGAAAAACAACCGCGTGAACCAGCGTGAAAATCGAAGTTGTCGCTCCGATGCCGAGGGCAATCGTCAGCACCGTACTGATCGCAAATACCGGCGCCTTCCGCAATCGCCGGATCGCATGTCGTACGTCATTCCAGAACTGTTCCAGCCAAACTAACCTGTTCGCTTCATAGAATCGTTCGTTCGCACCCTGCAGATTCCCCAGATTTCGCCTCGCGCTTCGATACGCCTGGTCTTCGTCCCTTCCCTCCGCGAGTAGGCGATCAATCTCCAACTGCAAGTGCGCCTTCAGCTCTTCGGAAAAATCAGCCTCGGAACGCCGCCGCCAGAACATTCTCAGCCCTCCTGCGATTCAAGGCTGTCCAAGTCTAAGATGCGCGCCATTGCCGTCGCCAGGCTCCGCCATCGGCTGGTTTCCTGCGCCAGATGCTTGCGCCCCTTCGCCGTGAGCGAGTAGAACCTTGCCTTCCGATTGTTGGAAGACACGCCCCATTCAGCGCCGATCCATCCTTGCGCTTCCATCCGCTGCAAAGCCGGATATAACGCCCCATGATCGACCAGAAGTACGTCTTCCGAATTCGTCTGAATTGCCCGCGCAATCGCCTGCCCATGCTGCGGACCGAAAACAAGGATTCGGAGAATCAAAAGGTCCAGAGTGCCTTGCAGCAATGCAAGTCTTGTTTTTTCATCTCTGGTCAGCATCTGACCTGAGTATGCTCTCTTCTTGGGTTAGCCGTCAACCCAAGAAGTACTGGAACGAGCCTGTATTTTCGTTACCGTATGCTGATGAGGATGAACTTCGCAACCAAAACCGCCATTTGCTTAGCTGCCACTTCCTTGCTCGGGGCACAGACCCTTTATGACTTCACGATGAACAACATCGATGGTCGGCCTGAGTCGCTCGCCAATTACAAGGGGAAGGTGGTTCTCGTCGTAAATGTCGCGAGCAAATGCGGCTTTACTCCCCAATACACCGCCCTTCAGTCCGTCTATGCGAAGTACCAGGATCGCGGGTTCGTCATTCTGGGTTTTCCGGCTAACGACTTCATGGGGCAGGAACCCGGCACGAACGCCGAAATCAAAACCTTTTGTTCTCGCAAATACAACGTGACGTTCCCGATGTTCTCGAAGATTTCGGTCCTGGGCGACGACAAAGCTCCGCTCTACAGCTATCTCACCAACAGTTCATCTGATCCGAAGTTCGGCGGCGACATCAAGTGGAATTTTACAAAGTTCTTGATCGGCCGCGACGGACAAATATTGGCGCGATTCGAACCCAACACAACACCTGATTCCCCCGAAGTGATCAGCGCAATCGAAGCGGCTTTACATTAGTTCCGCAATCGTCTTATTACCGGAAATAAGCCTTCATGCCGTCTTCGGCAACGCCAACTGCCCGCGATAACGCAACTTTCGCCAGGTTGAGCTGAAATTCTGCGGCAATCAGGTTGTCGTTTGCTTCAGCAACTTGTTGCTGTGCCTGAACCACTTCCACGGTATTTGTCACACCGGCGCTGAATCGGTCTTGCGATTGCTTTAGCGCCGTATTCGCCAGTTCTACGTTCGACCTTGCGACGTCCACCTGGTCGGAAGCCGACTGCAGATTCAATAACGCGCTGCGAACTTCGTAATCGATCTGGCCGCGTAGATTGTCCACCTCATTCTGCCGGTTGCGCAGTTCAGAATTGCTTTCCTCAACATCGGCGCGGATTCGCCCGCCGTCGAAAATGTTGAATGTCGCCGTGCCCTGCATCACAAATACGCCGTGGGACTCGGAAAACATATGAAGGCCATTCGCGCCGTAATAGCCCTCTGCCTGGATTGTCGGATATCGTTCCGCCTTCGATGCCCGCAACAATAGACGCGCAGCAATTACTCTGGCCTTCGCCGCCTGGTAATCTGGGCGTTTTTCATACGCCTGTGCCAGCGCGTCTTTCAGCGAAACGGTGGGTGCCGCGCCGGGTGCAGTGGGGTCTGCTTCCGTGAAATCCTGCCCCGGGGGCAATCCGATCACTCGGGCCAGCGTCAGCTTGTCGATTTGATATTGGTTCTTTTCCGCCACCAATCCCTGCTGCCGCCGCTTCAGCTCTACCTGCGCGCGCAGAACATCGATGCCCACCGCTGTACCTGCATCATGCCGCCGGGTGGCGTTGACATAAACCGCGTAGTCGGCATCCACCTCCGCTTGCGTCGCCACAATGTGCGCCGAATCCGCAATAATCTGCAGATACGCGTTCGCAACTGCCTGTACCACCAGGTCACGTGCATTCTTCACCGACAGCACTGCGCTCTTCAATTCGTCGCCGGCAGCGCGGTACCGGTTGATGTTGCTGTAATTGAAAATGGGAACGGTTGCGTTCGCCAGCGCTTCCTGATACGAATACGGTCCCACAATATTCGACACGCCTGGAATATTGAACAACAACCCAAGCGCCTGAAGATTGAGCTGCTGCACCGGCTCTCCCACTTGGCCGCTTACGTTCGGCAGCAAGGCGCTCAATGCCCGTAGCCGCTCCGCGCGCGCTTGTTGACTTGATTCCTGGTTTGTCAGCAAACTCAGATTGGAACGCAAGCCCCGCTGAATCGCTTCAGAAAGACTCAAGGGAATGGCCGCCCCGGTTGGCGTACCCTCGGGGACGCTACCTTGAAGTTGATCGGTGCTCTGTGCTGCTGCTACCTGCGCCAAAATGAAACTGATGCTCAACGTACATAGCAGCGCCTTCTTTGGAATAGTCGCGAGCCGAATCATCAAGTCCTTAACTTTTCCAGCATACCGGACTAGATGACGCCTTCAGACTACAGGTTGCGTTTCAGAAACGAGCAGATCTGATATCCCGTGATGAACTTAAACGGAAACTCCCCCATCGTGTAATGACCGCACGGCAGAACTGTCGATTCATGATCCCAACCAAGTGATCTGGCGCCCACAATAACGTCCTGGGATAAATGCGGAGGAAACGTGGTGTCGTAGCGCGTGTAGATGAACTTCGATTTCTTTTGCTTGGCCGTGAACAATGGCCAGTAGCTCGGCGGGCTGATGCACATCCAAAGTTTGCGCAAGGTCTCTAGATCGATCGCGCTTTCTAGACTCGCGCGAATGTGCCGGCTCGACAATCCCTCCCAAACCGGATCGGCAAAAAATGTCGAGCAGTGATTGAAAACGTTCACCCGGATGCGCGAGTCGTGCGCGCTCGCAAGAAACGCATAGCACGACCCCAGACTGGTCCCGACAATACCCAAGTCAGTGTAGCCCTGTTGCTCCAGCCAGTCGAAGCAGGCGCGGCTGTCGATCACCGCCTGGCGGGTAGCATCGATCGTGCGCCCGATATTCGCCGAAACGGCGTAGTCGGCCCGGTTTAGCTCGGCCGGCATTCGCATATCGTGATACGGAAGACTCAACCGCAGCACCGAGATGTTCAGACGCTGCAATCCGGCACAAAGGGCGTTATGCTGCGGCAGCTTCGCATTCCAATGCGGCAAAACGACAACCGCTTTTCGCGACCCTCCCTTCGCCGGAAACCATCGTGCGCGGACTCTATTATTTTCGGGATAGGCTGTCTCAACCGGAGACTGGAATTCTAGCCAGTCATTCTCAAGAGCAAAATGCGAAGGACTCGCATAGCCGAAAAAATCAGTACTGGATGCAATCGCCCGATCATTTAACTCCAACAGATAATCGACGGGCGAATGGCCGTTTCGCGGAAAGCTTCGGGCGCACGGCCACTGCCGCGTCCACTCCAGACCAAAGTCAAACGGGCGCACGACTCTGTCGGTGGAGCGAAAGCACAGCTGTTGCTCCCAACGGTCCATCCAGTTTCCATAACCGCGTGCAACGGGTTCTACCAGGAATCTCATGCGGATGGAGCTTGGTGGTTTGAGATCATCATGGAGGTAAACTTCCAGTCTACCTGGACGTGCGATTGTCAAACCGATTCTCCGCTAAAACACCATCACCCAACTCAACGAGGCCCGTCATGGATTCTGCCTTTCTAACTCCTGAACAAATTCGCCACGTCGTCGCAGAAGAGCTTCAAAAAACGAAATTCATCGACGTGCATACCCATCTGTTCATGCCGTCCCTCGGTGCTGTCGGGCTCTGGGGCATCGATGAGCTGCTGACCTATCACTATCTCGAGGCGGAACTCTTCCGTTCGTCTCCGGTCTCGCCCCAACACTACTTCGCGCTTTCCAAGCCCCGGCAGGCCGATCTGATATGGCAGACACTGTTCGTCGAAAATCCGCCTGTTTCCGAAGCCACTCGCGGCGTCATAGCGGTCATGCACGCGTTCGCGTTGGATACTCGTGCGAAAGACCTCGCAGATGCCCGCGGCTTCTTTGCGTCCGAAGATCCGGTTGAACATATTGGCCGTGTCTTCGAATTGGCAGGCGTCTCGGAAGTCGCCATGACGAACGATCCGCTCGATCCCGCGGAAGGCCCGTTGTGGGAGCAGGGCGCGGCACGCGATTCTCGCTTTCACCCTGTCCTCCGGCTCGATCGCGTATTGGAGCTTTGGGAGAGCAACTACCAACGCCTCGCGGCGGCTGGCTATCCGGTCGAGCGCGATGCAACGGACGCAACAATCGTCGGCGTTCGCATGTTTCTGGATGATTGGAACCGTCGAATGCAGCCGGTTTATATGGCCTGCTCTCTCTCGGACACCTTCACGTTTCCCGAAGAAAGTGTGCGTAGCCGGCTTTTGACGCAAGCCGTCCTCCCGGCTTGCCGCGAATTCGACATTCCTCTCTCCCTGATGATCGGGGTGCGCAGGCAGGTAAATCCAGCCATTCGTTTGGCCGGCGACGGCTCGGGTCTCGCCGACCTGCGCGCCGTCGAGCGGTTGTGCGTCTCATTCCCGGAAAATCGCTTCCTTTGCAGTGTGCTCAGCCGCGAAAATCAGCATGAGCTGTGCGTCTATGCCCGAAAATTTGCCAACCTGATGCCGTTTGGTTGCTGGTGGTTCCTGAATAATCCCTCGATTGTGGAAGAGATCACCCGGGAGCGGCTCGAGATGCTGGGGACGAGTTTTATCCCGCAACACTCGGATGCGCGCGTGCTCGAACAGCTCATTTATAAATGGAAGAATACCCGTCGTACCCTGGCGCCGATCTTGGCAAATACGTACGAATTGCTTGTTCAGGACGGCCGGCCGGTAACGCGGCTCGAAATTCGCCAGGACATCCAGCGGCTCTTCCGGAACAACTTCGAAGCCTGGGTAAGCGGGCGCACCCGCCATGAACAACACAGCCGCGCTTAAGCAATCTGCAACCGGCATTCGCGGCCGCATTCGTTGGTACGTCTGCGGGCTGTTGTTTTACGCGACCACGATCAACTACGTGGATCGGCAAGTGCTCGCCATCCTGAAGCCCATCATTTCGCACGAGCTTGGTTGGAATGAGAAGCAGTATGGCTGGATCGTGTTTTTCTTTCAGCTTGCCTATGCGCTAATGCTCCCTATCGCCGGGCGCATCATCGATAAGCTCGGTACCCGCATCGGCTATGCCGTGGCCGTCCTGGTCTGGAGCTGCGCGGCCATGTCCCACGCCCTGGCGCACTCGGTCGTGCAATTCGCCGCTGCCCGCTTCGCGCTCGGAATTGGCGAGGCTGCGAATTTCCCGGCCGCTATTAAGACAACCGCCGCCTGGTTCCCTCGCCGCGAACGTGCCTTGGCAACAGGAATTTTCAACAGCGGGTCCAATATCGGCGCCTTGGTCGCTCCTTTGTTAGTTCCCTTCATCGCCGCGCACTACGGCTGGCGATTTTCGTTCCTCACCACCGGGGTGCTCGATATAATTTGGATCTTTATTTGGCTCTTCACCTATCATTCGCCGCGCCAGCATCCACGGCTTTCGGCCGAAGAGCTGGCCCTGATCGAATCTGACGGCGAGGAAGCGCAAACGACCCTTGATCGCGGGGCGGATTCCTCAGCAGCGCAGAAGGCCCGCACCATCCCCTACCGGCTTCTCTTGACCAGGCGGGCGGCCTGGGCCTTCGTAATTGGGAAACTGCTGACGGATCCGGTGTGGTGGTTTTACCTCTATTGGCTCCCTGGATTTCTGAATCAAAAATATGCGTTGGATCTCACGCACCTCGGCGCGCCGCTGATTGCCATCTACCTTGCCGCTGACGTCGGCTCCATCGGCGGCGGATGGCTGTCCAGCGCGCTGCTGAGGCGCGGATTTTCCGTGGGCCGGGCGCGCAAGATAGCCCTGCTGACATGCGCCGTCCTAGTGGTTCCGGTAATGGGTGTCATGTGGGCGCACGGCAACTTATGGCTGACTGTCATATTGATCGCCTGCGCCGCGTCGGGACACCAGGGCTGGTCTTGTAATCTCTACACGCTGGTGTCCGATGTCTTCCCGCAGGCAGCGGTAGGTTCCCTGATTGGCCTCGGCGGCATGGCGGGAGCGCTCGGCGGCATGGCCGTCGCGCCGCTGATTGGCTACTGGCTCGACTTTTCTCACCAAGCCTACGGACCGTTGTTTCTGCTGGCAGGCATAATGTATCTCTTCACACTCGGTTTGATTCAGCTATTAGTGCCGCGGCTGGAGCGCGTCACTGTCGGGGCGAAGTAGAAATGTCCTACTGGGAGCGAAGTAGGAATGTCCGGTTGGAGCCGGGCAGATTAGATTTCGATGTTAGTGTAGCTGAGCCGGGATGGAGTCGCGTCCGTTCTGGTGTTCAAGGCCGAGGCGACG
>DATBDT010000045.1:0-35325 GCA_036269815.1 Bryobacteraceae bacterium
GGTCCCTCGCACGGCTGTCATGGAGGGGATGCAACCGCTGAATACCGATTAACTTCGCGTGTCGCGTTGGTGGCCGATGTTGGCGGATGCAAGTTGCTCTCCTCAGAGCCGAACAACACTCGCGATGCTACGTTCTACCTGGCCGGTACCCGTGTGAACTTGCCCAGATTTCATCGTTGGCAACCATATCTGCAGGTGTTAGCCGGTGGTAATAAGTTGTCGTCAGAGACTGAATACCCGGCTGCCAAACCGCCCCAGGCTGTTATCGACTCGTTGCCGCCGTATGACACGCACCGCTTATATACGAATACCAATCAGACCAACTCGTGGGCAATGCAAGTCGGGGGAGGTATGGAGTACGTGATGACCTCGGCGCTTTCGCTGAAAGTAGTCGATGTAGAGCAGCTTCACACTTGGACGCGACCGCTGGACGGCCAGGATTACCGGAATGCTCTGCGCGTTGGAACGGGACTGGTTCTTCGATTTGGTACCTGGTAGCGCCGCGGAATCAAAACGCCTGAACGCCTGAGCACCCCTTGGCCCGATCCTGTTCCAGCAGAGTCAAAAACTGTTGGACTTCTTCATCCGTTGTCTGCGAAAAATCTTCGTACCACGTTCCCACGCTCATGAACGGCCACGGCGTATGTGCGCAGATGAGTTCGTCCACATCCTTCCTAAGCTCGTGGCATGTCTGCTCGGCTGCAACGGGAACGGCGACGATAATCCGCTTCGGCTTCTGCAAACGAAGAGCTAGGCTAGCCGCCTTCATGGTTGCCCCCGTGGCCAGGCCGTCATCCACCAGGACGACTGTTCGGTTCTGGACAGGTAAAGCAGGTCTACCTGCGCGGTAGAGTTCTTCACGACGCTGCAACTCACACTCCTCCCGGGCGGTGATCTGATCGATGATGCTGTACGAGAGCTGGACTTCCTTGATCAGCGCGGCGTTTAGTACGCGCACTCCCCCACTGGCGATCGCGCCAATAGCGCACTCCTCCTGGCCGGGTAACCCGAGCTTCCGTACCAGGGAGACATCCAGGTCTGCGCCGATTTCCCGCGCCACTTCGTAGCCGATGGGGACGCCACCTCGTGGCAATGCTAATACCAAAGATTCTGGATCGTCAATGGCGCCTGCTACGAGTTCCGCCAGTGCCCTCCCGGCATCGAGGCGGTCTCGAAACATCGGCTTATGAGACATGTTGGCTATGGGCTTGGGGCGGAACACGCCCCAAGCCACTGACCAGTATGACTCGTTAGCTGGCGGCAGCTTTCGTGGTTGTTTGCTGGTTGCCGGACTTGGCCGAGCCTGGCCCCTTCGAGGGGGTTTCCGTTGACTCGCTGTTTTGAACCGGAATCTGTCGTCGATTGCTTGCCTGCTGTGGTACGGGCACAGCAATTTCAAGAACTCCATCCCGGAACTTGGCTTGTGCCTGCTCCGCGTTCACGCCCTCCGGCAATGCTATCTCGCGGTAGAACTGGCCGTACCGGCGTTCTGACCGGTGAATCTTTCCAGCTTGATGCTCTCGCTCAGACCTTCGCTCGCCGCTGATGACCAGCGCGTCATTTGTGATCTCCACTTTGACATCTTCGGGCCGGATTCCCGGCAGTTCAGCATGAACGTGCAACTGTCCACCCTGTTCGGCGACTTCGACACTCGGATACCAGCCTCCGCTTCCGCCTGACGACTGGCCGAAAAAGCTACCGAATGTACGGTCCATCTCTTCGCTCATCCGGCGCATAAGGCTGAACGGATTATTGGTAAAGAACTCGGCCGGGCTGAGCCAGGAACCGAACGGGTCCGACCCACGTTGACGTGTGAGGCCCTGATCTCCTTGCTGCCGTTGCAGGCCGGTTCCTCTCATTGATCGCGTACTCTCTTGAGAACCTTCATTACTAAAACCTTGACTGCTAGAACTTGGATTTGAAGATTGGTTTTTGACGTCTACTTCCGCCATAAGAACCTCCGATTGTTGGACCGCGTTTTACTCGTCCTCGCTTCAACTTTTCGTTGACTTCCGGCGGCTGTAAATTGAGGTCGATAGCCCCGATTCTCAAAACGTTGCAGAACTTTTTTGGTATCGGAATGATGGGTTGTCCTTCTCGATTACGCCTTGTGAGTAGCGAACCAAACCTGACGACGGTAAGGCGGGTGGCTCGCTACTAGGTACGTCAGCTTGAGGAGTAGAACCAATGTTTGAATCACATAAAAGCAATACCAGCTATCGTGTCGTTCCCAACCAGATAAGAAGAGAAAAGTCCCCTGCCCTGTGGAGCAGGAGGCCGCTCTGCTACGCGCTTCTGTTAACCGGCGTCGGAATCCTGTTCAGTCGAGCGGCTTTGGGCGAAGACCCGTCACTCGACGACTGGAAGAGAGCGGAGGCGGTGACGGGATGCGCCGGAATTCCGTACCAGGAGTTGGCCCGGCGATGTATGGACACCATGACAGATGTCCACGACGGAAAGAATTGGGCGTGCGACGACGTTCCGAGTCTGAAAGGAAATGAGGACGAAGCTGCAAACCGAAATAAAAGGGCTGACGAATTGGAGCAGAAGCTGTCGTCCGAAACCGATGAGAAGATTCGGGAAGATCTGCAAAACGAAATCAAGGAACAGCGCGAAAAGGCGAAGGAGTGCGAAGAGCGTGCGAAGGGTGCGGAGAAGGAACTGGAACTTCGCAAAGGCTTTGGTGAGGAAGCCTTAAAGCTCCGGGAAACCGTACAGCAGCACTTCCGCGATGCGATGGACCGGGCAGATCGGGAAAGTAGCAGCTTCAGCCCGGAGATCAAGGCCATTTACGAAAAAAAGAAAGGCGAATGGGAGCGCTCGTTTGAAGAACACAAAGAGCCCATCGAGAAGGTGAAAGCGGGCATTCAGAAGTGCCAGGACCGGCTCGATCGGCGTTAGGCTTCCTCACCGACACTGGGCCGCCGCTCATGGGGCGAGCGGCGGTTTCTACCCGGTTCGCCGTACTCCGATTCGTCAAATCTTATCTCGCAGAGCCGCCTTCCGCGGCGCCCCGAAAAAATTCGGGTATACTGCCATCCATGCTTCGGTTTGCGTTATTGCCTTCAATCTGCGCAGTGGTTCTATTTGCTCAGGAGGGGCCGGCTCCCGGTAGTCCGCCTCCCGGTAGTCCGCCTCCCGGAGGACGCGGCCAGATGTTCGCGAATCCAAAGAATCTGAAAGTTTTGAAACCAGATGAGCTGGGGCGAGCGATGTTCATGGCTCGCAGCGGGCTTGGCGTCAAATGCACGTTTTGCCACACCATGGGTGATTTCGCGAGCGACTCCATCGATAAAAAGTCAATCGCACGGACGATGTTTCAAATGGTGGAGACAATTAACAGCAACACATTCAAAGTGGATGCTTATGGGAATGATGCTAAGGTAACGTGCTACACATGCCATCGTGGTGCGGAAGAACCCGTGTCAATGCCGCCGAACAATGGAGGCGAACATGGCCCGCCCTCAGGTGGAGCGCCTCCTGCGGGAACTCCACCAAAATAATTAATTCGCGCTCGGGTTTCAGCTTTAGCTTAGTTTGCCTCCATGCAAAAGGGATGTTGAGGAGAAAGCGACATGTGCGATCAGGATCGTTTTGACGACGATCGGGCAGAGTACGAACGTCTTGGTTTGGTGACAAGAAAACAGTTTGGCATTATGTTGGGTGCCGGTGTGGCGATGATGTTGCCACAACTTGCGAACGCGATGACGGTCACCGAAGCGGACGTAAACGTGCCAACGCCGGACGGCTCTGCAGACTGCTACTTCGTGTATCCCGGCAGCGGCGCGGCTCCGGGCGTTCTCATCTGGCCTGACATCTTCGGCCTGCGCCCGGCATTTCGGCAAATGGGTAAGCGGCTGGCGCAATCGGGTTATTCCGTGCTGGTGGTGAATCCGTTCTACCGCACGAAGAAAGCTCCCACTGCAGACGCCGGCGCGGCAACGCCAATAGATCAGGTAAGGCCGCTTGCGCAAAGTCTGAACGAAGGCACGCAAATGACGGACGCGAAAGCCTTCATCACTTGGCTGGACAACCAGCCTTCAGTTGCAAAGAACCGGAAAATGGGCTCGCAGGGGTATTGCATGGGCGGCCCGATGGCGCTTCGTACTGCCGCCGCCGTGCCTGGCCGCATCGGCGCAGTTGCGTCTTTTCATGGAGGCGGCCTTGTGACAGATAAGCCCAACAGCCCGCATCTTCAGGCGGCGACAAGCAAAGCGCAGTTCCTGATCGCCATCGCGGCAAATGACGATGCGCGGTCGCCCGACGACAAGAACGTTCTGAAAGAGACGTTCGCCAAAGCGAATCTGCCTGCGGAAATCGAAGTGTACGCCGGCGCGGCACACGGCTGGTGCCCTCCCGACTCACACGTCTACAATGAGCCGCAGGCGGAGAAGGCATGGAGCCGGTTGCTTGTGTTATACGGCAAAGCTTTGGCCTGAATATCGCGGACAAACCGGGCCCGGACAGTTTTTCTTATTTTTCCGGATCCTCAATCGCGCGCGTGCGAATACGTTCGCCCTTTCCAGGACTCGGGAATGTGCAGCATGGAACGGATGAGCGCCACCCACTGAATCGCAAGGAAGCTCGCAATGGCGAACGGATGCAAGAGCGCACTCGCGAGAGGCTGATCAAACCGGAACGCTGCGATTATGCGTGGGAGAAGCGAAGCGCCGAGCGCCGCTAACGATAACAATCTAAGAAGTAGCGATTCGCCGGAACCGAAGATGTACGCCACGAGCAGCAGCGGAAGGATCTGGCCCAGGAAGAGTATCAACGACCAGGGGATAATCATGCGCCGTGCTGCGATTCCTTCTATCGCATTCTTGAGAAGTCCGCGCACTACTTCTGTAGCGTTGCAATACATGCGGCAGGATGCGGCGTCGGTTGCATCGTACAGATCCGTTTTAATTCCCGCCCGGCGAAAGGCCCGGGGCAGCAGGATGCCGTCGTGGCGCGAGCCACGGATCGCCCGATGGCCGCCGGCAAGGCGATAAGCCTCGCGTTCCACAACAATGAACTGGCCGCATCCCGCTCCGAGCGACGGGTGCAGCGATCTCCGCATCTGATCCAGCGGGAGAAACCCGAGCAGGAGGAAGTGCATCAGCGGCAGCAACAACTGCTCGGCTGCCGTACACGTGATCTGGCAGGGGAATCCGCTGACCAGGCGCGAATCGCCGGAACGCATCGCGGCAATCATGCCGGCGAGCTCGCACGGCGTAAGCTGAACATCGGCATCCAGAAAGCAGAGCACCGGCTTAGCAGCAAGTCCGGCGAGGACCCAGCAAGCGAACTGCTTTCCACACCAGCCGAGGGGCAGATGGGGCGCGTGAAAGAGCTTCACACGCTCATCATGGGCTGTGATCTGCCGGACAATGTCCGGAGTCCGATCTTCGGAATGGTCGTCGAGAACAATGATTTCGAGGTCGAGGTATTCGCTTGCAAGCGCCGCGCGCACACAGGCCGCGATCGAATCTTCTTCGTTGCGGGCGGGGATGAGGATGGATACGGACTCAATCTTCGGGTTCGTGAGTTGCGCGGGCGCAGAGTAGAGCTTCAGATTTCGAAGAAACAGGAGCAGGGGAAATGCGGAGCAGAAGATGGCGCACGCCATAAGAATGTGCAGGAACATTCAGCGCGCCCCGTGTTCAGGCTGCCAGCGTTTCCCCTGGAGGCGTGCTTTGCAGGCGCACCACAGATCGTAAGCTCCACCGACGCCAGCACGGCCTCCCAGAAGCGGCTCAAACGCGGCGGCGTCGCGGCGCTGGACATGTTCGGCGAGCACATTGCTTGCGTGTTCAAGAGATTGCGAGAAGAGAGCCGACCATTCTTCCGGTAAGCGATCGGCTCCGGAACGGGCGAGAACGGGTTGTCCGAAGCAGGCGAACGCTTCGGGAAACCGCTCACTCCAGAAGCTGTATTCGAGCGCCACTGGAAGCATGGCAAAGCGGCCGCGCAATCGATGAGCCAAATACCCGATGCCCGGCTGGATTTCGATGGGGCGCGAGCGAACATCGGTGAAGGCGCCCTGCGGAGTAACCCAAAGTGCCGCTCCGGGTGTAGCGAGCGCTGCCTGACCGATGCGGAGGAAACGAGTCGTGCCTCCAAAATTACCCGGTTCGATTGCGAAGAAACCCAGACGCTCAAAAAATTTATATTTCGCAATGCCGGCAGCAGCTATGGGACCGTAGTGCCGCCGATGAGAAAAGAACCGTTGGCTGAGATAGACGCCGATCAGCGGATCCCACCAGGAGGGATGATTGAGGCAAACCAGAAGTGGGTAATCGGTTAAGATCTCGAGCGGCGCCAGGCGAAGCAGATGCAGCCCGTGAAAGTTGCGTTGCAGATACCAGCGGACGTAGTTAGTAAACCAACGCAGCTGCTGCGTTGAGATCAGCGGCAGCGGCCCGGCGGTATTGCGGGGGTTCGCTTTCATACGGCGTCAGCGGTTTCTTGATAACGGCGCTCGGCGATAGCAGCGTAATCCACGATGGCATCCTGATCGAGCCGGTCCGCTGCAATCCAACCCGACATCAGAACCATTGGCATGCCGGGCCCGGGATGCGCGGCTCCGCCGGCGAGATAGAGGCCGCGCAGATTGGGATCGTGATTCGCGGGCTTGAAACCGCCTTGCAGACGGCCGTGGCTGGCAATGCCGTAAATTGCGCCGTTGAGAACGCCGTAGCGCCGGTGAATATCGGCGGGGGTGAGAAAGCGCTCGAACTCAATTGCTGATTCGAGATCACGCATACCGGCAGCTCGAGCGAGCTTCTCGAAAATCGTCTTCCGGTAAAACGGATAGATCTGCTTCCAATCGTGGTGCGGCCGCAGATATGGCGTGTGCACCAGAATGTAAAGCGCTTCGCGATCGGGAGGCGCGACCGACGGATCGGTTGAGGATGGTGTGCACAGGTAACACGTTGGGTCGTGAGCGAGTTCGCCGCGATCGTAGATGGCGTTAAATTCTTCGGACGGATCCCGCGAGAACACGAAGTTGTGATGGGCCAGCTGTTCGTACCGGCGCTTCAGCCCGAGATACAGGACAACGCCGGAGCATGCAGGCTCATACTTGCGCTTGCGATTGAACTCCTTGGCAAACTTACCGCCGAGCAGCTCGCGATAGGTGCGAACGGAATCGGAGTTGGCAACCACGGCGGCGAGTGGAATATGCTCGCCGCGCGAAGTTATAACGCCCGTGACGCTATCCCCAGCAGTGGTGATACGGTCTATCGGCGTGTTGCGGAAAAAGCGAACTCCCAGTTCGCGGGCAAGACGAATCAGAGCTTCGGGGATGGCGCGTGTTCCACCCCTCGGATACCAGACGCCTTCGCTTGCTTGCATGTGACCAATGGCACATAGGATGGCGGGCGCTTTTTCAGGCGAAGAGCCAACGTACTGCACCAGATGATCCAGCATCTGGGCAACGCGCGGATCCTTAATATCGCGGCGAATCGCCTGGGCTACGGTCTGGGTCAGCTTCATGCGGCTGACGTCTCGCAGCAGGCTTAGATCGAACATGGATCCCGCTTGAAAGGTGTCGCGCATGCCTCCGATAGAACGCCAAAAGAAGAATCGATTCGAGATCGCATGAAGTTCAGCAGAGGCTTCCGAAAATCGCTCGTAGCCATCGAGCGTGTCCGGCGCGAATTTGCGTAGCTCGGCCTGCATTGCCCCGGGATCACCGAAGAGATCGAGACGGCTCTGATTTTCGAAGAAGCAGCGCCACTGCGGCTCCAGCGGTTCTAGCTGCAGATAGTTCGAGAGATCGCGGCGTGCTTCGGCAAAGATCTTCCGAAGCACGGATGGATAGATGAGGATCGTCGGCCCCATGTCGAAGCGGTAGCCCTCTTCCTCAAGCACCGCCGCTTTGCCCCCCAGCCAACTGCTTTTTTCAAAAACCGAGACGCGATATCCGCGCGCTGCGAGAACACACGCGGCACTAAGACCGCCAAGGCCTGAGCCGATAATCCCGATGGTTTGGTCTGTGGTCATAAATCTCTCTGATCAGTCATGTGATTGCCATGGAGAAGGGCGCTAAGGAAGCGCCGCCAGCCGCTCAGGCGTCCGGTCCAGGATGCCTGGTGAATGGCCGCCAGATATGCCGCGAAAATTTCTCCAGCGTTGTTGGGCAGTGGCTCGATATGCCGAAGACGTCGGGCGGTCTGAGTCACGATGGCTTTAGGCGATGTGAACTCCAGCAGGCCCTCCGCGCCGCGCGTAGTTCCGAAACCGCTCCAGCCCCGGCCTCCGAAGGGGACGCGCGGATCGGCTGTCGGAGCAATAATGTCGTTCACCGTCACGATTCCCGCGTGTACGCGCGCGGCGAAAGCTTGCGCCAGAAGCTGCTCTCCGAAGACGCTGGCTCCTAAAGCGAACCGGGATGTGGCGGCCAGATGCAGCGCTTCGTCATCGCTGCCAACCCGAGTGATGGACAGATGGAACCGAGCAACCGCCCGCTCGCGAAGACGCTGCTCAAGCTCATCGGCGAGCGTTTCGGTAACGAATATTCTCCGTGGCGCAATGCAGGTGTTGCCGTTGTTCCACCGGCATCCGAAAACGATAGCGTTCACCGCTCGCTCGAGATCCGCCCCAGGCAGCACGAATACCGGATCTGCGCCGGATAGTTCGAGAACAGCAGGGACAAGGTTATCCGCGGATTGGCGATAAATGGCGCGACCGGTTTCGACAGAACCAGTTGCGACCACCTTATCCACCCCGGCGTTGATAGCGGCGCGCACGTTTTCGATGTCTTCGTTAAGAACAAGGAAGAGGTCCGGCGGAACACCCGCGCGCACCGCAAGTAAACGAAAGGCGTTGGCGAGCGCCGCGCAGGCCCGTCCTGGTTTCAGAACGACCGCATTTCCCGCCACCAGCGCCTGTAGCGTTTGCACGCCCGGAATGAAGAGCGGGTAGTTAGCCGGACCGACGATGAGCACCACCCCGAATGGATCCCTGCGCACTTCGACGTTCGCCCCGTTCATCCACAGAGGACGGGATTTTGTCGAAAGTCGCCGCGCACCCAGAATCTGTTTTGCCTCACGCTCAAGGAAACGGGCGGCATCGGCGAGCGGGATGATTTCAGCCGTAAGACGTTGCACAGGTTCGCGCGCGAGTTCGTCCGGAAAGAATTCGCAGAGATTATTAAATTGAGTAGCGATCGCATCACGGATCTGGCGCACCACGCGCAAGCGGTTCGCAAGGGGGACATTTGCCCATTCGCGCTGCGCCAAGCGTGCCGCAGAGATGCGCGCTTGCATCGGCGCAGTCGGCGCGCCGTTCGGTTGCCATGCGGCAGCAATGGACCGCGTT
This sequence comes from Bryobacteraceae bacterium, assembly GCA_036269815.1. GTDB lineage: Bacteria > Acidobacteriota > Terriglobia > Bryobacterales > Bryobacteraceae > Bog-105. The sequence goes on from DATBDT010000045.1 coordinate 9,307, forward strand.
ACCATTACGCGACTCCAGCCACCACTGATTCCGGTGAACGTTCGTCCCAGGGAACGCGCTCACCCAGGTCTTTCAACAGCAGGCGGGAACTAATGCGCGCGGATTCGAAGATCACCGGCAAGCCGCTGCCCGGATGCGTGCTTCCACCCACCAGATAAACGGAATCCAGATCCTCAAAGCGATTTCGAGGCCTCAGGTGCAGCATTTGCGACCAGGTGTGCGCCAGCCCGAATACCGAGCCCTGATGCAGATTGAACTCCGTGTCCCAGGCAGCAGGAGTGATGATGCGCTCATATTCGATGCGGGAGCGAATATCCGTCACGCCAATCGCAGCAAGTTTGTCAAGGATCAGCTCGCGATACCGGGGACGCTCTCGGTTCCAATCGATGGCCCGGGTTTGGTGAGTCACCGGAACCAGCACGTAGAGGGTGCTCTTGCCCGGCGGCGCAAGACTAGGGTCGGTGACACAGGCATTCTGAACATAAAAGGACGGGTCATCGGAAAGAACGTGACGGTGCCCGATGTCGTCCATATTGCGGGCGTAGTCCTTCGAAATATAAAGAGTGTGGTGCCCGACGCGGTCGTATGTGCCGCGGAGTCCTAAATACAGCATGAATGCCGAACAGGAAAGAGTCTTTGTCGCTAGTTTGTGATCCTGCCAGCGGCGGCGGGCGCGATTCGGGACCATTCGCGATATGGCGCGTGCGAAATCCGCATTGATCACGACCGCATCAGCTTTGTATTCGCCGCGCGCCGTTCGAACGCCCACAGCTTTCCGTCCGTTGACGAGAATTTCTTCGACCGGTTCGTCCGCGTGGATGACTACGCCCTGCTGCACACAAATCCGGTTCAATGCGGCCGTCAGCGAGCCGCAGCCGCCAACCGGATGATAAATGCCGTACTCATATTCGAGGAACGACAGGATTGTGAACAGGCTGGGGCACTCGAACGGCGACATGCCCAGATACTTCGACTGGAACGAGAAGGCGAGACGCACCCGAGGATCGGAGAAGTAGCGGGACAACTCTGAGTCGAGAGAGCGCCATGGCTTCAGAACCGGGAGAATACTTAGAAGCCGGGGCTGAATCGTATCGCGCCAGCTGTCAAAAGACGTCTCGAGGAAGGGACGAAATTTTCGTAGCTTCTCGCGGTTGTCCAGCAGGAACCGGCTGAGATGTCTGGCATCTTCCGGATTAATTTTCCGGACGGCAGCTTCCATAGCGCGGATATTGGAAGTGGAGACAAGCTCTCCGCCGCCGCCAAAGACCAGACGATAGTGCGGGTCGAGACGGATTAGATCGACCTCCTTCCACAAGTCGTGGCCGAGGCTTTGGAAGATGCTTTGTAATACCTGCGGATAGTGGAAGAAGGTCGGCCCGTAGTCGAACCGGAAGCCGCCCGCTGTGAAGTTCGATGTGCGCCCGCCCACGTACGGCCTGCGTTCAAGAATGGTGACACGCAGGCCGGCGTGGGAGAGGAGGGCCGCAGCGGCGAGCCCCCCAGGACCAGCGCCGGCAATGATAACGTGACGAGACAAGGCCTTATTGCGCACGCTCGGAGCCGAGCAGTTTAACCAGCTTGTTGTAAAGACCCAGCAGCAGAAAGGTCGGCGCCCAGTGACCGACAAAATTTGCTTTCCGCTCATCGCCCGTCATTTGGAAGAAGAGCGATACGCCGATCGACCCAAAGGCCGCCCAGAGCCACGTGTCCGAAGGCAGCTTGGCCGTTTGTTGTTCAATAGTGCGGGCAATAATGCCCTCACGATGGGTTTCGCCTCTACGCTCGCCACGGTAGTCGTCGCGGGCTTCGCTTCGCAGTTCTGCGAGCTCAGGTTTCATATTTCACCTCGGTATGGATAAGCCATGCCCACACTGTAAATCCGGATCAGGGTAGAAAAATGGCTGGATTCAAAACCGTTTTGATGCCGGTAAAAATATCGCGTGTCTTGGCTGTACCATTGAAATGGGTTTAGCTAATACTGGAAAATCCGAGGCTACAATGAATCGATTGCTGGCCCAATACAACATCGGTGCGAAACTTCGGCGCTTGCGCCTCCGTAAGAAAATCGGCCTGGTTGATCTGGGGAAGCACACCGGACTATCGGCCTCGCTGCTGTCACAACTCGAGACCGGGAAAGTTGTGCCGACTCTTTCTACCCTGTCCCGCGTCGCGATGGTGTTCGATGTAGGCTTGGAGTACTTCTTCGATGTCGGGCGATCGAAGCGCGTCTTTTGCATCACCCGCGGGAACGAGCGGTTGCGCTTCCCGGAGCGTCCGGACAGTCCGCTACCATCGTTTTTCTTTGAGGTACTCGCTTACGGTGCCACCGAGAAGCGATTCTCGGCCTACCTGGCCGAGTTTCCGCTCCGCACCGCCGAGCAGGTGCGCGAACACTATCACGAAGGTTGGGAACTGGTTCATGTCTTATCGGGCGAGTTGCAGATCCGGTATCAGGAAGAAGATCATCTGCTGCAGGCCGGGGACAGCGTGTACTTCGACTCCATCGAGCCGCATTCGTATCTCGGGCGATCCGAACCGGCGGCGCAGGCGATCGTGGTGACGAGTCAGGCACCGGTGTAAGCAGTAACAATCAATGTGAAGCTACGTTTAAATTCTGTTGCTGGCTGTTTTAACGGAGAAGTCCTCACAGGAAACGTTTTTGCTTCTCCAGCAATCATTAGCAGCAGCGAACGTCCTGTGGCTAATTGAGCCTTGTGAGAAAAAGCGAATTCTATGCGCGAATTACCGCACATTGTGATAATGTTTGGGACGCCTGAAGGGTGTGCGCAACAAGAATCTCTTGCGAGAGTGATCGGTCGGCGATTATGAAGATCCCGTGTAAACTGAACGTTCTCGTCGCGGCGCTCTGCTGCGCAATCCAGGGACGTGCCCAAACCGGGACGGATGTCAGACTCCGATCCCAAAGGCTTAGCGCGTGTACGTCCTCTCTGACGGCGCGCATTGACGCGCGGCACGCATCCCTGAACGCTCCTGTTCTGCCGGCCGGTTCGATGCTGGAAGTCCGGCTGCTGAAGCGCGTCGCCTCGAGCGACTCGCAGGTTGGCGATGCAGTCGAGGCGGTCATCACCACGCCTGTGTCGGATCACGGAACCAGGTTGCTTCCCGCGGGCGGTATGGTGTCCGGCACCGTTGACCATATAGACCGACTTGGGCTGGGGCTGCGTCACACCGCGGCCACTCTGCATCTTCAATTCACTGAACTTCACTTGCCCGGCGAAACGGTGATTCCAATCGAAGCGCAAGTAGCTGGCGTAGAAGAAGCGCGAGAGTCGGTTACCGATAGCGGCGCCGTGATCGGCATACACCCGGGAGCCAGTCTCTCAACCGGAGTTTCCGGTGTCTTCACGCTCCTGCTTGCGGGAGAGCCCGCGCTTCGGATGGCCGTACTCGGCTTCAAATTTCTGGCGGCCCGCTCACCTGATGCGGAAATTAACTTTCCGGCGGGAACGGAACTGCTGCTACGTCTCACGCAGGATGTGCAGACGCATCAATTTGAGACGCAAACACCAGACGTCCCGCTGCTGCCCGCGCGGGAAGGTGCCGCAGTCCAAAATACGCTCGCAACGCTGCCCCAACAACAAACGATCGATGGGGCGAAGCGCCTGTCGGACCTTGTCAATGTTGCCCTCATAGGCACGCGCGACGCTGTTCAGCGAGCGTTTGTCGCGGCCGGATGGAGCAGCCCGGAAGCGCATGGTGTCATGGCCGTCTATCACATGTATCACTGCGTCGCGCAACGCGCCGGTTACCGCATGGCTCCCATGACAAATCTAACGCTCAACGGCCGGTCTTCGGATGCCGCGTTTCAAAAGAGTCTAGACACGTTCGCCAAGCGGCACCACATCCGCCTCTGGCACAACGATTCCGGGATTTGGCTCGGAGCCGCCACCGAAGACGTCAGCTATGCAATCCGCGCCATGCACCTGACGCATGCGACCGAGCGGCACGTAGATAATGAACGCGCCAAGGTGGTGAACGATCTCATTTTGACCGGCTGTGTCGATACCGGGGCGCTGATTCCACGAGCCGATTTCAAGCCGGCTCAGGAAGACCGGCACTCCATTCTTACCGATGGCGACGTCGCGATTCTCAAACTGAACTCCTGCGAACATCCAACCCCGGCGGCTTCCGATCCCCAGGTAACTCGGCCCTCTCGCACCAGGCGCGCCCTCATTGCAATCGCACAAGATCTTGCCCGCTCCAATCCGGTCTCGGTAGGACTTGCGTTAACGCAGGGGCTGTTGGCGAACGCGAAGACTATGTCGCAGCCGCCTGTACCGCAAGCCGAAGCCTACACTCGCGCGATTGCCATTGCGAAGTTGCCGGAAGGCACTTTTCCGCAAAGCAAGCCGGCTATTGTTCTGGCGAACCGCTAGTTGGCGTTCCATACTGTTCTGTATGAGTGACACGGTGATCTCCGGCCCGCAGGCAACGGCGGTCGATTTTATCGTTCGCGTGCAACTGAATATCAATGGCGAAGAGCGGATCCTGCACATCGACCCTCGGACAACATTGCTGGATGCTCTTCGCGAACACCTCGCGTTGACCGGAAGCAAAAAGGGATGCGACCAAGGGCAATGCGGGGCCTGCACGGTCCATGTGAATGGCCGCCGAACTCTCTCTTGCCTCTCGCTTGCCATTGCGCATCGGGGTGACGAAATCACGACTGTGGAAGGGCTTTCCCAAGGCGACTCACTGCACCCAATGCAATCGGCGTTTATTGCGTGCGACGGGCTTCAGTGCGGCTACTGCACGCCCGGACAAATCATGTCGGCCATCGGAATGTTGCAAGAGGCCGCCGAAGGTGTTCCCAGCCACGTAACACCAGACGTGTCGCAGCCGCCCGCCGCGGACGATCTAAGCTTGGAAGAAATTCGCGAGCGCATGAGCGAGAATATCTGCCGCTGCGGCGCTTATCCGAACATCATCGACGCGATTCAGCTTGCCCGAAGCATTCAGCGGGGACGCCGATAGCATGCATCCGTTCTCTTTTATCGAAGCAGAGAGTCCGGAAGCGGCGATCGAAGCGTTAGGATCCCGGCCTAATAGCGTTTTCTTCGCGGGAGGAACGACGCTCATCGATTTGATGAAACTTGACGTCCTCACACCGCAGCTGCTCGTCGATGTCAATCATCTTCCGTTCTCGGCTATCACGGAAACAACAGCCGGCGTGATGATTGGAGCGAATGTCCGCAATAGCGACCTGGCGCATCACCCCGCTATCCGCGATCGCTTTCCTGTGCTTTCGGAAGCTCTGCTTTCGGGTGCTTCCGCGCAATTGCGAAACATGGCGAGCACCGCGGGCAACCTGTTGCAGCGCACCCGCTGCGGATACTTCCGCGACGTAAACGCACGTTGCAATAAACGGCAGCCAGGCTCAGGATGTGACGCATTGACCGGAGTGAACCGCAGTCACGCCGTTCTGGGAACCAGCGATCATTGCATTGCAACGCATCCGTCAGACTTGTGCGTCGCAATGATGGCGTTGGACGCGGTCATTCACACGGAAAAGCGGACCATCCCGATCGGTGACTTTTATCTGCTTCCCGGCGCAACGCCTGAGCGCGAAACAGTACTTGAAAAAGGCGAGCTGATCACAGCGGTTCAGATACCTGACGATCCGATTGCGCGGCGCTCGCATTATCTGAAAGTGCGCGACCGGGCCAGCTACGAATTTGCACTTGCGTCTGCAGCGGTTGCCTTGGAACTGAGCGGCGACACTATTGTCCGGGTGCGCGTGGCGCTCGGAGGTGTTGCAACCATTCCATGGCGTTCCAAAGAAGCGGAGGCGGTGCTGCACGGCAAGCCCGCAACAATTGCCACATTCCGCGAGGCCGCCGATGCGGCGTTAGCCGGGGCGGTGCCTCGCGAGCACAACGCATTTAAGATCCAATTGGCGAAACGCACACTGGTCGAGGCGCTGTACGAGCTAACCGATTGAGCGCGGTTCGAAAGGGAATCAGATGTCGGCAACATTAATCGGTACATCCGCAAATCGCGTAGACGGCCGTAAAAAAGTAACCGGTGCCGCCCAGTATGCGGCTGAAGTCGTTCTCGCCAATATGGCGCATGCCGTACTCGTTGACAGCGCGATCGCCAGTGGCAAAATTGCGAACATCGACGCGACGGAAGCTGAACGGCTGCCCGGCGTGCTGTTGCTGATGACTCACAAGAATATCGGCAAGCTGGCCGAGATGCCAGGCGACCTGATGGCAGGCGGCACCACTTCGGAGAAACGTCCCCCGCTTTCTGACAATAAGATTCGGTACAAAGGACAGTGCGTCGCAATGGTGGTTGCCGAGACCCTGGAGCAGGCTCGTCACGCTGCGGCGTTGCTGAAGATCGACTACGAGCCGAAGCGCTTTGCCGTTGCGATGGAACATGCAACGGCGACGAAGTTCCATGCCGGGCCCTTTCTAAACGAGCCGCTGACATTCGAGCGCGGCAATGTAAGCGAAGGTTTTCAGCAGGCGGACACCAAGATCGACGTGACTTACGTCGCGCCTTCGCAGCATCCCTGTGCGCTCGAACCGCATGCTGCAATCGCGTCCTGGTCGAACGACGTGCTTACTGTCTACAACGCAAGCCAATGGGTACAGGGTGACCGGGCTGTGCTGGCTGCGGCATTTGAACTCGAGCCGGACAAGGTAAAAGTAATTTGTCCCTTCACCGGTGGCATGTTCGGCTCAAAGGGTGCAACCGGAACGCATGTTCTTCTCGCCGCCATGGCTGCGAGACAGCTGAACCGTCCGGTGAAGATCGTATTAAGCAGGCCGCAAGTCCTGACGAGTGTCGGTCATCGCTCCGAGACGATTCAGCGCCTGCAAATCGGCGCCAGGAACGATGGCACCATAACCGCGATGAGCCATCACGTGCTCTCACATACCGCAATTGATGAGGATTTTCCAGAGCCTGCCACGATCAGCTCACGAATGCTCTATAACGTTCCGAACTACCGAGCCGAGCAGGAACTCATTCGGCTGAACGTGGTGAAGCCATCGTGGATGCGCGCTCCGGGCGAAGCACCCGGGCAGTATGCGCTCGAAAGCGCGCTTGACGAGCTTGCCGGAAACTTAGGTATGGACCCGGTGGAACTACGCCGACGGAATCATGCCGACATCAATCTTCAACTGGACAAGCCTTTTTCCAGTAAACACCTGTTGGAGTGTTACGAACGCGGAGCCGAGCGGTTTGGATGGCAGCAGCGGAATCCGAAGCCTGGATCGATGAAGGACGGGAAGTTTTCCATCGGCTGGGGCATGGCTACCGCAACTTATCCGGGCTATCTGATGGGGGCCGCCGTGAAAGTTCGTCTCGAACGCGATAACTCCGGTGTGCGAGCAGCTTTGTCTACCGCGGGCTCCGATGCTGGTTCGGGAATGTACACGATGCTGACCATTGCCGCAGCGGAAGAGATAGGTCTTCCAATCGAACGCGTCTCCGTAGTGCTCGGCGATTCCGATCTCGCAAGATGCTCTGTCGCGGGCGGCTCGAACCTGACGGCCAGCACGGCGCCTGCCGCCAAAGATGCCTGCCAAGCGATCAAACGTGAACTGGTTGCGATTGCCGGCAAAACGGCGGACGGATTTACCGGGGCGGAAGGACGACAGGAAGAGTTTGTTTTCGGAAATGGCAGGTTGGCTCATCGGTCAGACCCGGCACACGGAATCCCATACGAGGATCTGCTCAAGGCCGGCAACCGGGAGTATCTCGAAGGGGAAGGTGCCACCCAGCCTGTCTTCGGGCATAACGAAGAGTTCGCGTTTCAGTCGTTCGGTGCGCATTTCGTTGAGGTGAAAGTACGGCCGGAAATCGGGCGCGTTCGCGTTTCGCGCATCACCAGCGTGTTCGACTGCGGAAAGATTCTCAGCGCCAAGACCGCGCGGAGCCAGTTCATCGGCGGCATCGTTTTCGGGATAGGCGCCGCGCTGCTCGAAGAACTCAACTATGACGGCGAGCATGGCCACATCGTCAACGCCGATCTAGCTGGGTACTTGGTGCCGGTGCACGCCGATGTGCCGGAGATCGACGTCACCTGGATTGATGAACCAGACTACAACTTCAATTCCATGGGCTGCCGCGGCATTGGGGAGATTGGCATCACCGGCGTCGCCGCGGCAATTGGCAATGCCGTTTATCACGCGACGGGCAAACGTATTCGCGACTTGCCGATCACGTCAGACAAGTTGTTCGACGAACAATCACGCTAATGCGAAGCAGGAAACTCAAGGCTTCACAACCCCGGTTCCAGTGAGCGTTACGGCCAGCGATGTTTGGGTCGCATCACCCTGATCGCCCACAACAGTGAGCGTTGCGCTTTCAAATGCCGGAATGGATGCCGTAAAATGAAGCGCAATTGTGCAGCTTGCGCCTGCACCTATTGGACCGACGCATTTGTTCTGATCAATCGTGAAATCGTCCGCTTGTGCACCTGTCACCATCGGTGCGCCTAGGTTCACTGTGGCATCTCCGGTATTCAGGATGGTGACCTGCGAACCGCTCGTCGCGACTCCGGTGTACGATATCCCAAAGTCCAAAGTCTCTGGAAACGGGGTGATACTCTTGCGGACTGCTTGACCTCGGCCAAAGAGAGAGACAAGAACGTGCCTGTTAGCGGCATTCGTTGTCACCACCAGAGTGGCCGTCTCAGTCGTGCTCGTGGCCGGAATAAATTGCAGATACAAATTGCAGGAGTTGGCATCGGGCTGAGAACCGATCGCGGTGAAGCAAGGGTTGGGCCCGCCTGCTTGCGAGATCTGGAAGTCGGCTGCATTTGCTCCCGAGATGGAGATGTTCTTGACGTTGACGATGCTGCCTCCATTGTTCGTCAGGGCAAGAGGAAGTGTCTTCGAGAGGGCACCCTGGTGGATAATGCCGAAGTCCAGCGTGTGCGCGGATGCTGAAATAAAGCCGCTATTCACCACCAACCCGGTTCCGTTCAGCGTGATCTTCTGAGGCGAACCGGGCGCATCGTCATTGATCAGCAGTGTCGCCGTTCGAGGTCCCGGAGCGGATGGAGTGAATCCCACCAGGATGTAGCATGCGGAATTGGATACCTCCGTGGTGCAGGTCCCGTTCACAGCGCTGAAATCGGACGCGTTTGGCCCGGTGATTGTCGGTTTGCCGAAGGCTACCGTGGCGCTGCCTGTTTCCAGGATATTCACGCTCTCGACCGCGCTCGAGGTTCCGACCGGTTCAAATCCGAAATCTAAATTCGCATACTGAACCAGGAGAGACGCGCTGCTCGATTCCCCGGTACCAGTCAGGGGAAGAGTGAATGGTGACCCGGCGGCATTGCTGGTGATGACCAGGTTCGCGTCTTGTAGACCCGCGGCACTGGGAACATACTGTATCGTCATCTGACAGGCGGAGTTAGACGTCAGTATAGTTCCGCATGTGTTGCTGACGATCGTGAACTCAGACGCATTCGGTCCCGTGACTTGGATGTTGGCGAGATCGATGGTGTCGCCGCCCGCGAGTAGCGAAAATGTATTTACACTCTGGGCAGTGGTATTGAGAGGAACGATGCCAAAGTCCAAAGAACTCACGGCTGCCACGGAGCCGTAACTGTTGTAAGCGCCGAAGACATTCTTGCCGGGCTGACCGGCACCGGCCAATCCTATCCTTTGAGGTGTGTTGGCGGCATCATCGTTGATCTGAAGAGCAGCGGTTCTCAAAAGGTACGTGGATGGTTTGAACCTGATGTTGGTGGTGCAACTTGCCAAAGGAGCAAGGTCAGACGGGCAATCGTTGCTGAAAAGGCTGAAGTCCGCGGCATTCGCCCCAACCAACCTAAAGCCGTTGAAGTGAACCGTACCCTCGCCAGTGTTAGTGAGCCTGATGGGTTTTATCACGGTTGTATCGATCACGCTGTCGTCGTACTCGATTCCCAGCGCGCTGGCGGCAATATAACCCGCGCCGCCGTTCCCGGCGCCGCTCAGAATGGCGTCTGCCACAGTTCCGGTTCCACCGGAGTAAGACAACTGAACCGCTGCCCCTTCAGGACCAGCTTGAACTGGCGTAAAAGTTACGTTCGCTTGGCAACTGGCATTCGCCGCAAGAGATTCTCCACAGGTGTTGGACGCCATGGCAAAACTGTTCGCCGCTGGTCCGTCGATTTGTATGTTGCCCAAGGCGACGGAAAACGCGGAACTGTTGCGGAAGTAGAGAACTCCCTGTTGGGATGTCGTATTCACGGCAAGGCGGCCAAAATCGACGTAACTGGCCGTAACTGTTGCCGAGGGCACAGAGGCGCTGCCTATCAGCAAAACGTCTTGCGTGGCGCCGGTAGCGTCATCGGCTAATTGCAAGGTTCCGGTTCGCAGTCCTTCCGCCGCCGGCACAAATTGGACGCCAATGTTGCATCCGGTTCTCTGAATCGGTGTGCCAATCTGGCACGTTGTACTCGGCGCGATCGCGAATTCCGAAGCATTCGGCCCGCTGATGGAAAGCTTTGCGAGTGTGACGGCTGTATTGGACGAACTGCTCAGGTGCAACTGGCCGGTTTGCGTTACGCCGACCGGCACTTGGCTGTATCGGAGAAAGTCAGTACTGACGGCTAGAGCTTTTTCGCCGGTTTGCCCAAGCCCGGCCAAGTTCACTTCGGACAACGAGATCCCGTCGTAGTCGAATGTGTAGAGTGTGGCCGTCTCCACGCCGGCTCGCGACGGCCTAAACCTCACGCCTGCCACGCACGTGCCGACAGGGGAGCCGTCTGCACACTGGTAAGGAGTAACGCTGAAGTCGCTCGCGTTGGGCCCGCCCATCTCCGCCTGAGGCACGGCGCTCCCCGCACCTGTCTTGGTCAGATACGCATATTTTGGTAATGTTTGCACCCCGATGGGCGAAGTAAAGACGAGATCGACCGGCCAGCTGAGGGCTTGGGGGGCGGGCGACGGCACGGTCAACAACAGGGATTGCGGGCTACCGGGCAAGTCGTCGTCAAAGATCAGATAGCCAATCGAAGGTGTGGGCGGGTGGCTGGCCTCGTAAGGGTCGAAACCGATTACGATGTCGCATTGCCCTCCTGGGGTCAGCACGGAAGGACAGGTGTTGGAACGGATTGAAACATAGATCAACCCGCCAATCGAAACATCACTGATCTTAATATTCACGTCGCCGGTGTTGACGGCAGTGATTTCGCGAAGTGCCGACCCAGCTAGTCCTTCGAACGCGATTTGCGTAATCCCGCTCGCACCGTTCACCAGGAAGGCGATTGACCTTTTTTTTGTACTGCCGACGCCCGAAAGAACAATCGGTGCCGAGGCTTGTGTTTCCAGGTCAGTCAAGGTAAGGGCAGCGCTGCGAATACCGGTGGCGGAAGGGGCGAACACCACCTTTAGCGAGCACGTATTTTGTGAAGGCAATACGTTAGAGAAGTGACTCGAGCACGTATTCGCAGTTATGGTGAAGTCCGCTGCATTCGGTCCGGAAACGGGATAGCTGGGGAAAGTGATGCTGGCGTTTCCGATATTCGTTAAGGTGAATACTTCGGTTGAGCTAAGGTGCACGCCGAGCAGTCCATAATCGTAAAAAGACGGCGACACGGTGAGGACGCCTGATGTCAGAGGCGTTTGCCCCAACCCTTCGAGAGTAATCGACTGTACCGTGCCGCTCAAAACGTCGGTGATTTGCAAGCGCGCTGTCCGGCCACCTGCGGCGGAAGGCTTAAGGGCGAGGCTCAAGGTACAAGCATCTCCCGCCGGAAGCATGTTGCCCAAATTGCTGCACAGGTTTTTGGATATGGAGAAATCGGCGGCGTTTGAACCCGAAATAGTGTATCTAAGCTGCACCGCCGTGTTACCAATGTTGGTCACTTTGACAAGCTGAGAAGCGCTGCTGATGCCAACAACCGAAGTACCAAACGAAACCCCATCCGGGAACAGGCTCAAAGACGCGTCTTTGGTTTGCCCTACTCCCGTCAGCAGCGTGGTCTCCGGACTGCCGGAGCCGTCATTTGTGATCTGCAGCGATCCAGTCCGTAAACCTGCCGCAGCGGGAGCGAACTGAATCTTTAAGCTGCAGCGGGCGCCCGGCGGGATCCGATTGCCATAGCTAGTGGTGCAGGTATTCGCGCTGATGGCGAAATCGGTCGCGTTCGCGCCGGTCAAGCGGTAGTCGCTGACACGGACGGAACTGGTAGCATTTCCTACATTCAAAATCTGGACCGGGAGGGCCGACTTGGCCCCTACGTCCAAAGCACCAAATGCCGCGGCGGGAGGAACCTGGAGCGCGTTCCGCGCCGTTACGCTGGTTCCCGTGAGCGCGATCGAGTGAGGCGAACCAACGGCATCATCGGTGATTGCGAGTGTTGCTGTTTGAACGTCCTTACCCGGTGTGAAAATCACGCCAATGGTACATGCGTCGGAAACTGCTAAGCTTGGCGGACATGAGTTGGAGGCGATCGCGAAAAAGTTTGAACGGCTTCCGGTAATGGCAAAGCCGGTGAAGTCTATCGGCGCGTTCCCGGTATTTTGGATGGTGATTGCCTGAGGCGCACTGGCGATGCCAAACGCTTGCGGCTTGAATGTGAGCGATGCCGGGACCGACAGTGTCTTCGAGGGACTTTGCCCTATGCCATAGAGCTCAACCGTACTAGTCGAGGAAACTTCGTTATCGGAGTACGCTATGACAAGCTCTACCGCGGTGCTTTCGAGGGAGTCGGGACGGAAAGTCACTTGGAGTTCGCAAAACTGGCCGGGACTGATCGTGAACGTGTCCTCGAAGCCGCAAGTGCTGCTGCTGGAGATCGTAAACCCGCCCCCAAGGTCGCCGCGGTCGATAGGGCCGACATAAACGTTAAGGTCGTCCTTACTGACATTCACCAATGTGAAGCTTTGCGGAGCGCTGCTCGAACCCAACGCTGCGCTGAAGCTGAGCCATTCTGGGGCGAAAATCAGGTGTTCGCTTGCGCTTGTTGTAATGCCGACTCCAGTGAGTGGAATCGAGGTTGCAACCATCGAAAAGTTGTCGCCAATCGTGAGCCTTGCGGTTCGCAGTCCGGGGGCGTTGGGAAAGAACGTTAATGACACGGCACACGAACCGCCGCCAGGGAGTCTGAAGCTGCTATCGACGATTGTGCACGTGTTGGGTCCTATAAAATACTCTGGAGTAGCAGTATAGTCGTCTGAAGAAAATCGACCATCAATCCCAAGCTGGAAAAGCACCGTCTCGACGCCGGGATTCGAGAGCGCTACCGTTACGGGAGCACTGTGCGTCAAGACGTCTTGCCCGCCGAAAGAAACCCCTGGCAGGCTGAACTTGAGTGCGGACGCCTTCGCTCCGGTCCCGCTAATCGGCACAACGAGGTTTGTAGCAGGAGGGTCAGTCGTAATCACCAGACTCGCTGTGAACACTCCAATGTAAGTGGGTTGAAAATAGAGCCTCACAGCGCAACCAGCGATCCCGAATGGAGGCAGCGTATGACCACTACACTCGTCATACAGGTGGAACTGACTCGCGTTTGCGCCCGAAATCCTGACTGAAGTGATCTTCACTGGCGTGCTTCCGTTGTTGGTAACGGCGTTTGGCCCTGGGACGAAATCAACCCCTGTTCCCACCTCTGCTGCTCCAAAGAAATATCCAGGAATGGAGAGTGATAACAGACCGGTGTTTCTGTTACCGGTCAGCGGAATAGACTGCGGTGAACGGGACGCGTTGTCCGTAAACGTCAGTTTGGCGGTGCGCACGCCTTCTGCCGTGGGAGTGAAGGTAACAGAGACGGAACAGCTCTTCTTCGGCCCGAGGATAGTGCTATTCGCGGCCGTGCATTGATTGGAACTGATGGCAAAATCGCTGCCGCTGGGCCCGGCGATCGCGATCGAGCTGAAATCGACGGGTGTCGCCCCCGTGTTGGTAACCACAAGTGAGCTTGCCGGACTGGTCTTGCCAATGCTGAGCGTACCGAACCAAAGTGCGAGCTGTTGAAATGCCAGCGTTGCCTTGACCGGGACCGTGATGCCAAGCCCTCCGAGAACGATGACCTGGGGTGAGTCGCTCCCGCTGTCGGCAATCGTTAAGTTCGCGGATTCCAAGTCGGTTATCGTCGGGATAAAGCGAACGGTGAGGGAACAGTCACTTGATGCAGGTAGGGATTTGGACCCTTTCAAGCAAACGTTCGACACTATCGAGAAATCAACCGCGTTGGGTCCGCCAATAGTGAAAGACGAGAAAGACACAGGCGTAGACCCGGTGTTTGAAATCGTGAGAACTCCGTAAACCGGATTTCCTAGCTTAGTGCCGCCGAAGGCGAACATCGCCGGACTAAACTCGAGCGTTGAGGTCGTTTGAGCACTCAACGAGATCGCCGGGAGGGCCCACAAGCTTAAAACAAATCCCAGCGTTGCTCTCAAGCAGGAGTTTGTTTTCTTCCACTCGGCTCCGGAATACGGCAGTCGAAGTTTCTCGGCAGAGTCCCTCATCGAATTTCTCTTTCGACCCGAATTGTAGTGTTGCTAAGTTGTTGTCAAAATGTCGAGTCGGTAATGATTGTATTCGATATAACGACCGCTGTGTGATCCGCCAGTTCCCTTGTCGCTCACTTCAAAATCAATTGCAGCGGTGAAGTCGGAATATCGGCTCGATGTTTCAGCCTTTCCGAATCGCCTTACGAATACCCGTATAACCGTCGGGTAACGTTCCGGCAGGATAGCTTCTCTCACTACTTGATGAACACGCCTACGGTTACTGTCTATGGTGCGGACTGGTGTCCACTGACGAAAAGAGCTCTCATCCACTTGAAGCAAAAAGGCATACCGTTCGAATACATCGACATTGATAATGATGAGCAAGCAGCGCAGTGGGTGCGCGAGCAGAACGGCGGCAAGGAACGGAAGCCTACCATTCGAATTGACAACAGCGTTCTGATCGAGCCAAGCGATTCGGAGCTCGATCGAGCGCTAGCCGCGTAATCACGGTTGTGGGGCGGGCGCCAGCCTGTGGCGGCCGCACAGGCCGCCCATGCAAGCCTCTCTGCCCCGCCACGCACTCCTTAAACAGCGGGAACTTCGAACTCCGGCTCCGATGGCCCATCTCTTCGAATTGCTCGGCGATGCCTCATAGCCTCTACAGAAAAGAATTCCGAGGGCAGCATCGACTCCTTCGTAACCGGCCCGCAATCGCGGCTGGCGATCGCGTCCGCAATGACCCACGCCGCTCCAGTCAAAGCCAGATGAATAGCATTCCCTGCCCATGACATATGCGCATGTGGGGCGGTAACGAGCCTGGGCAGCCACACCAAGGCGCCAAACACGATGAGCATAAGCGTCAACAACCGCGATCCGAGACTATCCAGAACCCCCGTAAGTATGGCCAAACCGGCGAGCAGGTGAAAAATCCCGGTCGCAACCGCCCAAAAATGTTGTCCTGGCGGAATCCATTTCGGGACCATGTCCGCGGTCTGCTGAATATACAGAAAATGATCCATCGCAAAACCGAGCACGCAAATTCCATACAGCACCCGTCCGAGATAAGCAGCTCTTACGACGTTCATGGATTCAGCCGATGCCAGGGATGCATACAAAACTACTGCTCCTGCGACAAGCGAGAATGCTTCCAGGAACCCTCCCCACGTGCCAAAGATCTGCGGGAAACCGATCACGCGCGGCAGCCAGAAACAGGCAAAGATAAAAAACAAAGTGCCTGAAACCAAAACACCGGCACGGGCGGTCCGCCGCCATTGAATCGCAGCTCCCGCCGCTAATTCGAGGACCGCTGCACAATACGCAAGCAACTCGCGATGGGGAACGTTTCCAAAAGCCTGGATAGGCTGCCAGGCATCCGCGAAATCCCCCCAGACGAGACCGACCAGTCCCAGGGCCATTGCCCCCAACCCGTACACACGAACTCCCGCCTTCGACAATAATCTGCGCGTCCACATGCTAAAAATTTGTTCCGACATCCCGATGTTAAGCTTGCATTGGTGCAAATGGAAGAGCCATTTTCTAGCAATATCGTTGGACCAATTAGGAGCGCACAAGCCGCCCCGGCGGTCGCTGGAACGAGCAAACGCGCCTACCATTGTGCCGCCCGGGGCGAGTCTGTTGTGCGCGTTTACTGAAGAGCGGGTTTGCCGAAGAACACCAGCTCGCTTGAACTGACCCTCAGCGGTCGTCCCGCGGATCAGAGCCTGACCGACTGGCTTTACGCTGAACTCCGCCGGGCGATTCTGGAAGGCCGGCTACGGCCCGGAAGTAGGCTGCCGGCTTCGAGAGACTTTGCCGTCCAGCATTCCCTTTCGCGCGGTACCGTTGTGAACGTATTCGAGCGTTTACAATCCGAAGGATACTTGCGGTCCCATGTCGGATCGGGCACATGGGTGAATAAGCAGGTAAGCGCCGCCCGGGCGGCTCGTAGTGAAGTAGTCAGGGAGCCGGCCTATGTCCACCGCGTCATTTCAACCTATACTCGACCGAAGCCGTTACTCGGCATCCAATGGGCGAAAACTACCCGGCCGTTTCAGATGCGAGATCCGGCGCTTCGCGAATTTCCGGCCAAGCTCTGGGGACATCTTGCGGCGAGGCGGGCAAGAAGCTTTAGTTCATGGCTACAAGTAGAAGATAGCGGGCGCGGGTATCTGCCCCTGCGCGAGGCGATCGCTGAGTATTTAGGCTCGTCGAGAGGCGTAACCTGCACCGCCGATCAGATCGTAATCATTTCGGGAGTGCAACAGGCGCTCGATGTTCTCAGCCGTCTTCTGCTGAAGCCGGACGACCCGGTGTGGATGGAGGATCCCGGTTATTTCGGCGCGAGCATCGCTTTCACCAATGCGGGGGCGAAGATCATTCCTGTTCCCGTCGACCAATATGGATTGTGCGTTTCTCGAGGTGAGCGGCTGTGCGCCAACGCCAGGGGCGTATATTTAACACCGGCTCACCAGTTTCCCCTCGGAATGACGATGCCGCTGGATCGGCGGATGGCGGTCCTGAACTGGGCCGCGCGTACTGGTGCATTCGTCATAGAAGACGACTACGACAGCGAATACCGCTTTCAGGGACGCCCGGTGCCGGCATTGCAGAGTCTCGATCGTGGTAGCAACGTAATCCTGATCGGGTCTTTCAGCAAGCTGTTGTTTCCATCGCTGCGGCTGGGCTATGTGGTCCTGCCGCAAAGTCTCGCCGATTTCTTCGTGGCGTTCCGGTCTCGAACTGACTTCCGCGCTCTTCATTTTGATCAGGCGGTGTTATGCGACTTCATTGCCGGTGGGCATCTTGGACGTCACATTCGACGCATGCGCGACCTGTACGCCAGCCGTCTTGCCGCACTAATCGAGGATGGGCGCCGATACCTGGCAGGTCTGCTTAGAATTTCAAGTATTCAGGCGGGCCTCTACACAGCCGGGTTTCTTGAAAATGGAATGACTTCGCAAGAGGCGGAGAGCGCGGCGGCCGCACACGGTCTTGACGTGTTATCGCTTAGCCGCTTTTGCTTCAAGTGTTCGGATCCAGGAGGCATCCTGTTGGGCTTTGCCGCTTTTGATGAGGCGTCGATTCGAAAACGACTGCGGCAGTTAGCGGCGGCACTGAATCCACGAAATCCCCGGAGCCATGCCGAGTAATCGGTGACGAAGAGTTCATGTAAGAGGCTGAAGGTTCATAATTGCCCCTCACTCGATCGCGGCCGCTTCCCAGGTTTACTTTCCAGATCGCCCTTGATTGGGTACTACGGACCACGGCTGTTTTCTGGGAAACTTAAATGAGCACGTGCCCGTTGCCCGCAATCCAGCCACAATCCGGAAACTACGCTTTAGTTTCCCAAACACATTGCGACCAAGAGCGAGTAATCTGCAGCACTCGTTTGACTTGCCCAAATGCCAAACAAAACGGGTTCTGCCTTTCGATGCTCACGAGACAGATTGGTTAGGAATTCTCGTTCTAATTGCTCGCGCGCACGTCGCGCAACTTCTATCAGAGGTCAGTTTGTTTTTGATGTCCGATGGATTTCTCGCCAATCGCTCGGCGGCACGCCTTCCCAAACGCGAAATGCTCGCCCGAAGGAATTGGGATCTTCAAAGCCGAGCAGGTACGCCGCTTCATTCAACTCCAGAGCGGAGTTGCTTAGGTAATAGCGGGCCATCTGGTGACGTGCTTCATCAAGCAGCCGTTGATAGCTGGACCCCGAATCCTGCAGACGGCGTTGCAAAGTACGCGCCGTCATATGTAAGGTTTGAGCAACCGAGTCGATCGAGGGGCGGTGGCCCGTCAGCTTGTCCTGAATTGCGCGACGCACCAATTCCAGGAAACTGTCCTCTTCCCGGTATTGCTTCAACTGCTCCTCAAACTGAGGAGCGAGCAAGTCCAACAACTCCACGTTCCTTGTGATAAAGGGTGTCGTGGCGTCTGAACCGCGAAAGATGATCACGTTAGACGGTGCATTGAAAACGGCCTCGCAACCGAGGCTGTGCTCGATCTGCCTCCGGTTCGGGCGCTCTTGAACGTACTCCACTCGCAGCGGGTTCAGCTCAGTACCGGTCCCATGCCGTGCCAAGGAGCGCATCCAGGAAAAGCAATAGTCAGTCAGCGCTGGCGGCTCAGCTTCAACGGCAAGCAGCCATCGGAAGCTGACGCTAAATTCGTCCTGATCGAGTTGCACCAGAATCTCTTCCGGTGCGGTCAGTTTCTTATAGCGCGCCATGTGCTCGGAGGCGGCCACGAGGTTTTCTGTCGAGAGAGCCGCAATCGCCATCGGGTGAAAACGTTCTGTCTTGGTTTCGACTCCGAGCTTGATACCGATCAAAGGATCGGAGCTTACCTGGTCGATCGATCGCCACAGTGCGAACAGCTCATCGGTCGAAACAAGAACTCTTGTTTGTTCGAACAGATCGCGTGGGAGTCCGGCTTTGCGAAGAACTGTAGAGACAGGTATACCGAGTTCCTTGAGTTTGACGGCGAGACGACCTGGAACTCGAAATTGCTTCAACATGCCAGCTTCCCCTAATTGAATAGTAATGAAGCTGAACTGACCTTGCCACTCCAAAGGCGACAAAGCGCCTGCAAAAGACGTCAGAGGCCGTCCCCCGCAACTGTCGTGATCGGAAGAAGGATTGACGCATTTCGCAGGGCGCGTTTCAGGCTAGACAGCTAGATTTGGAGTATGCAGAAGCGAACATTGGGCAAGAGTGGACTTGAAGTTTCGGCCCTCGGATTCGGTTGCATGGGGCTCAGCTTTGGCTATGGGCCTGCGACTGAAAAAACAGCGGCCATCAACTTGATTCGAACCGCGTACGACGCTGGCGTGACTTTTTTCGATACCGCCGAAGCCTACGGCCCATTCAAGAATGAAGAACTGCTTGGCGAAGCGTTCGCAACAGTTCAGGAGAAGCCAGTAGTTGCGACAAAGTTCGGCTTCGTAAACGGCGTTCCGTCGCAAGGGCTCGACAGCCGCCCCGAGCGTATCCGCGAAGTTGCGGAAGCTGCTTTGAAGCGATTGAGGATGAATGCGATTGACTTGTTCTATCAGCATCGTGTCGACCCAAAAATCCCCATCGAAGATGTCGCCGGTACCGTAAAGGACCTCATCCAGGAAGGCAAAGTGAAGCACTTCGGAATGTCCGAAGCTGGCCCCGAGAGTATTCGTCGCGCCCATGCTGTTCAGCCTGTAACCGCGCTCCAGAGCGAATACTCTCTCTGGTGGCGAGAGCCGGAAAAAGAGATACTCCCGACACTGGAGGAGCTTGGCATCGGTTTTGTCCCGTTTAGCCCACTGGGAAAGGGCTTTCTTACGGGAGCGATCTCCGACAGGACTGAGTTCGATAAGGCGGACTTTCGGAACACAGTTCCGCGTTTCAGTGCTGATGCGCGAAAGGCGAATCAGGTTCTCGTCGACGCCATCAACGCAATCGCAGAAAAGAAGAACGTCACCAATGCACAGATCGCCCTTGCGTGGCTGCTGGCGCAGAAACCTTGGATCGTGCCGATACCCGGTACGACAAAACTCCATCGCCTCGAAGAGAACCTTGGCGGCGCTTCCGTCGAACTAAGTCCCGACGATCTGAAAGCTATCGGCGATGCGCTGACTGGAATCGAAGTGCAGGGCGATAGGTACTCCGCCCATCACCAGAGCCTTGTGAATCGTTAGTAGCAACAGGGAGCTTCGTGCAGTCGCGGGCGCTCTCGTCTCATTTCGGAATGCCATTGCGGGACTGCAGGTTAAGGAGGGTCATTATGGAAAGGAAACCTGACAGCAGCAGCCGTGGCTTATCCTATTCCGGGCACGACAAAGACGCCACATCTGCTGGACAATATCGGTGCAGACAGCGTTCGACTGACGCCAGGCGAAGCTCAGGAACTGACCGCCGCGATTGACAGAGTACCCGTACAAGGCGCGCGACTTCCGGCAGGCGTGCTGTCCCTTTCCGGCGTCGAAGCTCCTAAGAAGCAGAGCTAATCAAATTCGCCTTCACATCGAATTCGTTTCACACGAAATTCGTTTCACACGAATTCGTTCTCACGTACAGAGGTAGGTTCTATGGAAACGCGCACATTAGGAAAATCCGGGCTCAAAGTATCGGCTCTTGGGCTGGGCTGCATGAGCATGACTTCGGTCTATGGACCGCCGGCGGACAAAAAGCAGATGATCGATCTGATTCGGGCGGCTCACGATCATGGCGTCACCTTCTTCGACACGGCTGAGGCGTATGGCCCCTTCCAGAACGAAGAATTGGTCGGCGAGGCGTTGCAGCCCATCCGCGAGCAGGTTGTCATTGCGACCAAATTCGGCTTCGACATCGACCTTGCGACCGGAGAAAGACTTCCGGGCACCAATAGCCGCCCGGAGCACATCAAGCTGGTCGCTGAAGCAGCGCTCCGTCGCCTGAGAACTGACCGCATTGACCTCTTCTACCAGCATCGCGTAGACCCTCAGGTTCCGATCGAAGACGTGGCCGGTGCGCTGAAGGATCTCATTACCGAAGGCAAGGTGAAACATTTCGGTCTATCGGAACCCGGAATCAGCACCATCCGGCGCGCTCACGTCGTGCAGCCTGTAACTGCTGTCCAAAGTGAATACTCACTCTTCTGGAGAGGACCGGAGACAGAATTGCTCCCAGTCCTCGAAGAGTTGGGAATCGGATTCGTCCCGTTCAGCCCGCTGGGTGCTGGCTTCCTTACCGGCGCGATCGATCAAAACACCAAGTTCGACGCAACCGATTTCCGCAACCACGTTCCGCGTTTCTCTCCCGAGGCTCGCAAAGCCAACATGGCGTTGGTTGACGTCGTGAAGACGGCGGCGGAGCGAAAGGGAGCAACTCCGGCGCAGATCGCCTTGGCGTGGCTGCTCGCACAGAAGCCTTGGATCGTACCTATCCCCGGGACGACGAAGCTCAATCGCCTTCAAGAGAATCTTGGCGCTGGGGATGTGTCGCTTAGCGAGAGCGAGATCCAGCAGATAAATGCGTCAGCTGACGCACTCGCCCTGGAAGGCGCTCGTCTGCCCGAAGCGGCGTTGAAGATGACGGGACTGTAGGTTGGACAGCGGAGCGAAGCAAACAAGAATGGACAAAGAGTTGAAATCCAAACTCCCAATTCTCGGGTTGTGCCTCCTGATAGGTGTGAAGTCGACGCTTGCGCAGACGCCTCCTGCCAGTAGTGTCCGTTCCGCAGCGACGACTGCAGGGCCAACGGTTCATATCACCAGCGGAATGGTGCGCGGCGTAACCGAAGGTGACGTCTCAAGCTTCAAGGAGATTCCGTTTGCTGCTGCGCCGGTCGGCAATAACCGCTGGCGCCCACCCCAACCTTTGGCACCGTGGGAAGGAGTGCGCGATGTAAGTAAGTTCGGAGCGGATTGTGCACAGGCGGGATTCACTCCAGGCGCCACTTCAATATCGATGTCACCGGCCTCATCGGAAGATTGCCTGTTTATCAATTTGTGGCGGCCTTCGGCTGCCGCGTCGAATGCAAAGCTGCCGGTGATGGTGTGGATATACGGAGGCGGATTCATCGGCGGTTCGAGCGCCGCACCTTTTACTTCGGGAACTCAGTTTGCGAAAGAAGGCGTCGTGCTTGTCGCTGCCAATTACCGTGTGGGACGTTTCGGATTCTTCGCCTTTCCGGCACTCAGTCAGGAAAATCCTGACGAGCTTAAGGGCAATTACGCTTATATGGATCAGATTGCTGCTCTCAAGTGGGTGCAGCAAAACATTGCCGCATTCGGGGGCGATCCAAACAACGTCGCAATCTTCGGATTCTCGGCAGGCGGTGTCTCGGTGCACAGCCTCATGACTTCGCCGATGGCGCGCGGCCTGTTTCAGAGGGCAATCGTCGAGTCTGGCGGTTCGCGTGATAGCGTGCTCACAGCGCGGCCAATGAAAAGCGATGGCGTCGATCCAAACTATCCGGTATCGGCCCAGACGATTGGGATCAAGTTCGCGCAATCCATGGGGATCGAAGGAACGGATCAGGCCGCTTTGGCCAAACTGCGCGCCCTGAGTGCCGAAAAGGTTGTTCGCGGCGCTCCGGTCCAAACGGCAACCAGCGTTCAGTCCTACGAGACGACGCCGATCCTGGACGGCAAGCTGATCACGGAGACGGCGGAGACCGCCTATAAGGCCCATCGCGAGCCGCATATCCCGCTCATGCTCGGAAGCAACAGCGCAGATACGGCAGGTAACCGAGTGAGAGCGACAAGCAAAGAGCAGCTCTTCGCTCGATTCGGCCGGTGGAGCGCTCAGGCGAAGGCGGCCTACGACCCTGACGGATCGAAGGAATTGGCGACGCTGGTAGCTGAGGCAAACGACGACTTCGGCCAGGCAGAGCCAGCCCGCTTCGCGGCGCGTGCTTTCGCGGCCAACGGTTCGCCAGTCTACCTCTACCGCTTTTCTTACGTTCAGACTGCAATGAGGGAACGGTTTAGGGCTGGAACGCCGCACGGCGGCGAAATCAGCTTCGTATTCGATACCTTAGGGACCGGAGGCTTTGGTCCTCCACCGCCGCCGCCGACAGCCCAGGATCAGGCGGTCTCTCGGATGGCGCAAAGCTACTGGGTCAACTTCGCAAAGACCGGCAATCCGAATGGTGCGGGTTTGCCAGCTTGGCCGCGTTACGACCCGGGCAAGGATTTGATCTTCGACTTTCTTCCCGATGGGTCGGCCGCTGCGATTCCGGATCCCTGGAAAGCGCGCCTGGATGTGATGCAGTTATCCACCGAATCTGGGAAACGCGCCGACTTTTGAGACCAACAAGCAAACACTCGCGTATCAACGACCTCGTTGTTATCGCAATTCAAGCATGCATTCGCCAAAAGGCGAATAGGAGACAACAGACAATGAAGACGGGGCTCAGAATCATCGCTCTTGCAACGGGGCTCGGATGCCTCATCCAAGCACAGGCACAATCAAGCGACTCAATCTTCCCGAAGGGAGAGCTCGCCACTACGAAGAACCACACCGGCAACATCTGGCTGAATGAACTGGTAGTCGGCGATAGCACCTTCGATCCGGGTATTGCTGTAGCGACCTACGACGCTGGTGCAAAACT
This sequence comes from Bryobacteraceae bacterium, assembly GCA_036269815.1. Taxonomy (GTDB): domain Bacteria; phylum Acidobacteriota; class Terriglobia; order Bryobacterales; family Bryobacteraceae; genus Bog-105. Next base: position 32,799 of record DATBDT010000045.1, read on the forward strand.
GGATTGGCACATCCATCCCGCCGGACAGGTTTTGCTCATCACTGAAGGCGTCGGCTATTACCAGGAAAAGGGCAAGTCGGCACGGATCGTTCGCAAAGGAGATGTGATCAAGTGCCCTCCGGGCGTTGAGCATTGGCACGCCGCAGCACCGAATAGCACCTTTGCCTATATCGCCGTTACGCCGACCTCAAAGGGCAAGACGATTTGGCTAGGGCCGGTCAGCAATCAAGATTATCAAAGCGTAAAGCAATGAAAATTTATCGCCTCGCGCTGGAGCCGAGGCGTGTACTTTCTGGCGCTCTTCCATATCAATCAGAAATGCGGGCGAGGCTTGTGTCTGCCGATTTCGAGGAAAACAAACGCGAAGCAAAACAGCAGGATGGACATTTACGAGAATAGATCCGTCGTAAAGCGCACCGTTTACTTTCCAAGTTGATCCTGGAGTGTCGGCCATCTGGACACAATGTCCAGGTCGACCCGCAATCCGGAAATAGGCTTTCAAGAGGCAGTAAACACCTGCCGCGTTGCGGGTAATCTTTTACACCACGCCATAGGTTTTTATCTCCTCGATTCGAAAAGGATTGCGGCAGTTAGCGGCGGCACTAACTCGACGAAATCCCCGGAGCCATGCCGAGTAAAGCGGTGACGAAGCGTTCATGTAAGAGGCTGAAGATTCATAATCGCCCCTCAATCGATCGCGGCCGCTTTCACAGGCTCACTTTCCAGATCGCCGTTGACTGGGTACTACGGACCGCGGCCGTTTTCTGGGAAACTCAAAGAGCATGTGCCCCGAGAGGCAGGGAAGTAACCTGCTACTCCTCGCTATTTACACCTCCCGTCACTTCCCAAGCACTCCTTACTGGGTCAGCGTGTTGATGAAAGAGGGAGTCGGACTTCCCCAGCCAGTCACTAGATCATCGCCGGTTACAGCGGAGTACTTCCCCGAGGCGCCGCCAATAATGTCATGGAAGTCGGTACCGTAGTCTCCGCCCTGTGCATTTTGCCGATAAATGGTTGGATTGAGGAAGCCGACATAGGATTTCCCCACGCTCGCCAATTTTTGGTTCACTAGCGGAATGTAGCCAGCCCACATCGGGGCTGCAAAACTAGTACCGCCATATGCATTCGCAGTGCACGTGGTCTGATCGGCGCAAACGTAGAACGTGAAGTTGGCATGGGCCGAGACGTCCGGGCCATTGCGAGACGTAGTTGAACCCTTGTTGCTGGAATTGATCACGCCTGAGTACAGCTGCCAGTCTGGAATGGCAATCCCGTCCGGCGAGATCCCGCCCCGCTATCTACCCACGCAGTTTCTGAATGCCACGGTCCGCCGGCACTCACCGTTACGAGATGGGTACCGCCGACCGAAACAACATACGCATTGTCGGCGGGCCAAGCCTCGCCGCTGCCAGTTCTCGTCCAGGTCAGCTCTGCTCTCCCGTTGGCGGCGCGAAGCCCTCGGCCAGCTCACCAGCGCTTGTCCTGTCCGCCCCGGTTTGAGGGCCGCCCATGGGCATGATCAAAGAATCGAAAAAGAAATCGTTCGATCGTTGTGTGTGACGTCGCCTTTTGTCGCCCTTCTTGACGAGAAAGCTGGAAACCCAAGTTTCCAGCCGCCGGGACGAAGACATGCACAAGTTCACATGGGTGCTGCCATCCTTCCGGCTCTCGATGGCTGCGACGCTCCTCGAGGGCGTCGTCCGAAGCGCATTTTAACGGACGTTCAATTTCGAAAAGGAGAAAACAATCTATGTCAATTTTTGGAAAAAGCAAAATACGCGGGCTGATGATGGCTCCAGCTCTCTTCGGTCTCGTTGCGGGCATAAGCCCGATGGCCCAAGCTCAAGACGACCAATCGGGGCTATCGGCACCCACGGAGGGGTCCTGGTTAGCCGAAAACCAGCGCGGTCTAGCATCACCCATCGAAGGATCTTGGATCTTCACAATAGACGCCGGACAGGGTATTACTTTTTATTCTCTAATCTCATTCGCGGCGGGCGGGGTCGTTGTAACGAGTCCTTCGCTGCCTCCGCCATCGCCATTCTACGGAAGCTGGAAGCAAAGGGAGCCGAATCGCTTCACAGCAACCTTCTATAACTTCACACCTGATGCTGCTGGTATAGGAGTGGCTATGGGTAAAGTAAGTATTCGCTTGCACCTTACGAGCCGGAATGAATTGGCAGGTACCGGAGTGGGGTCTTCGTGCGATTTGCAAGGTGAAAACTGCCTCAATCCACAAGACTCTCAATTCACGGGCAAGCGAATCGTCCCGGAAAACGAATAACTCTGAGATGGCATGGAAGTACGCGAATTTCCCCAAGTAAAATCTCGCTAATAAATGCGGGCGTAATCAGGCGGGCGTAATCAGACTGTCGGGCGTAATCAGACTGTCGGGGCGAAGTAGAAATGTCCTACTGGGAGCGAAGTAGGAATGTCCGGTTGGAGCCGGGCAGATTAGATTTCGATGTTAGTGTAGCTGAGCCGGGATGGAGTCGCGTCCGTTCTGGTGTTCAAGGCCGAGGCGACG
>DATBDT010000070.1:0-9366 GCA_036269815.1 Bryobacteraceae bacterium
CAGGCATTCCGGGCTGGGACCATGTTCTGCTCGTACCGACCCTGAAGCGGGGTTCACTCTATGTCTTGCCGCTCAGTCCCGACGGGAAGAAGGCCGCTGGGCATTTCTCGCGCTACTTCCAGTCTGAGAACCGGTTTCGGGACACCGCCGTGAGCCCGGATCGCAGGACGATCTATATTGCAACCGATCCCGGTGGCGTTGCCGGAGCGACAGACGGCGGCACAACCTCCAAAATGGAAAATCCTGGCGTGATCCTCGCCTTTACATACGTCGGCGAGGAGACGACCGGGGCGGCGGAGCAACCGCTCCCAGTGAGCGAAGTACGGAAACCTAAGGAACTAGCGAATCCTGCGCCAATCGTCGATGGAGTGCCACCACAATTCACGGCCGCACAAGTGGACCACGGCAAGACAGCCTATAACGCAACGTGCGCCGTGTGTCACGGGAGTACGATGACGAACGGCTCCTATGGGACGCCCCTAGCGGGTGAATACTTCAAGACCAAATGGTTTCATCGAAGTGTTCGTGCCTTATACGATCACGCTCGAACTATGCCACCATCGCATCCTGGCTTTCTGCCGGCCGACACCTACGCCGATATCGTTGCCTACATACTCCAGGTCAATGGTTTTAAGGCTGACGACACTGCTTTGAAGACCACTGGAGAAGGTCTCGACAAGATGGTGCTTAAATAGCACGGGTGTCTGGGCCAGAGGCGCCAAGGACCACATAGAGCGATGCGGCCCAGCGAAATGAGGTGCCGCCGCGCCACTCGATCGGGCCATTGATTTTGCTTTCGACAACTCTTTCGACGAATACACGCGTTGCTACGGAAGCTGCCATACGGATTAGCGATGCTCCGGCACATGCGTGTGGGCCCGCGCCCAATGAGACTTGGCCAGCGGCAGAGCGAGTCCAATCCAGGCGATCCGGATTGGGAAACTGTTCGGGGTCCCGATTGGCAGAAGCCACTAACAGTATTACCCGATCACCTTCAGCAACGGTGATGTTCCCCAGCATGACCGTCCTTCGCGCATACCGCGAGACCTTACGAGTAAGACCGGCATAACGCAACAGTTCTTCCATCGCCCGCGGCATGAGACTTGGCTCGGCCCGCAACCGGGCCAGCTCCGCATCATGGCGAAGCAGGGCAACCCATGCATTGGCTAGAAAACAGGGCAAGGTCTGCGACAGAGCTATAAACGCTTGGCCATTATTCGGAATCGCATTGCTTTGCAGCACCTGCTGCAGTTCCATGTTGGCTTCCTTAGCTGCTGCTTGCAAAGAAGACGCACGAGGATTCGCCGTCGCTATCGAAACCTGCCGCGCCAGGGCGGCAAGGCGTTCGGCATCACCTGGGTTGGCGCCCGTAACAATCACTGCCGTTGCCAGACACCAGGGCCGCGCAAATTCCTCAACGATATCAATTGGGTTCTGGCCCATAAGCCCGTCGGTGATTCTGTATGCCAGCGGTTCAATTTGCGCTTGCCACGCGGCTAGCTTCCCAGCAGAAATCGCCGCTAACGTTTCTAAGCGCACACCAGGCGAATCTTCGTCCGATTCGGTCTTTAGTTCCAGAGCCGGTTCACGAAGGGCTGCAGCCACATCGGCATACCGACTGAATACCCAGGCATTGGGAGACTGATCATAGAATGGCTCTACCGGGCTTGCCGGGCACAACGGGTCGAGTGGTTCCTCTTCGCCAATCAGAGCGGCAAGTGTTTGACCGTTCATACTGCTTTTCACCAACTCCTCAATGCAGGCTTTAATTCTCACACCATTTTCAATTACTGGCATGCTGAAGACTCTAGAGACGCGTTGTTCCACGGCTCTCCCTAAAACGCGACATGCGATTGCTCCGGCTACTTAGTCGCCGTGCCGAAATCTGGCGGATTGTTCGCCAGGGGAGGCGCCGCTTTTCTGGCGATCCGCGATTCCACATCGATTTCATCGATCAGGGCCTTGCCCCGCGCCTCGGACGGACACGAGACGATACCGTTCTACTCACGCGAATCTGTAGCGCCTGGTCCAAGGCGATGGCGCGGCAGCCGTTTGCCGTGGAGACGTTTCAGCCGCATCCGTGGTGGCGGGCTATACAGCGCGCGAAGCTCGAGCCGGTCACGCGCGCGCTCGCCGCGCGCGATTACGATTCGCTCCGCAGCATGTACCGGAATTTCTTTCGCGATCCCTGCGGCGCGGGGGTCAGCGGCATGGCCTTTGGGAAAGCGACTTGGGGATCCGCGATCGGCGCCTCTTCTAAACAACTGCAACTTATCGATGCATTACATCGGATTGACCTGTGGAACAGCAGAACAGCCAGACGTTGGGAACTTGCCGACCTGAAGACACCGGAGATAGGGAATCCATTCGGCAGCGTCGTGAATGGCGTTTTCGTCCGCACCGGTTGCGAGGACCAGCACTACTGCGCGCAGAAGATCATCGATCTTGCCGGCTCACGGCGCACTCCTGTGGTTGCTGAAATCGGCGGCGGCTTCGGAGGCATGGCCTATTACCTGATCCGCGACCATCCCGGCGTGACGTATGCCGATTTCGATTTACCGGAGACAATTGCCCTCGCCTCTTACTACCTGTTGAGCGCTTTTCCTGATCTCAAAGCCACGCTTTACGGAGAAGCGGAACTCAGCGCCCAAACGCTTGAGTCATCGCGCATCATTCTGATGCCTAGTTTTGAGATAACGAAGATGCCGCCGTCCAGCGTAGATCTGACCTTCAATGCACGTCTGCTGTTCGACCTCTCGCCGAAATCGCTTCATGATTATCTAACCGAAATTGCACGCACTACGCGAGGCTACGTGCTACATCTGAATCGAAAAGAGCCGTCCGTTGCGGCGCACGCCTGGTTTCAGGCGAATGCCCCACAATTCGAACTCATTCAACGCGAGCCGTCGACCTGGAATGATGCCCGAACGCTCCATCCGAACGAAATGGAATATCTGTATAGGCGTCAGTCGACGGGGCAACTGCCATCCGAGCCGGACCGCCCGGCATGCTGATGCGACGAAGCACTGTCGACGGCGTGCTGTGAGTGAGGACAGCGAGTTGGTTCAGTTCCCGGACCGCAACATAGATGTGCTCTCCATTAGGATGTGTTTCCAGTCCGTGCGGCTTCCCGCCGGTCTCCACCTGCTGAATCTGCTGCTGGCGCTCGATCGAAATGACACTCACCAGACCTCCAGCGAAACAGCTCACCCATGCCTGTTCCAAGCTGCCGGAGCCGAGCGTCACCACATCGACGGGTCCTAGCCCTACCGAGATCTGTTTTACTTCTTCTGTTGTGTCGGTATCCACTACCGAGATGCTGTTCGATCCGAAATTTGCAACAAGCAAACGTTTTCCGCCGCTCAAAATGGCGATGCCCTGGGGCACTTCTCCGACGCGAATATCGTGAACCTTGCGCCGTGTAACCGCGTCGATGAGCGAAAGCGTCGCATCTCTTTCGTTGGTAACCCACGCCTGACGCCCGCCGTCCGTAAACGCGATGTCGGACGGGCCTCCACCGGTAGCGATCTCATCCGTGATCTTCCACTCCGCAATATCAAAGATCGTGACGATGCCGGCGCCTTCATTTGAAATCCACAGTTCACTAGTTCCTTGCCGTCGCGTCGCCCAAGCGGGAAGCCTTGCCGCCGGGAGTGATTTCTCCGGTTCTAAAGAGATAGAGCTGAGGTCGATGGCGGTGAGTTTTGCGTCGCCCCAGCATGTGACGTAGACGCATGGCCGCGCATCATCGAATGCGAGACCATAGGGTTGTTTGCCGCTGACGCAGATCGTACAAGCTTCACGTTCCGGTTCGTCCAGGTCGAGAATCGCAACCTGATTGCTTTCACACAGACTAACTCCCAGCAACGCTCTTTGCCTGGATTGCCTCATGCTACAAGCATGCGTGCCAGACCGGCGGACATTCACGGGGCCCGCTGCTAACAATTTGTAAATTTTTGATCCGGGGCGTTCCCGGCCTGGAAAATAGGCGCATGGCCCCATTAGCATTGATTTGAAGCTGCACGCCTGTGATGAAGTACGCCGTGAAAGATTTATTTGAGCAACTGGTGCTCGGCCGCGCCGCGTTGCCGCAGCAATGCACGCTCGGGTTACCCGATCCTCAACAAGAAGTACGCGTTTGGTTGGAAGGAATGGGCTCACCGCTGGATGTGACAAGCAACCATGTGGTAGCTTGTGCCTCGCCGCTCCTGGTAGGTGTCGGACTGGATGACGGCAGGAGGTGGCAAGCCTCAAGCGGCGCCGTCTCCCTGAAGATTCGGGAGCGGTGTGGCAAAGCCCGCCTACTCGCCGATGTCGCGCTGCAATTCTGCGATCAAGTTCGGGCCTCGGGACAGGAACTCTCGCTGTTTCGCGCCCGAAGTTGCCGCAATCACTGTCTTTCCTTGCCGCGCCTGTGGACCTACGATCTCTATAGATCGTTCAGGCGCTGGCGAAAGGACAAAACTCCGGAAATTCGCATGAGCATACTCGGGGCACGTTCCATGAACGCTCTGTTCATCTGCCCGCGGCCCGTAGTGCTCGTGACAGCTATGCATGAAGGCGGGGGCAACATATTTCCGATGAACTTGTTCGGACAAATTGCGAGGGGGTACTTCGCTTTCGCGCTGAACAGCCTGAGGACGGCTGCTCCACTGGTGGAACGGGCCGGCCGTGTAGCAGTGAGCAGCATTCCACTTGAATTCGCGGAAGTGGTACGCCCACTCGGCAAGAACCACCGGCTGGAATTCGCCAACTGGGACAAACTGCCGTTTCCGCTTGCACGTTCCAACGCGTTCGGTTTTCCTGTACCCGAGTTCGCGCTGCGCATTCGAGAGCTGGAAATCGAGGTCGTACGCAGGCTAGGGAGTCACACGCTCTTCTTCGGCCGGGTCGTTCATGACGAACGGCTCAGAGACGAGCCGCAGTTCTGCATGATTCACGGAATCTATCAAGCCTGGCGTCTCGCTCAGGGTGGTCAAGCAGCGCCCATTACCGTTCACGCCGGGCAAACCTAAGCGCCAATTTTAGGGGCCGCGATCTTAACTGAGATCCAGGTTTCAAAGCTTGTGTAAAACGCACGGTGATAGGCGATATTAATACCGCTTTGTGAGGAGGCGGTGTGCGCGGAAAGATTCTAGTATTTTTTCTAGGCTTCGCGATTTGCCGAGTTGGCGGCCAGGTATTGTATGGCTCTTTAACCGGAACCATCCAGGATGCAAGTGGCGCTGCCCTGCCGGAAGCGGAGGTAACCATAGCAAACGCAAGCACGGGCCAATCACGGCGGACCGCGACCAATCCCTCAGGAATTTATTCTCTACTTGACCTTTCAGGCGGTCAGTACGACTTGACCATTACGGCAAAAGGATTTCGTTCCTATACACGTAAGGGCGTCGAAATCAGCGTTAATACGGTCCGTCGCGAAGATGTCACGCTCGAGGTAGGGCAAGTGACGGAGGGAATTACCGTGTCCGCGCAGGCGCAGACACTTCAGACCGACAAGACCGATCTGCATACTGCCCTAAATGCCGACGCCGTTGCAAATCTTCCGCTGCCGCACTACCGCAATTTTCAAACACTTGTAAATTTGGTGCCGGGAGCAACGCCCGGCGTACTCCAGAACTCTTTGCAGACTTCTCCCGAACGTGGCTTGAGCACCAACGTGAACGGAGTGAACCGGAACAATAATGCCACCAGAATCGACGGCGTGCTCAGCATTTACTTATGGCTTTCTTCGCACCTAGCTTATGTGCCGCCGGCCGAGACCGTGGAGACAGTGAACATTTCAACTAATAGCTTCGACGCCGAGCAAGGTATGGCGGGCGGCGTGGAGATGAACGTGGTTTCCAAATCGGGCACGAACGATCTGCACGGGTCGGCCTTTGCGTTCAACAATAACTCCTTTGCGGGAGCGAAAAACTTCTTCAATAACGGAAAGAAACCGCTGACCAATGTGAATATCGACGGCTTTACGGTAGGCGGTCCTATCAAAAAAAATAAGCTTTTCTTTTTTCAGGGTTGGGAAGGGACTCGTGAGCGCCAGGGTTATACGGCCTTAATGACGGTTGCAACTGCCGATCAAAGACTCGGTGATTTTAGCGCTTATAAGGCGGCTATCTTCGATCCGGCCACAGGGAATCCGGACGGTACCGGACGAACGATGTTTCCAAACAACATCATCCCGGCAAGCCGGCTCAATCCTACCGCCCAGAAAATTCAATCCGTAGTGCCTCTGCCGTCGGCGTCAGGAGTGACCGGCAATTACTCAAACTCAGCCCCGCAAGTCTTGAACCGGGACAACTTCGACACGAAAGTAAACTATAACCACTCGGATACGGAGACGTTTTGGGGCAAGTACAGTGTGATGAACGCAAATACAGGATGCGTAGGAGGACTGGGAGCGGCTGGGGGCGTCCCACTGTGCCAGGGCAACATTGGCGTCTCTGACGTTCTTACCCAAGTCGCGGCGATCGGATTTGCCTACACCATCTCACCCACGCTTCTTTGGGACGGCACGATCGGCTACACACGGATGGCGATGAACGTTACCGGCTTCGGCTATGGCCAGAGCGTTCCACTGACAACGCTGGGCATTCCAGGCACCAACGGTGGCAGCACCGACATCCGTAACAGCGGCGCGCCGCAATTTGTCATAGACGGAGGCGCAAGTTATTCACAACTAGGCGGCGATACCGATACACGGCCCTATTTCTATAAGCAAGATTCTTACAGTTTGACGCAAAATCTGGACTGGACGAAATCAACGCACGACCTCCGGTTTGGCTTTGAGGGCATTCGACATCACATGAACTTTTATTCGCCAGATGGCGGCGGAGGCGGTGGTCCACAGGGTCAGTTCGCATTCACTGGCGGCATTACCGGACTGAAGGGTGGCCTATCGCTGACGCAATTCAATGCGTACGCCGCCTTTCTCCTGGGGCTGCCGCAAACAGACAAAGAGACTTTGCAGTACGAGCCGTTCACTGCCTATAACTATGAATTCGCCTGGTACGCCCGCGACCGTTGGCAGGTGACGCCGAAGCTGACCCTGACGCTGGGCGTGCGCTACGAGTTGTATCCGATGATGACGCGCGCGGGACGTGGAGGCATCGAGCAATACAATCCAGCCACCAACCTGGTGGCGCTCGGGGGCGCCGGCTCGAATCCCTCCGGTCTCGGCATAACCACCAGCCACAAACTATTTGCGCCGCGTGTGGGCCTTGCATATCGGCTTGGAAACTCAACCGTCATCCGCAGCGGCTACGGAATTTCGTATGACCCGATGCCGCTTGCCAGGCCATTGCGCGGTTGGTATCCATTGACGGTTTCATCGCTTTATACTTCACCGAATACTTTTGCGCCGTATGCCTCTTTGTCGCAAGGCATTCCTGCCAGTGTGCCGCCCAATCTCGGGCAATCGTTTCTCCCGCTTCCTCTAAATGCGCAGGTACGATATATCTCCGGCAATGAGATACAGCGAGGCTATACCCAATCCTGGAATTTTGTTGTGGAGCATCAGTTTCCCTGGCAGATGCTTGTTTCGCTCGCATATGTAGGGACGCAAACGGTGCATCAATTGGCGGACCTCGATATCAATGCGGGAGTTCCGGGCGGCGGCACCGCAGGACAGCCGCTCTTTGCAGCGTTTGGTCGGTCAGCCATTACTTGGGCCTGGAACGGTTATTTAAGTGCGAACTATCATGCTCTGCAACTCTCCTTCAATCGCCGCCTCGCCGCAGGATTGACACTGAAAGGCGCTTATACATTCTCGAAAGCGATCAACAGCACCGATGACGACGGGTGGGCCCAGGTGAACTTCAACTATCTGCCCGACCTTAAGCGCAATCGAGCGTTGGCCGGCTACGACATTCCACAGAACCTTCAGATCGCCGCTATCTACGATCTTCCGTTCGGCCCCGGCAAGAGATACTTCACAAGCGGTGTACCGCGCTGGATACTGGGCAATTGGCAATTCAATACGTTATTCTCAGCCCGTTCGGGCCAGCCGTTCACGGTCACGGCGTCCGGCGCGGCGCTCAATGCACCCGATAATACGCAGACGGCCGACCAAGTGAAGACTAATGTGCAGTTACTCGGTGGAGTTGGGCCTGGTCAACACTATTACGATCCAACGGCTTTCGCACCCGTCAACCAACCGCGTTTCGGAACGTCGGGGCGTAATATTCTTTTCAGCCCTCATTGGATCAATATGGATCTCAGCTTATTCCGGACATTCCCGATCCGGGAGCGGCTGCAACTAGAATTTCGCGCGGAGGCATTCAATTTCACCAATACACCGCATTTCGACGCGCCGAATGCGAACGTGAACAGTTCGAGCTTTATGACTATTACCGCGGCCGAACAGGATCAGCGCTCACTTCGTTTTGGGCTGCGATTGTCTGGTAAACGCGTGCTAGTTCGTCGCACGGGGGATTCCTAATCGGATGACGCACTTACCGATGTAAACGGGCGAAGAATATTGTGAGGGTCACCGACCGAGCCGATCAAGAGACCATTATGTATGTAGGAGACAGGAACTTGAGCAAAGTTTGGTTCATCACTGGTGCCGGGCGCGGGATGGGCGTGGATATCGCTAAGGCGGCTCTGGCCGCCCGCCATAAAGTGGTCGCTACCGGCCGCAATACGGACAAGGTGGCCGAGGTCTTGGGAAAGTCTGCCAACCTGTTGATCGTGAAGCTGGACATTACTAAGCCCGCCGACGCTGAATCCGCCGTTAAGGCTGCTGTGGACAAATTTGGTCGCATAGATGTGCTGGTCAACAATGCCGCAAACTTTCATGCTGGCTTTTTTGAAGAGCTGACGCCGGAACAGATGGAGCGGCAGCTATCGACCAGTCTTATCGGTCCGATGAATGTGACCTGCGCGGTTTTGCCGGTCATGCGCAAGCAGCGTTCGGGCCTGGTAATCACGATCTCATCAACTGCGGGCCTGATCGGTTTTGAATTCGGCACCGCCTATGCTGCGTCGAAGTTCGGCCTTGAGGGCTGGATGCAATCGCTGCAGGCCGAGGTCGAACCTTTTGGCATCGATACCATCACTGTCAATCCGGGCTTCTTTCGCACTGAGCTTCTGACTGAAGGGTCAACAAATTTCGCAGAGTGGACCATCGAGGACTACAACGAGCGTAGAGCGAAGCAAATGAAATTTTGGAAAGGCTATAACGGTCAGCAGTCTGGCGATCCCGCCAAGCTCGCACAGGCATTGATTACAATTACAAGTCAGGAAAAGCCGCCTCGCCGTTTCATTGCAGGCGCAGATGCTGTCGGTACAGCAGAACAGGTGGCTGCAACGCTTCAGCAGCAGACCGATGCCTACCGCGAGCTATCCTGTTCCCTCGCATACGACAAA
>DATBDT010000069.1:0-124003 GCA_036269815.1 Bryobacteraceae bacterium
CAACTCGGTACTGGTGCCAATGGTGGTGGAACAGACGTCCCGCGGAGAGCGAGCCTACGATATTTATTCTCGTCTCCTTAAGGAAAACATCATCTTTTTGGGTACTCCTATCGACGATGGCGTTGCCAACCTCGTCATGGCGCAGATGTTATTTCTTGCCGCTGAAGACCCGGAGCGCGACATCTCTATCTACATTAATTCGCCGGGCGGTTCCATCACAGCGGGCTTAGCCATTTTAGACACGATGCGGCTGGTCGAGCCCGATATTGCAACATATTGCGTCGGCCAGGCGGCTTCGATGGCGGCGGTTCTGTTAGCTTGCGGATCCAAGGGAAAGCGTTTCAGCCTTCCCCATTCGCGTATCCTAATCCACCAGCCCTCAATGAGCGGATTAGGTGGACAAGCGACTGATATTGACATTTATGCGCGCGAGATCTTGCGCATGCGCCAGAATTTGAACGAAATTCTCGCCGAGGCAACCGGGCAGCCAATCGACCGGATCGCCCGCGATGTGGATCGCGACTACATTCTTGAGCCCGACTCCGCACTGGAGTACGGCATGATCGATCGTGTGATCGAAAGCCGCAGCCTGCAGCCGGTGCCAACCCGTTAAAGTTAAAATTCGTTAATCTGATCGGCGCGAGATCAAACTGATTCCTACGGCCACGATCCTGCTCAGGGATTGTGGCCCTTTTGTTTATGGGCGTATTCGCGCGAAAGTTAAGTAGATTTCATAACTTACGGCCGGTGTGAGCAATTGTGCCCTAGGACCACGCCCCACAGAAGTGTTAGGAGAATTGCTATGGCATTTGGAAGCGGTTTACGCAATACGGGATTTCGGCGGAGTTTCCGCTTGACCGTGCTTGGTGCCGTGCGTTACAGTGATGATTCCGTTACGAATTGCTTACGCCATAACGATTCTTTATCGAATGATGACGTCTTTTCGCTCTATTCTGATTAAAACAGCGCTCACGACCACGATAGTCGTAGTCCCGCTTTGTGCGGCAGGCTTAGACACTGCATCAAGTACAGCTTATCTCGGGTTTTCGATGGCTGCGGGCGACGCTGCTGCCGGAAACGCCGCCGGCTCCGCGGCTTCGTCCATCCCCGTTGCCGATTCCGATTCGAGCGGGTCCCACACGGCGCAAACTGATGATGTGCTGTCGAAGGCGCAAATGCGATTCGAGAGCGGCCGGGCGCATTACTTCCAGGGCGACTTTGTCACGGCCAAACACGACTTCGATGCCGCAGTGGATAGCCTGCTGAATGCTCCGGATTCGCTTCCCGACCATCGCAGGATTGAGCGGCGTCTCGAAGAACTCTGCGATCTGATCTACCGCTTCGACATTGAAAAGCTTGGTGCCGGACAAGGATCTGAAGAAGCCGCTGTTTTTGATAAGGCGCCTATCGACGAGATCAGCCATATGACCTTTCCGGTAGATGAGACGCTTGCGGCCAGGCTGAAGTCGCAACTGAATCAAACAACATCAGGCATTCCGCTCGAACTTGCCGATCCGGTTCTCAGTTACGTGCACTACTTCTCGTCCGACCGCGGGCGGAAAATTTTGTTGTCGGGATTTCGTCGTTCCGGCCGCTACAAGGCCATGATCGAGCGCGTATTCATCGAGGAAGGCGTACCTCCGGAATTGATTTACCTGGCGCAAGCGGAATCCGGATTTTTGCCGCGTGCGGTCTCTTACAAGAATGCTGTGGGGATGTGGCAATTCATCGCTGGAACTGCTTCGTTGTACGAGCTGACGCGTACTTCCGAATACGACGATCGCTTAGACCCTGAAAAATCGACGCGGGCGGCAGCGCGGTACTTGCGCGATCTTTACGCTCGATACGGAGACTGGTACCTGGCGATGGCCGCTTATAATTGCGGCGCCGGGGCTATCGACCGGGCGGTGGATCGCACCGGCTACGCCGATTATTGGGAGCTTCTGAAGCGTCGCGTCCTGCCCAAGGAGACCTCGAACTACGTTCCGATCATTCTGGCCATGACTATTATGGCCAAGCATCCTCAGGATTATGGTATGCAGAGCGAGGATGTCGATGCACCTGTCGATTACGACACGATTCAGGTATCCGCTCGAACGAATTTGGACCTTATCGCCGATGCGACTTTGCAGCCGGTGTCCGCCATTCGCGAATTGAACCCGGCGCTGCTTCGCTCCATAGCCCCGGCCGGGTTTTCGGTGCACGTGCCGAGGGGAACTTCTGAAACCGCTCAAGCGGCGCTTGAGAACGTGCCAGCCGATCAGCGTCAGTCTTGGCGCCTGCATCATGTCCTTGCGGGGGACACGCTGGATAGCATTGCCCGCTCGTATCACCTTTCGGCTGACCGCATTGTTGCTGTCAATCGCGCTGCGGACTCCCTCGAAGCCGGCGATGTGTTAGTGATCCCGGCAGTTTTCCACGAGAGTCCCTCGGCGGCTCTGCATTCAGCAAACCACCGGCGTGGCCGCTCGGCAGTCGTCATCGCACACGGCGCTCATGCGGCGAGCAACGGACATGTGGCTGCTTCTCGTCGCGTTCCGGCTCAAGTACTGCATCGCAAAGCTGCTGTACGGACTGCGTCGCGTTAGTCTCATCGAAGTTCCTCCTCGTTTCGAGACCAGTTGTCGCGAGCTTCGCGAACAAAACTCCTCGGCTTGTGCGTCAATATACGTCTATAACGTGGTATGTGCTGTTTTGCACTTGCGCTCGTCCATTGGTTGTGAAATGATTTTGCTTCCTGCATCGTTTTGATGCACAAGCACAGCGATTATTTGCAAGCGATTAAGGAGGGGCTTTCGTGAGTCTGGTTTTTTGGTCGGCGGCGGAAGAAGACGATGACTTTGACTACGAGGATGAGCATGTGGAGTTAGAGTCGGACAAAGACGAATACGACGAAGATGACGAAGAGATCGTTGTTTCGAAACCTGCACCGGTAACTGCGGAGAAAGAGCCGGCCAGCGAATCAACGAAGGAGTCGGAGCCGTCTCATAAGGCGGAAGAACCGGATAAGGAAACGGCCGCACCTGCGAAGACCGTTTCGAAGGCCAAAAAGAAAGCTCCATCGAAGGCCGCGGCCGCTCCTGCTCCGACGGCTGTGAAGAAGACCGCAGCAGCCGTTAAAAAAGCGGCGCCCGCCGCCAAGAAGGCTGCCCCCAAAAAGGCTGCTGCTAAAAAAGCGGTGAAGAAGGCTGCGGCGAAAAAGGCCGTGAAGAAAGCGGCTCCGAAAAAAGCCGTCAAGAAGGCAGCAGCGAAAAAAGCGGCTAAGAAGGCCGCGCCGAAGAAAGCCGTCAAAAAAGCGGCCGTGAAGAAGGCTGCCAAGAAGGCGCCGGCGAAGAAATCGCCCGCCAAGACGAAGCTCCGCCGTCGCTGATCATCTGGTGTGGGAGCGCCGGATGGCGCTCCCACGCACAATCACAATCTACTTTGGCTGTTTCCGGACGGCGCCGCGACACCGGTCAAACAGTTCCAGCAATGAGTCTGCGTACTCTTCGCTCGAACGTGCTCCTCTGGTGCCAAATCCGGCGCCAGCCGGCCCTCGGCCGTAGCCGGTCGTAACTGCTATAAACTTCATAAGCTCCAGGGCAAGTTCATCCGGAGTCGCTCCGGAATGTTTTTCCTGGTTCTCGTTTGTATCACCCATGCGTGACTTACGCTCCTTATGCTGCGGACTTTTCACCACCGATTGTGACATTCTGACCTCCCAATGCCAGTCCGTGCCCGAAACCTGATCCGAAAGATGCGGGGCGGGGCGCAGGCTCATCTCATCGAAGGTGATGACGGCGCCCTCTATGTTGTCAAATTCACCAACAATCCCCAACACCGCCGCATTCTGATAAACGAGTGGCTTGCGAACAGCTTTCTTCGCTACTTGCAAATCCACGTTCCCGATATCGCGGTGATTGAACTCACGCCGGAGTTCATTGCGGATAGCCCGGAGCTTTACCTCTCAGTTGGTCCGCGACGCATGCCCATCCCTCCTGGTCCGCATTTTGGATCGCGTATGGCGGTGCATCCGGATCGCGTGGCCGTGTTCGACTTTTTGCCGGACAAACTGCTGCATAAAATCGAGAATCGAGTTGATTTTCTCGGCACGCTTGTTTTCGATAAGTGGGCATCGAACATGGATTCCCGGCAGGCGGTGTTTTTTCGCGCCAAAGCCAAAACGTGGACTCCGCTCAAAGGCGAGGCGCCCGCGCGGATCGGCTTTTTCGCTCAGATGATCGATCACGGGTTTGCGTTCAATGGCCCCCACTGGCAGTTTAACGATTCAGCCGCTCAAGGGCTATACTTTCGCCCGAGCGTCTATAAAGACGTGCGTTCCCTCGATTCATTTGAGCCGTGGCTGAGTATGGTCCGGCACTTCCCGGAGGAGGTCGTCGATTCGGCGTGGAAAGAGATTCCTCGTGCGTGGTTGGAATCGGACGAAACAGAACTCGAAAATATGCTTCATGCTCTGCTTAACCGTTGTTCCCGTATTGACGACTTGATCGAGGCTGTTCCGCGCCAGCGGGTTTCCGCGTTTCCGAATTGGAAACAGAGTTAGTGGCGGCCGACGGCTGCGGCGATCCGGGCCGCAGTCAAAGGCGCCAGCAGAATACCGTTGCGGAAGTGTCCGTAGGCCACAAAAAGCCTGCTGGAATGCCAGGGTCCGATCTGGATTTCCTCCGATGCGGGCCGAAAGCCGATCCAAATTTGTTCGGGCGGGTGACCGGCGAGGCATGGTAGAACCGAGCCCGCTTTTTCGGCAAGAGCAGCGACGACGGCGGGCTGAATCGCCCGGTCGAAACCCACATGTTCCATCGACGCGCCCGCGAGCACGAGTCCGTTTGCGCGCTGCAGCAGGTAGGTGTCGCCGTATCTGACGATCGAGGGGCAGGTCTGGGGCGGCTGCTGAAATCCCAGGATGTGCCCCTTCACTGGTTCAACCGCTGTGAGTGGCGGAACGCCGAGTACAGGCAGATCGCTGCTCCATGCTCCTGCGGCGATGACTGCAGCGTCAAGTAGATGCGGGTCGCTGGCTTCGATACCGACACTGGTTTGGTCAACAGTCACCCGCTTGACTGGATCGCCCTCGCGAAGATGGACGCCGCGCCTTACACAAGCCGCTTTCAGCGCGCTGACCAGGTCGCGGGCGTTCACAAATGCATCAGTCGGATAGAAGATTGCGCCAGAGAGGCCGGCGCTTCGGACCTGCGGCCATCCGCTACGAACGTCGGCAGGCGTAATGGGCTGGGAAGCAATTCCCAACCGGGCTTGCGTGGCGGCATGGGTCAATAATCCCGCCAGTTCATGGTCGGAATAAGCGAGGTCGAGGCCGCCTGACTCCTGATAATCGATGGGAACGCCCGATTCCTCATGCAGCTCGATTACGAAATCGCGGTAGAGGCTTCTCGCCTCGAGCAGCAGTCGCGCGAAGTCTGTTGGTTTCGAGACTTCGCCCCCCGGCGCCAGCATGCCCGCGCCGACCCAGCTTGCTTCCTGTCCTACGGCCTGCCGGTCGAACAGTGTGATCTGCCATCCGAGTTGAGACAGACGCCAGGCAATGCTCAGCCCGACAACGCCCCCACCGATGACAGCGATGCCTGAATGGCTCGCGGCGAAACTCACACAGCGGCCTGCGATGCGTCCTTTTGTTGAGTTTCCGGTTCGCCGCTATTACGTTTCACGAGGTCTAAAAACGCTTTCGCTGCATGGCTCAGAGCCCGTCGCGCAGGATAGACCAGGCGAATTTTCCGCTCAAAGTTAAGTTCTTTGACGCGAATTTCCATTAACAGTCCGCTGCGGATTTCCTGATCGACGCACATGCGTGGAACAAAGGCGACGCCTTCGTTGTGCTGCACCAGACGCCCGATGGTTTCGATTGTGGGCATCTCAACGTCCATGTTGAGAGGAACCTTGTAGCGTTGGAACTCGCGTAAAACTGCATCGCGATTAGGAGACATGGCGTTGTGGGCGATAAATGTTTCCATATCGAGCTCTGCGATGGAGACCTCCTCGCGCCCGGCAAAGCGATGGTGAGGGGAGATGACCAATGCTAAACGATCCGTATAAACAACTGTCGAAGACAGATGGGCATCATCAGGGTCATAGCTGATGACTCCGAGTTCCAATTCGCCATCCAGTAGTTGAGACGGGATCTTGCTCGATTCAACGCGGCGCATTTGAATCTTGACCTTCGGGAACATCCGACGGTATTGCTCGATGTGCTGAATCAGGTATAACGAAGTGGACTCGTTTGCGCCGATGGACAGCCGGCCTGCATAGTTGTCACGTAATTCCCGGAGAGCGTTTTCCAGATCCAACTCCAGGTTTTGAAACCTTCGTGCGTACTCGAGCACGACGCGTCCAGCATCGGTTAGCAGCAGCTCACGGCCTGAACGGTCGATGAGCTTCTCTTTCAGGTCGTTTTCGAGACGCTGAATCGCGATTGAAATCGCCGGCTGCGTACGAAGAAGCTTTTCGCCGGCACGCGAAAAACTCCTCTCCGTCGCCACCGTCAGGAAGACTTTGAGAGGATACAGTTCCATTGCTCCCACCCACCCCCACGTTTATGTCATGATTATAGCTAATACAAAGCGGCAAAACTATAAATTTGCATAATCCGCGTAGATCGCCTTACTATAAAGGTCAAACGCAACGAAAACCAGTTTTCAGGAGAGCCCACGTTGAGCCGAGTCTATATCTTTGACACGACGCTGCGCGACGGCGAGCAATCGCCCGGGTGCAGTATGACAAAGCCCGAGAAACTGAAGATGGCCGCCCGCCTCGTGGACCTGGGCGTGGATATTCTCGAAGCGGGATTCCCGATTTCTTCGGAGGGAGACTTTGAAGCGGTTGATGAGATCAGCCGGCAGTTTCCCTGGGTTCAAGTGGCGGCTCTTGCGCGATGCTGCACGCTTGACGTCGAGCGCGCCGCTCGCGCCTTGAAGCATGCGAAGCGCCCTCGAATTCATACGTTTATTGCGACCAGCGACATTCATCTAAAGCACAAACTCCGCAAGAACCGCGAGCAGGTTCTGAATGAAGCTATTGCGGCGGTCTCTCTGGCCCGTAACTATACCGATGATGTAGAGTTTTCGGCCGAAGACGCAACGCGAACGGAATTGGGCTACCTGGAGGAAGTTTCGAAGGCAGTGGTCGAGGCGGGCGCCCGTACGGTAAATCTTCCGGACACAGTCGGGTATTCCGTTCCAGAGGAATATGCCGCATTGATCGGCCACGTCGCGGGGGTGCTGGGCGATCGCGCCATTTTGAGCGTCCACTGTCACGATGACCTAGGCCTGGCGGTCGCGAACTCGCTCGCTGCGGTGAAGGCAGGCGCGCGGCAAGTTGAGTGCACGATCAACGGTATCGGGGAGCGGGCGGGAAATGCGGCGCTGGAAGAAGTGGTGATGGCCATTAAGACGCGTCCGGATCAGCTTCCTTTCCACACGAACATCCACACCGAGAAGATTTTTTCCACCAGTCAATTGCTGACGCAGTTCATCTCTTTCGGTCCTCAACCAAATAAGGCGATCGTCGGCGAGAATGCATTTGCACATGAAGCCGGCATTCACCAGGACGGATATCTGAAAGAGAAGTCGACCTACGAGATCGTCAGTCCCCAGTCTGTTGGCGTGCCGGAAGGGAGATTGGTTTTGGGTAAGCACAGCGGACGCCATGCTCTGAAGAGCCGCACGGAAGATCTCGGGTTCAAGCTGACACGCGCCGAGCTCGACGAAGTCTACCAAAAGTTCACCAAACTTGCGGATAACAAGAAGGGACTGCGGAACGACGAGATTGCGAAGCTGGTGCGCGAGGTCGTCGGAGCTGAGCGGGCAACGGTTGTCGGATAGGCGTAAATGAATCTGAACGTTCTTCTTCTTCCCGGCGACGGCATAGGCGTCGAAGTCACCCACGAAGCAGTTAAGGTTTTAAAGCAGATCGCGGCGCTGTACGGTCATCAATTGTCCCTGAACGAAGGGCTATTAGGCGGAATTGCGATTCATAAGACCGGCAATCCGTTTCCGGATGCTACGCGGGATTTGGCGTTAAAGGCCGATGCGATTTTGATGGGGGCGGTGGGCCTGCCTGAGTTCGATAACGCTCCTCCGGACAAGCGGCCCGAGCGAGGTTTGCTGGGGATTCGTAAAACGTTGGGTGTTTATGCGAACCTGCGGCCTGTCCGGTCTTATAAGGCGCTGCTCGATTCCTCGCCATTGAAGAACGACCTGGTTGATGGCGTTGACATGATCATCGTGCGCGAGTTGACCGGTGGCTTGTATTACGGGACGCCGCGCGGCATTAGCGGCTCGGGCGCGGAAGAGCGCGCTGTAAACAGCATGGTGTATACGCGTCCGGAAATCGAGCGCGTGACCCACATGGCCTTCCAACTGGCGCGTAAGCGGCGCAAGAAGGTGACGAGCGTAGATAAATCGAACGTACTTGAGAACTCGCAGCTTTGGCGCAGGGTAGTTGTTGAAGTCGCGGCGGAGTATTCCGATGTGACGTTGGATCATCTGTTGGTAGATAACTGTGCGATGCAGCTGGTGCTGAACCCGAAGCGATTCGACGTAGTGCTGACCGAGAACCTGTTCGGCGATATTTTGAGCGATGAGGGCGCCGTGCTGGCGGGTTCCATCGGAATGCTGCCTTCGGCATCGATCGGGAGCAAGCGGCCGTCCGGCGCATGGGTTGGATTGTATGAGCCGGTGCATGGATCGGCGCCGGATATCACGGGGCAGAATAAAGCAAATCCGCTCGGCGCAATTGGGTCTGTCGCGGCCTTGCTGGAATACAGCTTTGGACTTGTGGACGAGGCGCAGGCAGTGAACCGCGCTATGGAAGAGGTTTTGAATAGCGGGAAGGTGACGGCGGATTTGCATCCGGCCGGTACGCCCGCTACAACGAGTCAGGTAGGCGATGCGATTTGCGCCGCGCTGACTGCTCGGACCGTTTCCGTTTAGTAAGTAACGGCGGTCTAACAAGCAAAGGAAGTCTTATGGGAAAAGCGAATGGTGCGGCGGCCCAGCCACGCACGATTATTGAGAAGGTGTGGACCAACCACATCGTGTCTGAGCGCGCGGGCGCACCGACCTTGCTCTACATCGACCTGCATCTGGTGCATGAAGTTACTTCGCCGCAGGCCTTTTCGGGTTTACGGGAACGCGGGTTGAAGGTGCGCCGCCCGGATCTGACCATCGGGACGACCGATCACAGCATTCCTACGCATGACCGGTCACTTCCGATTGTGGACAAGATCGCGGAAACGCAGATTGTTCAGTTCGAGAAGAACTGCCGCGATTTCGGTATCCCGTTCTATGGTCCGCATAGCAAGAAGCAGGGAATTGTCCACGTCATCGGACCAGAGCAAGGGTTGACGCAGCCTGGTATGACGGTCGTCTGCGGCGACAGCCACACGGCGACACATGGCGCTTTCGGTGCGCTTGCGTTCGGGATAGGCACAAGCCAGGTGGAGCATGTTCTGGCAACGCAATGTCTGTTGCAAAGCCCTTCAAAAACCTTTGAAGTGCGGGTGGAAGGAACGCTGAAGCCGGGCGTCGGCGCCAAGGACATCATTCTGAACCTGATCTCGCGGATCGGGATCGGCGGCGGGACTGGCGCGGTGTTCGAGTATGCCGGATCGGCGATCGGGTCGCTCTCGATGGAAGAGCGGATGACGATCTGCAATATGTCGATCGAGGGCGGCGCCCGGGCCGGCTTAGTGGCCCCGGACGATACGACGTATAACTACCTCGCAGGACGCCCGGCCGCTCCCAAGGGCGCGGATTGGGATCGCGCCGTCCAACTGTGGCGGCAGCTTCCGACTGATGAAGGGGCGAGCTTCAACAAGACAATCTATATTGATGCGGGGTCGCTCGAGCCGATGATTACGTTCGGGACGAACCCGGGTATGGGCATCCCGATCACGGCGCCGGTGCCTGATCCGGCGGTGGTCAGCGATCCGCTGGAACGCGAGTCGCTGGGCAAAGCGCTTCGCTATATGAATCTGCCTTCCGGGAAGCCGCTGCTTGGCCATCCGGTGAATGTTGTTTTTATCGGAAGCTGCACAAACTCCCGTATTTCGGACCTGCGTGCCGCGGCCGGGCTTCTGAAGGGTCGTAAGGTAAATCCGCACGTGCGCGTAATGGTTGTCCCCGGTTCGCAAGAGGTGAAGGCACAGGCGCAGGCGGAAGGCCTGGACCGGGTATTTACCGACGCCGGCGCGGAGTGGCGCGAGGCGGGTTGCTCGATGTGCATCGCGATGAACGGGGACCAGTTGAAGCCGGGCGAATACAGCGTGTCTACAAGTAATCGGAACTTCGAAGGCCGGCAGGGAAAGGGCGGCCGAACATTCCTGGCTAGTCCGCTAACGGCTGCGGCCACGGCGATTACCGGGGTTGTGACAGATGTTCGGACACTGCTGTAGGAGAGATTGGCATGGAGAAATTCACGACCTTTACCAGCCGCCTGGCACCGCTCGGGATCGACAATATCGATACCGATCAGATCATTCCGGCGCGATTTCTGAAGACGATTTCCAAAGAAGGGCTTGACCGCAATCTGTTCTGCGATTGGCGCTACGATCCGGCCGGTAATCCGAATCCGGATTTCATTTTGAACAAGCCGGAAGGCAAGGAAGCGCAAATTCTGCTGGCTGGGGATAACTTCGGGTGCGGAAGTTCCCGCGAACATGCCCCTTGGGCGCTGACGCAGTATGGCTTCCGAGCCGTCATCAGCACATCGTTCGCCGATATCTTCCGGGGCAATTCGCTGAAGAACAGTCTGCTGCCCATTATGGTTTCGCCTGAAGCGCACAGGAAACTGTTTGCGGCGGTGCAGAAGGACCCGGTGAGTACCGTGACGGTGGATCTTGCGAATCAAACGTTGACTCTGCCGGATGGTGAGCAAGTGACGTTTCCAATCGATGGCTTTGCGAGGTACTGCATGCTCGAGGGCGTCGATGAGGTGGGCTACATCCTGAAGCAGGAAGATGCGATTGCGGCGTATGAGGCACAACGGCCGCAGACGGTGAATACATTGTCTGTGGCTTAGCGGATATGGCGTAGCTAAACTCGGGCAGGCCCGATTTCAGTGCGATAATCGGACAGGCCGTCCAACCTACCAATGCACGTTTTTGTTTCCCACTCGCGAGTCAACAGCAGTTCGGCATTGCACCTTTGCGAAGAGCTGCAGAAGCGCAGTGTAGAGACGTGGGTGGATCTGCGCGATGCTGCTCCGGGTGCGGATTGGAATCAGCAGGTGATTTCGGCGATCGAGACTGCGATTGGATTCGTGTTTCTGATCGGTCCTCCGGGTCATGAAGATCGGGGTCAGCGGTTCGAATGGCAGCAGGTGGTCGAGCAGGAGTTTTACCTTGATCCTTCCAAACCGCTGATTCCAGTGTTGATTGGCGAACCGGAACTTCCCGGCTTTCTCAAAAGCCGTCGTTCGCTTGCGCTTAGCCACACGCCAGAGTCTTGCGCAGAGGTTGCCGATCAGATTGTGACCACGCTGCAGAATCCGGCGGTTTCCATCGATAAGGAAAAGCTCGAGCAAGGCCGCAGGGCACGCGTACAGGCTGTCGAGAGTCTTCGGGAGTATACGCAAGTTCTCAGCGAAGAAGATGTAAAGCGCGCCGGACTTCGTGCCGTCAAATAGCCCGTGCCGCTTTACGAGAGGTCGGTATTTTTAAACTGCCCTTTCGATGACTTATTTGCACCTCTTTTTCATGCGGCGGTCCTGACGATTGGCGCGCTTGGGTTCACTCCGCGCTGCGCTCGCGAAAGCGAGGGTGAAGCAGAGTCCCGAATCGACCGCATTGCGAAAGGATTGCGGGAGTCCAAATATTCGATCCACGACCTTTCCCGTTTTCAGGGCGAGGGTCCGGAGAAGCTATCGCGTTTCAATATGCCGCTGGAACTGGGCATGGCGCTCTCGATGCGCTATCACGGCAAAGTTTCGGGAACGGCGCACAACTGGATGGCACTCGTTCCTCCTGGATTTGTGCACCAGAAATTCATCTCCGATCTTGGGGGATTCGATCCACCAATGCATGACCAGACGCCAGTGACCGTGATCAAGGCAATCGCGGGCTGGTTGACGGTTCAGCCGGACTACTCGGAACCCGCCCCTAAGGCGAAGACAATCCTGGCAAGCTATCCGACATTCGTCCAATTGCTGGAGGAGGAGAAAACGGACGCTCTGGGACAGCTTACATGGCCGGTCATTTTGAGGACCGCCGAGCGGGTGATTGCCTCGATGCCTCTGCCTGCAATGTAGCAGCTGTCGGCGGCCTGTGCGCGTGCCAGAATAAGGGTTCGTGCTTCAGGATGGTCTGGTCCAAATCTCCCCTCCGGCGACTCTACTGCCCACTAGGCCGCGGCTCCCCGAATGGCTTCGCAAGGGTAGAACGCATTTTGAATCGGTTCACCGGCTGAAGACCGAGCTTCGCCAAAAGCGTTTGCATACGGTTTGCGAGTCTGCGCGCTGCCCGAATATCCATGAGTGCTTTCATCGCGGCGCGGCGACCTTCATGATCCTCGGCAACCTGTGTACCCGAGGGTGCGCGTTTTGTTCGGTTCCCAAGGGCTCGCCGGCAAAGCGAGAGTTTTCGCTAGATCCCGACGAGCCACAGCACGTGGCTGAGATGGCAGCCGAGATGAGGCTGCGGTACGTCGTCATCACGTCGGTGAATCGCGACGACTTGCCGGACGGCGGATCGACTCATTTTGCCGAAACGGTGCGGCGGGTTCGCGCGGCACTTCCGGAGGCCCGGGTTGAGGTTCTTACGCCGGATTTTTGCGGCGACTTAGACGCGGTGACGCGTGTGCTGGACGCGCAGCCGCATGTGTTCAATCACAACATGGAAACCGTGCGGCGGCTGTATCGCCGGGTGCGGCCGCAGGCGAATTACCGGCAGTCGCTGGACGTTCTGGCGTTTGCGAAACGGTATCGCCCCGAGGTTTTGACCAAGTCCGGGTTGATGGTTGGACTTGGCGAAT
Source organism: Bryobacteraceae bacterium (assembly GCA_036269815.1). Taxonomy (GTDB): domain Bacteria; phylum Acidobacteriota; class Terriglobia; order Bryobacterales; family Bryobacteraceae; genus Bog-105. The sequence continues at coordinate 12,984 of DATBDT010000069.1, forward strand.
CACACGACGAAGTGACGGAATTGCTGCGCGATATTTTTGGGGCGCAGACGGATATCGCTACCATCGGCCAGTATTTGCGGCCAACCAGGCGCAATTTGCCTGTCGCCGAGTTTGTGGCTCCGCTACAGTTCGATGCGTATCGGGATTACGGGCTATCGATCGGGTTCCGGAATGTGTTTAGCGGGCCCTTTGTTCGCAGTTCTTATATGGCGGATGTGATTAGCCAGTAATCCGCCACTTTTGGCGGCCTTGCGGCCGCCGCAGGCTTGCGCCCGCCCCACGGCCCTGCCCCTCAAGCGGCTCGTTTCTGTTCGCTGGCGAGTTCGGCTTCGAGTTTCAAAACTTCTGATTCGACCTTTGCAAATTCGAAGCCATTTTGCTGGGGCGAGACTGCGGGCTGGTTGGATATGACCCGTTCCGCCTGCAATGCTTTCAATTCGGCCAGATCGTTTCGATACTGGCGGCGGATGCGACCTTCCTGCGTTTGCAGGTTGCGCAGCGCGCGCTGATAGACCACAAGAGTTTCGGCATCGGTGAGAGCGGCGGCCGTCTGGTCGTCGTATTCAGCAAACTTCTCGGCGAACTGGACGCGTCCACGCGCAAAGATCGCCATCTCGAGACCCGGGATGCGGTTCATGCGCCATTGCGCGTCCGCCAGGCTCTGGACGAGTTCGGATTCGCGGTCGCCTTCGGGTTTGTGATCAGCAACAAACCGCTGGACGTGGCGTTCGTAGAGAGCAGCGTCATCGGAGGGAAGCAGAACGGTCTGGCCGGTCAGGCCGGACTTTACGGCGTTCATGGACGAGATGCGTTTCCCGGTCGCAGTGACAGGACCGGTAGATAGCTGCGAGTTAGCGCGGTTGGCCGCGAGTTGAGCGGAGGAGATGGAGGTTTCGGATGGGCGCCCGGGCTGGTCTGATCTTATCTTCACGGCTAGGACGGTAGCACGTGACCGTGCCGACCAAGGTGGTCGGCACGTGCAAAAGCAGAGCAAACCTCCTGGATTGAGGAGGATAACTTGTTTTTCTGTGTTGTGACCGCGCTTAGGCGAGGGGGGCTTTTTGGATTTTGCCGCTGCGGATGCACGAGGTGCAGACGCGAACGCGCTTGCCGGCACCCTTTATTAAGGCATGCACGGTTTGGAGATTCACATTCCAGCGGCGCTTCGTAATATTGTGGGCGTGGCTGACGCGGTGCCCGAACTGCGGTCCACGACCGCATACTTCACAAAATTTTGCCATAAATACGTACCACGACCCAGATCCGAATCCAGGCGGAACTTTTACTGTAGCACGTGATGGCAGCAGGCGTGCAGCCGAGGAGGGCGCGGTTGGGGTAATATGGACCACGGCTGGATCCCGGGCGTACGTCTCACCGGCTAAAAACCATGGCAAGAATCGGACGATTACAGGTTCTCGAAGTAGTAGCGGAGGGAGAGGTTCAAAGCTCCCGCGCGGTTGATACGACGGATGGGTCGAGGCTGATTCTTCATACAGGAGGATTATCGCTGCTGGACGTTGCGGACACGCTGGGGGCGGATGTCCTCGAGCGCGGAGAAACGGGCGGAAAAATATATATTTTGACGCCGGACCGGCCTGAACTGCAGAATTTGAACGGACCCCGTACGGCTCCCCCGCCAACGAAAGAGCCAGGCGAGTTTACGCGGATGTTCCAGATTCCGAACGTCGCGAAGGCTGCTCCTGCAGCGCCGGTTTCACCGGCGTTCAAGTCAGACGCGGATACGCCCGGTGAATTTACGCGGATGTTTCGGGCTGTTCCCGCTGAGCTGCCGAAGGCTGCGCCGCCTGCGCCGCTTGCGCCACCGGCGGCTGCGGCGTACTCGGAACCTGTGGCGAGCAGTCCGGGCGCAAGCGCTCCAGGCGAAAGCGCTCCAGGCGAAAGCGCTCCAGCTTCTGGTGGTTCCGATTTCGGGTTTACCGGAATGTTCAGTGCCGTTTCGCGGATTTCAGTAGAATCCGAACCATCGCCGAAACAGCCGCCCATCGTTGTCCCGCCTGATCTGCCAGCGCCCAAACAGGAGGCAGCACCTTCTACGCCTTCTCCGGCGGCGGATTCCGGGCCCGGAGAGTTCACCAGTTTCTTTCGCGCTCCGGCTGCGCGTCCGGCCGCTCCTTCTGCCTCTGCTGCGCCTTCTCCGCCTGCCTCTGCGGCGCCTGTAAGACCCGCGCCCAGTGCACCTCAGCCCAAGCCGGAGTCTGCGGACAGTGAGTTTACGCGGATGTTTCAGGCATCTCCACCGGCATCACGCGGTGCAACGCCGCCAGCGCACGCTTCGGCACCTGCGCCTCCACCTCCGCAGTCGGAGCAGGAGCAGCCGCAACGAGCGCGGCCGATGGACGGCGAATTCACGCGAATGTTTAATGCGCAACCGGCAAGTATTCCGAATGCGCCGCCGCAACTGACATACCCTGTCCGGTCTTCTCCGTCATCTGCTCCATCTTCCATACCGGAGGATGACGCCGGCATGTTTACGCGGCAGTTCCAAGCTCCGGCACGGCCTGCGAGTACACCCCCTTCGGCTCCGCTGCCGCTACCGGTGAAACCAGCTGCCAGCAGCGACAGCGGCGAGTTCACCCGGTTTTTCAAGGACCCATTGCCGGTTGGGCGTGAACCCGACTGGAAGGCAATTGAAAAGCAGGCGCCACCACCGCCATCGGCGAAGCCGGAAGGCGATTTCACCAAGATGTTCGGCCGGCCGGGAGGCGGCGCCGCGCCGCCGCAAGCAGCGGGTCGAGCCGGGGCCTCGGACCTTTTTCAAGCGCAGAGGCCTGCCGCTACTTCAGCACCGCCGGCATCGGCGAAGCCGACCGCGCCTGCGGCCGGTGCTCCGGCGGGTGGCGATGAATACGGCAAAATGTTTGCGCCCAAACCAGATGTGGGGCAGTCGTTAAAGGCCCCGCCGAAGCTTGCCGCCATACCGGTGGAAGCGCCGGTAAAGAAGCCGCCGGTCATTTTGCTCGTGATCATTATTGTGGCGCTGCTGGTGATTGCAGGAGCGGCGCTGTATCATTTTGTGCTGAAACCGAAATGAGGCGGCCTTGCGGCCGCCGCAGGCTGGCGCCCGCCCCACGCCCCACGATGGCTTTTAAGCCGGTTCAACGACGACTAGCAGTTCGATTTCGGGGTCGGGCAGTTCGCCGGGCGCATATACACCGACGCGGCTGGTTTTGCGGATGTGATCCCAGCAAGGTCCGGCAGTGTTCAACAGAAAATATTGCGTGCCGGGCCGGACGGAAACCGCTGATGGCGGCGTGGGCAGATGGGTCATAGCGAAACCGGGAAGAGCACGCCTCACCAACTCCGGCACAAATGCTTCCGAACAAACCTTTATCAGTGTCGGCGCCTTCTGAATGACGTCGATTTCACCACCGCTGGTGCGCATGGCGAGAATCCAGGTCGTGCGGCCGAAGCAACGCTGATCGGTGATATCTCCGACGTAGAAGTAGCGCTCCGTGGGCCGCAGCGGAATGCGCAGGCAACTTGTCGGAATGATGATTTCGAGGTGCCGCCTGATGTGCAGATCGAGCGCATCGAAACAATCGCCCAGATTCTGGTGATCGTATTTGGGCAGCGATCGCGGGTGCGACTCGAGCGAGAAGGTGCAGAGGGCGCCGGCCAGGCGGGAGAGTTCGAGGAATAGCTGTTCGGGGTGCCCGCGGCGAACGATATACAGGTGACGGAGTGGAACTAGTGCGGCGTTGATGGTGTGCAACAGCCAGAAGCGCATGAGCTCCTGAACCGAGAACGCTGGCTGTTCGCCGGCGGATAGCGCAAGCGAACTGCTGCGGTCCTCGAGCAGGCTTGCGAGGGTGCCGAGGATTTGCAAGAGGCGAGGGCTGGCGCCGATGTCGAGGCATGGCGGGATGAAGGCCGCGTCGAGAATGAAGCCGCCCTTTCCGGATCGCGCGATGCGCGCAATCGGCAGCCTGATCATATCGGGCGATTCCTCGGTTTCAAAGACGATTCGAATATTCTTGCGGCCCAGGCGGATGGCCCGCTCGTCGCGTCCGGTTGTCTCATCGTGCAGCGAGCGCGTTTCGGCGATAAAGCGAAGGTGTTCCGACGGACCTCCGTTCAGCGCGAAGTTTTGATCGGCGCGGGTAGCGGGGACGGCGAGATAGGTCATCATGCGGTTCTGCGTAGGCGGAAACGCGGCACCGATGTTGCGCGTTTCGGGCACCGGATCGCTATCGGGCATATCGAACGGCAGGCCATCTGGAAAGAGACCCCGCGCGTGTACGATTTGCAATTGGCCGTTTTCGAGCGCTTCGCCGCTGATCTCGCCGCCGATCAGCCCGTAGTTTTCAAACCAAAGCGCAGAGGTCGCAAATTCGATGGAATCTTCGAAATACCGGTTCTGGGCCTGGAACTGATGGGGGCCGAGATACATGCCCTCGGACCAGACTACGGGTGAGAGGGATTTCATGGAAGGGGCCTCTCGTGTATGACGGAAGTGCCCCGATGAGCCGGGGCACGGCAGCCTGAGAGGCCGCGCCACAAGTTATTGGGGCGGAAAGACAATGATCAGCTCCAATTGGGGATTCGGAAAATCGTCGGGGACATAGGCGGCGAAATTACGGGCACGCGTAATCGCCTCCCAGGCCACGCCGGACTGATTCACACTGAAATATTTGTAGTTCAATTTCACCGGAACCGCGCCGGGCGGCTTCGGCAAATACATCAGCGGGACACCAGGCAGCGCTTGGCGCACGAGATGCTCAATGTGATTCGCCGAGCAGATTTTGACGAGCGAGGGAACCCTGGCTGCCAGATCGCCCTGGTTCATCTCGGAATTCACGGCCAGATACATGGTTGTACGATTCAGGTACTTGTCGTCGTCCAGCGCGACGCCGTAGATGAACGGTTGAATCAGCTTTAGATTTAGCGAAATGAAGTTGCTGGGAACAACCGTTTCGAGCAACGTCCGCAGCTTTTGATCGAGATCGTGAAAGCAGGTTGCGAGATCGTCGTGATCGTACTTTGGCAGATCGCGCGGATGAATATCCTTCGAAAACGTGGTTAAGGCGCCGGCGAGGGCGAGCATGGCGCTGAATAACTGTTCTGGGTGATTTTGCTTCGCGTCGAAGATGTGATTGATGCGCGGGAAATATGAATTGATGGTGTAGAGCAGCCAGAAGTTGGGGATATCGGACGCGGTGAAATCGGCGAGAACGTTGTTCTTGTGACGACGCTGATCGGCGAGTTGACTGCTCTTCGCGGATAAGACTTCTACCAGACGGCGGGCGATCGAGAGCAGATAGGAATGCGCGTGAACGTTGAGGAGAGGCGGCACGAGCGCGGCGTCGGCGGAGAGATCTCCTGCCGCGTTCCGTTTTACCCGGGCAACGCGCAGCGCCGAAAATCCTTCGCGGAGCTCGCGTTCGGTCAGCAGGCGCATGTTTTTTCGCCCTACCTGGACAGCGCGCTCGGAGAGCCCCGTGGTTTCGTCGCGCAGCAGGACGGTCTCGGCCTGGAAGCGAGTGTTGGAATCAGAGGAAGCAGCAACGTTTAGGCCACGCTCCTTGTATTCCGGTACCGCGAGATAGATATCGACGGTATTTGCATCCTCCTCGAAGGCGTCTTCGAGCGGTTTGATGGGCGGCCCTTCTTCGGAATCGGGAATGTCGAACAGCAGGCCGTCGGGGAGCACGCCAGACGCGCGTGTCAGAGCAAAGCTGCCGGCGGCGAGCGCCTGGTGGTCGATCTCGAGCTCCTGAAACCCCCATGGACGAAACGTGAGCGCATTGATGCGGAACTGCAGCGAGCTTTCGAAAAAACGGTCCTGGTTCTGGAGGTGCTGCGGGGCAAGCGCGGTACCTTTTGACCAGATGACAGGTTGCAGACGTTTCATTAATGGACTCCAAGCGTCGACACGAGTGTCGACGCGGCACGCAAAGTGCGTGCGCCACATGCTCCTTCAAACGGTATCACCTGGTTAACGGGCTACCTCCGATGCACAGCCTAGTTCGCGGAAATAGCTTTTCTGGAAGACAGGCGGACCGCCGAGCATATCGACATTGAAGTGGACGACGATTGGCTGGCCGGTTATCGGCGAGGTCACGGGACGGTTGTTCCTTCCGCTCTTCAGCATCCATTGAGGACTGGGCGCCGGTTGATCAGCCTCGGCAAAGAACTGAAAGACCCCCCAGAGGCCGGCGTATGTGGGATAGAGGGCGTCGGCACCGGCTTTGGCGGTCATCTGCACGCCTCCGGAGCCCGGCCATACGTATTGTTGAGCGGGCGAGCCGGGATGGAAGGCGGCGGTCTGCCCGTCGATAGTCAACGAGACGGTTTGTAATTCACTCGAGAAGGCCGGTGTCAGGGCGAAGGTGAGTTTCGGATCCTGCGAGGTGCCATTGGCGTAGATGGCATCGGAGAAATGCGCAGCGTTGTTGAAGAAGTTGACGAAACGTGGAGTCAGAATTGGTTTTTGTCCAGGAACGGGCGCATATGATGTTCCCTGTTTCGGCAAAAACTTGCTTATCTTCTGATAGAAGACCCACAGCGAGCCGGATTGCGGGCGGAAGATCCCATTCACGTCGTCGATGGTTGCCATGACGGACGAGTTCGGATCGAACGGATATTTGGCGCTGAGGACACGGTATTTGGCGCAGAAGTCTGCTCCGGCACCGTTTAGGGGACCCGGATCGGGACCGAAGCCAGTTGCATTAATAATGGGATCTTCGAGCAGCTTTTCGATTGTTGCTTCGGTGTGTGCTTCCGCATCAAGCCCGAAACCGAGCGCCGTGTTGTGAGTTGCCGTCAGGGCGGTATTCGCAGCCGTGTTTATCTGATCGATCGCGCCCTGAGACTGATCCGGCGGCAGCTTCGATGCGGCATCGACAGCGGCTTGCAGCGTAGTGAGCGACTGCATGTAGGCCATGTTGCTAGGGCCGACATATTGGTCCACATTCGACGGGGGCATCAGAGCATAGAGGGGTTTGAAGGCTTTAGACACCTCGGGTACGGGTACTGCGGTATTTTGCGAAGCGAGCCAAAAGAGCGCCATCAGCGGCGAACTGGGGCTGGAGAGCGTGGTGAGTTTTTTGGCGGCGTCGGCGATGTTCTGGTATTTGACAACCGACGATTTTTTGAGGTAGTCACGCCAAGCCGCGATGAAATCGGCGTAGTACATGGCGCGAATCTGCTTTTGCAAATCGGGCGTACTGCTGACGGCGGCTGCGGCCTGATCGCCGAGGACCCAGCGTTCGCCGCTGACGTACTTGGAAGGATCCTTGATCGCGGCGTCCATAAAGTTGAAACCGTCCTTCGAAAAGGCGCCAGGAACTTCGCGTGTATTGACGATGGTTTCGGCGGAGCCGGGAAACCGTTGATTGAAGATGATGGATTTGTTCGCCTGATTTGCGCCGGTCAACATGGACTGATAGACGCGGGGGACGCCGGCGAAGAGGCTGAGATAGTGGCGCGCTTTGGTAACGGTACCGGCATCGGTGGTTGAAGAGTACGGGTTGGCGTCGATGAGTTCCGAGGTATAGAACTCGAACTGCCTGCGCGCGAGGGCCTCGCGCTGTGCGTCAGGGGTTTGCCCGGCGACCCAGTGTTGCTGGAGCACGGACGGAAGAAACTGCATCGTCGCTTTATCGTGATTCGATGTCGTTTCCAGATACGCCTTCAGCGTGTCGTAGGAGTAACCGTAATCGGCATCGGCGGCAGGGGCTGCCGGCCACGAAGTCATGGTGGTGAGCAAGCCGTTCTGCACGCCTCCGAAGAGGAGAGTGTGGAAGCGATCGAAGTACAGACGCCGGGCTTCGGGTAGCAATTGAGAACCGGTATAGAGCCCCCACCGAAGGCTGAGCGGCGGGTGCGTTCTTTCGTAGCCGCGGAGGCGGCCGAGAACCTGGCGCAGCGAATCGAGCTTGGTTAATGAATCGAGGGACGGCACCTTTGAGCCAGAATCGGCGGTGACAGCGGTTGAGGCGACCTGCACTTCGTGCACGAGGGCCCGGTTGTTCAGAAAAGACAGCAGGGTGAGAATGCCCCAGACGAGTGCCAGGCCGGCGGCGGAGAGCAGCAGCAGGCGGCGGAAGAAGTGGGTTTTGGAACTGGCAGAACTGGCGGCGAGAGCGCTGCGATCGGCGAGAACAACTTCGAAAAAGAAGTGCGGCAGGAACACCCACTGCGGGACGCGACGGCGATTTCTCGATGAAGACCTGGAAACGGGCGCCTCGGGCGCGGCGGCCCGGTAGGCGCTAAACATGGACGTTGCTTCGGGAGTGGATGCCTGCTGCGAACGCGCCGTCCGCACCGGACGAACCTCCGCCGAGGCGAGTTCTTCTTCGACGACTACCGGACGAACGCCACAGAAATAGAAGCCGCGCAGAAAAGGCCCGGAGTTGAGTTGGCTGGGACGGCAAAGCTCGACCAAAAACTTCACCAGCGGGGTGCGCAGCTTACGGAACTCGCGGGGAAATTCGTAGGCGGAGAGCGCGGCCTCAGGATCGCCCTCGCGGGAAAGCAGATCGGTCCGCTTGTTGCTTAGCGAGACGGTCAGATCCTGAAAGGCGTCGGTGAGGCGGGTGGTTTCGCGCTCGCCATAGACACCTACTTTCGGAGGTTCGGCATCGATGGAGACGCCGAGGACCTGCCTGGCTTCGTTTTCGTCCAAAGTGCGGACGTAATCGCTGAAAAATGCCAGACGATCCAATTTCGTGAACAGGACATAGACGGGGAGGTTGACGCCGAGACTGCCTGCAAGCTGTAGCAGTTGGGATCGGATAGCTTTGGCAGTTTCAATCGTTCCTTCGCTTGCGCCAGCGGTCAGGAAGGTGTCGCTTTCAAAGCAAACGACGGCGGCGCGCGGAGCGGCGGGCGTCCGGGTCATGGCCGATTTGAATTTGCCGATCTGGAGCCGCTTGGCGAGCATCTGCCAGGTGCTGATATCGCTTTGAATCGCAGGACCGGCTTCGACCAGGGCGGCGCGGCTGCTTAGCCAAATATTGGCGATCGAGGTGGACGCGATTTCACCGTCCTGATGAACCTGGCCGGCGAGCAACTCGGGGTCTAGTCCGGATTGCAGGACAACGGTGGTCTTTGCCGCGCCGGGTGGGCCGGTCAGCATGATGACAGGAAGATTGTTTAACCGGAAATTAGCGGTTTGGGGCGAAGTGGCGAGCTTGCGTTCAGATTCGTCGAGGACGCTGGCGAAGTCGTTGAACGTGTCCGGCGGCGCGGCGCCGGGCGGCAGGGCGGTTTTCGCAACGCCGCGTCTTTTGTACCACGCAATTGCTCCCCCGATTAGTGCGCCGAGGAGCATGATGATTATCCGAAGAGCTAGCAGCTTAGCTTTTGGGACTCCGAGGAACGACGTCAGCGCCCAGGTTAAGGCAATCCAAACGGTGATGCCCGCACCGATTTGCGTGTTCAACTTCATCGATTGGCTCCGGTGGAGGCGATCGACTGGACCTGTCCGACAGCGGAATTCAGGTTCACCATATAAACCCCGAACGATATGAGCATGAGAACGACAGTGCCGATAGCAGTCCAAAGCAGCGGGCGCAGCCAGGGGTCGCCGGCTGCTGCGGAGTGAGCTGTTTCGACGGGCTTCCAGGCGGGAGAGAACTCGGGCGAGTCGCCGCGTATTCGGCGAATTCGGGATATCAATGTCTGCCGCAGGCCGGTTAATTCACCACGGCCCGAAATGCTGTACTTGCCCGCATAACCCAAGCAGATACAAAGCAGATAGACCTCTAACACATCGGCCAAGCGAGGCGTGTCGGGTTCGCGCATGACGCGGTCGATGTTCTGAAAAAAGACTTCGCCACCGACGTGAACGCCGAACAGTTCTTCCTGCAAGGGACGCCGGGCCCAATCGGCGAAGACGGGGCTGCGGAGGTTGAGAATGGTCTCGTCCAGAAACGCGGCGACGGCAAAGCGGCCATCGCGAATCTCGGTATCGGAGTAACCACGGTTGCGGCCTTCTTCCTTAGCTAGCTTGAGGGCCTCAATGAATTGTTCGCGGAAGTAAGCGGCATCCGTCACGGTCTGACGGCCGGAACGGAGGCGAACAATGGGGGTGAGCGTTTCCTGGTACGCCAAGGCAAGGTTACCAAGTTTAAACGGAACCGAACTTGCTGAGGAAGACATGGGAGACAGGGCTGCTTCTGGTAGCGCGGTTATTTATTCTAGCCGAGAAACAGGAAATATTGTCAGGGGCACGCAAAAGTGATATTGTCTAACTCACGCAACAGGCGCACTCTCCGGAACTCCCGCAAGACGTGGAGTATGTCGAATCGGAGCATCGGGTGGAGTTGTGCGCGCGTATCCGGGCTATGAACTGTAAACCCGGTGGTGGTGAAGCAGTTCTATTTGCGCAAGTTTTGGGAAGGGTATAAGTATCATGCCGGAAAGTTTGCAACATAAACTTGACAGAGTTCGATCGCCGCGCGTACACATCACGTACGATGTCGAAACAGGCGGTGCGATTGAGAAGAAAGAGCTTCCATTCGTCATGGGCGTTTTTGGTGATTTCACCGGGATGCCCGAGGAGCCGCTTCCCAAATTAAAAGACCGTAAGTTCGTCGAGTTGAATCCCGACAACTTCGATTCCGTGCTGGGCGCGATGAAGCCGCACTTGTCGTTCTCGGTTGAGAACAAACTGAGTGAAGATTCAGATGCAGGGCAGTTGAAGATTGACCTGCGGTTTCGCAGTCTGGAAGATTTCGAGCCGGCGCAGGTTGCCAAGCAGGTGAAGCCGCTGAAGCAACTGCTGGATCTGCGGACGAAGCTGTCGGACCTGCGCGGCAGCCTGCAGGGCAACGACAAATTGGACGAATTGCTGCAGGCTACGCTGCGGGACACGGAAAAGCTGAACAAGCTAAAGGCGGAGATCGGTCCGCAGGGGGCAGAAAATGAGTAACGCAACGGAAGCGCAGTCGGCGGCAGCGACCACGACGACAACAACGGAGACTTCGCTCCTCGACCAGATCGTTCAAGAAGGACGCCTGGCGCGTGATCCCGAAGCGCGGGAGCGCGGCAAGGACCTGGTTAAAGAATTCGTCTCGCAGTTCCTCGAAGGATCGATGACGTTGTCCCGGGATTCCGAGGCAATGATCAATGCGCGTATTGCGCAGATCGATCACCTGATCTCGTTGCAGCTGAATGAAGTTCTGCATCATCCGGCGTTTCAAAAGCTGGAGGGAAGCTGGCGCGGGCTGAAGTACCTGCTTGATCATTCGGAGACCGGCGAGAACCTGAAGATCAAGATCTTCAACTGCTCGAAGAAAGATCTGCTGCGGGACTTGCAGCGAGCGTCGGAGTTCGACCAGAGCGCAATGTTCAAGAAAGTGTACGAAGAAGAGTTCGGCATTTTCGGCGGACATCCGTTTGGAACATTGATCGGCGATTACGAGTTCAACAAGGGACCGGAAGATCTCGAGCTGCTGGAGAAAATTTCGCAAGTTGCGTCGGCTGCGCATGCGCCTTTTCTGACGGCGGCAAATTCATCGCTGTTCAATCTGGACAGCTTCACAGAGCTTTCGGCGCCACGCGATCTGGCGAAGGTGTTTGACACGACGGAGTATGCGAAGTGGAAGTCGTTCCGCAACTCGGATGATTCGCGCTACATCGCTCTGACGTTGCCGCATATTTTGATGCGCGATCCGTACGGCAAGGCAACCCGCGCCGTGGATGAATTCGACTTCGAAGAAAACGTAGACGGCACGGACCATTCGAAGTATCTGTGGGGGAATGCCGCGTATGCGTTAGGCGCGCGGATCACGGAATCGTTCTCGAAGTACAACTGGTGCGCGACCATTCGCGGTGTTGAGGGCGGCGGTAAGGTAGAGGGCCTGACGGTTCACAACTTCTCGACGGATGACGGCGATATCGCCATGAAGTGCCCGACGGAAGTGGCAATTACCGATCGGCGTGAGAAAGAACTTGCGGACCTGGGCTTCGTGCCGCTGGTGCATTGCAAGAACACCGACTACGCGGCTTTCTTCAGCGTGCAGACGGCGCAGAAGGCCAAGAAATACGACACGGACGCCGCGACGGCAAACGCGCGTCTCTCCACCAACCTGAGCTATATTCTTGCCGTTTCGCGTTTCGCCCATTACTTGAAGGCGATGATGCGAGACAAAATCGGCAGCGCGATGGACCGGTCACAGTGCCAGGATTTCCTGAATCGCTGGATCAGCGCTTATCTCTCCGACCCGACGGCTAGCGCCGAAATCAAAGCAAGCCGCCCCCTATCGGAAGCGCGCATAGACGTTATGGATGTTCCCGGCAAGCCGGGGGCGTACCGTGCGGTGGCATTTCTGAAACCGCACTTCCAACTGGACGAACTGACCGTTTCTATGCGCCTGGTGGCGGATTTGCCGCCTCCCGCAGCTTAATTTCCGTACCCCTGGGGAAGTAAAAAACGAAACGCACAAAAGACACTAGAGGCCTTGTGCGTGCTTGATTGAGACGCGCACGGCGATTGTGCGCCTGGTGGAAATAATCCGCGGAACCGGTGTGTTGCGCGGGTTGAATACTGACATAGTTTTTGAAAAAGTTTGGTTACGAACAAAAGGAGTAATTCTAAATGGCGGCTGATAATTTTTTGTGGTTTCCGGCGAAGGCGACAGGCGGGTTGATTTCAACGAACAATGCCAACCAACCTTTAGGGGAGTCCACGGACGCGTTTTTTTCGAAGAAGCATGCAATCGAAATTTCGGAGTTCAGCTTCGGTATAACGCAGGCTGAGACATCCGGCTCGGCGACGAGCGGCGCGGGTGCGGGCAAAGCGAAGTTCGACGAATTCACAATCAAGAAAGTTGTCGACAAATCGAGCCCTGCGTTGTATCAGGCGTGCGCGGCGGGCGCACACTTCCCGTCCGTGTATCTCGGAATGCGCAAAGCCGGCGGCGCGCAGTTGCTTTATCTCGAATACATTTTCGTGATGGTGTTCATCACGGGTATTACCTGGAGCGGCGGTAGCGGTGAAGAACTTCCGACGGAAGAAGTGAAGTTCAAGTTCGGCGCGATGGGCATGCAGTATCAGGCGCAGGACAACTCGGGTCAGGCGGCCGGTGCACCACAGTTCGCCAACTGGAGCGTTGTTGCCAACTCGGCTACGCTGACGGCTCCGCCCTCGCTGACGACGGCTCCGACGTTTGACAAGCCGACCGATACGGCTACTTCATAGTAACGTTCTTTAGGCAAATTCAATGACGGTCCAGGAGTATTTCCGGGCCGGCGAATTAAAGCAAGCAATCCAGGCGCTGGGCTCCGAGTTGCGTGATCGCCCCTCGGATGTTCAGCGCCGGACGTTTCTATTCGAGCTGCTTTGTTTTGCTGGCGAATACGGCAGGGCGGAGAAGCAGCTTACGATTCTTGCCGACAGTAGTCAGGACGCACAGGTCGGAGGGTTGCTTTACCGCTCGGCGCTGGTGGCGGAACGCAAGCGCCAGGACTTTTTTGAGACGAAGCAATACGAGTCGCTTGCCGGAGAGGCGGTGTCTTCTCCGCGCGGCAAGTTGAACGGGGAACCGTTTGAAAGTCTCGAAGATGCCGATCCGCGAATCGGACCACGCTTCGAGGTGTTTGTGGCCGGGGAGTATCTGTGGTTGCCGTTCAAGAATGTGGCAACGCTCGAGATGAAGCCGCCGAAGCTGTTGCGCGATTTGCTCTGGGCGAGTGCGGATGTGACCGGCAGCAGTGCGATGCAGGGAAAAGATTTTGGCGAGATTGTATTGCCGGTGCTTTACCCGTTCTCGGCGCGGCATGAAAGCGACAGCGTAAAGCTGGGCCGCGAAACGGCGTGGACGGGTGATGTTCCGTTCGGCCAGAAGTTATTTCTGGTTGACGGCGAAAAAGTAGTTACCTTCCTCGAGATCAGAACGCTTGAATTCGAAGATGCCGGTGCGGCGGAGATATCTGGCGAGATTCCAGCCGAAGCTTCAGCCAGTGACGAAACGTAAATTGTATGCCGCTTCGAGCCGATCTGCTGACTCCTGTTGCGGGGGACAATCCGAGTGGCGCGAATCTTCGCTATGACCCGGTAATCGACAAGATTAAGGAAGCGCGGCGGGAAGATATCGACGCTCCGCAAGGCGCGTGGAAGACGACGGTCAAGACCGCCGATTACGGCGCGGTGATCAAGCTTGCGGGCGAAGTAATCGCCACGCGCAGCAAGGATCTTCAACTTGCGGTGTGGCTGGTGGAAGCGCACATCCGGCGCGAAGGGCTGCCAGTTGCCGGCGCATGCTTCAAATTCATACATCAGTTATTGGAGCACTTTTGGGACACGCTCTATCCGGAGCTTGAAGACGGCGACGTGGAACTGCGGGCCGGTCCGCTCGAGTGGCTTGGCCAAAAGCTGGACCTTCCAGTACGCCAAGCGCCGATTACGGCGAGTGGGTACAGCTATCTCGCGTACAAAGAATCACGAATTATCGGCTACGAAGCGGATGCCCAGGGCTCCTACGAAAAGCTGGAGATTCGCAATGCGCGGATCGCCGAAGGGAAGTTGACGGCCGAGCAGTTCGATGAAGCGGTAGATGCCACGCCGATGGGCTTCTACGGGTCGGCGTTGGGCTCGGTGAATGACGCGATGACGGAAATCCAGAGTTTGCTGGCGTTCTGTGATGAGCGCATGGGCGATGAAGCCCCTGGATTTACGACAACGCGGAAGGCGCTGGAAGACGTTGCCCAGCTACTCGAGTTATTTCTTCGAAAGAAGGGCGGCGCGGTCGAAGTTCCCTCCGCAGCCGATGACGATGCGACGGATTTCGGTCTAGACGATGTCAGCTTTTCGTTTGCGGCGCCACCGCCGCCCATAACGACCGACAATGGTGCGTCGGCAGATACCCAAACAGCTACCGCGGTGGCCACGGCGGAGGCATACGCCGAACCGCAGAGTGAGGCGGACGTTGTCACGCAAATCGTTGCGATTGCAAAATACCTGCGCAATGCGGACGCGCAAGACGTTTCACCTTACTTGATCACACGGGCGTATCACTGGGGCAAACTGCGGAACGGAGCTCCGCCGGTGCGGCAGGATGCGCTGGAGCCTCCGCCGACCGAGCTGCGGATGAAGCTGAAGAAGCTGTTCCTTTCGAACGACTGGGGAAGTCTTCTGACGGAAGTGGAGGATTCACTCGGGCTTCCCTGCGCAGGCCCGTGGCTGGACCTTCACCGGTACGCGGTGCTGGCGCTGGAACAACAAGGGATGACGCCCATTGCAGGGGCGATTAAGACCGAACTACGCGGCGTTCTGCAGGACTTGCCCGATCTGCAGGCGGCGACGCTTCTGGACGATACCCCGGCGGCGAACGCCGAAACTCAAACCTGGCTGAATGCTGAAATAGCTGCGAAGGCGGGGGAGGCAGCATCGGGCGTCGATACTACTTTTGACCTGTCGGTCTCGCTCGACGAACCAGCGGCGCCGGACACGTCTTCCGACACCAGCTTTGATCTTTCGATTTCAGAAGACACAACGGCGGCACCGGAGCCCGACGCGGAGACAACAACAGAAGCACCGGCCGAGCTAACCACTTTCGATTTTCCGGGCCTTGACGAAAATCCGCCGATTGTCGCGGTCGTTGAGCCGGAGCCCGACATGGCGCCGGAGGATCAGGACGTGTTCGACGTCGCGGTGAAAACGTTGAAGGACGGCGATGCGGCGGGTGGATTGAGACTGCTTACGGACAAGCTGGCGACCGAGCGAAGTAATCGAGGCCGGTTCCGCCGGCGGACGCAAATTGCGCATCTGCTTTTGAGCGGCGGGCGGCCGAAAGTCGCAAGGCCGCTGTTGGATCAACTGGCAAGCGAGATTGAGGAGCGAAAGCTGGATGAATGGGAAGACGGCTCGGTGGTCGCCTATCCGCTTGAATTACTGCTTCGCTGTCTGTCCGCGGATCCGGCCCAGGAGGAGAGAAAGACAGAACTTTACACGCGGTTGTGCAGGCTGGATCCGGTTCGCGCGATGGCGATATCGAACTAAGCAGTTTTCTTATGAAGAACACACGCAAAACGGTCGCAGTGTCAGGCGTGCCCCGCGAAGAGCAGCGGGTTTGTTTCGCCGCTTCGGGGCACGCATCTGCGCCCTTTGCGCTTTTAAAGGATTCGCGCAAAACGGTCGCATCTGCGCCCTTTGCGGTTTTAAGGAATTCGCGCAAAACGGTCGCATCTGCGCCCTTTGCGCTTTGAGCTATGCCGGACCCTCGATATGACAAGTTAGTTCAACCCGGACTGCTCGACCGGCTGATCGATGAGAACCCGGACATTCGGGCGGAGGCTCCGATCACGCGAGCCGAGTCACTGCGCCGGTTTCGTGCCTCGATCAAACGGGATCTGGAGTGGCTGCTCAACACGATTCAGAGCGGTGATTCGTATCCTGCGGCGTACCGGGAGATTCGCAAGTCGATTTTGACGTACGGCCTGCCGGACGTTAGCGGCTTTTCGCTGCAGAACAAGGCGGACGAATTCCGGCTGCTGCGGACGATTGAAGAGGTAATTGAGAATTTCGAGCCGCGGTTGAAGCGCATCCGGGTGACGAATCCGTCGGAGGTTTCTTCCACGCAACAGGCGATCGTGTTTCATGTGGACGCGCTGCTGATGATGGATCCGGCGCCGGAGCGCATTGCGTTCGATACGGTGCTCGAAGTGGGCAAAGGCGCGTATACGGTGAAGGAGTCATAAGCGTTGCGCGACGAACTGCTGTTTCACTTCGAACGCGAACTCACGTACCTTCGCTACTTAAGCGCGGACTTTGCGCGCAAATATCCGAAGGTGGCTGGACGCCTGCTGCTCGAAGATTCCGGGAAATCGGAAGATCCGCATGTAGCTCGTCTGATGGAATCGTTCGCGTTCATCGCGGCGCGCATCCACACCAAGCTGGATGATGAATTTCCGGAAGTGATCGAGTCGCTGTTTACGATCATTTACCCGCATTACCTGCGCCCAATCCCTTCAGCGTCGATTGTGCAGCTTCACCTCGATCCGGAACAAGGCAGGCTGACGAGCGGCCTGAAGGTGCCGAAGGATTCAGTGCTTTACTCGGCGCCGGTGAACGGTGTGCCCTGCAAATTCCGCACCTGCTACGAGACGACGCTGTGGCCGATCCAGGTGAAATCCGCGGATTGGCGCTCGGCGGATCGCGTTACGCCGGTTGTGCCGGGAATCAACGGAATGGCGGTGGTCCGGCTTGAACTGCAGTGTTTTGAAGATGTGACGTTCGCCAAGCTTGGGTTGAAGTCGCTGCGCTTTTTTCTGCAGGGCGATGGCAGCGTGATTCATTCGCTGATTGAGGTGCTGTGCAACAGCTGCACGCATATCGTAGTGCGCGACCTGGCGGCTCCGGCGAAAAAGTTTGTGGTCCTTCCGCCGTCATCGCTGCGGCAGGCCGGTTTTGACGAGCGCGACTCACTGGTGCCATTTCCGCGGCGGAGTTTCTGGGGATACCGGCTGCTTGAGGAGTACTTCAGCTTTCCGGAAAAGTTCTGCTTTATCGATCTGTCCGGCTTTGAGAAGCTGGCAGCGGCAAACTTTGGGAGCCGCATTGAGATTCTGTTCTACCTTTCGGAGTTCGAACGCAGCGACCGGCGGCAATCGCTGGAACTCGGGGTGTCGCGCGGCACATTCCGGCTTGGCTGTTCGCCGATCGTCAATCTATTCGAGCAAGTGGCGGAGCCGATTCTGATGGAGCAGAAGCGGTTTGAATATCGAATCGTGCCGGATGCGCGGCGGGAGCAGTCGCTCGACATTTTCTCGGTGGACCAGGTGTCGGGAGTCAATGCAGTCAGCGGCGACATTATCCAGTTCGAGCCGTTTTACGCGCTTCGACACTCGGCTAACCGGGACGGGAAGCTGGCGTTCTGGCACAGCACGCGGCGGCCCTCGGTAGCGCGCGCCAAGGGATCGGATGTGTACATCCACTTCGTGGATCTGACTGGCACTCCGGCGACGCCTGATCGCGACACGGTTACGGTACGGCTGACCTGCACGAATGCGGATTTGCCGTCGCGTCTTCCCTTTGGGCATGAGCTTGGCGACTTTCAATTGGAAGGGGGCGGGCCGATTACGCGGATCGTAGCGTTGACGAAGCCAACCGATAGTTTGCAGCCGCCGGCGGCACAGGGCCTGTTGTGGAGGTTAATTTCGCAGTTTTCGTTGAACTACCTGTCGCTGGTCTCGGAAGGAGTGGATGCGTTCAAGGAGATTCTACGGCTGCATAATTTTGGAGAGTCAACAGCGGCAGACAAGCAGATCGAGGGCATTCTGGAGCTGCAAAGCAAGCCGCACTTTGCACGGCTGACTTCGGAGCATGGCATTACATTCGCGCGCGGCACGCGAGTGGAGCTCGAATTGGACGAGGATCAGTTTGCCGGTACAGGGGCCTACACGTTTGCCGCCGTTCTTGACGTGTTTCTGGGGCTCTACACGTCGATCAACAGTTTCACCCAGCTAGCCGTACGTACGCGGCAGCGGAAACGGATGTTAAAACAATGGCCACCGCGGTCCGGTCGGACGATCCTCGTTTAGATCTCGCACCGATTCGCGAACGGCTTTTCGCGGAGCCCTGGTCGTATGAATTCTTCCAGGCGGTGCGATTGCTTGCCCTGTTACAGCCATCACGCTCACCGGTGGGCTCGGGCACGCATCCTTCGACGGAGGCGGTGCATTTCGGTGCAAATCCGTCGCTCAAGTTCCCACCGAGCCAAATCCATTCACTAACGCCGCGTCCGGATGGGCCGCCGCGCATGGACGTGAATTTTTTGGGGGTGGTGGGGCCGATTGGAACGCTGCCAAAGTATATGACGGAGCTGGTGGCGCAGCGTGTGCGCGTTGGTGACACGGCTTTGCGCGAGTTCCTGAACGTTTTCAATCACCGGTTGACCTCGTTCTTCTATCGGGCTTGGGAAAAGCACCATTTCACGGTGGGATATGAACGAGACCGGAGCGATCCGATCACGCGTTATCTGCTCGCGCTGGTGGGTTTGGGTTCGCGCCTGCTGCAGAACCGGCAGCCGTTTCCGGATCATCTGCTGGTGTTTTATGCGGGCCTCTTCGGCTTGGCGTCGAAGCCGGCGGTCGGGTTAGAAGCGGCGGTGGGAGATTACTTTGGCGTGGATGTGGAAGTAGAGCCGTTCGTCGGGGCGTGGCGCAGGCTCGACGACGAGGACCAGTGCTTCCTGGAGCAGACAACGGAATCCGACGTGCTTGGGTTTGGCGCGGTGGTGGGCGATGAAGTGTGGGACCGGCAGTCGCGCGTGCGTCTGCGTATCGGGCCGCTGCCCTTAGAACGTTATCTTGATTTTCTGCCGAGCGGCTCGGCATGGCCAGCGCTGCGCGCTGTGGCGAAAACATTTTGCGGGACTCAACTGGAATTTGAAATTCAGTTGATTCTCCAGCAACCGGATGTACCGGCATGCCGTTTAGGCGATCCGGAAAGAGAAGGACCAGCTCTAGGCTGGACAACTTGGATGAAATCTCAACCTGACTTTAACCGCGATGCGGTGGTAACTCTGGGAGGCCAATATGGCAACTAATATTCGAGCAATTATTGAAAAACTGAATGCAACTACCCGGAACGCTCTCGATGGCGCGGCGCAGCTCTGCCTTTCACGGACGCACTACAACATCGAAATCGAGCATTTTCTGCTGCGGCTGCTGGAGGCGACCGGATCGGACTTTGCGTCGATCGTGCACCAGTTCGGCATCGACACTTCACGGCTGACGGCTGAACTGAATCGCAGCCTCGACCGAATGAAAACTGGCAACGGCCGGAATCCGGTCTTCAGCCCCACGCTTGTCGAAGCGCTGCGGGAAGGCTGGACGTTCGGGTCGCTGGAACATGGAGCGGAGTCCATCCGTTCGGGTTATGTCGTTCTGGCGATTGTCAGCGTCGAGGATCTGGTGCGCACGATGCGCGATATCAGCCGCGAGCTGCAGAAGATCAATCCCGAGGCGCTGCGTAAAGACTTCCTGACGATTGTCGGGAATTCGGAGGAGCAACTGCAGCCGGGGGCGGCGCGAACCAAAGCCGAATCGGGCGAAGCGCCACGGCCCGGGGGTGCGACAAAGACTCCGTTCCTCGATCAATACACGGTGAACCTCACCGAGAACGCGAAGAAGGGAAAGATCGATCCGGTTCTTGGGCGCGACACCGAGATCCGCCAGGTGGTAGACATTTTGACCCGCCGCCGCCAAAACAATCCGATTCTGGTGGGCGAAGCGGGCGTTGGAAAGACGGCGGTTGTCGAGGGCTTTGCAGTGCGTGTCGCGAACGGCGATGTTCCCGGACCATTGAAGAATGTTTCGGTGCACGTGCTGGATCTTGCGCTGCTGCAGGCGGGCGCCGGAGTGAAGGGTGAGTTCGAGAACCGGCTGAAGGGCTTGATTAATGAAGTGAAGTCGTCTCCGATTCCCATCATTCTGTTTATCGACGAAGCGCACACGATGATCGGTGCGGGTGGGCAAGCCGGGCAGAACGACGCGGCAAATCTCCTGAAGCCGGCACTGGCGCGCGGCGAATTGCGCACGGTCGCGGCGACCACCTGGTCTGAGTACAAAAAATATTTTGAAAAAGATCCGGCGCTGACGCGCCGCTTCCAAACCGTCAAAGTGGAAGAGCCGTCGGAGCTGCAATGCGAGTTGATGCTGCGCGGAGTTGTGCCGGCCCTGGAGAAGCACCATAACGTCCGCATTCTCGACGAAGGCCTTGCTGCCGCGGTCAGATTCTCGCACCGTTATTTGCCGGACCGGCAGCTGCCGGATAAAGCGGTCAGCGTATTGGATACGGCGTGCGCACGGCTTGCGCTGGGACAAAGTTCGATTCCGCCGGCGATTGAAGATGCGCAGCGGAAGCTTGATGATTTAGCGGTGCAAACGCGTGTGCTGGAGCGTGAAGTTGCGGCTGGGGCAGACCATGCAGAGCGGCTGGAGAAGATTGCCGAAGAACGCGCCGCAACGGAAGCGGCTCTCGGCAAATTGAATGAACGTTGGGAACGCGAGCGCAAGCTGGTAGAGCAGATTCGGACGATCCGTCTGCAACTGGAAGAGGCGCACGCGGCCAAGCTGGAATCGGCGGCAAAGATCGCAAGGGGTACCGCGAATGGCGCGGCAGGTCAGTCGACAGTAACGGAAACCGCGGGTAAACCGGGCGATAAGTTGGCGGCAGCCCCGGCGGTAGATGAGGCCGCGTTGCGGTCGCAATTAGCGGAGCTGAACCTACAGCTCGAGGCGCTGCAGGGTGAAAACCCGCTGATTCGCGTCTGCGTGGACGGTCAGATCGTCGGCGAAGTTTTGTCGGCGTGGACGGGCATCCCGGTAGGAAAGATGCTCAAGGACGAAGTCAGCCTGGTGTTAAAGCTGGAAGACCACCTGGGGCGTCGAGTCATCGGGCAGGATCATGCGTTGTCCGTGATTAGCCAACGCATTCGCACCTCGCGCGCCAGGCTCGACGATCCCAACAAGCCAGTGGGAACATTTTTGCTGGTCGGTCCCAGTGGTGTTGGGAAAACCGAAACGGCGCTGGCACTTTCCGATTTGTTGTACGGCGGCGAGAAGAACCTTATTACCATCAACATGTCGGAGTTTCAGGAAGCGCATACGGTTTCCACTTTGAAGGGTTCGCCTCCCGGATATGTGGGCTATGGCGAAGGCGGTGTCTTAACGGAAGCGGTCCGCCGCCGCCCGTACTCGGTTGTGTTGCTGGACGAGGTGGAGAAGGCGCATCCAGATGTGCTCGAGTTGTTCTTTCAGGTATTCGATAAAGGCCAGATGGAAGACGGCGAAGGGCGTGAGATCGACTTCAAGAACACCATCATTATTCTGACTTCGAACGCGGGTACGGATATTCTGGCGAAACTCTGCGCAGATCCCGAAACGATGCCTGGTCCCGTGGGTCTGGTACAGGCGTTAAAACCAGAGTTGGATAAGGTCTTTAAGCCGGCCTTTTTGGGCCGCCTGGTGATTTCGCCATACTACCCGGTGCGAGATGAAGCGCTGAAGCAAATCATCAGGCTAAAACTGGGGAAAATTCAGCGGCGTCTACGCGAGAGCCATCAAATTGCGCTGACCTACGATCCTGAGTTGGTGAACGAAGTAGCGCGCCGCTGCACTGAAGTGGAAAGCGGCGCCCGCAATGTCGACAACATTCTGACAAACACGCTGTTGCCGGACGTGTCCCGGCAGTTGCTGACGGCGATGGCGGAAGGAAACAAACCCAATGCCATTCACGTTGGTCTTGGCGAGGACGGTTCATTTGTCTACACCGAACCAGCCTCCGCGGCCACAGATGCGGGTGTTGCGGAGGGCGCCGAAAGCCCAGTTCTGGCCTGAGGTAAATAAACGCCGTGTCGACTTCCACCAATCACGTTACAGAACGGAATCTGATTCAGACAGATCGGCTTCTTCAGGTGACAACGCCGTTGGAAGAGGGTACGTTTGCTTTGCAAGCGTTCACCGGCACGGAAGCGCTTTCTACGCCATTCGAGTTTCGCCTGACGATGATGTCGCCGGAGCCGGACATCGAGTTCAGCAAGCTGTTGAACAAGAGCATAACGGTTCAAATCACGCTGGCCGACGGCACGCAGCGGCCGTTCAACGGAATCGTCAGCTCATTGCGGCAGAAAGAAACCAGCGCCGAGGATCTGTTCGTTTACGAAGCGAGTATGGTGCCGTCGCTTTGGCTGCTGGCGCTCCGGGAAGACTGCAGGATTTTTCAGGCAATGTCGATACCGGACATTGTGAAGAAGATTCTGGGTGAAGCGAGCGTGACGTTTCGCATGCAGACGCAGGGCACCTATAATCCCAGGGATTACTGCGTCCAATATCGGGAGACGACCCTAAACTTCATTTCGCGGCTGCTCGAAGAAGAGGGAATCTATTACTATTTCGAACACACCACTTCAGCCCACACCATGGTGCTTACCGACAGCAGCGTTTCGGCGCCGATATGCCCAAATCAGGCGACGGTCAGCTTCTCATTTTCCGAAGAAGGCTGGCGGAATGACGATGACGGCGTGCGAACGCTCGAACGAATTCAGCAACTGCATACGGGAAGTGTGACGCTGCAGGATTACAACTTTGAAACGCCGGCCACGAACCTTTCTGCAAACGCGCCCGGCAGCGCAGACGAGTCCGTTTCAATTGGCGCGACCGGATTTACGTATGATTACCCGGGCGAGTACGGCGCAGTCAGCGATGGCGAGACTTATGCCAAAGTGCGCATCGAGGAGCGGGAGACGGAGGCCTTTCTGATTCGCGGGGAGAGCCGGTGCCGCGCTTTCCAACCAGGGTATAAATTCACGCTCGACAAGCATTTCAGGGACGACACGAACCAGGACTACCTACTTCTTTCGGTAAGCCATGACGTGCTCGATTCGACATTTCGCACTTCGGCATTGGCCGCCGCGAGATACGGAAACACCTATGTGGCCATTCCGAACACGGTTCCTTATCGCCCCGCGCGGGTGACGCCCAAGCCGATCGTGCAGGGTGTGCAAACAGCAGTTGTTGTCGGCCCTTCGGGAGAAGAAATCTGGGTAGACAAATACGCGCGTGTGAAGGTGCAGTTCTATTGGGACCGGGTTGGAGCAAAGGATGACCAAAGCTCCTGCTGGGTCCGAGTGGCTCAAATCTGGGCGGGGAAGAACTGGGGATGGATTACGATCCCGCGCATCGGGCAGGAAGTGATTGTCGATTTTCTTGAGGGCGATCCGGACAAGCCCATCATTACCGGCCGCGTTTATAACGCAGACCAGATGCCGCCGTATACCTTACCGGATAACCAGACGCAATCGGGGATCAAATCCCGCAGCAGTAAGGGCGGGACCACCGAGAACTTCAATGAGATCCGGTTTGAGGACAAAAAGGACAGCGAAGAGATCCACATCAACGCCGAAAAAGACATGACGACGATGGTGGAGCATGACGATACGCAGACGGTGAAGAACGACCGGACGATCACGGTTGAAGGTAAGCATACCGAAACGATAACGAAAGATACGGCTATTACGATCGACCAAGGCAATCATTCGTTCACGATGAATCAAGGCAATCAGACGATTGAATTGAAGCAGGGGAACCGCACGCGTACTTTGGACATGGGCAATGAGAACGTTCAATTAAAGATGGGAAATCAGGCGATTAAGCTCGACATGGGAAACCAGTCCACCAAATGCGATCTGGGACAGATCAGCACAGAGGCGATGCAGTCGATTACGCTCACGGTCGGGGGCAGCAGCATCAAAATCGATCAGATGGGAGTCACCATCAAAGGCATGATGATCAATGTGGAAGGGAATGTCATGACCACAGTGAAGGGCGATGCAATGCTGACGCTCAAGGGCGGCATCACCATGATCAACTGATGCCTAAGGAGCCGAGCAATTGACAACGGTTGAAATTGCCGATCTTGCGAAGATGAGCGCACCCGCTAAGGAGCTGGCGCGCGACGATCTAAGTCCATCGCGTTATGTGGAAGTGCTCGAGAAACAGAAATTGTTCCGCGACGCGGTTCTTTTTCTTGCCTATGGGCTGCCGGCTCCGCTGAGCATCCGCTGGGGCTGCCGCTGCTGCCGCGAATTTTTGACGGAACGGCAAATCGAAGAGGCGAAGGTGTCGCTGGAGGCGGCCGAGACCTGGACGGAATCGCCAAGCGACGAATTGCGCTGGGCGGCCCGTGATGCCGCCGAAAAAGACGGCGTGAAAACCCCGGCTGATCTATTGGCCATGGCGATATTTTTCAGCGGCGGGAGCGTAACCCCGCCGAATACGCCGGAGACGCCGCCGCCGCCCTACGTGACCCAAAAAATGACGGCGGGCAGCATTCAGGTTTCGGTTTTAACGAATACTCCGGAAAAGGCCGACGAGCGTTATAAGAAGGCGCTGCAGATTAGCCGGGACGTGGTGAAGCGGACGAAATAACAAGACGGCCTTATGGACCTATGAGAACCGTCGGCGCGCCAGCCACGATCATGCCTCCGTGGGCGCATTGGTCCAGGATGCGGGCTGCCGGCAGACTCACGATCAGACAGGTGGTTGAACCCATCACGATGATATCGGGAGGCCCGACGCACACACACTGGTCGGTGACGCGGGCTGCGAGCAGGCTGCAGATGAGCACCGTTGGGGCACATGGGCCTACAATTGGACCGCCGACGTGGGGAATCGGCGGCACGCCGGGCGTCACCATTGGGCATACGTGCATGTCGGTGATGCGAGCGGCGGGCATTGGCATACGCGATCCCTACTTTCTCACAGGATTCATTGGCACGCAATGGGCCACGATCGCGGATAAAGCGATCGCGCATAAAATGATCGCGCATAAAGCGTTGGCTCGAATGCGAGAGGCGGCCCGTTGGCCTCGCGGCGGCGGTCCCGCCCGCCCCGGTTATTGAAAAACGGCCAAACTCGCGGTTGGGTTGCTGATGGATTGGAAGCGCACGATGAGCACCGCGTCCTGCTCTTTGAGTGAGGCTAGCGCCATTAACCCGTTATCCAATAGGGTTTCAGCGTCCCGCTCCGTCATCCAGATCTCAGCGCATGGTTTGGCGACGCTTTCGCCGTCTTCCTGGTAAATGTGTAGCGGCAGTCCGTCAATTCTGCGCTCAATGCGGCGCTTCCATTGCGGATCTTCGGAATTGTATGCGGAACTTATCAGAAATGCGGCAGCAAATGCGCCGTTGCCCCACAGGTAGTCCTGATGTGCACTGACGGGCATCTCTTCGAAGGCGAAGGCGTCGATCGGCGAGGTATTTCTGCCGTATGGGAGACGCAGCAAGAATCGCGGAATGACAAGACCGATGTAAGGGGCAACCGAGGAGACGCGCAACGCACGCCATCGTTCGCTGCCTTCGTTTTCCGGCAAATAGGCGCCGGCGAGGAACGTGGCACCCAATGATTTGGCGAAGCTGCCTATCCGTTCGAGTACTACGGCATCGGTTTCGCCCTGTCCGAAACCGTAATCGGCAACGATCAGCGACCAATCCGCTTGCTTTTGCAGTTTTTCCTGCAGGGCCGGTTGACTTTTTATGAACTCGGGAAGAGTCGCGTCCAACAGTGAGACGGAGGCGCTGGCATCGGCTCCGCGCAAGAGAAAATCCAACGATCGCCAGGTCCTTTCGAGCGCTTGGAAGGAAGCATCATGCAAGACGGCGCGCATGAATTCGCCGGCGGCATCGTCAGCGCGCTTCCGGGCGGCCTGGTCTTCGGGTGCTACGACATGGCCAGCGGTTGCCCGCTTCAGAAAACCTTGCAAGTCGTTGGCATCCTCGACGGTGACCGGCGCGTCGCGCGCATATTCTTCTTCCAAGATGTTGTCGAGAAGGTTGGCGCCGGGCTTTGCCGGCGCGGCAGGACGCGGGGCAGCAGCGGGTTTCGGCGCTGCAGCTTTCAAGTGCTGCAACTCACGAAAGCGCGGCGTCTGCCGGTACAGGTGATCCGGATGAAAGTCATCCAGAGAGCGAAAGTCAAACCGAACCCCATCGATTTCAACAGAGGGAGCGATAGTGGCCAGCACCTGGTCCAAGGTGTCGAGATTGACCGGGATGGGCGTTGCGGAGATTGTGGCAGGCTCGCCCGGCGCGGCGTTGCGCTTGCCGCTGAAGTCGCCAACGACCAGGATTTTGAACGGCACCTGATCCTCCTTAGTTGCGCCGCTTTTTTGCAGCGTTAGGCATGGAAATGATTTACTCTGAGAGTCTGTCACAGTTGGAAGGGAATATCTCGTGAAACTTCGCAAATCGTCCTCAGTGTCTCTGGCAAGCGTCGCCGTACTTTTGCTTCAGGGATTGGCCGCTCCACTATCCGCCCAAATTGCCGGGCCGCTGAAGGTGACAATTTTGGCGGGTGAAGGCGTAAACAACTCGCCTAAGCAGCATGCTGCGCAGACGCTGAGCGTTCGAGTGGAAAATGCGGCGGGACAACCTGTAACCGCGGCAGTCGTCGTCTTTACCGCCCCGGCGTATGGGCCGAGCGGAACATTTCTGGACGATTTGAAGACCCTGCAGGTAACGACCGATGCACAGGGAATTGCCAACGCGAGCGGTTTTCACGCCAACGGGGTTGCCGGTCCGGTCGAAGTGCGGGTGAAGGCAGTTTACGGCACGCAAACCGGCATGGCCACGATTCAACAGACCAATATGGCGTCTTCTTCCGGAGTTTCGAAGAAAACGTGGTGGATTATCGGAGCGATCGCGGTCGCCGGGGCGGCCGGCGGGACAGCCGCTGCCTTACATGGCGGTGGAAGTTCTTCGTCGACGAGTATCTCAGCGGGCGGTGTTACCGTCGGCGCGCCCCATTAATTTGTTTTGACATTGTCTTCGGCACAACTGTATGAAGCTGCTCTGGAAATTTAATCTGATCTTTCTGTTCGTGTTCGGACTGGGCATGATCCCCACCGGCCTTTTGTCGTACAACTTTCTTCGGGCGGAGGCGCGCGATCAGGTGATTGAACAAGCGCGCCTGATGATGCAGACCAGCCTCTCGACGCGGTGGTATACGACGACACAGATCAAACCACTGCTCGAAACGAAGAAAGAACTGAATCGAGCGTTTTTGCCCCAGACGGTGCCGGCTTACTCCGCCACGGAAGTTTTTGATCATCTGCATCAGCAGTATGCGGATTACTCTTACAAAGAAGCCACGCTCAATCCGACAAATCTGCGAGATCGCGCTACGGACTGGGAGACCGATGTAGTGAATCAGTTTCGGAACCATTCCGACAAGCAGGAGTTTTTGGGCGAACGCCAAACCCCGGCCGGATTGTCTCTTTTTCTGGCACGCCCGCTGAAGATTACAAACCCGGCGTGCCTGGAATGTCATGACGTGCCGTCGAGGGCGCCTGCCTCGATGCTCGCGAAGTATGGTCCGGATAATGGCTTTGGCTGGAAGCTGAATGACATTATCGGAGCGCAGATCATTTCTGTACCCGACTCGCTCCCTGCGCAGATTGCGAACCGGGGGGCCCGGCAGTTGGTTACCTCCTTGGTGGTGATCGCAGTTATTACGCTGGTGATTCTTGATCTTGTTCTTTACTTCAGTGTGCTGCGCCCGGTGAGCAAGCTTTCGTCGATGGCGGAAGAGATCAGTAAAGGCAACCTAGGCGTCGAGGAGCTGCCGGTGAAGGGCAGAGACGAAATTGCTCAATTGGCGAGCTCGTTCAATCGCATGTACCGGAGTTTGGCGCGAGCAATGGAGATGCTGAATCGAGAGCAGGAGCCGTAAAGCGCCGAAACCCGCAGTCTAAAACCGGGGGCAACCCGCCAGGAATCGATCCCGGTCCTTGCCAGCGGGAATCTCGGGGGCGAGCGCCGCATAGAGTTCATTCCAATTGCGGGCTCGTTTAGCGGCGCGGTCGACCAACATTTTGGCAACTGGTCCGATGTGCTGAGCGAGTTCCTTGCGCACGCGCTCCAGGCCCTGCGGATCGAACTGAGCAGGAATGGACGATGGTGGCTGTGATCGCGTGCCCGCTGTGAGAGGTGTTGGCGTCGGCACTCCGGGGAGGCGATCCCGGATCGGCTTTAAGCTGGCCATGGGTGCTGTTTCGCTGGGATCCGAGAGCGTTGACTGCACCTTTAACAGCTCTTCGCGAAAGTCCCCGGCACTCTGATAACGGTTAACCGGAAGCTTTTCCAGCGCTCGCATGATGATGCGCGCCAAATCGTCCGAAATCGCCGGCGAGAGCAGTTTTGGAGACACCGGCTGCTGGTGCAACTGCCCCTCCATTACTTCGGCCGCGGTCTTCCCTTTGATGGGCCGTTCGCCGGTGAGGATTTCATAGAGCGTGACGGCGGCTGCGTAGACGTCCGATCGTCCGTCCACTTTGCCTCCCGTGACCTGCTCTGGCGCCATGTAGTACATGGATCCAATAGCGGCACCGGCTTGCGTCAGAGCACCAAAATCATCCAATCCGCGAGCGATGCCGAAGTCCATCAGCTTCACGACTCCCTGGGAAGTCAGGATGATGTTAGAAGGCTTGACGTCGCGGTGAACGACGCCGCGCGAATGTGCATAATCGAGCGCGGAAAGCGCTTGTGTCATGACTTCGATCGCGGACAGCGGGCGTATCGGACCGCGCCGGACAATTTCGGCGAGTGTCTGCCCTTCCACGAACTCCATGATCATCAGCAGCTGATTTTCCACACGAAGCGCGTTGTGCAGGGAGGCGATGTTGGGGTGGTTCATGCTTGCCTGCAGGCGAATTTCGCGAACAAAGCGCTCGCCCAACTCGGGAGTCGATTCGAGATCCGGCAAAAGCACTTTCATGGCTTCGATGCGATCGGAAATCAAATGCCGAACCTGGTAGACGGCGCCCATGCCGCCGGCTCCCAGCATTCCGATCACTTCGTAGTCTGCGATGCGATCGCCAAGACGCACGCTCAAATGGATTTCCTCTTTCGATTGCCGCGTGGAGTTTTGTTACAGATCAATCATAACTTTCGAAGAAAATGTGAAGGAGACTTAACACGGCCGGGGCAGACGTTCTAGTACGCGGGCTGCAAAGTTCAGTTCCAGGGCGTTCCCGGATCATTCAAAGCGCGGTGTTACACTGTCGTGGAATCAAAAAATGGAGCACCCCGCGAGCATCGGCAAGTACGATCTCGAAGAGTATCTCGGCGGTGGAATGTCGCATGTCTATCGGGCGAAAGATCGCCTGATTGGACGAACCGTTTGCATAAAGGTTTTGACACCGCAAGGCACTTCCGATCCTGAAGTGCGCGATCGCTTTCTGCAAGAAGCGCGGATGGCAGGAAATTTCTGCCACGATAATGTCGTCGCTATTTATGACTTTGGAGAGGACAACGGCAATCCTTTCCTGGTGATGGAGTACCTGCGCGGCAACTCGTTGCGCGCGCTGATCGATGAAAAGCGCGTTGGCAGCCTGGGCGATATCCTGCAAATTGCGCTGCAGCTTGCGCGCGCGCTCGAATGCGTGCATGGACAGAACATCATTCATCGCGACATCAAGCCGGAAAACGTCCACGTTAACGCACAACGCGTGGTGAAGTTGATGGATTTTGGCATTGCCAAGGCGCGGGGCCTGAACATGACGCAAGCCGGCTTCATTCTGGGGACGCCGTACTATATGGCGCCGGAGCAGATTCGAGGCGAGGACATTACGTCCGCGATCGACATTTATGCCTTTGGAGTGCTGCTGTACGAATTGCTTGCCGGTCAGAAGCCCTTCCGCGCGGAGACGCCGGAAGCGATTTTCTACGCGATTCTGAACACCGCGGTGGATCTGACGCCGCTACAGCAGGCCAAAGTTCCTGAACCTATACAGCAGCTGGTATCGCGCTGCATGAGCAAAGGCGCCGCGGACCGGCCGCAGAGCTTCACCGACATCGTCGGAATCCTGGAAGGACATATCAACTCGCTCTCCGGCGCTACGGTGGTTCATGCGACGCCTGCCGGTCTGCGGCAGCAGCAGCCGGCCACGGTCAGCGCGGATGTTGCGACGCCAGCACCGATGGTGAAGCCGCGAACGCCTCTGGTGTGGTACATCGCGGCCGGAGTTACACTTCTTTTTGCCGCGGCGGCGGTGTTTTTTGTGATTCGAGCGCGTTCGGGCCCGGGTACGCTTCCGGCCACTATTTCCTCACCGGCTGGTGATATGACGCTGGTTTCCGCGGGCGATTTCCTGTACGGTCCCGAGGGCCAGAAGATGTCGCTGAAAGCGTTCTACATCGATAAAACCGAAGTCACGAACGCGGCGTGGGCTGATTTCTGTAAGGCGACAAGTTGCACGGCACCCCCGGGAGATCCGAGCTTCCCGATCGCCGACATTTCCATCAGCCAAGCGCGTGAGTTTGCACGCTGGGCGGGAAAGCGGCTCCCTACCACCGAGGAATGGGAAAAAGCGGCTCGAGGAACCGACGGGCGCAAGTATCCGTGGGGCAATGACGAGAAGCAGCAGGATGCGGACATCGGAACCGGGACGGCTGTTGCCGTTACCACGCACCCGGAGGGAGCGAGCCCGTACGGAGCTTTGCAGATGGCGGGGAACGTTGCCGAAATCGTCAGCACGATTGCCCATCCTACGCCGGAGCTTGTCAACGAGTTCTCAAAAGCGGTAACGCCGCCGCCGACTGAATACGAGCCCTGGGTCATCATTCGCGGAGGTAGTTTTCGAAAAAAATCGCTGAGTGCCGCACTAACGTATGAATATTCGCGCATCCCGGCGCGGTTCACCCGCGATGACATCGGGTTTCGGTGTGCGAAAGATCCACCGAATCAGTAGTTAATTAGTGGACTGCGGCGATAGCCTGATCGATATTCGCGATCATCGCTTTGGCATTTGTGGATTCGTTCAAATCCGGATTGATGGCCAGCATTTCCTGAAAGTGCTGCCGCGCTACACTTGCCAGCTCGATGCTGTTTTTCTGATTGGCCTGAAGCGCGTACGTCATTCCCAACACGTAGTGCGTCAGGGCATCGCTCGGGCTGTAAGCCAGTGACTTCTGGCAGTGAGCGATTGCGGCGTCGTACTGCTGCATATGGCGCTCGCAATCACATAGTCCAAAGTAGGCTTGCGCGCGCGCGTCCTTCCAGATGTCCTGGAGAGAACTGCGTGATTTCTTACCCATTCCGATGAGATATCCGAGCAGGTTGTAATTCAACTGGCCCATGATCCCGGTATCGAAATTGGTGAGCTTTAAGTACTGGTTGTATTCGGAAGCGGCACGGGCCCAGGACTTCGTCAGATGTAGACTTTCGGCCAGCCACAGATGGGCTTCGCCGTTATACGGCATGAGAGCGATGGCGGAGTTTGCCGCCTCGATCGCCTGATCGTATGCTTCCTTGCGGCACAACGCCTGGGACAGCAGATACCAAGCCTGCCCATTTTTCTTGTCCCGCTGAACTACTTCATTCAGCTGCCGCACGGCCTCATCCAAGCTGCCGCTGTCCAGAAGCACGGTTGCGTAGGCCGTTCGCGCATCCTGATAGTCGGGATCAATTTCGATTGCTTTTTTGAAAGCCGTCGCCGCCTCATCGGTTTCGAAGAGTGCTTCATGCGCGCGGCCCAGATACAGAGCTGCTTCGCTATACGTCGGATCCTGCGCCAGGGCTGCGTTGAAACATTCGATGGCTTTCTTATAGTTTTCAGGCTTTCCGCGCGTGTAGTATTTGATTCCCTCATCCAACTGCGAAGTTGCCGCAACCGGGCGATGCCGCGGAATAAGAATGCGGATCGTTACTGTCGTATCGCGGCCCGGATAGACAACCTCATCGTGAGGACCATCGGCTTCATAGCCCATGCGCACGCCTTTTACGGTGTGTGTGCCGGGTGTCAATCCGGGCATGGATAGAGGTTTGTTTTTGTTGACGATCCCAATGGAATTTCCGTCCAGGAAGACCTCGACATTATCCATGTTCGATTCGAAGACGAGGCCGCCGTTCTTCGAGGGCGGCGTTTCCGGTTTTATGTGCGAGGGCACATAAGCGATCTGCATGTTCGGGTCGAAGCTGCCGCGCTCCGAGGTTGGATTCTGCTGCCCTTGCGTTGCTTCACGAACATTGCGGCGCACGTAGTCTGCGAGCTCATCTACGGTAACGTAACCATCACCGGATTCGTCGGCAGCGCCTTCCATTCCCTGCACGACGTAGTAGGTGAAGATGCCGTGCCCGCCGCCCCAGTTCGGGCTTTCAAACGATCGTTCCCGGTCGCGGCTCGCTGTTAAAGAAAAGACCGACTGATCGAGATTCGCCAGCTTGTGATTAATTTCCTGCATGGCGGCATCGGGAGCAATCGCGCCGCTATGGCAGGAATCCGTCAGCAGGATCTTAGATCTGGCTTTGATTGAGTTCTGGATTGTCGCGGCCAACTCGTCCATCGGATATCCGGTGCCCACGGCGTTGTCTATGTTAAAGTCGTACGGCGCCAAAAAAGCGCGGCCGGTGGATGGGACTAGAAAGCCGTGCCCCGCAAAGTAAATCAATACACGGTCTTCGGGTTGCGCCTTCTGCGGCAGCCATACCTCCAGTTCGTGCTTGATGTTGGCGAGCGTTGCTTTCGGCCCCACCAGTTTGTGAACATCTTCGGCGCGGAAGTTGCCACCCTCCGGACTGATCAAAATCGAATAGATTGAATCGGCATCGCGTTCCGGATAGGCGAGCTGGTGTTTGCTGTCCAAATACTCGTACTGTGCGACGCCAATGACTACGGCATAGCCACGCGGCAGTAGTGGTTTTCCCGCGAGAGCACCGGCGGGCGGTGGCGTGGTTGTCTTTTCCGGAAGCTTTTCGACTTTCAGATCGCGCTGCTGCTTCTGTTCATCCGGCGTGGCGGCAGGCGGATTTTGCTGTCGACCGCTTACAAGCGTGGCGGCCAGAATGCAAAGAATAGCGGGCTTGTTAAGCAGGCCGCGCAACACGGGCGCGACGTTGAACCCGCCGTGCGAAATGCGCCGTAGTTCCTTTGTTGTCCGGCGGCGCGGCTCCGTGCCTCTTGCGCTATTTATGTGAGATACGAAACTCATACACCATCGGTCCCTGCGCCGCTCCAGCTGCTGCGATGACGGACTTTTTATCCTCACGGAGGAAGGTTAAATCCGCAGGCTTGCCGGCCGCATCCAGCTCCTCCGGTTCTCCTGTTTGCAAGTCCCGAACGCCGGCGCTCGAATCAATGCATTCGCCGCGAGCTCGCAACAAACTATCGTCGCAGCGGGGCATCAGAATAGCGGGCTGTTTCGGCTTTTGCGGGACGGGAACGCCGCCGTATCCGGGAAGCGGAATCGGGCTCACCATCCAATAGACGATTTCTTGGCCGGCCGGCCCGGCAACGCGAAAGATAGCGGAGCCGGACGGAATCTGGTGAGGCTGCCCGGTAGTGATTTTATTGTCAGAGCCCGCGTCGGCGGACGGAAAAAGAATAGAGTAGTTGCCCGAAGTGCCGTAGTTGACGACGTATAAATAGCCGTCGAAATTTGTGGTGACCCGGAAACGGATCCTGTCCCCCTGGTCGAAGACAAGCCCAGGGTCAACAGCCGTCCAGTTAGAGTTCTGAAGGCGTTCCAGCACGATCTTGACTTTGCGTGCGTCCGGCGTGGCGCCGGGAAAGGGAAGGCAAACAGCCGCGAGCGTCAATGTCGCGACCAATAGTGTGATGGCCCGCTTCATTCGCTTCTCATTCGTGCCGGAATGTCACGTCGGCAACTACGTGCGCGTCCGCTCCGGCGGATGGATTAACGACGTAGACTGAGGTGTCTTTCGCCGGCGCCTGGGCAACAGTCGGGGCGGGTGCCGCATTCGAATCGCTATTGACCTTCTCTACAATCAGATCGCGGGAAAAAGCATCTCGCAGCAAATTAACCTGAGTGTCGTCCATCCGATTAAAGGCCTCAACGACATTGCTGTGCGGGAGTGCTTCCTCCTGCTTTTCCGCTGGAACAGACTTGCCTTTGCTCGCGATTTGGAGCATCAGGTCTTCGGTGCTGTGAACAGGTTGCCGCGAGAGGAACAGGAACAACTCTTCTTTCCCGGCAGGTTCAGCAAACGTGATCATCTCCCCCGGGGGAAACGTGTAGCCGGCATGAGGCTGCACCAAATTTGCGTTTTGATCCGCGTCCGCGGCCGGAAAGAGCGTGCTCCATTTGCCGCTTGAGCCGCGCGAAATCACATAAAGAAAGGCCGGGGTATTTACATCCACAATGAGTTGGATGTGGTCGTTCGAATGAAAGACGGTATCGGCATCGACGGGCTCCTTGTTGCTCCCGACAAGCCGGTATACGGCGTAGCGCATGCCAAGGGCCGGATATTTGCGATCGGCAACGGTTTTCACATGAACTGCGGTTGGCGAGCTATCCGCATAATTAGAGCTTTCGCGCGGCTCGGGCGTCTGAGCGGTTTCGGCGGGCGGAGGAGTAGGTCGCGAATGTGTGGGTTTGTGCGGTGTTGCGGCGGCTGCGGTGGGCTTCGCTTTGGTCGGGGGTGGCACCTCATCCGCCAAATAAAAGATCTCCCGCGCCGACAGGCCATTCGGCGTCGCTTGTGTATCCGGCGAAGCCGTTTGTGCAGCTTGCGAAAGCGCAAGGTTCGCCGTGACACACTGTGCTCCGGCCAAGATTGCCGCCAAAATCAGCGGCCGTGTAGACAAGTACATATTCCTTCCTGTCTTGGGAGAACTGAAGATACTTTGAACTGTACTCCCAAAGATATTCTGTGTCGACTGTTATCTAATAGAACCCTATGAACCTTATGAGAAACACGCGCAAAACGTGCCCGGTATCGGGCGTGCCCCGCAAACAGCAGCGGGTTTCTTTCCGTGCCTCGGGGCACGCATCCGCGCCCTTCGCGCTTTTGAAGCTGGGAGTCCTATTCGCCTTGGCTGGCGTCTGCTCCGCCGCCGGCGGTTCCGATTGGAAAACTGTTTTATTGGACCGCTTACCCCTGTATGGTCATCGTAATTGGATCGTCGTGGCCGATTCCGCTTACCCGGCGCAGACTGCAACCGGAATTGAAACGATTTACTCCGACGCCGACCACGCCGAAGTACTAAACGTCGTGTTCAAAGCGTTAGCAAACTCTCGCCACGTGACACCGATTGTTTTTACCGATCGCGAATTAAATTTTCTCCCGGAAAACGACGTTCCCGGGATTACCAGTTATCGCGAAGCCTTGAAGTCCGTTGTCGGCGACCGCCAGATCAATGCGCTTCCGCACGAAAAGTTGATCGAGAAGTTAGGACAGGTGAGCCAGAACTTTCGCGTCCTGATTATTAAAACCAAGATGGCGATGCCCTACACGTCGGTCTTTTTGCAGCTCGATTGTGCCTATTGGACGCCTGAACAGGAAACCCGCTTGCGTGCGATCGCCGCAGCAAATCACTAAGTCTGATCACCGGACTGCCCGGGATTGACTAACGCACGTGCCGGTACTCGGGAGTAAACCCTAGTTTGCGCGCCACGTTCAAAATCTTTTCAAAGTCGAGGCTGATGGTTGCCCCGGCTTTTTGCGTCACCTCGTCTTCTATCGGAAGATCGAAATCATCGGCTCCATAAGAAAGTCCTTGGAGCGCTCGCTCGTTTTGGGTCAGCACCGAAGTGCGAACTCTGGAGATATTATCCAGGTAAATACGGCTCAGCGCCAAGTGCCGTAAGTACTCCGTACTGCTGACTTCGATGCCGCCGAGGTGAGTGAAGTAAGGTTTGTAAGTCCAGCACAAAAAGCTCGCGAGCCCATTGGTCTGATCCTGGAATTGACGCGTGCGTTCCAGATGTTCGATTCGTTCGTCGATCGTTTCGTCGAAGCCGATGACCATGGTCGCGGTGGTTTTCAGCCCGGCATCGAGGAGTGCCTTCTGCGCCTCGAAATATTCGGCCACTGTGTATTTGAACTTGCTATGCCGGGCGCGGAAATGCTCCGTGAGAATTTCGCTTCCGCCGCCGGTTACCCAGCGTACGCCGGCCTGTTTCAATTGTTCCGCCGCCTCGCGCAGGGTGAGTTTGCCGTGGTCGGCGAGATAGAGAAACTCAGCTACGGTCAGCGCGTAAAACTCCAGCCGGTCTCCGTAGCGGGCACGAATCGCCGCAAACAGATCGCAGTAATAGCTGAGAGGAAGGTGCGGATGAAAACCGCCGTTAAATGCGGCCAGATCCCCACCTAAGGCCAGCAGTTCATCCAGCTTCGCGAACACAGCGGCCTGGCTCAGAACGTAGCCTTCCGGATGACCTGGCAGCCGGTAAAACGCACAGTAATCGCATTGCGCGACGCATACGTTCGTATAGTTGACGATGCGCATGACCATATAAGTGCATGCGTCGGGCGCATGAAAGCGGGCTCTCACCAGTGAAGCCAGTTCGCGCAGTTCGGAGTCTGATGCCTGCATCCACAGACACCGGGCGTCATCGCTGCTTATGCGTCCGCCGCTGGCAATTTTGTGCGCGACATCAGCTATCGCGTTGGTCGCTGTGCTCACGTCACCAGTGTAGAGGGCCGCGTATTTAAATGTCTGCCTCGGGCGGACGTGGATGAGGCAGACAATGATATCCGCTTTCGCACCACACGAGCGGCCGGCCGCCGCTCCGGCGCAGTTCCCGAACGCGGCCGAGAAAGATAAAATGATCGCCCGCATCCACAATGTTTTCTACGGTGCAGGTGAAACTGGCGACCGTTCCGCCCAATAGCGGGACGTCATTCAGGCCAGGAGTCCAGTCTATGCCGGCAAAACGATCTTGTTCTGAGCCGGTAGAGAATCGCGCGGCGATCCACTGCTGATCATCTCGCAAGACATTTACCGCAAAGGACACGGAAGCAGCATCGGAAGGTAGATCCGCGCCAAAGCCGGCGCGCTTGTCGATGCAAACCAGAATCAGCGGCGGGTTTAGGGAAACCGAGGTAAACGAACTTACCGTCATTCCATACGGCTGCCCACTGGGAAATCGACGCGTAACCACCGTCACTCCGGTAGGGAAAAGCCCGCACGCTGCGCGGTATTCCGCGTCCGAGCCGGCGGGAGTATCAACGGTCTGAGCGTTCATCGCAGCGACGAAACTATACCTCAACGCTACTACAGCCGCTAGCGGTGAATGAGCGTGGCGGTGAGACTTGACGCTTACGCCTTCCTCAATCGCTACAATACGGTTTTTCATGATCGTTCAAACTTCCCCTGCCCGCGGACTCCATGGCGTTGTCAGCGTGCCCGGGGACAAATCCATCTCCCACCGGTACGCGATGCTGACGTCGATTGCGGCAGGTGACTCCGAGATTCACAACTATTCAACCGGAGCCGATTGCCAAAGCACGCTCGCATGCATGCAGGCTCTCGGAGTCAAGCACGAGTTTGCCGATATCGAAGGCCGCCGTGTGCTGATTGTTCACGGCAAGGGAATGCGTGGTCTCAGAGAGCCAGCCGGCGAGTTAGATGCCGGCAATTCCGGTTCCACGATCCGGATGTTATGCGGGATTCTTGCAGCGCAGCCGTTCACTACCCAGATCACCGGCGATAGTTCCCTTGTCAAGCGTCCAATGGCGCGGATTATGACGCCACTGGCGGCGATGGGCGCCCAAATTGAGGCGACGAACGGCCAGTTTCCGCCGCTCCGCATAGCTGGCCGCCCATTGCACGGCATCGATTATAAACTTCCGGTTGCGAGCGCTCAGGTGAAAAGCTGCGTGCTGCTTGCCGGTCTGTACGCAGCCGGGGACACGATTGTTCGTGAGCCCGTGGTAACCCGCGATCACACGGAACTTGCCTTACGCGAACTTGGCGCCGAACTGGTAATCGAGCCGCGCCTCATTCGGCTGCGAGAAGGTGCCGAACTTCGCGGAAAGATGTTGGTTGTGCCCGGAGATCTTTCGTCTGCGGCGTTCTTTATTGTGGCTGCTTTGACTGTTCCCGAAAGCGACATCATTATCACCAATGTCGGGCTGAATCCGACCCGTACGGCTCTCCTCGATGTGCTGCGCGGCATGGGCGCGGACATCAAGCTTCTGCACATCGAACAGGTGAACGGCGAGATCATTGGCAATCTGCAAATCAAGAGCTCGAGGATTCGCGGCGGTGTAATCCAGGGGGCGACCACTGCCGCCGTGATTGACGAGATTCCTGTTTTGTCTATTCTTGGTGCGGTCAGCCAGGAAGGCTTGATTGTACGCGACGCCGGAGAACTGCGCGTCAAAGAGACTGACCGCATTCAGGCGATTGCTCAAAATTTGCGGGAGCTGGGCGTTCAAGTGAAGACAGGCGAAACGTCCCTGGAAATTCCAGGCGGGCAGAAGCTCAAGTCGGGAGAGATACAATCGCTAGGCGACCATCGGATCGCGATGGCCTTTGCGGTTGCGGGACTGCTGGCGGATGGCGCCTGTAAGATTCATGAGGCGGAGGCCGCTTCTGTTTCGTACCCGGAGTTCTATTCGACGATCCAGCAATTAAAGCAAGCCTAGCGCCATGGAAGAGAATGCCGACGCAGATCTTACCCACGAAAGTCTGCTCCACGATCTCGGCAACGTATTTGAGACGATCGGCGAAGCCGCCGAGCTTCTAAGCGCCGACAAACACTGGAAACAACTGGCGGCTACCATTACGCGCAGCGTGGCTCGCGGCAAGCGTCTGCTGGGTGCGATTCCGGATCGCGCGCCGGAACTGGCGACAGTTGTCGAGGGCGCAATCCAATCTGTAACCGATTACTGTATCGCCGCGCGAAAGCCACGGCTTCGTTTGACTAAGGTAATTCCGGCAAACATTCATTTGCCGGGTTCGGGCAAAGACTGGGAGCGCGTATTCGTCAACTTATTTTTGAACGCGGCACAGGTGATGCACCGGCCCGGCCGCATTGACATCGAAGCCGAACGAAACGCGGACGGGTTGGCAATCGTCATTTCCGATAACGGACCGGGCATTCCGGCAGAAATTCTTCCTCGAGTATTTCGTCCGAATGTTTCAACGAAACCCAGCAGCGTCACGCGTTCCGGTCTTGGACTTCATATTGTTGCGACGATTGTGAAACGTTATTCAGGGCGCATCACTGCCTCTAACCGAGAGCGGGGCACCGGCGCGATCTTCACGATTTTTTTGCCAGTCGCTTGATGCCGGTTAGCCGGCTGGGGGACACTTGAAGCTGTAATCGCTTGCAAGAGCATCGCATGAGATACGTCTGCATACATTGCCACTTCTATCAACCTCCACGGGAAAATCCGTGGCTGGAGCAGATCGAACTGCAAGACTCCGCGTATCCCTATCACGACTGGAACGAACGGATTACGGCGGAATGCTATGCGCCGAATCTTGCGGCGCGAATTCTGGACGACCAGCAGTACATCACGCGTATCGTTAATAATTATTCGAAAATCAGCTTCAACTTCGGACCAACGTTATTGTCATGGGCGGCCGAAAATGCACCCGAATTATACCGAGGCCTGGTTGATGCGGATAAACAAAGCCAGAAAAACTTTTCCGGGCATGGTTCGGCGCTGGCTCAGGCATATAACCATATGATTCTGCCGCTTGCCAACGGCCGCGATAAAAGCACCCAGATCCGCTGGGGGTTTGAAGATTTTGTGGCGCGCTTTGGACGCTTGCCGGAAGGAATGTGGCTGGCGGAAACAGCGGTGGATCTGGAGTCTCTGGATCTGATGGCGCAGGCTGGAATTCAGTTTACGATTCTTGCGCCGCATCAGGCCAAGAGCATCCGGCGCGCGGGCTCAAGCGATGCATGGCAGGATGTGAACGGCGGCAAGATCGATCCGACACGCGCGTATCGGCTTATCACTCCGTCGGGCAGGCCTATCAACCTGTTTTTCTATGACGGACCGATTTCTCAAGCAGTGGCATTCGAGAAACTTCTCGACAACGGCGAAAAGTTCGCGTCCCGTCTGATTGGCGCGTTCTCCGATGGCCGAACGGGGCCGCAGATCATGCACATTGCGACTGATGGCGAGACCTACGGCCACCACCACCGCCACGGCGAGATGGCGCTCGCCTATGCGCTTGAGCATATTGAATCCAAAAAGCTCGCAAAGATTACGAACTATGGCGAGTTTCTGGAGAATCATCCGCCGGAATGGGAAGTGCAAATTCACGAGAATACGGCGTGGAGCTGCGTCCATGGCATTGAGCGCTGGCGCAGTAATTGCGGTTGCAACTCCGGCCGGCTCGGCTGGAGCCAGGATTGGCGCCGTCCACTGCGGGATGCGTTGGATTGGCTGCGCGACGCTGTGAACCTGCACTTTGAGAAATTGGCGGCGAGTCTGTTGGACGATCCATGGGCGGCGCGAGATGCCTATATCAGCGTTTTGTTAAACCGTTCACCGGAGGTGCGCCAGCGTTTCGGAAAGAAACATTTCGCTCGCAGTTTAACGCCCGAAGAAGAAGTTGTGGTTTGGAAGCTCATGGAGCTGCAGCGGCACGCAATGTTGATGTATACGAGCTGCGGCTGGTTTTTCGACGATCTTTCGGGTATTGAGACGGTGCAGGTGATTCAATACGCCGGACGGGTTGTTCAGCTAGCCGAACAGCTGTTCGACATCCCGTTTGAAGAGCCATTTTTAGAGCGGCTCTCTAAGGCGCGCAGCAATTTAGCCGAGTATGGAGACGGTGCAAATATATACAAAAAATACGTACGGCCCTCCATTCTCGATCTTGAAAAGGTCGGAGCCCACTACGCCATCAGCTCTTTATTCGTTCCCTACCACGAAC
Source organism: Bryobacteraceae bacterium (assembly GCA_036269815.1). GTDB lineage: Bacteria > Acidobacteriota > Terriglobia > Bryobacterales > Bryobacteraceae > Bog-105. The sequence continues at coordinate 54,094 of DATBDT010000069.1, forward strand.
GTACGGATGTATTCGCCTACTCGGTGTCGCGCATCGATTACCATACGGGCGAAGCGGGCCGCATGCGCATGGCGTTAGGGCAGGCGCGCTTTACATCAAATGTTACCCAGGAATCGCGCGTGTTGACTTTCTGGGTAGTGCATTTTGGCGATCACAATGTCGCCGGCGGCGTCCAGCCTGCTGGAGAATCGAGTGGATATCAGGACCTGCTGGACAATATCAACGATTCATTTGCGCGTGTCGATATACCCGAAGTCGTGCGCCTGCTTGACCGGCGTTTCGGCAAAACCTATTCGTTGCGGTCCTTGTTCCGGGATGAGCAGCGCCGGATCGTTCGACACATTCTTTCTTCCACGGTGGCGGAAGCGGAAGCGGCTTACCTGCAGGTCTACACGAACCATGCGGCGGTGCTGCGGTTTGTGACACGCCTGGGAACGCCCATGCCGCCCGAGTTTATGACTGCGGCCGAGTATGCCATCAACGGTTTGTTGAAGCGTGCGTTTTCGAGTGATGAGCTGGACGGCGAACGTGTGGATCTTCTTCTTCGCGAAGCGCAGGCGAACAACGTGCCATTCGATAAGACGACCCTTGAGTTCACCTTGCGGAACAAGATTGAAGAGTTGTCCAATCGCTTCGCCGCTGACCCTTCGAACAGCGACAAGCTCGAGTGTCTATGTAGCGGGTTGCAGATTGTAAAGCGAATGCCGTTTGCGGTGAACGTCTGGATCGCGCAAAATCACGTTTATGCGATCCAGGCGGGACTTTACCAACGCACGCGGCGGCGTGCACAGCGGGGCGATGCGCGTGCCAAGGCATGGGTAGAAGCATACCTTCAGCTGAGTGAGCTGCTGTGCATTCGGGTGCCGGAAGCAAGCGCGCGGCTGGCGTCCTGACTGCGCGAGATACACTAACGTTTGGTCTTCAGCCCATATCGTCAGAAACAACCGCAAAACGGGCACGGCGTGAAGCGAGCCTCGCAAAACGCAGCGGGTTTCTTTCCGTTCGATGGGGCATACATCCGTGCCCTTTGCGCTACTGAGTTGAAGCGAGTTTCCCTATGAAGATTCATGAGTATCAGGCGAAGTCGATCCTCGCCAAATACGGCGTTCCTGTCCCTCGCGGCGAGGTCGCCTACACGGTGGAAGAAGCCGAAGCCGCTGCGAAGAAGATTGGTGGAAGCGTTGTGGTAAAAGCTCAAATCCATGCCGGCGGCCGGGGCAAAGGCGGCGGCGTGAAGGTAGCGAAAGACGCCGCAGAAGCGACTGAACTCGCCAAGAAAATATTGGGGATGACGCTCATCACTCATCAAACCGGACCGGAAGGACGTGTTGTGCAGCGTCTGCTGATCGAAGAAACGTTGCCAATCGAACGCGAGTTATATCTGGGCATTGTTCTCGATCGTGCTTCGGGGCAAAACGTCTTCATGGCGTCTAAGGAAGGTGGCGTTGAGATTGAGGAAGTGGCCGCATCGACGCCTGAGCTGATACTCAAAGAAGAGTTATTTCCGGGCGAGGCGCTGCAGCCTTTCCAGGCAAATAAGCTGGCATTTGGGATCGGTATCCCGGCCAGCAGCGTCCGTGCAGCGTCGTCGGCGATGATTGCGCTTTCAAAAGCGTATAACGCGATCGATGGCTCGCTGGCCGAAATCAATCCTTTCATTCTCACCAAAGATGGCAGCGTTTACGCACTTGACGCGAAGGTGAACCTGGATGATAACGCCCTATATCGGCATAAAGACCTGGTTGAGCTTCGCGATCTGAACGAGGAAGATCCGCTGGAAGTAGAAGCGTCGCGGTTCGGTTTGAACTACATCAAACTGGATGGAAATATCGCCTGCATGGTGAACGGCGCCGGATTGGCGATGGCCACCATGGACATCATCAAGTATGCCGGTGGCCTGCCTGCAAACTTCCTGGATGTCGGCGGAGGTGCGAATGCAGAGCAGATCAAGAACGCATTCCGGATTCTTCTATCGGACGCCAGTGTTAAAGCCGTATTGATTAATATTTTCGGCGGCATTCTGCGCTGCGATACTTTGGCAACCGGCGTTATCTCGGCCGCGCGCGAGTTAGACATCAAGATCCCTGTGGTGGTGCGCATGGAAGGGACGAACGTTGAACTAGGACAGCGAATGCTGAAAGACTCAGGGCTCAATTTCACAGTGGCGGACGGCATGAAGGATGCCGCAGAGAAAGTCGTGAGGCTGGCGCAATGAGCGTATTGATTGACGAACACACCAAGGTGCTTTTCCAGGGCTTCACCGGGCGTGAGGGCACATTTCACGCAGAACAGGCGATTCGTTACGGGACACAAGTTGTCGGTGGCACCACTCCGGGAAAGGGCGGCCAAGTCCACCTGGACAGACCGGTGTTCAACACAGTTGAGGAGGCGGTGAAGGCAACGGGCGCAAACGCCTCCATTATTTTTGTGCCGCCACCATTCGCAGCGGATGCGATTTTGGAAGCCGCCGATGCCGGCCTGCCGCTGATTGTCTGCATTACTGAAGGCATTCCGGTGAACGATATGGTGAAGGTCTGGGCATATCTAAAGACCCGGCCTGCTGTCCGGCTGATTGGTCCGAACTGCCCCGGTGTCATTACGCCAGGCAAGTGCAAGATCGGCATCATGCCGGCGCCGATACACAAGCCGGGCCATGTCGGTATCGTCTCGCGCTCCGGCACATTGACTTATGAAGCGGTCGGGCAGCTAACTCGTCTCGGCATTGGCCAGTCGACCTGTATTGGAATCGGCGGCGATCCGATTATCGGAACCAACTTCACGGATGCAATTCGTTTGTTCAACGAAGATTCCGACACCCACGCGATCATCATGATCGGCGAAATCGGCGGCACTGCAGAAGAGACCGCCGCAGCGTATATCAAAGCGAATGTAAAAAAGCCTGTCGTCGGATTCATCGCCGGACAGACTGCACCGCCCGGCCGCCGAATGGGTCATGCGGGCGCAATCATTTCAGGCGGTTCCGGCAAAGCGGAAGACAAATTAGCCGCGATGGCGGATGCCGGCATCATCGTGTGTCCATCACCCGCATTGATGGGTGAAAAGATGCAGCAGGCGCTCGCCCGACGAAATTGAGAAAGAAAGACATGCCCCTCGAAAGAACCTTTGCCATCATCAAGCCTGATGCCGTGCAGAACGGCCACGTCGGTGAAATCATCGGCATCATCGAAAGGAACGGATTTCGCATTCTCGGACTAAAGCAGAGAAGACTCTCGCAGGCCGAAGCCCAAGCGTTTTACGCCGTGCACAAAGAGCGGCCTTTTTTTCCGGGCTTGGTGACGTTTATGACCGAGGGCCCAGTGGTTGTCCTGGCGCTTGAGCGTGAAGGCGCTGTCGCGAAATGGCGCGAAGTGATGGGTGCAACGAATCCAGCCAATGCAGCAGATGGCACAATTCGCAAGCTGTTTGCGGAGAACATCGAGCGCAACTCGGTGCACGGTTCAGATGCTGCGGAAACCGCTGCTGCGGAAATTCCATTTTTCTTTAGTGCCAGCGAACTGCTATGATCCGACGGATTCGCGGGATAGGCTCTCTACAAATAAAAAAGGATGACTTGTTTTCAGGTCATCCTTTTTCTCCTTCTAATTAAGCGACTTTTGCTTCCAGTGCTGGTGAAGGTTCCAGGGCCGATGCCAAGGCTTTTCTGGTTTTCTCCGCCAACGTTCGTAATTTGGCGTGCCTCGGCTTACTTAGACGTTTTTCTACGCTTCGGCGCGCCCGCAGCAGGCGAATGCGTACCGCTGTTTCCGACCAACCATGTTGCGAAGCGATCTCCTGAACTTTGTAGCCTTCGATATAGTGACCTTCCAAAACCACACGATCGTTCGGTTTGCAATCGCCGAGAATTCTCTTAACATCGATCGCGGCTACATTCATACGCGGAGGCGCCTGGAGTTCGGGTAACGTCTGCGTCTGAGGCTCGCGCCTCAAGAAAGTCCGGTGAATATTAAGCGCGATACTGTTGGTCCAAGTTAATACCAAGTTCGGATCGCGCAACTGCTCCCGTCTCTCCCAACCTTTTGCCCATGCGGCTTGTGCCGTATCGAGAGCCGCGTCATATGAGAGTCCGCGTGAAACTAAAAAGCGTACCGTCAGGTTGAATCCCTTTTGATAGGCCCTGCCGTAATCCTCTGTCGTCATTTTCTACTGCCGCTCCTGATTCTTATCTTGTTTTGGGCCGCCCGTATCCCCTAAAGCCCTCGGGCAGCGACATATATTGGTCAACTTTATTCAGCCGACTCTTAGCGGTTGCACATTTGAAACATGCACGCTTCAGATTAGGCAGTTTTTATGCCAGACGGAACTAAGTCGCGCACCATGTTCGTTAAGGTCAGTCGTTTGAAGTACATGCCAATGCGACTTAGGTGGTTCTCTAGGTGGAAAAATGCGCGTCAAAAAAGCATTCGGTCCGGGCAATTTTTCCGATGCGCGTAAATTTTTGCTGGGGAGGCGGGAATTCCGTGGGCACTCGCGATCAATTACACTGAGGTGCAACCTATTTGGAGGTATTCTTGGCCGCTAGCACGGGTGTTGCTCCTATTTTTGTCCCACCAAATCAAAAACGCCCTTCTCCCCGGGAGCGGCTGGAGCATGGTCGAGCGCAACGCAAGTCCTTGCCGCGCGCAAAACTATCAGAGGTGCTGGCGCAGCCGCGCGGTTATGACCCGATCGACCTCTTGCGAAGTGCTGCCGAAGAGCGTGTACCGAAGCTTCTACCGGAAAAATATAGGCGGATGGCGTGTTCGCCATTTGCCTTTTTCCGCGGCGCAGTTGCCATTATGGCGGCTGACCTGGCGAGCTGTCCGAATACCGGCCTGCAGGTTCAACTTTGCGGTGATGCACACGTTCAGAACATGGGCTCTTTTGAAGGTCCTGATGGACGCATCATTTTCGACGTGAGTGATTTTGACGAGACGATCCCTGGGCCGTGGGACTGGGACGTCAAACGGATGGCAGCCAGTATCGTACTCGCCGGGTATGAAGCGAATCACTCGCGTGCGGGCTGCATTGCGGCCGTGGACCGGTTTCTCAGCAGCTATTGCACTCTGATGGAAGAACTGGCTGAACAACCAGTATTGGTGGCGGCGCGTCATCAGATTCACGAGTCGAACCGGGCCCAGGCAGTTTCGGCTGCGTTGAAACAAGCTCAGCGCGCGTCTCCGTGCGATCTGCTGAGAAAATACACCGACACCGGGGCGCGCGGGCAGTGGCGCTTCAAAACGATTGAGAACACTTTATGGCCCGTGCGGTCGCAGACGCGGCAGGATGTTCTCGAATCCTTATTGGTTTACCGCGAGTCGCTTGCTCCTGACAGACTGCATCTGTTCAGCTTCTTCAGGCCGGTTGATGTCGCTTTCAAAATTGTCGGGACGGGCAGCGTGGGACTTCGCGACTATGTCGTGCTACTTGAGGGCAACGGCCTGCAGGATCCGTTGTTTCTCCAGATCAAGCAGGAGACACATTCGGCCTATGCTGCTTATCTTCAAAACTCGACCTTCGCGCACCAAGGGCGCCGGGTTGCGGACGGCCAACGAAAAATGCAGCCCTTATCTGACCTGCTGCTTGGCTGGACGCGAATTGGTGGTCACGATTATTTAGTACGCCAGTTGAACGATCACAAGGGTTCCATTGACATAGAGAACCTTAGGGCGAACGGCCTTGAAAGTCTGGCGCGAGTGGCAGGCGAGCTTCTGGCGCGGGGCCATGCCCGTTCCGGAGATGCGCTCGCATTGAAGGGGTATATCGGACGTCCGGGGCGGCTTGTCGAGGCAATCACGAAGTTTGGCGTCGACTATGCCACCCAAACTCAGCACGATTTCGAGCAGTTTCAAAAGGCAATTCAGGCTGGCCGAATCAAGGTGAACGGAACACCACCCAGCCGCGTCCCCAGGAAAAGTGCCGCTGCGGCTCCGGCGGCGGCTCAGAAGAAGCGGGCTTGAACTACTAGCTAAGATCTAAACACCCTGTATCCTATCAAATTTATTGACATTAACACCAAAATAGCCTATTGTCTATAGGAAATGAGGACATTGCGGGTTATTTTACTTCTGGTGTTCGTGTCGGCGTACCTTTCCGCCCAGGAGCAATCGAGCCTTTCGGGGCGAGTTACTGACGAATCCGGCGGCGTTATTGCCACGGCGGTAGTGGTCGTCAGCAATGTCGATACGAATGCCCAACGCGATCTGGTGACGGATGCCTATGGGCGATTCATCGTTGCGTCGCTGCCGGTCGGCAACTACTCGATCGTTGTGTCGAAACAGGGGTTCAAGACCAAGTCGTTAACCGGCATACGGTTGGTCGTCGGTCAGGAAGGCATCGAGAACCTCACTCTGCCGATCGGTGATCTGCAACAGACGGTAACGGTGGAAGAGCATCCCGAGTCCGTCGCGTTGTCGACGGACCAGATTTCGGGGCTCGTTGGCGAAAAAGAAGTAAAGGATCTTCCCTTAAATGGCCGGAGCTATGACGAACTGCTATCGCTCAATCCCGGCATCATAAATTACTCGTCTGAAAAGTCTGGTGGAGTTGGCCAGTCGCAGTCCGCCGTCGGCAATATGTTCTCGGTATCGGGCAGGCGCCCCCAGGAAAGCATCTTTTTACTAAATGGCATTGAATACACCAGTGCGTCGGAAATCAATCTGACGCCCGGCGGTGCAAGCGGCCAGTTGTTGGGCGTGGATGCGGTCCGAGAGTTCAACGTCATTGCGGATGCATATGGTGCGGATTATGGGAAACGGCCGGGCGCGCAAGTCAGTGTGGTGACATCTTCGGGTACGAATGCCATTCACGGAAGCGTATACGAGTTTCTCCGCAACAGCGACTTAGATGCACGGAATTTTTATGACCAGGCAAACATCGCTCCTTTCAAACGCAATGAGTTTGGCGGCGCGTTTGGCGGTCCGATTCAGAAAGACAAGACATTTATCTTCGGCAACTATGAAGGTTTCCGCCAGAGCCTTGGTTTGAGCGCAGCGACGCTGGTGCCGGATAACTGCGTACGGGAAGGAATGCTTTCGAACGCTTCAGGCGTTTGCAGTGGGAAGCTGGCGATCTCGCCGATTGCCTCAAAGCTGTTGTCGCTGTGGCCGATTCAGAATGGCGCCAGCCTTGGCGGGGGAATCGGATATGCGTATAGTAATCCGCTGCAAAGCATTCGGGAAGATTTCGGCACTACGCGAGTCGATCACGTATTCTCGGCCAAGGATACGCTCTCCGGTGTGTACACGATTGACGATAGCGCTGACACGACTCCGTCGGCCGATCCGCTGACAACGCTTTTTGAATCGCTTCGCGAACAAGTTGCGAGCGTGGAAGAGACTCACGTGTTCTCGTCGCGAATTGTGAACACCGCGCGCTTCGGTTTTTCGCGCGCGAACTTTCTGTTCAACAGCAGTGCGCCAGATCCTGGATACTCCTTTATTCAGGGCTTGCCGATTGGCGCAATTGTGATTGGCGGCGGGACCGCAAACAACGGCGCATCGCAAATCAGCCAGGCCGGAAATAATTCTGCAGTGAATACGGTTGCGGTTCGCAATCTCTTTACATATGAAGACCAGGTCGATCTGACGTTAGGAGCGCACCACGTGCAGGCCGGCGTATGGTTCCAACGCATTCAATCGAACGATAACTTTGCGCAGGCGCAGTACGGACAGGCGACTTTTACAAGCCTCGGCAATTTTCTTGCGGGGAAGGTTGGAACGTTTACCGCGGTGCCGAATTCCACCGAGCTTGGATGGAGGTCGCTGGAGTCGGCCGGATACCTGCAAGACACATGGAAAGTGAACTCACGGCTGGAACTGAAGGTGGGTCTGCGTATCGAAGCGACGGATGGCTGGAACGAAGCGCACAGCCGAGCTTCGAATTATTTATTTTCGAACGGGGTGCTGGAGACTCATCCGCAGGTTGGCACTTCGGCACTAGCGGTGAATCGCGCCAAGTTCCTGCCGGAACCGAGAGTCGGGCTGGCGTGGGATGTTTTCGGTCACGGCAAGACGATTGTTCATGCCGGCTTCGGACTTTATCATGGCTTGCTTGACGATCTCAGTTATCGCCTGGATCAGAATGCACCCTTTAACACGACGTACACGGTCAAGAACACGACTCTTCCTCAGGTGAGTATCGTTCCAGGAGCGCCGTTACCTAAAGGCGGACTTGTCTCTCCCGCGGGCGTCCAGCCGGACCTTTATACGCCAACAGTAATTAGCTACACGTTCAAGGTGGAACAAAAGCTGTCGAACACGACGGCGCTCGGAGTAGGCTATGTCGGTTCGCACGGATATCATGAGATTCTCTCGGTGGACGCGAACGAGCCATTTCCGACTTACCGGGCCGATGGAAGCGCTTTTTATCCGAAAGGCGCGCCATATGCGAATCCACTGCTTGCCAACAGCACGACATGGCTTTCGGAGGGTGTCAGTTCCTACAATGCGCTGCAACTGGACGTGAATCGACGTTTCGAGGCCGGACTGCAGATTCGAGGGGTGTATACCTGGTCCAAGAGCCTGGATGATGGCGACAGTCTTGCAACTGCGGTCGGCGCAAATGCGCCAGCGTTTGTTATGTTCCCGCTCAATACCAAGCTCGATTGGGGGCGGTCAAATTTCGATGCTACGCAGGCCGCGTCAATTAACGCGACCTACGATCTGCCTTTCGGGCATGGCCGCAAATTTGGTAACAGCTTCAAGCCTTGGACGGACCGTGCGCTCGGGGGTTGGTCGATCGCGAGTGTGGTGACTGTGCAGACGGGATTTCCTTTTACGCCGCAACTTGGATTCAATCCAACCAACAATGGTGACAGCCGGAATCCCATCCGGCCTTCCTGGAATCCGTCTTTTACTGGCCCGGTGATCTTGGGAGATCCGCACGAATACTACAATCCCGACGCATTCGTTGTACCGGCGAACGGCACGTACGGCAATGCGGCACGCAACGTCTTGCAAGGGCCTGGGATGACGACGGTTGATTTTTCAGCGTTGAAAATTTTCGTAATCACGGAGCGGGTGAAACTACAGTTCCGGTCTGAGTTCTTCAACCTTTTGAACCACACGAATTTCGCAACTCCGAATCCGGTAGTGTTTACGTCGGCAGCCGCAACACCTTCGAGCACGGCGGGTGTGATCAGCGCCACTTCGACGACGTCGCGGCAGATTCAGTTTGGACTGAAGCTGTTGTGGTGAGAAGCGCCTGCCATATCCGCAATTACTCGTTTGAAAAAACGAACGGCACGCCGTGCGTCAACTCCTGATACCGGGTATCGGGAGACTGCACTTGTAAAGCCGCGCGAAATTGAGAGGGACTGACGGAATTGTCCGGAAACATATCGTAATGACAGGGAATGGCCACTTTAGGCTTTACCACGGACACAAGCTGCGCCGCTTCCCAAGTGGAAAGATTATTGAAGCCGCCGTTGATGCAGGTGATGACGATATCCGGATTGTGTTTGGTCACGGAATATAGAAGTTCGTGGTGGTCGGTGTCGCCCGTGATGTAGACCTTGGGTCCATTCCCGAACTTCACCACGAATCCCATGTGATTGAGATCCGTCGAATCGGTGGGAAGAGCAAACGTACCGGTGATCTGAATATCTCTGTGTTCGATTACGCCATCCGGCCAGCTTGGCATGATTCTTCCGGTTTCGATTCCTTCGTGTCGAAAAACCGCACAGCTAGGGTGCGGGCCGGCGAACAGCATGGTGTCCTTATTACGCAAATTGCGAATGGTTTCGGGATCCGTGTGGTCCTGGTGATTGTGCGTACAGGCGAAGATGTCTACGTCTACTTCCGCCGAATCCAGAAGGATCGGAACCTTTCGAGAAAAATCGATCGGGTACGGCAGGCTGGCGCAACTATCGGTCAGGTAAAGATCGACGCTGAACAGCGTGCCTTCGGGCGACTTGAAGATGAATCCGTTTTGCCCAAACCACCAGATGCCGACGCTGTTCCTTGGAACTCGATAATCATGAATTTCTTGTTTTAGTTGCTCGCTCATCCAGTCTCGATTGCAACATGATTTCCGCCAGATTGTCGAATTTGGATGATCAAGTCACTCCCTGCGGCTTCTACCTTGAGCGGTGGGTCAGAGAGGCGAGAGTGAAACGCTCAGTTGATACTTCACTCGCCCTTTTTAAGCATGGGCCAGGGGCCGAAGTGCACTACTTTCGGCCGATATGCGGTAGCGATGGCCGTCGTCGCTCAATACGCTGGTTACCTCATCGTCAGTCAAATACCGAAGAGGGGCCGACATATCTATGCGGCGGACTACCTCTGAAAAGCCGTTGAGGACAGCATAATCAGCAGCCGTAATCCCGTCGTTTATCAAAATCCCGCTTCCTTCGACGATAAGAAAAGGGCAGGACATATCAAGCGGGCGGACTTGGCTCGCCGCGCTGGATAAATCAAACGGAGTTCCGAGAAACGTGAAGCTTGGCCGCAAAAAAATTGCCTGACACGGATACAGCACGCCTCCCTTAATGATGCGCCGGGAGATCGCATCTGTCCCGAGTGAATGGAGTGATTCCGAATCCGGCAGGCGCCATCCCGAAATGCGTTGCGCGCGCTGCAGGATGTCAAATTTCGGCTGCGGAAAAGGCCGCGGATGCACACTGAGCCGGCGCTGTACTTCCGCAAGAACGGAATCTACTTCGGCACAGTCTTCGCCGCTAACAACGAGGCCGTGGTTTCCAAGCACGAAAATATTCGTTTGCGGACGCATGGACGAAGCAATTTGGACCGCCCGAGCCAGCGGCAATCCAGACGGTAAATAAGGGATCCATTGCCAGGACAATCCCGAGAGCTTTTCTTCCAACCGAAACGGCGCATCGGAACGAACCGCCCAGGCTAGCGTATTCACGCAATGAACGTGAACCACGAATCGCTGCGGAAGCACTGCATGCATGAAGGTTTCGATGGACGGGCTCAGAGCATTGGTACAAGTGCTTGGATCGGCAGCCGCAAACGGCCTGCCTTCGTTCATGCGCTGCAGACATTCCGATAGAGCTACCGGTACCAGGATTGCCTCCTGGTCTGCATTGGCCAGCCACTTGCCGGATGCTTTGATCCAAAGAGTTCCATTCAGTTTTAATGATGTATTTCCGCTGCTCGCGTGAACGAGCAACGGATCCCGGCCAATCCGGGCAGACAAACGCAGCAATGATGCTATTGCGGACCTGTCGATTCGCAATGCGTCTTGTACAGCAGGACTGCACTCAATGTTGCGGATGGTTACTGCGGCGAGATTGCTCATATGGTTTCTCTCCGATAATCGACTCAAGATCTGGAACGATTTTCGACGACAAGGCAGCCTTGGGTCGCCCGGCTGGATTGCGAGTGCGCGTGAAGCGTTCGAACTGGGCGCCTCCCGAGAACTGCCCCTACGTCAGAAAATGGAGATTGGAGGAGAGGGATCGGCGGCTTGGTCGAGGTAAATCAAAGAGCGAAGGAGCGGTTGATCATCGGAACGCCCGCGCAGATCGTAGGGGAACCGTTGCGATGAGAGATCCAACGAGACCGGTTGCAGCGCGTACGGCTGGCTGGATGGATGGTGGTCCTTGAAGTCGAGATTTTGCGCGACGTCGGTTTGATGATGCGGCTTGATGCCAGGCGGATCCGGGATTCTATCTACCGACGAGAGTAAAATCAGGACGCAAAGAAGGCAGCTGAGCAGCAGCCGCAGTTTGGAGGTCGCCTCAAGCATCCCGGCACCATGTTAGCGCAGCGCCATCGACAAACCGCCCCAGATGCGGTGATCTTAGAATTGCAAGTTCACGGGCAGCGACGTTAGGCGCGCTTGCCCGCCTATTTAGTTCGCGTCTGATGGCGCGCAGCTGTGGCGCTCTTGCGCAATCGGAGGGAGCGACTAAGAACGGCTGATTGTAATCGGGCCATCGCCGGTGTGAACGGTGACCTGTGGTCCGCCGCCGTTCAACGACCCGTGCACATTGTGATGATCCTGAGAACCGCTTACTGTTAATGGCAAATCCAATTGGATGGGCCCGTCCCCTGAGTGCAATTCGATATTTGCGCTCAAATCAGACGGGAGCCGCAACCGCACCGGGCCGTCCCCGGTCTGCAAATGCCAGCCCGAAAGAATCCGCGAGCCATGCTGAGCGGTGATGGCAACCGGGCCGTCACCGGTTTGGACACGAAGATCGTCAAAGCGTCCCTGTAGAGTAACTGGTCCGTCACCGGTATGTGCGTCCAACGTTCCTTCGAAATCTTCCACCTTCACCGGTCCGTCGCCAGAATGTGCCTGAATGGTCCCGTGCACGCCTTCAATCGAGATGGGTCCATCGCCGGTGTGCAAATAGGCCGACAAGTCGCGCGGAACGCGGACCTCTACCTTAATTTCGTGATTTTCATGGAAGTTGAAATGGAATGACGGCTCCTTGATTTCCAGGTCGATGCGATTACCGCTTTGGTGTTCCTGCACCCGAAGGCCCGACTCACCGATCGCGAGGCCCTTGGTGCGGATGACAGCGTCGATGCCCTCGCCGGGACCATACTTGATTTCAAGCGGTGAATCCCCGGCTGTAACGTGCAACTCCGGCCGACCGGAACTCGACCAGTGTTTGGTCCATTCGTCTGCAAACGATACCGCGGGAAACGCGGTGATGACGCTGAGAACTATGCAAGCAGCTTTCATGGAAGAATCCTTTCTGGCAATTACGAACAACCGGATACTTTCGTTCCCAGGCTGTCGGGAATATCATGCGTCTTCTGGCGCAGTGTTCGCCAGACGTCACTCTTGAACGTTGTACTTGAAGGTAAACGCGACGCGAACCTGCTGGCCTTTAAAGTCGTCGGGCAACGGTGGAAGCGGGTTTGACATGCTGACGCCAGCGATGGATGCCTGGTCCAGAGCCGGAATATTTGAAGGTTGGCCAATCACCAGCTTCGGTATCTTTCCATCGCGGTTGATGATCAGCTCGATCGTGTTCTCCCCGCGGAGTGTGCCCATGCGGACACTTTCCGGAGTAACCAGCCGCCAATTGGCGCGAACCACGGCAAGAACGCGTGCCAGATATGCCTTGAAGTCGGGCGCTTCGGTATCGCTCTTCAGTTCCACTTCCATGTGTTGCGATGCGGATTGAGATGTCGAACCGGGAATTCCTGCAGAAGGATGCGGCGACATGCTGTTATCGGTGACGATCATGCGCTTGGCATTCGGCGTTTGCGCCAGCGCTGCAATGGAACCGTCCACCGACGGTTTGGGGACGTGGAGGGTTGGATGCGGATTCAGGGGGCCGGAATCGGAGCCGATGTTCTGAAATGGTTGATTGTTTTTCGCTTCCTGCGGGGGCGGGGCGGGCACGGGAAGACCGTTGTTTACACCGGTTGGCAGCTGCTGTGGGGCTTGCTCAAAAGCCAGATTAGGAGGCGGCTCAATTTGGGGAGCGGGCTTCGCCTTCGGGACTGCCGGCGCGGGCACTTCGAAGTGTCTGGTGCTGGGAGCAGGAGCAGGCCGGCTGGCGCGCGCGGCTTGGGAAGGAAGCAGATCAGCGAGTGAGATGTTCTCGGCGGGCTTCATTCGATTGGGGGTTTTCTGCGTCAGCAGGTCCGGCGGCAAATACAGCGGAGTTTTATGTACGATAATTCGACGTTCCGGGATGTAGCCGGCCGGCGCGTTCGCGAGCACAAGCAGCGCCAGAAAGCATGTGGCCTGAACAACCCCACCGATACTCACAACCGCAGCCCAGCCCCAGAATGATCTTCGTTCGGGCCACGCTAGAAGTAGATTTAGTTCCGGCGACGCGTCAACGGCATTGGGACGTGAGGCATTCGCCATGGATCTTAAAGCTTAGCGACATTCCATGAGAGTGGACACGTTGCAACTTCTCGCATCGTTAGCGTGTTCGCCGAATCGTCTCCGCTACCAGTTGTGCGTGTTCTTCAATTTTACCAAGGATTGTTTCCGCCAGGTGCAGTGCTTCCGTCGCTTGCGCCGCCGTCACGCGCGGCGGCACGCGGCTGCGGACGGCATCGAAAAAAGCGGCAAGTTCCAGTTTGAGAGGCTCACCCGGATTTACCGGAAGCGGTCCACCTTGAATCTGCGGAGCTGCAGCCGCGCCTTTGTCCTGCGAAATGGCCAGCCGTAAGGCGTCCTGGCGTTGATAGTCGACTGAAATATACTCGCCGGGTTGAAAGACGCGCAGCTTTCGGACTCTCTCGGTAGAGATGCGGCTCGCCGTAAGATTAGCGATGCATCCGGAGGGAAATGCCAGGCGAACATTTGCAATATCGACCAGGGGCGATAAGACGGAGATACCAGCAGCGCGGACTTCGATCGGCGTTTCGCCGCTACACGTCAGCACGATATCTAAGTCGTGGATCATCAGGTCCAGCACAACATCAACGTCCAGGCTGCGGGGTGTGAAAACACTGAGCCGGTGAACCTCAAAGAAAAGCGGGGTCGTCAACGCGTCTTGCAGCGCGGTGATCGCCGGGTTAAATCGCTCGAGATGGCCAACTTGCAGGATGCGCCCATGCTCAGTCGCCAGCTGGTTCAGGCGACCACCGGCTTCGGAATTGTGCGCGATCGGCTTTTCAACCAGGACGTCCAATCCCGCAGCAAGCAACCGAGCCGTTAAAGCTTCGTGCGTGACGGTGGGGGTGGCCACAATGGCGCACTCGGCCTTATGAAGAACTTCATCAAGGCTTGAAAGCGCTCGCGTGGAATAGCGCGAGGCCAGCGCTTGCGCGCGACCGGCATCCAAGTCCAGAATCCCCGTCAGCGCCGCCTCTGGCATTTCCGAAATTACGCGCGCATGGTTCGCGCCGAAGAAACCCGCTCCGACGAGAGCAACTCGGACCGGCTTCACGACCGATTCCCGTCGAGAGGCGGATACCCGACAATCGTTAAACCGGCATTGTCGGCGCTCCGGATCATCTCTTCCTTGTCCAGCAGCAGAGTACGCCCTGCATCGACCGCCAAACTAGTGGTGTTGGTCTCGATCATGGTTTGAACGGTAGTCAATCCGACTACCGGTACGTCGAATAAGAGGTGAGCGCGGCCGCGGGACGCCTTTACCAGACTCAACGGACGTCCATTGCTCAGGGTAGCGGCGCGGCGGAGCATGGCATCCGTTCCTTCCATTGCTTCGGCAGCCACACAAGCCTTGTCGCTGATCGCTACGCTTTGTCCGATATCTTCGGTCGCCAATACAGCAGCGAGTTTCCGGCCGTAGCGGATATCGGCCTCCTCTTCTTTACTGGGCTTGCGTTTGGTTAGCACGCCTTCGGAGGCCAACAAGGATTTCAGGAGATGAGTGGAATCCACCAATTCAATCCCCTCGTCCCGAAGTACCCGCTGCACGCCGCCTATCAAAGCGGCGGTATTTTTTTCTTTGAGAGACGCCAGCAGCTTCATCAGTTTCCAATCCGGCTTAATGTCGGAAAATATGCTGACGTGCTTCACCTGGCCGGTCATCATCACTTCGCTGATACGTGCGTCCTTGAAGATGTCGATGAGCTTACCGAGTTGGCCGATGTTGATCCAGCACAGCGACGAAGCTAAGGCGGCGAGCTCAGGCGTGGCTTCATTTTCGATCGCGACCACCACCATTTCATAGCCTTCGCGCAGGGCCGTTTCGAGAGCCAGTTTGGGGAATCGGCCGTTTCCGGCGATCATGCCGTAACGTTTACCGGGCGATTTGTTCACGCTGGCAGGCACGGGAGGATCACTTCGCGAATCCGCCTTGCGAATTGCGGATAAATGCGAGGAGCGCTTCCAACTCTTCGTTCATAGGAAGTTCTTCCTCTATTCTCGCGAGGGCCTGCGTGGTGTTCAATCCGGCTCGCGTCAGAATGCGGAAGGCATTTTGAAGTGTTTCGATGCTGGACACCGGAAAGCCAGCGCGCTCCATGCCGACCCGATTGGCGCCATAGATTTCGACACTATGGTCGGAAGCGGTAATCGAATAGGGCAGCACGTTTTGTTTGATTACGCTGCGGCTCCCGATGATGGCATGCCGTCCGATGCGCGTGAACTGGTGTACGGCGGTAAGGCCGCCCACATTCGCATAGTCTTCCACGATGACGTGACCGGCGAAGGTAACGCCATTCGCCAGGATCGTATGGTTATGAACGAAGACGTCGTGCGCAATGTGAACGTATGCCATCAACAGGTTGTCGTCGCCTACCCGAGTCACCATGCCGCCGCCCTGCGTGCCTCGGTGGATGGTGACGAACTCCCGGATATTATTCTGGTTTCCGATCTGCGTTTCGGAGGCTTCGCCCCGGTACTTCTTGTCTTGCGGGGCGGCGCCGATCGAGGAATACGGATAAAAAACATTGTCCTCGCCGATGGAAAGTTTTCCCTCAAGGTAGACGTTTGCAACCAGACGTGTACGGGCGCCAATCGAAACATTAGCGCCGACGATGCAATACGGTCCAATTTCAGCGGTAGAAGAGATTTCGGCGGAGGGATCGATGATTGCGGTTGGGTGAATCGCCATCGGTTACAGCGGGCTAGTCAAGTGCGATTCGAGAGCAGCGGGCAGGGGTTGGGCGGAGAATTCCTTATCGGTCATTTTGCACATTAGCGTCGCCTCAGCAACGGTCCGGCCATCAACAGTCGCGGTTCCTTGCATCTTGGCCACCGTGGCCTTCAACCGAAGCAGCTTCATTTCGATACGCAGTTGGTCTCCCGGTACGACGGGCTGGCGGAACTTTGCTTCTTCGATCGACGCGAGGAACATGATTTTGCCACGCGTATGGGGCGCGACCTTCCCCACAAGGATGCCGCCAACCTGAGCCATGGCCTCGATAATCAACACACCCGGCATCACCGGAAAATTGGGAAAGTGACCCGTAAACTGAGGCTCGTTGACCGTGACGTTCTTGATACCGACAATCGAATCGTCGGTGATTTCGAGAATGCGATCCACCATCAGCATCGGGTAGCGATGCGGCAGGATTGCGCAAACCTCTTGAATATCCAGCAAAGCCATGGAAGCCGTTGATTATAGCAGCGGCTTCAATGATGAAACAAATGGTTTACGTCTTACTCGGCACGCAAAGCTTCTGCGGGATCGACACTCAGAGCACGGCGTGATGGGATGTAACTGGCAAGCACGGCTGCGCTCAGCAGTGCCACGCATGCAGCAAGATAGGTCGGAAGATCGAATGCTTGAACACCGAAGAGGATGGAAGACATCAGCCGCATAGCAGCGGCAGATAGGACGATCCCGAGCAACACGCCGCTGCCGGTCAGCAGGAGACCCGACCGAATAAACAGATTCAGAATATGCGACGGCTGTGCGCCGACAGCGATTCGCACTCCGATCTCGCGGCGGCGCTGCGACACCGAGTAGGCGATGACGCCGTAAATGCCGACCAAGCCGAGCAGCAGTGCCATGCCGGCAGCGACGGAAAGCATCACCAGCGTAAACGAGGTTCGCGCAAGCGATCGGGATACGTATTCGGCCATCGTGTCGATGTTCGCAACAGGAAGACTGGCGTTGACTGACCAGACTGCGCGCCTCACTTCCGAAACAAAGCTTTGAGAACCGGCACGATTGCTACGGATCACGAATTTGATTGTTCGCCTGACTTGCTCATCGTTGCCTTCAAACTTGTTCATCAGCATGGGCCAGTACGCAATCGTGGGAGCCGGGTGATTCATACCGTTGTAGTGGATGTCGTTCACGACGCCAATGACCTCGCGCCAGGGATCAGCCGTATTGTCGCGAACCTGTTTACCGATGGCGTTTTGAGCAGAGCCCCAGTAGTCACGAGCCAGATTTTCCGAAATAATTACGACGTTGTGCCGATCGTACAAATCGGACCAGTCATAATCCCTTCCTGCGACAAGGCGCGCCCCGATCGTTTGAAAATATCGTGGAGCGACATATTGGTAGCGATGCACCGGGACGTCTTTCTCTGAATAAGTCTTGTCCCGAGCGAACACAGGATCAAAGCTGGTTTCACCGTCCATCGGAACGGCGCCGGCCATTGCTATGCCGGTGACGCCGGGCACAGCGGCAATTGCGTGCAGGATGTCTTGCTGGGTGCGAACAACCTTCTCCGCATTCTTTATCTGTGCCTCGGGAATGGATATTTCGATGGTCTGAAGCGTTGATGGCGCGTTGAAGCCGGGCTTTACCTGGGTCAACGCATAGGCGGTTCGCAACATCAACCCGGAACTGATCAGCAAAATGACTGCCAACGTGACTTGAACAATTACCAGACTATTGCGCGCCCGGTGCCGTTCCCGGCTGGCGCTGCTGGTACGGCCTCCCTGGCGCAACCCGGCGCCCGGATGCACGCTCGTGTACTTCAAGACAGGCATCAATCCGAGCAACGCGCCAGCAAAGAGCGACACAAGCACGGTAAACAGAACGGTTACCGGATCCATGGAAATATCCGCCAGACGGGGCAGATTCGAAGGAGCGATCGCGATCAGGGCCTTCAAAGCGCCCATCGCTAAGCCGAGGCCGATTACCCCCCCAGTCAGGCCGAGCGTGATGCTTTCGGCAAAAATTTCCGCCGCCAACTGGGTTCGGCTCGCTCCCAAAGACGCGCGAATCGCAAGCTCCTGGCTGCGGCCTTCTGCTCGTACCAGCAGCAGATTGGCTACGTTGGCGCAGGCGATCAGCAGAACCAGCCCGATGGTGCCCATGACAATCCAAAGAGTGGCGCCGACATCGCCGACGACGGAATCTTTTAGCGGGCGTAAATCCGGTCCAATGCGAGCATCCTCAAACTGTTTCGTCGAATAGCCCGGAGGAGGCGGATAGGAGCGGTTCACGATGGCAAGCATGCGCACCACATCGGCACTCGCCTGGGCTAGCGTCACCCCAGGACGAAGCCGTGCAATGCCCTGGAAGCTGAAGTTTCCGAGGTATAGCTTGGAGCGATCAAAACGCAGCGGCAGAATCACGGACTCGTCGCGATCCAGAAACCGGAAGTTCTGCGGAAGCACGCCGATAATCTCTCGAGCCTCGCCGTCGATCAAAATGCGGCGACCGATAATGGACGCATTTCCGCCCGCTTTATGCTGCCAATATCCATAAGAAAGCATCGCTGTAGAAGGGGACGCGGGCGAATCGTCTTTGCGCGTAAACAGGCGGCCTAAGGCGGGACGGACACCAAGAACGGGAAAAACTCCATCGGTGACATCAAGGGCGCGCACCTGCTCCGGCTCGGAGAGGCCCGTTACGCTGACCGAATCCGGAGCCCATACGCCGACGTCCTCGAACGTGCGATTCTGGTCGCGATACGTGAAGTAAGTAGACGGCGATGCAGGCAACTCAGGGATATTGATTCCCGGCGCCACGTGCATGACGGAAATCAACCGATTCGCCTGCGGATACGGGAGAGGCTTGAGCAGAACGCTCTCGACGACCCCAAAGATTGCTGAGTTCGCGCCTACTCCAGCGGCAATTGTAATCAGAGCAATTACGGTGAAACCTGGAGTCGCCGTCAGACGGCGAAACACCTGTTTTGGGCGGATGACGAATGGCACACAAACCTCCAGCAGACTGCCTGCTATAAGCTTACGGATGAATTTATTCTAAGTTCCCGGAAAGGGGTTTTTACCGTCTATAAAAAAGGGCCCCTTTGGGGAATTCCTACACTGAATCATGAGCGCGAGAGCATGAGTGTTCGTTTTGGTGTTTTCGGCTGGGGTGTAGTCGCGCCCAAGTCGCCCACTATCGAAGCGTTTCGGAACAACCTTGCGGCGGGCGGAAATTGGCTGGCGCCGTTTAACGGGTACGGCCCGGATAATTTCCTGGTCGGCACGCCCGAATTCCGCTTCGAGGATTACCAGCCATGGATCGACAGCCGTTTCGCTCCGCGACAATTTCAAAAGCTAAAAGAGAAGATGGACGACACCAGTCTGTTCGCGATTGGTGCGTTCATCCAGGCGCTGCAGCAAAATCCGGGCATAGAAGAGGAACTAAAGTCCCTGGAAACGCAGGCACACGTCTATGTGGGAACCGGTTTAGGAAGCATCGGAACGCAATACGAAATTAGTGTGGCGTTGTACAAGGCACAGCAGCGCTGGGATGAGTTCTGGGACGGCCGCTCCGCGGAGCTAGAGGAGTATCTTGCCGAGCTGGCGGAGGCAGACAGTCTGCAGATTGAAGGCGAGGTTGAGGTCGGCAAATTGAATGCGATGCGCGAGAAGGAAAAGCGTCACGCGCGGCTGCGGGAAAAGTGGAAGGCTCCCGATCCGCCCTGGAACGTATCGGCCGACTTAATCTGGAACATTCACAACGCTCCAGCGGCACAAATCTCGATTCTGGCTCACATCACCGGTCTGGCTTTTGCTCCCGTTGCAGCCTGCTCGACGTTTGGGGTCGCGCTGAAAATGGCGATGCAGACTATCCAGGCTGGGGAAGCCAAAGTCGTCGTCGTAGGAGCAACCGATCCACCCCCGCATCCTCTTACTGTGGGGGCCTTTTACAGCGCTCGTGTTTCCTCGGCCGATGGCCGCGTCTCGATTCCACTGACACGCCTGCAAGGAACGCATGTTGCCGGCGGCTCGGCCATCTGGATTATCGGAAATCTGGAATATATGAAGGCGAAAGGATTCCGTCCATTGGGGATGGAGCCGGTATCGGTGGGTGTCAGTTCCGATGCGCATCACATTATTACTCCGTCTTTGACGGGACCGAAATCGGCGATCGCGAATGGGTTGGCCGATGCTCACGCGAAGGCCGAAGATTTTGCCACGTGGGATCTGCATGCCACGGCGACGCCAGGGGACAGCTCCGAAGTCGCAACGTTTCGCTCGATGTTTCCCGATTCGGTTTTGGTTACGGCGCGCAAAGGAACATTCGGTCACGGGATGGCGGCCGGCGGCGGGTGGGAGCTGACGGCCCAATATCTCGGTTATGCAGAGCATCGCCTGTTCGCAACCCCTCTTTCCGAAAGCAAACTGAATTCGGGAATAGCCAAGGTCCACAAACACTTCGTGTTTGATACGACACGCGCCGCGCCGGAAGGTCTTGCCGGAAAGTTGTCGATGGGAATCGGCGGGGTGAATGCCTGCGTTGTCTCCAGGCCGTTGGATTAACGAGTGCACCCGCTTCTCCAATTCGCAACCAGAAACTCGGACAAGATCGAAACTCTGATTCGCGATTTGGTCGAGTGCGAATCGCCGTCAGATTCGCCGGCGGACGTGAACCGGCTGGTGGATCTTCTCATCGAAAACACGCGCGACATCGCCCGGGCTAAGGTTGTTCGCGCCAAGACATTCGGCCGCCATCTTCTGCTGGATTTCAAAATTGGCAGGCGCAAGAAGCAAGGCCGAATTCTGGGGCTTGGTCATTCCGACACGGTCTGGCCGATGGGCACGCTCGCGAGCATGCCGTTTCGCCAGGCTGATGGCCGCTTGTGGGGACCGGGCGTGTTGGATATGAAAGCCGGCCTCGCGTTTTTCGTTTGCGCGATTCGCTGCTTGCATGAATTGGACATTCCGGTCCGGCGGCAGTTGTCGCTGCTGGTTGTCTCCGATGAAGAGGTGGGCAGTGTCAGCTCGCGGCCGTTCACGGAAGCGGAAGCGAAACGAAGTGATTGTGTTCTTGTGGTGGAACCGGGAACGGGTCTTACCGGCAAATTGAAGACGGCACGGAAAGGCATCGGAAACTATCGCATTCGCATTCAAGGCAGGGCTTCGCATTCCGGCATTGATTTTGAACAGGGCGCTAGTGCGATTGTTGAAGCGGCCCATCAGGTTCTAAAGTGTGCGGCGCTAACCGATCTTCGCCGCGGCACCACCATCAACCCGGGTGTTATTCGTGGCGGAACGCGCTCGAACGTTGTCGCGGCGGAAGCGGAGATCGATGTGGATGTTCGTGTTGTTCGAACATCCGATGCTGCACGGCTCGACAAACGCCTGCGTGCGCTGCGTCCGGTAGATAAGCGTTGCCATTTGGAAGTAACCGGCGGAGTCAACCGGCCTCCGATGGAACGAACTCGCGCGATTGCCTCCCTTTTTAAAAAAGCGAAGGCGATTGGCGCCGATATGGGCTTGACGATCGAGGAATCATCGACCGGCGGCGGTTCGGATGGAAATTTCACAGCGGCGCTTGGCATACCCACACTCGACGGCCTGGGCGCGGTTGGCGAGGGCGCTCATGCAGCGAATGAAAGCATTTTGATTGAGCCGATTCCCAGCCGCATTGCGCTGCTCGCTGCGTTATTGAGTCGACTGTAAGTTTCTATCGGCGCTTCAGGTTTTCTAATTCTTCCATAGTGCGCGGCCAGTCCGCCCCTAAAAGGCGCGACAGGCTTCGGTCGGCAAGTACTTTCCCTCCCGTCTGGCAGCGAGCGCAGTAGTTCGTTTCGTTGTCGGCGTAGCGAATCCGTTGTATCTTCTCTCCGCATCGCGGGCACGGCTCTCCAAAGCGGCCGTGCACGGCCATGTCCGGACGAAACGCAGTCACCTTTTCCGGAAATTTTGCTTGCGCTTCCGTGCGCAGACGGTCGACCCAAAGATCGACAGTCCGGCGAGTAGCGGTGAACAACCGATCCCATTCTTCCGTTGTCAGTTTGTGCGTCAGAGTGATCGGCGACAACTGAGCTGCGTGAAGGATTTCGTCTGAATAGGCATTGCCAATGCCGCTGATTACTCGCGGGTCGGTAAGGGCGCGTTTGAGTGTCCGGTTCTCTTCAGTCAGGGCTGCGCGAAACGAATCCAAATTGCTGCTGAAGAGATCGATGCCCCCCGGATCCAGAGCCGCGAGCCCGTCCTCGCCGCGCACGATGTGCAGGGATGCGCGATGTCTTGTTCCCGCTTCGGTCAGAACGAGAGAACCGTTCGGAAAGTCGAAGGCCGCGAGACTGCTTCGGCCGGCGAGCTTAGCACCAAGCGGACGCCAGTGCAGCCGCCCCGCAATCATGAGATGAAGCACTAACCAGACGTCCGGGTCAACACCAATGGCAATGCGCTTCCCGATGCGCCGTAGTTGACGGACGGTTTGCCCTTCGGCCTCCGAGACGGCTGGTTGTACGGTTCGCAGCAGAAATGGAGTCGCGAGGCGAACGTGTTCGAGAGGCTGACTGAGGATGCGAGCTTCGAGCGCGCTGATGTAAGCGGCGATGTCCGGAAGTTCCGGCATGCTTCATTAGACCTTACTGTGAGCTGAGGGCGTAAAAAAGGCGAATCGCTGCCTGCTTCAAAATTTTGCGGAAAACTATTGCAAACAAAGGGACACCGTGCCACTATCTACCTAGTGGTCTGAACGGGACTGAAGTGGTTCAAAGTGGCAGAGGAAAGTGGTCAGTCGAATTCGCCGGCTCCGGTAGAGGCCCCTCGCGGCTTCCTGGGCGCCCGTGTCGATGAGAAAGGCCGTTTGAAATTGCCGTCATCTGTTGTGCAGTACCTGGAAGGGTTTGGGCAGAGAAAGGTGTTCATCACGACGCTGAATGCCTCCACTGCTCGAATTTACCCTATTTCGGTGTGGCTGGAAACAGAGCGCTCGCTCGAAGAGCCGGGCGAGGATGCCGATGATCGGGAAGACGTTGCGTTTATCGCCAATCATTTCGGAGCAGACGACGAGATGGATGCGCAGGGCCGGGTGCTGGTTCCGACTGAGTTGCGACGCGCGCTGAAGCTAGAGAATGAGCAGGTTTACCTTCGCTGCTCAAAGCGCCGGATCGATATTCTTGGACGCGATGCTTATGAGCGGCGTCTGGCAAAGGCCATGCAAGGCATCGGCGAAAAAGCGCAAGGTTTGGAAAAGCGGGGGCTGCGGTAGCGCTGATGAACGGTCATGGGGTCTACGCATCAGAACGCGCCACAGCATTACTCCGTGATGCTGGCCGAGTCGCTCGAGTATCTCGCGATTCGGCCGGACGGGATTTATTTGGATATGACGGCCGGCTTGGGCGGTCATACACGGGCGATCGCAGAGCGCCTGGGGAGCGGATTTGTTATTGCTTGCGACCGGGATGCCGAGTCAATCGAGTTAGCGCGCGCGAATACGGCGCGGTGGCAAGACCGGATTCGTTTTTTTCATGGAGCGTTTTCTAAATTGCCGGAAGCGCTGAAGAGTAACGGTGTGGAGCGGGTGAGCGGGCTGCTGGCCGATCTCGGTGTCAGCCGTTATCAGTTGGCCAGCGGCCCGCGTGGCTTTTCGCTGATGGAAGACGGCCCCCTGGATATGCGAATGGATCGCAGTCAGGGCGTGACCGCGGCGGATCTTGTAAATGAAATGCCCGAAAAGGCACTTGCCGACCTGATTTATCAGCTCGGCGAAGAAAGGAGGTCGCGAAGAATCTCCAGAGCAATCGTTCGCGCGCGGCCAATTCTGACGACGGGCCGTCTGGCAAGCGTTGTCGAATCGGCCGTGCCGCGAACGGGGAGACTTCATCCGGCGACTCAGACATTTATGGCGCTTCGTCTCGCGGTAAACGGGGAAGCGGAGGAATTGGATTCGCTGTTGCGGCGTGTTCCGGACGTCTTGGAGCCGGGTGGCCGCTTTGTGGCGTTGACGTTTATGTCATCCGAAGACCGGCAAGTAAAACAAGCGCTGCAGGCGTCTGCGCGCGCAGGGGAAATGAAAATCTTGACCAAACACGTGGTCAAGCCAACCGCGATAGAAGTTTCAGAAAATGCGCCATCAAGAAGCGCCAAATTGAGAGCGGCGGAACGGGTTTAAGGAACAAGCAATGGCTTCACTGGCAACAATCGTCAATCGTGTGGTGGGAGTAAGAACTCACGAAGAAATCGCGCCCGCATCCTGGGCGCAAACTGAATCACCTCGCCTCCGCCCCATCGCGAACGAAGATGTTTATCTGTTCGTTAAGCGGATAGACAATAGCGGGCTTGTGCGTGCAGCGGATCCCGTGGCCCGGCAAGTGCGCACACGCTCCGTGGCGACTGGATTTGTGGCTGCCATGATCGTGATCGCCGGACTGGTTCCGGCGGCGTACAACACAATGGCCGGCTTTACGCTGCAAAACTTGCGGCAAGAGCAGGCGAGCCTGAAGCAACAGCAGGCCACGCTCGATCTGCAGGAAGCAGAGCTGCTGAGCCCTGCCCATCTGGAACAACTTGCTAAGACGCTTCGCATGGTTGATCCGGCTCCGCAGGCGGTTCAGTACCTGGATGGTAAGGCGAAGAACGCCGATGCCCGCAACCTGCTACCCGCTGCGGTAGATACTGCCGCGCTGGTGAATTCGCAAGCGCAGTAGCTGCTAAATATAAGGAACGAGCGCACAGCCGGATCGCCGGCTGTTTGCGCGATCAAATTTGAATATGGCCAGGCAAGCACTTGCGCCACTCGGAAAGTCGCGAGACCGGCTTTTGATTTTAGGGCTCATCCTTACGGGATGGGCCCTAATCGTCGTTATCCGGCTTTTTCAGCTCCAGGTTCTCGAACATGAGAAATACAAACAGCTGGGTGAAGCGCAGCAGGAAGAAATCGAACCCCTCGAAGCACCCCGCGGGGCAATTCTCGATCGCAACGGAAATTACCTCGCCATCAGTTCGCCGTCCCAGTTAGTGGTTGTGAATCCCGGCCGTATGCCGGACAAAGCTCTTGCCGCGGCGTTGCTCGGCCGCATCCTGAACTTACCGGTCGAAAAGTTACAGGCCGATTTCGAGGACGCTGCCGCATCGAAACATCGCCGGGGTTATTTCGTGGTCGAGCCGCGCGTTTCGGAGGAAAAAGCGGAAACGCTCCGCTCCATGAAACTCGACTGGCTGGAGATCCGTCAGGGCAGCTTGCGGACCTATCCCAACGGCCGGTTAGCCGCGCATGTGATCGGCAATGTCGGTGCAGACGGGCATGGGGCCGCCGGTGTCGAGCGGAAGCTTGAGAAAGAACTCGCCGGCACGCCCGGACTGCTGCGCGTCAAGGTGGACGTGAAGCGCCGTCCATACGATTCCGAAGTCGCCAAAGCGCCGGTGATCGGCAAGAATATCGGTCTCACGATCGATAGTCAGATACAGGAAGCGGCGGAAGATGCTCTGAAGGAAGCGGTGGAAAAAAATCACGCAGACCATGGAAGCGTGGTTGCGATTGACCCGCGAAATGGTGAGATCCTGGCGCTTGCTAATTACCCTACCTACGATTTGAATGAACGCCTGCACGCGGGCGAACAGCCTGTGGGGCGGTCGAACCTGGCCGTGGTGGCTCCTTATGAGCCAGGATCGGTGATGAAAGTCATTACCTTATCTGCCGCGCTGGAGACAACTAACATTCGTCCGGACACCATGATCGGCTGCGGCGGCGGCGTCATTACGTTATTCGGCCGCACGATTCATGATGCCGAGCGCCACGGCGATCTTTCCATGGAGGATGTGCTTGCGCAGTCGAGTAACGTCGGCGCGATCCACATTGGCATGGAGGTGGGCGCTCCGAATCTATATGCCTATGAGCGGCGCTTCGGTATCGGCGGACGCACCGGTGTCGAACTTCCGGCCGAAGCTCCCGGCTTGTTGCGCAAGCTCAAGCGCTGGCAGGCGACTTCGCTTCCGTCCGTTGCTTTCGGGCATGAATTGAGTGTGACCACGCTGCAGCTGGCGCGTGTCGGAAGTGTTTTTGCAAACGGCGGCTTTTTGGTCTATCCACACGTCATCGCCTGGAAGCAGGCTCCGAACGGACCGAAGGAATTAGCCCAGCTGCCGCAGCCGGTCCAGGTCTTGAAACCGGAAACGGTGATGACCATGCGGCAGATGATGCAGCGCGTGATCACGTCGCCGCATGGTACGGCGCATACACTGCATCTGGTTGGTTATACGTTGGCTGGAAAAACGGGGACTGCTCAGATTTTTGACTTCGCGCACCGCATCTACACGCATAAATACAATGCGTCATTCATGGGGTTCTCGCCGATCAACAACCCTTCATTCCTGGTAGTTGTCACCATCTCCGGGACGACCGGTATAGCCGGCTTTGGCGCTTATGCAGCCGGGCCGCCCTTTCAGAACATCGCCAATACAGCTTTGCGCATACGCGAAGTGCCGCGCGACGTTCCCGAAGAGGTGGAGGAGATCGTACAGAAAGAGCTGGCGGCAAAAGAAAAGCTGAAGGCAAGCCAGAAGCCTGCTGCCGAGGTGGATCCCCTCGCCGTGCTCAGCACCCCACCGACAGAGGAGGAGATTCTTGAGGCGATGGGCGCGGATGCTGGAGATGAAAGCAATGTCGGGGATGCACAGTCGCAGATCGTTGCGGCTGTCGCCGGTGCAAAGGCGCCGGATTTTGTTGGAAAAACCATCAAAGAAACGCTTCAGGAGGCTTCGGCTGCGGGTATTGAATTGGACATCGACGGAGACGGTCTGGCGCGCGCGCAGTATCCGGCTGCGGGAGCGACGTTGTTTGCAGGC
This sequence comes from Bryobacteraceae bacterium, assembly GCA_036269815.1. Lineage (GTDB taxonomy): Bacteria > Acidobacteriota > Terriglobia > Bryobacterales > Bryobacteraceae > Bog-105. The sequence continues at coordinate 81,391 of DATBDT010000069.1, forward strand.
CAGCGTGTGCGCGTGAGATTCACGCAATGACCGCGGTATCGAGGAACCGGCCCAAAACGGCCGCCGTGTCAAACGCGCTGCTCAAAGGCTTGACGAGTTCCTTTGCTGTCTGGCGGCGTAGATGCGCGCCCTTTGCGCCGGTAATGAGGACACTGTGGATCTGAAGCACGTGCTTGAAGCGGTGCCGGTGTTGAATTCGCCCGCGATCGAAGTGCTCGAACGGGAAGTATCCGGTCTTGCTTATGACAGCAGGAAAGTGACCGCTGGTTATCTGTTCTTCGCTTTCTCCGGCGCGAAGACAGATGGCGCGCATTTCGCAAATGCGGCGTTGTCGAAAGGCGCTCTCGCCGTCATCAGCGATCGTCCCGCCCCCGGAGGCTTTTCCGGGCCGTGGATACAGGTTCTGCATGGCAGACAAGCGTTGGCGCAGGCGTCGAAGAACTTTTTTGACCGGCCGGATGAACGGCTTAATTTGACTGGTATTACCGGTACCAACGGCAAAACAACCACCACTTCGTTGATTGATTCCATTCTCCGCGCCGCGGGTAAGACGACGGCGCTGATCGGAACCATCGAATATCACCTGGCCGGGAAAGTTCTGCCGGCAGTGAACACCACGCCCGAGTCACTCGATCTGTTTCGCATGTTCGACGATCTGATAAAGGCCGGCGGCACGCACGCGACGCTGGAAGCTTCGTCACATGCGCTGGATCTGGGTCGTATTTACGCGATGCAGTTTCATACCGGGGGTTTTACGAATCTGACTCGCGACCACCTTGATTACCATCACACGATGCAAGCTTATTTCGACGCCAAGCAGTTGTTGTTCACACCGCGGAGCGGTCCTCCCCCGCGCTTCGCGGTGTTGAATGCCGACGACGAATGGTGCCGGCAGGTGAAGCTTGCAGCGGAGACGCAGGTGTACTGGTATGCCATGAAGACGAGTACGGCTGCCGTTTCCAAGGAAGGAATTTGGCTTCGGCCGAAAGAGATTCAGTCGTCTTTTGAAGGGTTGAAGTTCACCTTGGACGCGGACGGAAGCCAGTTTTCCTTGGAATCGCCCTTGGTGGGACACGTCAATGTTCAGAACATTCTTCTTGCCGCCGGGACTGCCCTTAGCTACAACCTGGCGACAGAAGACATTCAGAAAGGAATAAAGCAGTTGCAGAGAGTGCCCGGGAGATTTGAGCGTGTGGAAGAAGGCCAACCTTTTATGGTGGTCGTAGATTATGCCCACACGGATGACGCATTGCGGAACGTGATTCAGGTGGCGCGCGGCATGAAACCGAAACGTGTAATTACGTTATTTGGTTGTGGCGGCGACCGTGATCGCGCGAAACGCCCCTTAATGGGAATGGCCGCGGGCGAGTTAAGCGATTATGTTGTTCTGACCTCGGATAATCCTCGCAGCGAAGACCCGCTTGCCATCATGAACGACGCGATGGTGGGATTACGCCGTTTCGATACGCCTTCGCTCGCGGAACCGGATCGAGAGCGTGCCATTCGCAAAGCAATTGAGCAGGCCGAACCTGGAGACGTGGTGATTCTCGCGGGCAAGGGGCATGAGACTTATCAGACTTTGAAAGACGGGCCGATTCCGTTTGACGATCGTGAAGTAGCGCGGCGCGTGCTTCGCTCTTTCGGGTATAAGAAGGGCTGACATCGCCGGCTGAACTCTGACAATGGAACTGACGGTTGCGCAGATCATCGACGTAACAGGCGCGGAGTTCAGCGGCGATCCGGCGCTGCTGCCGCAACCTGTTCGCGGGTGGAGCATCGATTCGCGCAGCATCGGTTCAAACGATCTTTTCTTCGCCATTCGAGGCGAAATCCATGATGGGCACGCCTATGTTTCAGATGTTCTGGCGCATGGCGCGATTGCGGCAGTTGTTAGCGAACCGGTTGAAGCTGTGCCTGTTTTGCGCGTTGCGAACACGGTGCGCGCTTTACAGCAATTGGCGCATTTCGTTCGAAAAAGCTGGGGCGGGCGCGTGGTGGGTGTGACCGGAAGCGCGGGTAAGACCAGCACCAAGGAAGTGATTGCCGCTTGTCTGGCGGGGCATTTAACGACAGGAAAGACGTTTGGCAATTTCAATAATCATCTGGGCCTGCCGCTTTCGATTTTGCGCTTGCCGGTGAATGCCGAAGTGGCCGTACTTGAAATGGGCATGAACCATGCGGGAGAAATTCGTGAACTCGCTCGTATTGCTGAGCCCGATGTCGGCGTCGTTACAAATGTAGGTTTCGCCCACGTCGAGATGTTCGATGGAATAGAAGGTATTGCTGCGGCAAAGCGCGAACTGATTGAAGAACTGCCTGCCGGTGGAGTCGCCGTGCTGAATGCAGATGATGAGCGCGTGCGTACTTTTTCCGGATGGCACCGCGGCCGCTCGGTTACCTATGGGTTTTCAAACGATGCTGATGTGCAAGCTACCGGACTAACGTCTAACGGCGAGGTAAGCCGCTTCTGCATTCGCGGCGTTCCGTTTGAAACGCACCTGCCCGGCCGTCACAGTATCAGCAATGTCCTGGCAGGGGTGGCGGTTGCCGGTTTATTTGAGATTTCGCCGGCGGAACTCACCGAAACGGTGGCAGCATTGCGTCCCACAGGGATGCGCGGAGAGCGCTTTGCGATTGGTTCGACGATTGTTCTGAACGACAGCTATAACTCCAATCCGGAAGCCGCGCGGTCGATGGTTGATGTCCTAGGCGGCGAACCCGCTAAGCGTCGGATCGCGGTTCTTGGCGAGATGCGAGAGCTTGGCCCTCTTTCTGAGCGGCTTCACCGTGAATTGGGCGAGTATGTGGCCGGCGCACCGGTAGATGTTTTGGTTGGAATCGCCGGGGCAAGCGACTTTATGGTGAAACGAGCCATTGAATGCGGTCTTGATCCGCGCAATGCGTTCTACTTTCCCGATGCAGAAAAAGCGGGCTGTTTTCTACGCGAGTTTGTGCAGCCTGGCGACGCAATTTTATTCAAAGGATCGCGCGGCACACACGTGGAGAAAGCACTCGCCAAAATTCAGAATTAAGGGCGCACATAAGAATGCTTTATTGGCTGTTTTATCAAGTGCTGCACCGCTGGATTCCGTCATTTCGCGTCTTTCAGTACGTCACCATTCGAGTGGCCCTGTCCAGTCTGACCGCGCTCTTCCTCTCGTTAGCTCTTGGCCCTTTCGTCATCCGCAAGCTGCGCGAAATGAGCTTCGGCCAGCACATTCGGGAAGAAGGCCCGCAGTCTCACCGCAAAAAGGCCGGAACGCCGACGATGGGCGGCATCCTGATCATCATTTCGATCGTGATCCCTACCCTGCTTTGGGCAGACCTGAAAAATCCATATATTTGGATCGCCCTGCTAGGACTCGTCGCATTCGGCATGATCGGTTTCTTTGACGATTACGCAAAGATCGCCAAAAAACGAAATTTGGGTCTGACCGGATGGCAGAAAATCTGGAGCCAAGTCGCTTGCGCCATGGTGATCGGCTTTCTGTTGTTGTTACTCCATTCGCACCAGAATTATTCGACGGCGATTAACGTTCCGTTCTTCAAACAGTTCAAACCCGATCTTCTGATCGATCCGCTCACGACCAATTTTTGGACCTATCCGCTGGCCTTCGTCCCGTTTTACTTCTTCATCGTGATCATCATGGTCGGTTCATCGAACATGGTGAATTTAACGGATGGATTGGATGGACTGGCTTCAGGACTCATGATCATTGCCTCGGGCGCGATGACGGCTCTTACCTATCTATCCAGTAACGTCTTTTTTGCTGGTTATCTCGGTTTGGCGCACCTGCCGAACTCGCAGGAACTCACGGTTTTCTGCGCCAGCATCGTCGGCGCGAGTATTGGTTTTCTTTATTACAACGGACATCCGGCGGAAGTGTTCATGGGGGATGTCGGATCGCTCGCATTGGGCGGTGCGCTTGGAATCGTCGCCGTTCTGATCAAGCAGGAAATACTGCTCGTCTTTATTGGCGGAGTTTACGTGATTGAGGCGCTTTCCGTCATTCTTCAGGTCGGCAGCTACAAACTGCGGCATGGAAAGCGCATTTTCAAAATGGCGCCGATTCACCATCACTTCGAAGCGCTCGGCTGGTCGGAATCAAAGATCATCATCCGGTTTTGGATAGCCGGCCTGGTGATGGCGTTATTTGCGTTAACAACGTTGAAGTTGAGGTAAGGCCATAAATTGAATTTGCAGGGCAAATCAGTTTTGGTCGTGGGGACAAAGCGCTCCGGCATGGGCGCTGTTGAATTGTTGGTGCGTGCGGGTGCGCGTGTGCGGGCCATGGATGCTGAAACTCCCGATGCAGAACAGATGACGAGACTGAAGGAACTGGCGATTCCGGTGTTGCCACAAGCTGCGGAGAATATCGGCGGCGTGGAACTGATTGTGTTGTCTCCCGCGGTGCCGTGGGACCTCCCGATGTTTGCGGCCGCCCGGGAACGCGGCATTCCGGTCATCGGCGAAGTGGAACTTGCATCCTATTTCTTAAGAGGGCCGGTCATCGGTATTACCGGGTCGAACGGTAAAACCACGACCACGGCGCTTACGGGTCACTTACTGAAAGAGTCCGGAATTTCCTGTCAGGTCGGTGGGAATATCGGCAAAGCTCCGACGGCAATGGTCGAGACATCTCGCCCTGAGCAGTGGAATGTGCTGGAGCTTTCCAGCTTCCAATTGGAATCGATCGAGCACTTTCGAGCACAGATCGGCGCGTGCCTGAACGTGACGCCGGATCATCTTGACCGGCACCACACGTTTGAAATTTATGCTCGCGCGAAGGGGCGCTTATTCGATACGCAGACCATGGAAGACCATGCGGTTTTGAACTACGACGACGAGACGTGCCGGCATTTCGGCGGCACTGCGAAGAGCAAAGTTTTCTGGTTCAGTTCGGCGCGCGAAGTTCCGAACGGTATGTGGCTTGCGGGAGGCAGCTTACTGTTCAACGGCGAACGGGTAATGGAGCGCAGCCGGATTCGGCTGCGCGGCTTACATAATGTCGAAAACGTGATGGCGGCGGCGCTGATCGCACATGTTGCGGGAGCTGAATGGCCGGTGATCGCGCGCGGGATCGAAACATTTTCGGGTGTAGAGCATCGGATCGAGTTCGTCCGTGAGGTGAACGGCGTTCAGTATTTCAACGATTCCAAAGCTACGAATGTTGACGCCGCATTGAAGGCAGTCGATGCATTCGAGGAACCGTTATGGATCATTCTTGGCGGCAAAGGCAAGGGTGGAAGTTATGAGCCGCTGGTTGTTCCCCTGCATAAAAAAGCGAAAGGCGCGCTCCTGATAGGAGCCGAGCCGCCATATCCCTATGCCGCAGCTCCTTTGTTAGCAAAAGCGTTGCAGGACGCGGTGCCGGTGGTGAATTGCGGTAGTTTGCGGGCAGCGGTGGAGTATGCGCATCAACATGCGACGGCGGGAGATGTGGTCCTGCTGGCGCCCGCCTGCGCAAGTTTCGACCAGTTCCAAAGCTACGAACAGCGTGGTGCGGAGTTCAAACATTTCGTGCAAGTATTGTAGAAACGAAAATTATCCGAATCGAAGATGGCGCAACGTTTAAAAACCGACTGGATCCTGTTTATCACGGTGCTCTTCCTGGTGTGCTTCGGCCTCATCATGGTCTACAGCTCGTCGAGCGTTCTGGCTCAGCTTCGGTACCACTACTCGACGACGTTCTTTTTCTTCCGCCAGGCGGGTTGGGCGGCGGTGTCCTTCCTGATCCTTCTTTGGTGCATGAAGCGGGATTACCGCCGATGGAATGACCCAAAGTTTGCGTTTGCCGGTCTGGGAGTTGTTTTGCTGCTGCTGGTGATTGTTTATTTTCTGGATGGAAGCAGCCATAGATGGCTCCATGCCGGGCCTTTGTCGCTGCAGCCGTCTGAATTAGCAAAGCCCGCCCTTGCACTATTTCTCGCGTTCTTTTTGTGCCGGCGCCTCGGAGCGATTAACGACAAACATACGCTGCGCCCGATTGCCTTGATCATCGGTTTTATTGCGCTGGTGGTGGCGGTGGCGGATCTGGGAACAGCAGTTGTTCTTGTCGCGACCACAGTTGCAGTCGTTTTCGTGGCGGGGCTTGATTTTCGCTATCTCGCAATCGGCGGAGTGCTTGCGTTGTTGCTTGGCTCTGTTTTCATTTTTATGAAGCCGTATCGCCTGGCCCGCGCCATCGAATTCGTGGATAAGGATCACACGCTGCTGGCAAAACTCAACCCCAGCGGTTCGATCCTGCGATATGCGAAGAAAACAGCGGCCACCAGCGACCCCGGATATCAGCAGCGGCAGTCGAAGATCGCGGTTGGGGAGGGCGGCGTGGTGGGCGTCGGCCTTATGGAGAGCCGGCAAAAGCTGCTCTATTTGCCGGAGGCCGAGACCGATTTCATCTATGCGGTTGTGGGCGAGGAGACCGGCTTTTTCGGCGCTCTTCTATTGGTGGCGGCGTTCGTCATTGTTCTCTGGCGGGGAATTCGCACCTATATCAATGCCGCGGACGATTTCGGCCGATACCTGGCGCTTAGTGTCACGGTCTCGGTGGTGGTGCAGGCGTTTGTAAACATCAGCGTGGTGCTTGGGCTTTTGCCAAATAAGGGAATTCCCTTGCCGTTCATCAGTTATGGCGGCAGCTCTCTTTTGAGCACGCTGCTTTTGATGGGGATGTTGTTAAGCGTCAGCGAGCAACAGGGATAGCGATTGCCGCGCTACTCATTTGTTCTTACGGGCGGGGGAACAGGAGGGCATGTTTTTCCAGCTCTAGCAGTTGGAGACGTGCTGCGGACGCGGGGTCACCGGATTTTATACATCGGCACAGAGGAAGGAATGGAAGCACGGCTGGTCAAGGAAGCGGGATACGAGATGGCGTACGTCCGCGCCGGCGCATTGAACCGCGTCGGCATCCGCCAGCAATTGAGAACCGCGCTGCATTTGCCGGGGAGCATTGGTTCCGCGCGCAAGCTGCTGCGGGACTTTCAAGCCGAGGCAGTTTTCAGCATGGGCGGCTTCGTCGCTGGTCCGGTAATGGCGGCGGCGGTGCTGAACCGCACGCCATTGGTTGTCATGGAGCCGAATGCCATTCCGGGTTTTGCGAATCGCCGCGTGGCCAAGCATGTTTATCGCGCACTGGTGGGATTTGAGCCGACGCGTTCGCTGTTTCCCCCTTCGCGGGCCGAGGTGACCGGCGTACCGGTGCGGTCCGCATTCTTCGATGTGCAGCCCAAACAGCATGGTGCGTTCAGCGTGTTGATCACCGGCGGCAGCCGCGGCGCCCGCACGCTGAATCGCGCCGCAAGAGAAAGCTGGCAGTTTTTTCGCGAACAGCACAATCGAATCCGGATTGTCCTGCAAGCCGGATTCGCAGAGCATGAAAGCCTGGCGCAAGAATTCGCCCGGACTGGATTGGACGGCGCCGTTGTGCCGTTTGTGCGTGATATGCCAACCGCGTTTGCGGACGCAGATTTAGTGATCGCGCGATCCGGGGCAGGTTCTGTTAATGAAATTGCCGCTGCCGGAATGCCTTCAGTCCTGGTACCGTTTCCGTTTGCAGCAGACAACCATCAACAGAAAAATGCCGAAACTCTTGCGCGGGCCGGAGCCGCGCGAATGGTGTTGGACGGCGAGATGAACGGCGAAAGGTTGTTTCAGGAAGTGCAGCAGTTGCAGGCAAGCGTTGCAGAACGCGAACAGATGCGAAAGGCGGTGCGCCAGTTTGCCCATCCGGGGGCGGCCGAACGAGCGGCAGATGTTCTCGAAGAGGCGGCGCAGTCGAGGACCAATAAGGCGTGAGTACGAAAGTGCAGTTTTGCCGATTGACAGCGACAGCAGGAGCCGAAACAATACGGTTGAAGAATGTTTTTTAAGCCCCAGCACGTCCATTTCGTGGGAATCGGGGGCATCGGCATGAGCGCGATAGCGGAAGTGTTGTTGAGCTTGGGGTATCAGATCTCCGGTTCGGACGTGCGGGCGAGCGCCACTACCCAGCGCCTGTCCGATTTAGGCGCGTCGATCATGATTGGCCATCGCGAGGAGAATATCGGTTCTGCGAAGGCGGTTGTTGTCACGTCCGCACTCGATCCGTCAAATCCGGAAGTGGCGGAAGCGCGACGCTTGCAGATCCCGGTCATCCCGCGCGGGGAGTTGCTGGCCGAACTGATGCGTTTGAAATTCGGGATCGCGATCGCCGGAAGCCATGGCAAGACTACCACCACTTCCATGGTTGCCGGGATTCTGAACAACGCGGGGATGGATCCGACGGTAGTTGTCGGCGGAAAAGTTGCCGCGATGCAGGGATCGAATGCCCGGGTTGGAAAAAGCTCGCTGCTGGTCGTCGAGTCGGATGAGAGTGATGGCTCGTTCCTTAAACTTGCGCCGATTATTGCCGTTGTTACGAACATCGACCGGGAGCATCTGGACCATTACTCATCGATTGAAGAGATTCGCACCGCGTTTACGGATTTCCTGAACAAAGTGCCGTTTTACGGGGCGGCGGTGATCTGCATGGAAGACGAAAATGTCCAACAGATTTTCCCGTCCATCAAACGCCGCACGATCGCGTATGGCCGCTCCGCGCAGATGGATCTTGAAATTCAAGAAGTGGTGTTGTCGGCGGGGGAAAGCACGTTTGCGATTAAGCGGCGCGGCGAGGATTTGGGGAATTTCACGCTGAACGTCCCGGGTATTCACAATGTCCTGAATGCCACCGCGGCTTTGGGCGTCTGCCTGGAAGTGGAAATTCCGATCGAACAAATTCGCAGTGGTCTGGCGGCATTTAGCGGTGTCGATCGCCGCTTCTCCATCCGCGGCGTCGAACAAGACGTTACGGTCATCGACGACTACGGCCATCATCCAACCGAGATACGGGCTACGCTCGCAGCTGCGCGTCTCAAACAACATGGCAAGATACATGTTCTGTTTCAGCCGCATCGCTACTCGCGAACCAAACACCTGATGGACGAATTCGGCACCGCGTTCCATCAGGCCGACCATCTGTATCTGCTCGATATTTATGCGGCCTCTGAACCGCCGATGGAAGGCGTTTCGGCTCAGGCGCTGCTCGAACGCATCCGTTCTTATGGCCATCGGTCGGCCAACTACGTTGCCAGTCTCGATGAAGGGGTGGCCGCTGTTCTTGACGCCGTTAAGCCGGGCGATCTGGTGATTGTCTTAGGCGCGGGCAATGTGTCTCAGGCGGCGGACAAAATTCTGGAGCGTCTGAAGGAGAGGGAAGCTAATGCCGCGGGCGGCTGAACAAGAAGAAACCACTTCAGCCTTTGCCGGATTTCGCTGGGGCCGCTTTGTGCTGTGGCTTGCCGTGGGCGCGGTGGGCATGATTAGCGTTCTGCTTGCCTGGCGTCAGATTGAAGAGTTCTTGATTAAGGATGACCGTTTTCGCATACCCGAAGCCACCCAGGCAACGGGCCGAAGTCCCCATCTCACATTCGAAGGAGTTCGTTATGCGTCGCCTGCCAAAATCAACGATGTCTTCGCCGAGGATTACGGCCGAAGCCTTTATCTTGCGCCGGTACAAGTTCGGCGTCACCAGCTTCTGGCGATCGATTGGGTGGAGGAGGCGACAGTTTCGAAGATATGGCCGAACTCGCTGAGAGTTGTCGTCCACGAGAGGACCCCGGTCGCATTTATACGGCTCCAGAAACAGCATGACGGCGTCTCGGAATATGCTCTCATCGACCGTGACGGCTATGTTCTGCACCCGCATACCAAGTCGATGTTCACGCTGCCGGTTATTGCGGGCTTGCAGGAGGCGGGGCCGATCGCCGATCGCCGCACGCGGGTGCGGCGTGTGCTGGCGATGCTGGATACGATCGGGCGGTTGTCGGAAAACATTTCGGAGATTGATGCAACGGATCTGAACGACCTGGTGGTGGCGGAACACATCGACGGTGGTGTCGTGAATCTGATGTTGGGAGATGAAAATTACCTGGAGCGCTTGAAGAATTTTCTTGCGAACTATGCCGAGATAAAGACCAAGCGGCCGGAAACGAAGATGCTGGATCTCCGGGTGGATGGCATTATCACGGCGGTTGGCGGCGGTGATCGGGCGAGAGATGGCGGTTAAGGAATGAGTAACAAGAAATTAAACCTGGCGGTCGGTCTCGATCTGGGCAGCACGATGACCCGTGCCGTGATCTGCGCGGTCGAACAGGAATCGATTCGGTTCCTGGGCCATGGTGAAGCGCCGGTGCAGGCCTGGAATCGCTGGAGACTCGCCGAACCGCCGGCACTCACGGAAAGCATTCAAATGGCTTTGCGCGAAGCCGAACTGCGGGCGCAGGCTTCGCCGGAATCCGCGGTGGTGGGCATCGGCGGGTGCGTAAGCGGCATCAACAGCCGCGGCCTTTATGAGTTCGGCCGCAAACGCGAGATTGAGCCCGACGATTTGCGATACGCGATTGAACTCGCAGCACGCGTTCGCCTGGAAGACGATCGCCAGGTTTTGCAGGTTTGTCCGCAGGACTTCACTGTGGATGGGCGCGCCGGTTACCGAAACGCCAAAGGCATTCCGTGTTCGCGCCTGGAGGCGAATGTTCACGTTGTCACGGCGTCTATGCAGGAGCACGATGGTATTGTCGCGGCTCTGCACCAGTCGCACATAGCCGTCGAGGAGTCGATTTTTGAAGGTGTTGCGGCCGCATACGCCGCAGTTTTGCCGGAAGATCGAGCGCGCGGCGTTGCCGTCGTCGATATCGGCGCACAATCGACTCAGGTGGTTGTTTACGACGCTGATGCGTTGCTGTTGGCGACGGCTCTGCCGGTAGCGGCGGATCATATGACGCGAGACCTTTCGTGGCTGCTGAAGGTGGATTATGACGATGCGGAAAGGTTGAAACGCGAATACGGATGCGCCGTTACCGGACTGGTCTCCGAACGCTCGTTAATCGACGTTCCGACAGCTGAGGGACGCGGCACCCGTGAGGCCTCGCTCCGGCAATTGAATGAAATCTTGGAAGCGCGTGCTGAAGAGATCTTCGAGCGCGTGTATGCGGAAGTTCTGCGCGTTGGGATGGAGCAATCGTTACTCGAAGGCGCCGTCCTGACGGGCGGAGGCGCGATTCTGCCTGGGATGTGCGACGTCGCCGAACGAATGCTGAACTGCCAGGCACGGAATGGTTTGCCGAGCGGCATCAGCGATTGGCCAAGCGAGCTGGATACACCTGTATGGACGGTAGCCGCCGGATTATCCATGTATTCCGGCCGGTTAAAAATGAAGCGCGAGTGGAAGCGCGCGCCGAGCACACTTTCGAGTGGTCTCGCGACATTGATCTCACGTTAGGAGAGGACAGGAATGGCACAGGAACAAATGGCGAGTGATCTGAAGTTTCTGATTGAAGAGGAAGTACAACTCGGGACGAAGATCAAAGTCGTGGGCGTTGGCGGCGGCGGTTGCAACGCAGTCGCGCGGATGCTGCAGGAAGGATTGGGCGGCGTTGATTTTTTCGTGCTCAACACAGATAAACAGGCACTCGCCGCATCGCCTGTGGCCAATAAACTCGCTCTTGGAAAAAAGCTGACCAGCGGGTTAGGGGCGGGCGCCGATCCCGCGGTCGGCAGGCAATCGGCGCTTGAGGATACTGAGCAGATTATTGAGATTCTGGAAGGCGCCGACATGGTGTTTGTCACTGCGGGGCTGGGTGGGGGAACCGGTACAGGCGCCGCGCCGGTGGTCGCGTCGCTGGCGAAAGAACTCAACGCACTGACGGTGGCTGTGGTGACAAAGCCGTTTGCATTTGAAGGACCGCGCCGTATGCGACAGGCGGAGCGTGGTCTGGCCGAGTTGGCCGGAAGCTGCGACACGGTTATCACCGTGCCAAATGAAAAGCTGCTGGCGCTAGCGCCGAAGCGCACCAGCTTTACGGCAGCGTTTCGGATGGCCGACGATGTCTTGCGCCAGGCGGTGCAGGGAATCTCGGACATCATTACGACGCCCGGCCTGATCAATCGCGACTTCTCCGATATCCGCACGATCATGAGCGGCATGGGTTACGCGATGATGGGAACCGCCCTAGGAACTGGGGAAAATGCCGCTATCGAGGCGGCACAGGGCGCGATCGATAGCCCGCTGATGGAAGAAGGCGGCATTCTCGGCGCTCGCGGTGTTCTGATTAATATCACCGGCTCCGGCAGTCTTGGTATTCACGAAGTAAACGCAGCCTGCAACCTGATTCGCGAGAGTACACAGAATAGCGATGCGCAGATTAATTTTGGCGTCGTGATTGACGAAAAGATGGGCGATACGGTGAAGATTACCGTCATCGCAACCGGTTTCCAACGCGATTCGCTTCCCGAAATCGATCGGCGAAGTCCGAATTTCCCGTTTACGGTTGCAAATAGTCCGGAGAACGGTGCGACGGAATCGCTGTTTTCCAATACGGAGCCGCCACTCGAATCCGCAATTCCGATTGAAGCCGGCGCACCTCCGCCGGTTCTGGATGAGTCGCCCTCGGTGGCTGACTACGAAGTGCCGGCCTACCTGCGAAAGCAGCGCCGCCTGGTTCAGTAAGCGCTCGCTCATTTACTCTCCCATGAGCTGCAGCACAACATGCCGCTGATGGGGATGGGCGCGGTGCTCAAAGATATAGAGTCCCTGCCAGGTGCCCAAGGCGAGCTGTTTCGCAATCACCGGTATGGACAAACTGGTGTTCGTGAGTGCGGATCGGATGTGTGACGTCATATCGTCCGGTCCCTCCACCGTATGCCGGAAATTCTCTCCGTTTTCGGGCACCAGGCGCTCGAAAAAATCCCGCAGGTCGAGGGTTACGTCGGGATCCGCATTTTCCTGGATGACGAGAGAGCAGGAAGTGTGCTGGATAAACAGCGTCAGAACACCGTTCGAAATCCCTTGGCGAGCAATCCAATTCTCCACGGCGCGGGTAAATAAGTACAGCCCTTTTCCCCGGGTTGCAATGGTCAAAGTTGTATGTGCGTTAGTCAAATACCAGTTTAGGAAGCGCCGTTTACCGGCGCCGATGCGGCATTCGCCGACTAGTTGATGCGCCGCGGGCGGTGTCCGCCTACGATCAAAATCGAAGGACCAAACGTATGAGATATCAAATCCCTTCGTGGCAGGACATCGCTCTGCCGATGATATTGTTGCTGACGGGAATTCTTCTGTTGGGAGGCGACTGGATTGGATTTCTGTCGCTGGACCGTATTGCGAACCTCTGGCCCTGCGCGTTCATCCTCGCCGGGTTGGTGGAGCTGAGCGCCGGCTCACCGACGCGGCGCCAGCTTTAAGTGAGTCAATCGATGCCGGAAACGAACGATCCGCGCGATAATCCCGCGCAGCAGCCACCCTGGTCTGCGGAAGGCCCGGAAACCAAGCCGGTGAGCTGTGCGAACAGCGGTCGTTTGATCGGCGCGGTCTTTCTTATCTGCGCGGGCATTGCGCTCTTCCTGAATAACATCGGGCTCTTGCCCATTCACAACATATGGCGATTCTGGCCGCTGTTTCTTATCGCAATCGGCGTTGGCAAGCTATATGGAAGCCGAACAAGCCAAGATCGCGCCTGGGGAATTATTGCAATCGTGTTTGGACTGCTCTTCCTCGGTTCGAACCTTCACGTCTTTATGTTCCATTTCAAAGATGGTACGTGGATTATCGGATTAGTGTTGGTGGCCGCTGGCTTTGCCAGTCTCGCGGGAATGTTGGACCCAGCATGGCACGCGGTCCGTTTCGACATTCGGCAGCGCAAGCGCATGGAGCGTTATGCACGCCGGCAATACCGGCGCGATCTTCGCCGCGGTTTTCCTGCCGATGCATTCACGACCGAAGGAGTCGTGAGTGAAAGGTTGATTCATGAAGAAGCGGTGTTCTCGTCGATTAAGCGGCGCGTTATCACGGATGCGTTTGAAGGCGGCAGCATTCAATCCGTCTTTGGCAGCGTAGAACTCGACCTCCGTCTGGCATCGGTCCCGTCCGGTACCGCAGGTATCGAGGTAAATTGCGTATTTGGAAGCATTAAGCTGACCATTCCATCGAATTGGCGGGTTTCTTTGCGCGTCGCTGGAGGTTTTGGGTCTGTTGAAGACAAAACGCTGCCGCTGACTCGCACAGATATCGGGGGACCGATGCTCATCGTAAACGGGAGCAGCGTTTTTGGCTCAGTTGAGGTCGTAAACTAAGCCTCCCAATGCACCCGATTCTCAGATCTCGCCGGGCCTATGCGGCGTACCTGCTGGCGTGGATCCCATTGGCGCTTGTCTATGCCTACTTGTTTGCCGTGGGCGGACGGATCGCGTGGCTGGAATCGATAGCGGTTACCGTTCCTACCGTTTTCGTATTGAGCTTCTTCTGCTTGTTTCCTTTTTATTCGTGCCGGGCTCTGCCGTTAGGGTCTGCTTCCATTCGGAAGGTGGCAATCTCGCATGCAATCCCAGCGATGTTTTTTAGCGGTGTTGTGTTAGCCGTGACTCATCTCGTGCTTGCCGCCTTAGATCGTACGTTTCCTACGCTTCGGGCTCGCTTCGGCATCCTGATGCCGGCGCTGGCCGCGATGGTGTTCCTGACATATCTGCTTTCGACCGCGCTTCATTATGTCTTCCAGGCAATCGAGCGTTCCAAACAGGCGGAAGTTCTGTCCCGGGAGGCGCAACTTAAGGCTTTGAAGGCGCAGGTAAATCCGCATTTTTTGTTTAACAGCTTGAACTCGATTAGTGCGCTTACGACCATAGATCCGGCTCGCGCGCGGGAGATGTGTGTGCGGCTGTCGGATTTTCTGCGCAGTTCCTTGCGTTTGGGGGAGCGTACGAGCATCACGTTCGGAGAGGAGTTGGCGCTGGCGCAGACGTATTTGAACGTCGAACAGATCCGATTCGGAAACCGCCTGCAGCTTGTACAAAATGTCGATGCGGGCTGTTCCCGGTGTGAAGTGCCGCCTTTGGTGATTCAGCCTTTAATCGAGAATGCTATCAAGCATGGCGTGGCTACATTAGTTTCCGGAGGCCAAGTTGTTATTGCCGCGAAATTGGCCGGCGACAAAATGCGCGTGACCATCGAAAACGATTTCGATCCCGATGCTCCCGTAACAAGTAAGAGCGGCTTCGGTATTGCGAATGTGCGAAATCGGTTGCAGGCTCGCTACAGTGCTTCGGCCGCGTTGGATGTGGATGTCCGGGACAATCGCTATCGCGCCGTTTTATCGGTTCCTTACGTGAAAGGAAAGGAGATCCGTTCCGCATGATCCGCGCGTTGCTTGTCGATGACGAGGATCTGGCCCGAGGACTCGTCCGCGAATATCTGCGCAATGAAGCAGATATCGAGATTGCCGGCGAGTGTGCCAATGGCTTCGATGCGGTCAAAGCGGTCGCCGAACTGAGGCCCGATCTGTTGTTCCTCGATGTTCAAATGCCAAAGCTGGATGGGTTTGAGGTGCTGGAACTTGTTGGCTGCGACGTTGCGGTTATTTTCACCACCGCTCATGACCAATATGCGATGAAGGCGTTCGATGCGGCCGCAGTGGATTATTTGCTGAAGCCCTTTGATGAGCAGCGATTCCGCACGGCACTCGAACGGGCGCGCCGGCGCATCAGCGAAAAGATTCCAGCGGCAGCTGGAGCGGAGTTGAAGGCCGCTGCACAAGTGCCGGGCCAGTACGCCGTGCGCGTGGTGGTTAAGGATGGCACGCGCATTCACATCATTCCGGTGAAGGATCTGGAATGCGCCGAGGCGCAGGACGACTATGTTGCCCTATCCGCGGGCGGCAAATCCTATCTCAAGCAGCAGACGATTTCGAGCCTCGAGTCGTTGCTCGATCCGCAGCAGTTTGTCCGCATCCATCGCTCTCACTTAGTCAGATTGGACTGCATTGCAAAGATTGAGCCTTATACAAAAGACACGCGGCTAGCCGTTTTGAACAACGGCAAACGTCTTCCGGTTAGCCGGGCCGGCTACATGCGGTTGAAAGAATTAACGGGCGTTGATTAACGTACTTGCGGCGCCGACTAGGCACGCCATAACACAAGTAAGAGCGCAATGAGTATGAGCCAAGGTCAAGTCGCCCGAAGACGCGCTTGCGCCTAATCCTCGGGTTCGCGGCGACGACGCCCTTCCCACAGCGCCTGGGAAGTTTCAAGCGCCTTGTCTGCTACTAAGCGGCCGACGAACCGTCCGGCTAGATCGGCGGTCCGGAAGTGAATACCGCCGTAGCGTCTCGAGACGCCCGCCTCATCAGCGGCTTGCTTAAACGTGCCCCACATCAGGGTCACGGGCTGAGCCGGTGTGAATCCAGGTTCGATCTTGGACGATCCCGGAGCAAATGTGACCGATGCGCCAAAGTAACTACTTCCGGTAAGAGCTTCCAGCACCCTTGCACCGGCGGCGCTGAAGGTGCTGTGTCCGGAGATATACTCCGGGAACGGCGGGGTCGGGAAGGTACTACGCTGATACGGAGTCCAATTTTTGCCATCGGTGGTTATCGTTCCTTTGCCCGGTCCTCCCCAGCACTGGATAGGTTGACCTTGGAATAAGTAAGGTAGCGCGGTGGCGGGACGAACCGAATCGTACTCGCGCTTGGCGTCCCAGGCGACGATGCTAGCATCGAAGATCGCGTTCGTCAGCGCGAAGAAGATTTTCACATCCTGCTCCAGTGTATGGTGGTCTCGTGCGGAGACGAATTGAGCGAAAAGGTCCCAATGACCCGGAGGTAACTCGGAATTGGGACCGTCAGCCCAGTACTCGGCGATCATTTTCTGTTCATCCGACAAGCCTGCGCTCTGACTAATTAATTCCTCGGCCTGCTGGAGGAATTCCGCACTGCCATAGAAAGCCGGGCCGGGATGTGCAATAAGTGTTCGAAACTGCTGCCCGGAGTGCAAAGCGAATGGCTTCACAAGGCCCCAATGCGGACCAACGTACTTCTGAACGACAGTGGCTCCAGTCGCATCGAGGTATTGCAGAGGCTGCCAGTGATTGATGTCTTTTACAAGCGAAGGATCGACCGGGACGGTAGCCGGCGGATTAAGGGGAACGTAGTCTGTGTAGTCGCTGTAAGGAACTCCGGCAGGCGTCATGTCGCCGAGTTGATTGGATCCATCTTTATGCCGGTAGTCGAGCACGGCTGCGCAGGCTACATTGCCAACACCGGCGGGTTCTCTGGTATCGGTGGTGGTGTTCGCAGGATCGTAGCCGAGGGCTTGCATCAGGGGATCGAAAACTTTGTCCTTGTCACCGGCAAAGAGATCCACTGCGGCACGATAGGCGGCGTAACTAATGGCTTCTTCCACTGCGCCCTCTTCCCGTCGCCGGTGTTGAAACTGATGCGGGGGAACCGCGGCAGGCCGCGTGCCGATCGCACGCTCATCATACGCGGCCCAGGCGTCATATATGCAGGTGTGAACGATGGCTAAGGCACGGGCGACCATGGGCGGCCCAAGTTTCGAGTCGCGTACGCCCTGCAGTGCTGCATTGTTCCATTGAACGACGAGGTTGGGTTTGTGTGCGCCGCGCCGCGTTATCGATTCGGCATTCATTATGCAAGCCAACGCGAGCGCGGACGATATATAGCGAATTTGCCATCGCATGGGAATCAGAAATCGGAACAAGCGAACGCCTCCTGTTTTCAATTGCGCCTTACAAATCGCGTAGTCAGCGCGGAATTTGGAAAATTCCAATAGCCTTCGCCGCCGTGACTGCGTGGTCGGCTGGCACTCCCAACCCGGGCGCACCGAGACCGGGATCTTGCGGCGTAAGTAGCTGGCGGGCCCGGAGGCGGTAATCTGTCATGTTCGCCTGACCGTGGCCAACCATCACTAACCAGACGATTGATCCCGGTGAGAGTTTCAGGCCGCGTACCGAACCTGCAAAAGAGAGAACTCCACGCCTGTGCGCTACACCGCTATCCAGGCGCCCGAAAACAAGCGGCGGATTTGGTCCGACCCAGTCGGAATCGCCGCAGCCGGGAGTCTGACACAACGCAGGATTATCAATATATGCGAACCATACAGTGTAAGCATCGTCCGGAACGAGGCCAGCCGCTCGCACTTCAGCAGAAACTCCTGTGTGACCGAAGCAGATCTCGGCGTGGCCGCTTATGCTCGGATCGAACACGGTCAACTTCACACGCATAGAATCGCAATCGTCATCGTCGTTACGGTCGTGTGCTAGCAGCGCATTCGCTCCCGTCACGAGGTGAAGTATCAGAGCGTAGCCGGCTAACTTGCCGCTAAGCTTTAGGACATCTGGAAGTGGCATCGTACGATTCCTTTCTGTTCGTGAATGCCCGTCCTGGTAAAGCGATGAGAGCATCGGCTTCGAAGCGGAAGGGCGCCAACGAGTGTGAATTCGGCTGTACGGAATAGCGATATCTGCTAGGTCTCCAGACGATTACATCTGTGTCTCACGCCAACTTATTGACACAAATAAGCCGGAGAGATAAGCCGGAGAGATAAGCCGGAGAGATAAGCAAATCGGGGTGTGCCGTTGGTGATACACTGCTGCCGGAGAAGTTGGAAGTATTGGCTTTCTCACAGTCTGCTGTCAGGCACTTCCGGTTCGGTCCGTTCGAGCTGAACTCTCAAACCGGTGAGCTGCGAAAATTCGGCGTGAAGCTGCGGCTCCCGGAGCAATCCTGTAAAGTTCTGTTGGCGCTTCTGCAGCAACCAGGCGAACTTGTTCCGCGGCAGGAACTTCAGCACTTACTTTGGAATGCGAACACCTTCGTCGATTTCGAGCATGGGCTCAATCTGGCTGTCCGACGGCTCCGTCAGGCGCTGGGTGACGGCGCGGATGAGCCGCGTTACATAGAGACTCTGCCGCGGCGAGGTTACCGATTGCTCGGCGATGTTCATGTTACAGCAGCCGATGATTCCCGGCAGAGTGTTGGGTCCATCGAGCAGTCCGCTGCTGCTTTGCCGCAGATAAATAAAGAAGCGCCACGGCTAACCGGTTCTCTTTTGACCGACGCGCCCGAGACGGGTACGGTGTCAAGCACACCGCCGGAAGGGCTGGCGAGTTCTTTTATTGCCTGGCGGCGCGCATCCGCGTCTTTTAGGCTATTGAGCAAATGGAGCATCGCGGCCAGCGTGATCTTGGGCGTCATGGCCGCGACTGCCTTCCTCATCTTCTTGGACCGCGATGCTCGTGAAACCAATCCCCTCTCGGCCACGCCTTTGACCGGTTACGTGGGCGATGAACACGGTCCGTCATTTTCGCCGGACGGAGAACGGATCGCCTTTAGCTGGGACGGCCAGTCCCGAACCAACTTTGATATCTACGTCAAGCAGATCGGATTGCCAACTCCGCTGCGAATCACCTCGGATGACAGACCGGATATCAGCCCAGCCTGGTCACCGGATGGCCGCATGATTGCGTTCATCCGCTTATTGAATAGCCAGAAAGCCGACCTGATGGTGACACCGGCTCTGCCCGGCGGCCCCGAGCGGCGTGTGACTGAGCTGGCAGCCCCGTACGTGCTTTACGAAGATCTGAGGTTACTCACATGGTCCGCAGACAGCAAATGGTTACTCGCCTCAGAAGGACGAACAACCAGTTCGATTTCCGGCCTGGTTTTGGTTTCTGTCCTCAATGGTGAGAAACGCCCGCTAACATTGCCGCCTCCGGCATACGACGATTTGGATCCCGCATTTTCGCCGGATATGAAATGGCTTGCGTTTGTACGTCACGCCAGCATTCAGGCGGGAGACTTGTACGTTGCACGATTGAAACCAGGCCTGCAACTTTCGGGGAGTCCCAAACGGCTGACCTTCGACCACGGGCCTATGGGGAGCCCAGTGTGGACCGGGAGTGGTAATGAGTTGGTTTTCGCGCGCTACTCAACCATTGGAAGGCATAGTTTGTGGCGAATCAAAATTTCAAATCCTTCGAGTCTCCGGCCCATTCCGGTTGCCGCGGAACATGTGACCGGACTCTCTATTTCCCGTCAAAGGCAGCGTCTCGTTTATGCGCGGGAAGTCAAAGACTCAAACATCTGGTCCGTTGAATTGACGGGCGAACGGGCGAAAAGAGCACCGCTTACACCCAAGCTTCTGATTGCAGGTAATCGCAGCGAATTAACGCCCAGCTTCTCGGGCGACGGCCGGTATATCGGATTTCAATCTTCCCGTTCCGGATGGAATGAGGTCTGGTCTGCAGATCGTAACGGCTCCAATCTGTGTCAGATCACGGATCTGAAAGGTTCTATCGCCGGTTTTCCGCGTTGGTCGCCGGATGGAACAAAGATTCTCTTTCACTCGCGGCAACAAAGTGTCGCAAAGTTGTCTGTGATCAATCTGCCCAGCCTGCGCGCCGAGGCACTCCCTTACGATGCCTTCGACGATTACACGGCGAGCTGGTCGAGCGACGGGCGAACCATCTACTTTGCTTCGCGCCGCAGTGGCGAGGTAGAGGTTTGGAAAGTGCCGGCCAGGGGTGGGAAGGCGAAACCGGTTACGCAGAACGGAGGCTGCTTTCCCCTGGAATCTCGCGATGGAAAATGGCTCTACTACACGAAACCGGACCATCCGGGCGTCTGGAAAATGTCCCTTGCGAGCGGAACAGAGCAGTGCGTGGCGCCCGTATCAGTAGCTGCCGCGGGCTCGGCTTACGCGCCAGGGCACAACGGGATCTACTTTATCCGGCAGGCGCCGGATCACCGCACTGGAGACTTGGCCTTCTTTGATTTTGCTTCGCATCAGATCAAATCCTTGGCAATGATTGGCGGTGCGCTTGAACTCGGATTAGCCCTTTCCCCCGACGAACGGGAAGTGCTGTACAGTCAGATCGATCATGTAGAAAGCGATTTGATGCTGGTTGAGAACTTCCGGTGAGGCAGGCTCATCTGACGCTTTGCAGCTGATCGGCCGACTCGACGATAAAGCCAAACGGCGTCAGGCGCAGCTTCGCGGTCGATGGCCGAAGCCGCCTGAGCAGGATTTCTCAGCGGCCCGTGATCCGAATCAACATCTCCAACCCACTGCTCAGAATGATCTTCTGATGCCCATGGAACGCGGTAGTTCCCAGTCCGCCGGCTCCGCCGATGATCGATCCGATTCCGGCTCCTTGACCTCCGCCGAAGATACCGCCCAGCAAAGCACCGGCTCCTGCTCCGATCACGGCGTGCTCGATGCTTTTCCGGCCGCGACCACCTGACTCAATCGCGCCTTCTACGTCTACCTTCTCGCCCGACGGTGCATGGTACAGCTCGATAATTTCCGCCTGAATCGGCGCCCGGCGTCCATCGGGCATAACCAGGCGATCGAAGCGAAGCATCATGCTGGTATGGCCCTTGACCTTGCCGGACATATCAATCTCGGCGATGTGACCGTAAACTCGCGCATTGCGATATTCTCCGGCGTCGACCACGGTTGCACTGAATGGATCGTTCACTTGAGAGTCAACGCTGGTCAGCGTGTCATCCAGGCGAATGCGGAGTGCGGTATCCGGCGGTATCGTGAAGTTTGAAGTTGATGCCAGCGACAACATCGGCGCGAGAAGGACCATTCCCAAACAAAGACCGAAACGCGCAGCCCGCGCATCCGTGCCCTTTAGGCTTTTGACGAACTCGCGCCCAACAGACTCGTTTCCCGCGGCCAAGTCCTCTGAGTTCCGCTGTTGTCTGCTGCCGCATACGGCGGCTTGTGCGCTTGTTAAACAGCCGAACATGTAGGGTTCTCCTGTGAATTGAAATGCTTGCACACTGGCAGAAAGCGGTGTCGAACGATGGACTATATTTACGGTAGCGCGTGATCCCCCCTGCCCTCCAGCAGTAACTGTTCCGGAAAGCCGCTGTGGTGTAGACGAACCCTCGCGCGACTGCCTTAACTACTCGGAACGGCTTAGCTATTTTCAAGCGTTCTCCGGTCGAAGATCGACTAAATTACGGTAGATACTCACCAGCGAATTGCAATATGCTTCCGGCGTGTGGCGTTGCGTCACGATGTCATAAGCGTTGGCGGCCAGCTTAGCCGCCAAATTCTTGTCCATCAGCAGACGTGCGATCGCATCACCCAGTGCTTCCGGTTGTTGGGGCGGGACCAACAGGGCGCTGCGCTCGTTACATACCGTTTCGGGAACGCCTCCCACCGAGGTCGCCACAATCGGTGTGCGGGCGAGCATGGCTTCCAAAAGGACCAAAGGTGACCCTTCGGTGAGCGATGGAAGAACAAACACCTCCGCGCCGGGATAAAACGGCGACGTATCTGCCTGATGTCCGGCGAAGATGACCCGGTCCGCGAGACCACGCGCGAAAGCTTGTCGCTCCAGATTTGTGCGCTCGGGTCCGTCACCAACCAAACCCAAAGTTGCGTCAATGCCCGCATACTTTTGCCGCAGATACGCCAGGGCGTCAATGAGATATCGATGGCCTTTCTCCGCGGACAACCTTCCTATCGAAAGAATTGAACCAAGTCGCGTGACTCGGCTTGTCTCCATTGACCGGTCGATTGAATTAGGGACAACGGATATTTTCTTTCGTGACACGCCGCTGGTCGCGAGCTGCTCCAGAAACGGCTGGCATACGGTGATCACATGATCCGCTCCGCGAAGCGCCCACGGATTCATCCTGTTGTACAGGCGCATCTTGAAATCCTGATTTGTATAGCCGTGATGGAACGCTACCCATTTCGAAGTACGTGAAAATTGGCAGCGTAACAAGACGTGCGATTTGACGGCGTGCGTTTCGACAATATCGGGCGAATGCTGGTCGATGATTTTGCGCAGGGATCGAATCGCCGCCGGGTCCAGAGCGCTTCGTTCCGGAATCATTTGAATTGGAAACTGGAGCGCCTCTACGGCCTGAACGAACGAATTTGACGGAATATTCGCGCTGCTCTGCGTCCTGGCAAATGTCACAAGAGAAACGCCGGCGAGTTCTTTTGTGCGTGCTGTCTTATAGAACGCCAGCAAAGCCTTAGCGACTCCCGTTACGGTTGACGCCTCCATGACGGAGACGATGCGCAAAGGTCTTGGCAATTACTTTGCCTCTGCCGCTTCGCGAAGACGCTGATAATAGCTACGGGCCTTGAAGCGATTTCCACAGGTCTTCATATCGCACCAGCGCCGTGAATGGTTTTTGCTGGTATCCAGAAAGAGCCAATTGCATGTTTCGCTGTCGCACTCCCGCACTAGCGTCAACTTCTCGGATGTCAACAACTCGGCGGCGTCCAACACAATTTGCCACAACGGGCTATTAGCGTCTACTTCGAGGTTTGACCAACCCCATACAAGTGTTTTTCCGTTCCTGCTTAATCGCCGATGCCGCAGCGCCGGTTCCAAGTAGTTATTAAGTTGCGCCAGATCCTCATTGCCGATTGGATGATTCCGCGCAGTTGCAGAAAAAATAGTGCGTAAGGTCTCGCGCAGCTCTGGCACCTTTTGCATCGCCTTTTCTTTTTCCGCCTTTTCCAAGCGGTTCAAGGCGCGTACGGCCGCTGGATTCAGGGCTCCGGTCGCTTCACAAAAACGCAGCAGGCTTGGATAATCGGGTAAGGCATCGACAACAGCGCCGGTCGAGCTGTCATGGTCGAGCGTATTAGCAAAGTCCAGTGCCCGATTGCCGCCATTCAACTGAAACTGAACGCTGTTCGCCATACTCGCGTGTAACCTATTATAACCACCGAAAACCGATTGACAGGTGATGGGTAAAACGAGTACGCTATAACCAGCAATGCCGCTAACACAGGTTATACAGGCGGAGCATCGTAAAGACTCGAAAGTAAGAGTACTTACGATGCTTGCGTTCTCAGCCATTTATATCTTGTGGGGTTCCACCTTTTTTGCCATCCGAGTCGTGGTCTCGCAAATTCCGCCTTTGCAGGCGGCGGCGCTGCGGTTTAGCATCGCGGGTGCGCTGCTTTTCGTGTGGGCATGGGCGCGGAGCGATGAAAAACCAACTCGTCTCGAATGGCGCAACACGGCGATCCTCGCTGTTTTCATGTTTTTGATTGACTACGCGTTTCTGTTTTGGGCTGAGAAAAGTGTTCCCTCAGGCATTGCGTCTGTTTTGGTCGCGGTGATCCCGCTCTGGACTACCACCTTCGAAATCTTCATCTTTAAACGCGAGCACTGGAATACGCGTTTGATTCTCGCTGTGTTTGCGGGGCTCGGCGGGGTCATTTTGCTTACCTGGAATACTGTGACCGAGCGCGCTGCGCTCGCTCCGTGCCTCGCAATTCTTGTATCCGGTCTTTCGTGGGCTGTGGGAACCGTGCTGTCGAAAAGTCTGTCAACACCGAAGTCGAAGCCGCTGAATGCCAGCATGCAGATGATGATCGGCGGTGTTCTGCTCTGGTTGTGTTCGTTACCGCTCGGGGAAAAGATTTCCCCCTCCAAAGTGCATTGGGATGCAGTCATCGCACTTGCTTATCTGATTGTCGTCGGCTCGATCGTTGCCTTCACGGCCTACGTATGGTTGTTATCGCGATTCCCAGCGACGAAAGTCGCGAGCTACGCGTATGTGAATCCGGTTGTCGCGTTGGCGCTGGGACGTTGGCTGGGAAACGAAACGCTGAATTGGATGACATTTGTTGCCGCCGGGCTCATTCTCGCCAGTGTGGCCACGATTCTCAGAAGCAAAAAATAGCTGATCGGGTGTCGTTGGAAACCCTGATGCCAGTAGTTTTATCGGGCTTTTTCTGGGTCCGGAGGCACTGCTAGCGAGCCTCACATTTGCAACTGTTCTGTAATTTTTCGCAATCCGGTTTGCTTCGCGACGCCAAGGCTTTTTTGGCATGTCATACTAAAAAGGTCGCATATCTATGGGTACCCCGAAATGGGCCGCTCCTAAGCCGCGAAACTCGCCTCGCACGCTTGCCGAACTTCCTACAGGCGAGCGGTGCGTGATCGACCGTCTAGACCTCCCGGAAGACGTCGCGCGACGGCTGATGGAGCTTGGGTTTCTCCCCGGAAACGAAGTAGTTCCGGGTCGCCGGGCGCCCGGAGGCGGACCGAGGGTATTCCGCGTCGATGGCTCGGAAGTGGCTTTGAGGGACGATACGGCATCAAAACTGTACATTCGCCGTGACCCGGAATCGGATCTGATTGTGCTTCCATGAGTAGCTGCCACGATGGCAGTCCGCGCGCCGGGCTCCTGCCGAATCCGTCGATCCTGCCGCCTCGAGCAGCGCATGACCGGCCGATCATCGTTGCGATCGTAGGGCCTCCAAACGCAGGCAAATCCACTTTATTCAACCGGCTAACCGGACTGCGCCAGAAAGTTGCCAATTTTCCGGGGGTCACGGTCGAGCACCGTATGGGAAAGGCCAAGCTCAACGATGCGCATGAAGTGTTCCTGGTTGACCTTCCCGGTGTCTACAGCCTGCATCCGCGGGCGGAAGACGAAAAGGTTACTCATGATGTGCTCACGGGCGAGCAGCCGGATTTTCCCAAACCTGACGCTGTCATTCTGATTCTGGATTCCACGAATCTTGGGCGCCATCTGGTGTTAGCTGCGCCCATTCTGAGCCTTAAGCTGCCCACGCTGATCCTGCTGAATATGGCTGATGATCTGCGGGTTCGCGGTGGAAAAGTAGATGTCTCGACGCTAAGTTCCGAGCTCGATTGTCCAGTTGCGTTGATCAGCGCGTCGAAAGGCGAGGGGTTGGATCGTATCCGGCAGTTCCTTCAAGGGACGGCAGTCCGGTTGAACACTCCGCCGCCAAAGATTGAATTGCCGGTGTTGCAAGACATCCCGAAGTGCCGCCAGTGGGCTGCCAACCTGGGCGTCCGAGCCTCATATCGCGCACCGGCCCCGCCTTTGTGGACGCGGCGGCTGGATGCCATATTCCTTCACCCGATTATCGGGCCGCTTGTCTTTGTGGCTGTCGTGGTGATGGTGTTTCAGAGCATCTTTTCGTGGGCCAAGCCGGTGATGGATGGATTGGCGGCGCTGGTTGCGGCGTCGGGTATATGGGTGGAGCATCTGTTGCCCGATACCTGGTGGCGATCGCTGCTGATTGAAGGAGTGTGGAGCGGCGTCGGTTCAGTTGTGGTCTTCCTGCCGCAGATTCTCCTGCTTTTCCTGTTTATTGGGATTCTGGAAGACTCCGGATACCTGGCGCGCGCGGCGCTGATCGCTGATCGCACGATGGCGAAGTTCGGTCTTCAGGGCAAATCGTTTATTCCGCTGCTTTCCGCATACGCATGCGCGGTTCCGGCCATCATGTCCACGCGCGTTATAGAAAATAAACGCGACCGCATGGCCACCATCATGATCGCGCCGCTGATGACGTGTTCCGCGCGTCTGCCGGTCTACACATTGGTGATTGCGGCCTTTGTGCCGAACATACCGCTTCTGAAAGGCGTGCTGGGATTACCTGCGGCTGTGATGCTGGGACTTTACGTCCTGGGATTTGTGACTTCGGTCATCATCGCCCGGTTGCTGAAGAGCACGATTCTGAAGAGCAACCGTTCGTCGTTCATGCTGGAGATGCCGCCGTACCGCTGGCCCACTCTTACCTCCTTAGGTCTTCGGCTCGTCGATCGAAGTAAGGTTTTCTTAAACCGCGCCGGAACAGTCATTCTTCTGGTGGCCATCGTGCTTTGGGTGTTTGCGCACTTCCCGCTGCACAACGGACACGCGCCTGCCATCGAAAACAGCTTCGCCGGCATGATTGGTAAGGCAATCGAACCGGCGATCCGCCCGCTTGGCTTCAACTGGAAAATCGGCATCGGTTTAATCACCTCGCTTGCAGCTCGGGAAGTGATCGTCGGAACCCTTGGCACAATTTACGGCATCGAAGGCAATGAGCCCAGTGTTGGATTACAACAAGCGATCCATCAGGACTTGACGATAGCGGGAGCCATTTCGCTGCTGGTGTTTTTTGCGTACGCAATGCAGTGCTTTTCCACACTCGCGGTAGTGAAGCGTGAGACCGGCGGTTGGCGCTGGCCCGTGTTTCAGTTCTCGTACATGCTGGCGCTGGCGTACTCTGGTTCCTGGGTTGCGTATCATATTGCTACCCGTTTCTTTGGATGAGCGACATATTAAATGTGGTGATTCTCGGCTCGGGCTGTGCCGGGAATACGGCCGCGATCTACACAGCCAGAGCAAACCTGCAACCTCTTGTTCTTGAAGGACATGAACCGGGGGGCCAGCTTTCGATTACGACCGAAGTCGAGAATTTCCCTGGCTTTCCCGCGGGAATTCATGGTCCGGAGCTCGTTCAGAACATGAAATCGCAGGCGGAGCGCTTTGGCGCAACGTTTCGTCACGGCCGCGTTGTTCGAGCCGAACTCGCGGTTGCGCCGTTCGTCCTCGAGTTGGAGGACGGCGAACTTCTGCTTACCCGTACGTTGATCATTGCGACGGGGGCCTCTGCCCGCTGGCTCAACTTGCCGAACGAGCAGAAGTTGATTGGGCATGGTGTCAGTTCTTGTGCCACCTGTGATGGCTTCTTCTTTCGTAATAAAAAGATCATGGTGATCGGCGGCGGCGATTCAGCCATGGAAGAAGCGAACTTCCTGTCACGGTTTGGGACCGAGGTTGCCATGGTGCATCGGAGCGAAAGTTTCCGTGCCTCCAAGATTATGCTGGAGCGGGCACAAGCCAACCCGAAGATTCAGTTCCTGACGAATACCGTTGTTAGGGATATCTACGACGTGGAAAAGGGTCACGTCACGGGGGTCAAGCTGTATAACGTGACCACAAAGGAAACATTCGATCGCGAGGTCGATGGTTTTTTTGTAGCGATCGGTCACATTCCAAATACCACGCCATTTGCCGGCCAATTGGATCTCGATCCGGACGGGTACATCATTTCCCACGGCGGAGCGAAGACCAACCTCAGCGGTGTATTTCATGCAGGGGATGTACAGGACCGTACCTACCGGCAGGCGATCACGGCTTCGGGAGCGGGATGTATGGCGGCAATTGAAGTGGAGCGCTTCCTCGAAGCGGAAGGGCACTAGATCGGGCTATTGCAAAATATGCGATTGTATCGCATATTTTGCATATGTGGATTTCGCGTTCGGTCGCGTTCGGTCGAGCCGCGCTTAAAGCATTCTGCTAAAACTCGCCCGATCGTGGTCCTTACGGGAGCGCGCCAGACAGGAAAGACCTCGACGTTTCGACACTTGTTCCCGAAGCTCGCATTCGTGTCTCTCGACCTGCCCACGGAAGCGGAGCAGGCCGAGAAGGAGCCACGCACTTTCCTTCGGCGTCATCCTCCGCCTGTCGTAATTGACGAGGTCCAATACGCTCCCGGGCTTTTTCGACATCTGAAAGTCGAAGTGGACTCCCGTCGCGGAAGTTATGGGCAATTCTTGCTCACCGGTTCGCAGAAGTTCTCTCTGATGAAGAGCGTGTCCGAATCGCTTGCGGGGCGCGCCGATATTGTCGAACTGGAAACGCTTTCGTTTGCCGAAATTCGAGCGGCATTGCCACAGACCCGAATAGAAACCGCGGTACTGCGTGGCGGTTTTCCGGAGCTTTACGCCAATCCCGACATTGACCTGGTCGCTTTCTACAACTCCTATCTCGCTACTTATCTGGAGCGCGATGTGCGTCTATTAGCGAACGTGGGTAGCTTACGGGACTTCGAAAGATTTGTGCGCGCCTGTGCGCTCCGGTCTGCCAACCTGTTAAACAAAGCGGATCTGGCGCGGGATGTGGGTATCTCCCCTTCCACGGCGAATCATTGGCTATCTATGCTGGAGGCCTCCGGTCAGATCGTACTGCTGGAGCCTTGGTTTTCGAACCGCACCAAATCGATAGTGAAAAGTCCAAAGCTCTACCTAGCCGATACCGGAATGCTTTGCTCGCTGTTGAATATCCGTTCCGAAGACGCGCTGCTGCAATCGCCCGCGATCGGGGCGATCTGGGAGACGTTTGTATTTGCTCAACTTCGCGACCGGGAGCGGCGCGCCGGGCGAGTGGGCGCACTCTTCTTCTGGCGTGACCGCACACGCGAAGTAGATTTCGTCGTGGATGCCGGCGGACGCCTGGAACTGTTGGAAGCAAAATGGACAGAACTGCCGGATGCGAGCGATACGGTCAACCTCGACTTCGTACGCAATATCGTTGGCAAATCACACGTTACTGCTGCCACAGTCGTTTCTCGCGCGCCGAACGGCTTTCCGCTGTCGGCGGGGATTCACGCGCTGCCCGTGACCG
This sequence comes from Bryobacteraceae bacterium, assembly GCA_036269815.1. Taxonomy (GTDB): domain Bacteria; phylum Acidobacteriota; class Terriglobia; order Bryobacterales; family Bryobacteraceae; genus Bog-105. Next base: position 110,461 of record DATBDT010000069.1, read on the forward strand.
AATTTTATTGAGTGTCGCCGGGGCGCAGCAGCCAGATTTTTCTGAGAGTTTTCCCTGGACATCGGGCACACATTCTCAGAGAAATGTGCTTTTTTTCTAAATACATTCGGCAAGTTGCCGATTAGGTAAGGTGATGGCGACGCCAATCCTTCAACCTTGGTTAGACGCGGAACCGTACCGGGTTACCTTAGCAACCGAAACGCACCAGATTCAAAGACTAGCCATCGTCATGGCGGACTTGCTCCCTGCAGCCGAGAAGAACTGTCATCCGGGGTTCTTTCTGGCGTCGCTAACGAAAGAGTGGAAACCGTATATCGCGGTGGTGCGGCAGCGGCGAAACATCATCGGCATGGTCTACGGGAAGGAGCGTCGCATCCGCGGCATCGGAACGGGCGTTGTCTACATTGATACGACTCTTGGCGCCCCTCTGCTAGGATCTGCGCTGGTCCGGGAACGGGTGTTTCATTCAGCTATGCGAGCCTTTTTGCACCACCCTGGAATGCGCGCGCTTCGTTTACTGGTTTCGCCTTCCGGGCCGGAAATTTCCGGCTTGCAGGCTTATGCGGGCGCCGCCGACAACGTGGAACTGAGTAGCGCTCCGGCCGAAAACCATTCCGTGCTCCGCCTGCCGCTTTCTTATGACGCTTTCCTCGAACAGCTCGGCCGTCACACTCGTCGAAATTTCCGTTATTATCGCCGCAAATCCGCAGCAGCAGGCCACTATTTCGTATCTCAAGTGCCTCAGAAAGCATTTCAATACGGTGCCTGGCAAATGATTCAAAAAGGTGTACCCGGCGTGGATTTGGAAGCTGTGAAACGTGTTTCGAAGATGCTTTCTCAGGCTCCAGATCCGCTGATCATGGGACTTCGGGATTCCTCGGGAGTCTGGCTGAGCCTTGCCGCGGGTTGGTATGAGCGCGGCCGGGCTGTACTAATGATGCAGTTGAACGACACGGATGCACATCGGAAGGCTTCATTGTCGACTGTTCTGCGCGGCTATATGGTTGAGCATCTAATTCGGTATCACGTACGGGAACTCGTTTGCTGCGGAGGAATTGGAGAGCCGTTGAGACATTTGGCGACGGCGCTGCCCGCGAAAAGCATTCATTTGGACAAACGGTTGCCCTTGTGGCAGATGCTGCGCTGGAGTGTCAGGGCGGCATCGAAATTCCTTCCGCCGGCCATCGCTGCTCAGGCAGAGTGGGTAGCGATGCCTAAAGTGGCCTGAAGCCCTGCGCCTAAAGTGGCCTAAAGCCCTGCAGATGTTAGCATGAAACCGTGGTGAAGCTGGTTGACGCGGTGCGCCTGGCCGCTTCTATAAAGAAGGCGGGGCCGCGCAAATTTACGCAGCATATGGTTCCACACGTGGTGCGCCCAGCGCAAATCATGTGGAATCAGGCACTCGGCGCGGTTTTCTTATTGTTATCGTTGCTATTCTTCGGAAACGCGGTTAATTATTACCGCACCTTTGATACCGTAGCGCCGAATCCGCTTGGATTTGGCTTTGCGTGCTTTCTGGGACTGACGATGGGGGCATTTGGCGTTAGTTCCCTGCGGAAGGCGCGCCGCCTTTCGCGGCTGTAGAACCGCTCCTTGCCGTCATCCGAAAAGCCCGGCGAGTTCCCGTTCACGCGCGGCATTTACGCCGACATGTATCGTCACCGGTTGTGGACGATGCGCCAGTACGCCGGCTTCGGCATGGCGGAAGAGAGTAACCGGCGCTTCCATTACCTGCTTTCGCAGGGAATTACCGGCCTTTCAGTAGCTTTCGACCTTCCCACCCAGATGGGCATGGACTCAGACCACCCATTGGCTGCCGGAGAAGTCGGGCGCGTCGGGGTTGCAATTGACTCGCTGGCGGACATGGAAGTCCTTCTGGACGGGATTCGGCTGGAGGAAGTCAGTACGTCGATGACCATCAACTCGACCGCGGCTATTCTGCTGTGTCTTTATGTGCTGGTGGCCGATTCGCAGGGAGCCGATCGAAGGAAACTATCGGGCACGATTCAGAACGACATCCTGAAAGAGTACATAGCGCGAGGAACCTATATTTACCCGCCGCGCCCGGCGATGCGCCTCATAACCGATCTGTTTGCCTGGGCGGGAAAAGAAGTTCCGGAGTGGAATACCATTTCCATCAGCGGCTATCACATTCGTGAAGCGGGTTCTACAGCCGTTCAGGAAGTTGCCTTTACGTTAGCGAATGCGATCGCTTATATCGAAGGCGCGCTGGCGGCTGGTTTAGAGATTGAGGCTTTCGCACCGAGGCTCAGCTTCTTCTTCAATGCGCACAGCAATTTCCTGGAAGAGATTGCGAAGTTTCGTGCTGCGCGCCGGCTCTACGCTCACATCATGCGCGAGCGATTTGGGGCGAAGAGCGATCGCGCGTGCATGTTGCGCTTTCATACGCAGACCGCCGGCTCGACTCTGACGGCACAACAGCCGGATGTCAATGTTGTCCGGGTGGCGTTGCAGGCGATGGCTGCGGTTTTGGGTGGCACGCAATCGCTTCATACCAACAGCCGCGATGAGGCATTAGGCCTGCCTACAGAAGAAGCGGCTCAACTCGCGCTGCGAACGCAGCAGGTGATTGCGTATGAGAGCGGAGTTACAGAGTTTCCGGATCCCTTCGGCGGTAGTGAGTGCATTGAGAAGCTAACGGATGAGATAGAAATGGGTGCACGTAAGTATCTTGCCCACATCGACGGGATGGGCGGGACGCTGCGGGCGATCGAAACCGGTTTCATCCAACGCGAGATTCAAAACTCTGCATACGCGTATCAGCGTGCAGTCGAGGAGCGCAAGAAGATCATCGTCGGCGTGAATCAGTTTCAAGCGGAAGGTCCGGCTGTCCAGAACGCATTTCGTGTCGATCCCCGGCTGGAGCAGGAGCAGGTGGAGCGGCTGCGGGACGTGCGTGCGTCGCGATCGGAAGAAGCCGTTCGTGCCGCGCTGGGGGAGCTGCACCAAGCGGCGCGGGGTACTTCGAATCTCCTGCCACGTATATTTGAATGCTGCCGATCGTTTGTGACGGTGGGCGAAATCTCGCAGACGCTGCGCCAGGTTTTCGGCGAGCACCGGGAAACATTTTGAAAAGCCTCTAGAATTGAGACATTGAAACCAGTTCAGATCATCGGTGCGGGACTCGCGGGTTGTGAGGCTGCTTTTCAAGCGGCGGAGTCAGGCGCTCATGTTGTGCTGCATGAGATGCGTCCACAGCGGCGGAGTCCGGCGCACAAGACCGATGCCTTTGGCGAGTTGGTTTGCAGCAACTCGTTGAAGAGCGAACAACTGCAGTCTGCACCTTGGCTCTTGAAGCAGGAGATGCGCCGCCTTGGTTCGCTGCTGATGCGTGCGGCATCGGTGGCTCGTGTGCCGGGCGGCCACGCTTTGACCGTTGACCGTGAAGTTTTCTCGGACCAGATCACCCGCGCGATTGAGTCCCATCCCAATATTGAAGTATGCCGGAAAGAAGTAACAACGATTCCGCGCGATTGCGTAGTTGTTGTTGCGAGCGGACCGCTAACGAGCGATGTGCTCGCGGAGGATATCAGCCGGTTGAGTGGTTCGGAACGCCTCTATTTTTACGACAGCATCAGTCCGATTGTGGCGGCCGATTCGGTCGATCTGTCGGTTGCCTTCCGGGCGTCGCGTTGGGGCAAATCGCTTGATGGAACCGACGATTACATTAACTGTCCCATGAACCGCGAACAGTATTACGCATTTGTCGATGCGTTGCTTGCGGCGGAACACTATGAGTCGCATATTCCCGAAGACAAATGCCCCTACTTTGAAGCTTGTCTGCCGATTGAAGAGATCGCCCGGCGCGGCCGTGACACGTTGCGATTTGGCCCGATGAAGGCATCCGGGCTGGATGATCCGAGAACCGGGCGGTGGGCCTATGCAGTGGTTCAACTGCGGCAGGAAAATCAGCGCGCGGACAGCTACAATCTGGTCGGATTCCAGAACCATATGAAGTTCGGCGACCAGGCGCGGATCTTCCGGATGATCCCCGGGTTGGAGAACGCCGAGTTCGTGCGCTTCGGGCAAATGCATCGCAATACCTACATCAATTCGCCTTCTTTGCTTGAGCCGACGCTGCAATTAAAGAGTCATTCGCAGGTCTTTTTTGCGGGACAGATATCGGGCGTGGAAGGATATGCAGAGTCGATTGCAACTGGCATGATCGCTGGACGCAATGCGGCGGCGCTTGCTTGGGGAGGGCAACTGGATGTGTTTCCGCGCGAGACGGCGCTGGGAAGTTTGTGCCACTACATCACCCATGCCGACTCCAAGGCTTTCCAACCGGCGAATATCACTTTCGATTTGCTGCCGCGAGTCGAAGGCTTCCGGCACGATAAGAAGGCGCGGCACGCCGAGGTATGCCGCCGCGCTGAGCAAGCGTTAGAAGAGTTCCTGCATGCCAGCCATACGCGAGTCGATTGCCCGGTATCTTGCTGAACTCCAGAGGCGCGGCGCCTCGAAGCACACACTGAGAAACTACGGTTCCGATCTGGAGCAGTTTGCGACCTTCTTTGAGCCTCCTGACCTTATGCCGCCGGCTATCGAAGACGTGGATCTTGGATCCTTGCGCGAGTGGATGGCCGGCCTCTACGATGCCGGCTTAGAAACTGTGAGCGTGCGGCGGAAGCTGGCGGCAGTCCGCGCACTGTTTAAGTATTTGCGGATCGAAGGCGTTCTCGAAACGAATGTCGCGGCGCGGCTCCGGACTCCCAAGATGAAGCAGCGCTTGCCCGATGTGATGAGCGCGGAGAAGACGAATAACCTGATCGATGCATCTGAAGATATTGCCAAGGAGCGCGACCTCGCCATTCTGGAGCTCTTATATGGATGCGGCATTCGGGTGAGCGAGCTGGTAGGCCTTGATCTGAATGATATTGAGCTGCAGGCAGGATGGCTGCGCGTGACCGGTAAAGGGAACAAAGAACGGCAGGTGCCAATCACGGAGCGGGCGGTTCAGGCAGTCGAGCGATACCTAAAAGTTCGGCAGCCGGCGAAGGCGGCTTTGTTCCTCAATTCCAGGGGCGCCCGGCTGGGCGATCGGGAAGTGCGGCGGCTGGTCAAACGCTATGCCCTGCTGACCACGGGCGATTCGACGGTTCATCCGCACAGTTTCCGGCATGCGTACGCGACTCACCTGCTGGCGGAAGGGGCTGATCTTCGAGCCATCCAGGAATTGCTGGGGCATGCCCGGCTCACGACTACTCAGAAATATACGCAGGTGACACTCAAAGATCTGCAAGCTGTTTACGATAAGGCACATCCTAAGGCTTAACAGCCGGCGTAACGGCGGCAAACCCAAACCGAGCAAAGATTGGCTGCGCGGCGCCGGTCAGGAACTGCAAGAATTGCTCGGCGGAGGCGGCGTTTGGTGAGCCGGCTACGATTCCACCCTTCTGAATGATGAGGTCGTGCCAGCCGGCCGGGATCGATTGCGCGGATTTGCCCTGCAGAAGTGAATCAGACGTCAGGACGGCGTCCGTGTTGCCGGACTCGAAGAGCTGGAGCGTCTGACGAACGTTCTCACCATAGACGATCTTCTGGCGAACGGATTCCCAGATGCCGGCATGGCGCAGGGCCTGTTCCGCGGCGACTCCGTACGGGGCGAGCTTGGGGTTGGGCAGCGCTACGGAACGAACCCAATTTTCTTTTAACTCGTTGAGACTGTGAGGCTTGCCGTCGCGCCAGAGAATGCCGAGGCGGCCGGAAGCGTAGCTGACGACCGAATTGGGTTCGATTTTGCGTTTTGCCGCGAGCTGGTCAACAAACGAAGCATTGGCCGACAGGAAGATATCGTACGGAGCGCCGTTTTCGATCTGCTGGGACAGGATGGCGCTGGCGGCGGTGACCCAGCGGATTTGATCGGACGGGTTCATTTTTTCAAAAGCGGCAGCGAGGGGTGACTCAAGGTTGGTGAGGTCGGCGGCGGCGGCGATGGTGAGGGTAGCTGGTGCGGCGTTGGCGGCAAAAAAAAGCGCGAGGAGAGTTGACAATGATCGACTCATATTCGATACTAAGAGTGTGCTAAAGACGCTTGATCGCTGGTTGCGGTAAGCGGACGCGAAAAAGGAAACATATGAGCAAGATTATCGGAATTGACCTCGGCACCACGAACTCGGTTGTCTCGGTGATGGAAGGCGGGCAGCCCGCGGTAATCCCGAACCAGGAGGGCGGCCGGACAACGCCGTCGGTGGTGGCTTTTACAAAGAGCGGTGAACGGCTGGTAGGCCAGGTAGCCAAGCGGCAAGCGGTCACGAACCCCGAGAACACCATCTATTCGATCAAGCGCTTTATGGGACGGCGCTATAACGAAGTCGGCGAAGAGACGAAGCGAGTTCCTTATAAGGTTGTTGCGGGTGAGAATGGCGACGCGCGCGTTGAGATTCAGGGGAAGAAGTATTCTCCGCCCGAAATTTCGGCGATGATTCTGACCAAGCTGAAGGAATCAGCTGAAGCGTACCTGGGGGAGAAGGTCACCAAGGCGGTGATTACGGTTCCCGCTTACTTCAACGACGCCCAGCGACAGGCGACAAAGGACGCCGGCCAAGTGGCGGGTCTGGAAGTGATGCGCATCATCAACGAGCCGACTGCGGCGGCGCTCGCGTACGGACTGGACAAGAAGAAAGACGAGACGATCGCCGTTTACGACTTTGGCGGCGGTACGTTTGACATCTCGATCCTGGAAGTCGGCGACGGCGTGGTGGAAGTGAAGTCGACCAACGGCGACACGCACCTGGGAGGCGACAACATCGACCAGTACATCATTGACTGGCTGATTCAAGAATTCAAGCGCGACCAAGGGGTCGACATTTCCAAAGACAACATGGCTTTACAGCGGCTGAAAGAAGCAGCGGAAAAGGCCAAGATCGAGCTGTCGACACTGCTCGAGACTGAGATTAACCTGCCGTTTCTGACGGCGGATGCGACCGGGCCGAAGCACTTGAACGTGAAGCTGACGCGCGGCCGGTTCGAGCAGATGATTGATGACATTCTGCAGCGAACGATCGGACCGTGCAAACAGGCTTTGCAGGATGCCGGTTTGACCCCACAGAACATTGATGAAGTGGTGCTGGTGGGCGGATCGACACGTATACCAAAGGTGCAGCAGATTGTGCGCGAGCTGTTTGGTAAAGATCCGAACCGCACGGTGAATCCGGATGAAGTGGTTGCAGTCGGCGCGGCGGTACAGGGCGGTGTTCTCGGCGGCGAAGTGAAAGACGTGCTGCTGCTGGATGTGACTCCGTTATCGCTGGGTATTGAAACGCTCGGCGGCGTGATGACGAAGCTGATTGAGCGCAACACCACGATTCCGACGCGCAAGAGCGAGACATTCTCCACCGCGGCGGACAATCAGACATCGGTTGAGATCAAGGTGTACCAGGGCGAACGCGCCATGGCGAAGGACAACCGGCTGCTGGGAGTGTTCCAGCTTGTCGGAATTCCACCAGCTCCGCGCGGGGTGCCTCAGGTTGAAGTTACGTTCGATATCGATGCAAACGGCATTTTGAATGTCGTGGCCAAGGATCGGGCGACTAACAACGAGCAGAAGATCACCATTACATCTTCTTCGGGTCTGAGTAAGGACGAAGTAGAGAAGATGGCGCGCGATGCAGAATCGAACGCGGCGGACGACCGGAAGCGGCGTGACGAGATTGAAGCTCGCAACCGTGCGGACTCTCTGATTTACAGCGTGGAAAAGATGCTGAAGGACCACCGGGACAAGATCTCGGAATCCGATGCGAAAGAAGTCGAGGCTGCTCTCGAGAATTCTCGGAAAGCAATTGCTGACGGAAAGCTTGAGGACATCAACGCAGCTACCGATAAATTGACTTCGGCCAGCCACAAGCTGGCGGAAGCAATGTACAAGGCGCAGGCTCCCGGACCGAACGGCGCCGGGCCGCAAGCCGGAGCAGGCTCGGGCCCTGATGCAAACAAGCAGCAACAGCCCAAAGACAATGTTGTGGATGCTGAGTTTGTAGACGTTGACGATAAGAAGTAAGTAAAAAGACGCCGCTTCCGAATGGCGGCGAGTGTGTAGGCGAGGTGGGGCTGGCTGCGATAGTATCCGGCCCCATTGCTCTATTAGCAAGGCGTATGTTATGGCTTCTGCTGGGAAAAAAGACTATTACGAAATACTCGGGATCGCCAAAGGCGCGGACGAGGATGAGGTCAAAAAGGCCTACCGTCGTCTGGCGCGTAAGCATCATCCCGACCTGAACCCCGGAGACAAAGCTTCAGAAGACCGCTTCAAGAACGTACAAGAAGCGTATGACGTTCTAAGCGACGAAAATAAACGCAAAGTTTACGATCAGTTCGGATTCTATTCCGATAATATTCCGCCTAATGGCGCTGGACCGGGCGGTAGTCCGGGCGGTATGAATTTCGGCGGTTTCGATTTCAGCGAGTTCATGCGCCAGCAGCAGGCAGAGGGCGCTGCAGGCGGAACAGGCGCAACAGGCGGTTCGGCTGGGGCCGGCGGTGGTGGATTTGGGGGCGGATTTCGCGATATCTTCGACAATCTGTTTCGAGGGGGCGGCGGTTCACGTCAGGCAACACCGGAGCCGGAACGCGGAGCCGATTTAGAGTATGGCCTGCATGTCGACTTCTGGCAGTCGATCCGCGGCACACAGGTACGGCTGAACATTCAGCGGCAGCAGATTTGTGAGACCTGCCACGGGACGGGATCGTCCGGAAGCAACGTCGCGGTTTGTCCGGAGTGCGATGGCACGGGCCAAGTGACGCAGATGGCCGGCGCGATGAAGTTTAACTTAACGTGCCAGCGTTGCGGCGGGACGGGCAGACTTAGAAACGCGTGTCCGACTTGCCGCGGCGAAGGCGTCATCTCTCAGCCGGACACGGTGGAAGTGCGCATTCCGGCGGGAGTTAGCGAGGGCGCCCGGCTGCGTGTGCAGGGGAAGGGCAATGCCGGCTTCGGCGGCGGTCCGGCGGGCGACCTGTACATTACGATTCACGTGGAAGAGCATCCGTTCTTCAAACGATCCGGCGACAACATCGAAGTTCAAGTTCCGCTATCGGTAAGTGAAGCGGGATTGGGAGCCAAGATCGAGGTTCCGACGATTGACGGGCGAGCGCTGCTGAAAATTCCACAGGGAACGCACAACGGCCAGAAGTTCAGGCTGCGCGAAAAGGGCGTGTTCAATTCGCGCAAGAATAGCCGCGGAGATGAAATTGTCGAAGTAGTGCTGCACGCGCCCAACGTGCAGGACGAACGTACACGCGAGTTACTGCGGGAGCTTGCGCAAGTGCAGACAGAAGACCCGCGAGCGGATATCTGGAACAAAGTACAACAGCCGGCATAACGATGCGGCGCGTTTAAGGACAGCCATGAAGAGCAAGAGCAAAGCAGCGTACATGATTTCAGCGGTCGCGGAGCGCTATGAAATTCATCCGCAGACGCTCCGGCTATACGAACGGGAGGGACTGCTTGCGCCTTCCCGGAGCGACGGCAACACACGGCTGTACACCGACGAAGATCTTGAACGATTGGAAGTAATCCTGAAGCTGACGCGGGAACTTGGCGTCAATCTGGCGGGCGTGGAAATCATCTTGAACATGCGGGAAAAGATGGAGGCTATGCAGCGGCAGATCGAGCATTTTGTTGTGAATCTGAACCAGGAGATCTCGCAGCGCGCGGCGCATCACGGGTTTGAAGCTGGGAATCAGAATTCGTTGATGCCGGTTATTCAGATTAATTCGGTGATGACCTCACGCGTACCGGCAGCAGAGCCGAAGAAGACCGGCGAGGGGAAGCGGAGACGGTAGGGCGTTTTGCCCTAGCTCAATTCCCGCTATCGTCGATCAATGAATGTTGGTGGTGATTTGTGGCGGCGGCGGGATGTTGCGGTTTTTAAACCATTCGATGTTGGTGTTCTGTTCTGGTTTTGCCGGCTGGACCTCGCGCAGGTCCGGCATAAAGATTTGCAGACCCATTTGGGCGGTCATTCGCGTGTACCCGCTGCTCAGCTGGGTTCGATAATTCACTAAATCCAGGTCGAACCAGGGGTCTTTCGAGATGTCGATCATCATGAGATCGACATCGTTCATCGTCAGCTTGCCGAAGTTAAGGGCGCCGCCCTTCAAGCTGAGGTAGTTTCGCCAAAGTTCGACGCGCTGGGCATCGTCCACGGCACCGCCGTAAACTTCTTCGATATCCGGGCTGACGACGCGCACTTTCGTAAGCTGCCCCCGAATACGCGGCGCGGGCATCAGCTTCTGCGTATCGAATAACAGATCGTTCCCGTTGATCTCTACGCCCTGAATATCTTGTTTAAAGAAATCGGCCAGGGATATTTTGACGAAACCGAGCAATCCTTTGAGCGGGATCTTCAGCACGTCGAGCTTCGTTACGTGCAGGCGAATGCGATTGTCCGACGTAGTCGATACTTGGCCAACCAACTCAATCGGCAGAGGAACAATTTTCTTGAGAGTTCCCGTCATTTTCAGCTGATCGCTGTCCGCCAATAGGCTTATATGCTGCAGCGGCGTATCGGTAAGGACCGTATTGAGGTAGTTGCCAAGGTCGCCTATATTGGCGCGAACCATTCCGCTGTGAACATCCAAGTAAAAAGAATTGGAATCGTCGAGCGAGGGATTTACATTGCGGTGAGTTCGCGCAAGATCTCCATCCAGCCAAGTCACATAAATGCGAAAACTAGGGCCTTTGCGAAGAAGCAGATTATGCGCATGGATCCTGGTCTCTGAAGTATTGGTTGGCGTGTTTGCGGGCGGGGCGGAAGATTGGTCACTTGCTGTGGTCGCAGCCGCTTTTGTAGTCTTCACTGTTGCACGCGGGCGGAATCTCCACCAGAAGAGCGAAACGAGAACTACGGCGAATGCAAAACCTATCAGGTAGCGGGAACGAGAACGCATCTCTGCTCATAGTAGGCTAACGAGACATTTCGCTCCGGGTTGATACGCGTCTCCGCAGTCGCAGTAGCGTTTTGGTCTGAGTGGAGAACGAAGCGTAAGAAATGTTTCCGCCGACGGACTACCTTGGGTGTGGAGCAACTCGATTCCATGCCGGATGTCGCGCCTGGCCAGCAGACCCGTCAGGACAACCTCTTCGAGGAAGCGTTCGCAATTTACGGCGCCGCGCTTGAACGGCTGGCGCGTGCTTACGAGGCGGAACGGGAAGCGCGGCGCGACCTACTGCAAGAGATCCATATCGCGCTTTGGAGAAGTTTCGCGGGCTTTGATAATCGCTGTTCGCTACGCACCTGGGTGTACCGGGTGGCGCACAACACGGCGGCCTCTCACGTGAACCGGCAGCTCCGCATGAAGAAACAGCCGGTCGTCGGGCTGGAAGAACTTACGAAAATGCCGGAACGAGCAGAGGGAGAAGAAGCTAATGCGGGCCGGCGGCACAGCCTGGATCGGATTTTTGGAATGATTCAGAAGCTCGGTCCCTTGGACCGGCAGGTGATGCTCGCATATCTGGAAGGAATCGATGCAGCTTCGACGGCCGAGATTACGGGGCTTTCGGCGCGAAATGTAGCGACCAAAATCCATCGGATCAAGAACGTGTTGGCGCGTCAGTTTCGGGAAGGAGGGCGAGATGGACAGTGAATCGTCTGAAGATCGCCGGATTCGGGAATTGTGGCAAAGCCAGCAAACGGAAGGATTCCGTATGTCGATAGAGCAAATTCGAGTGGGTGCGGACAAGTTTCAGCGGAAGATTGCATGGCGGAACGCACGGGAGTATGCGGCGGCACTCATCGTCGTGATCTTTTTTGGTTTTCATTTTGTGCGGACTGACGATGTACTCCTGCGGACCGGCTTCGGTTTGGCCATCGCCGGCTGTCTATACGTCGTTTGGAAACTACACTCGAAGGGTTCAGCGAGGCCGCTTCCAAAAGATGCCGGGCTCGCAAGCTCCGTCGAGTTTCAACGGAACGAATTGGCGCGTCAGCGCGATCTGCTCAAAAGTATCTGGCGCTGGTACTTAGGACCGATGATTCCCGGCCTCGCTGTGTTGATTGCGGCGATGAGCCGGGTGAATCCCGGGCATCTGCAGAGGCCCGGTCTTTTCACAGCAATCTATACGATTGCCGCTGCGGCGCTTTTCTTAGGTATCGCGAAGCTGAACAGCAGGGCCGCGCTGCGGCTGCAAAAACGAATTGACGAGCTGGAAAATCTGGAAGTGGACGACCGCGGACGGCCTAAGTAAAGGCGGTTCAAAAGAACGTTTTTTTGAACGCTTCGTGCCGTTGACGTGAGATGTCCAAGATGCGCTGAAATTCGGGGGCGCCGCGAAGATTGTTGAGAAGCGGGTCTCGCAAAAAGTAAGGGTACGAAAAGAAGCCGGCTTCTATGCTGGAGCGCAAAGCCCGAAGCCCGGAAGTGACATCACCCATAGCGCTGTAGGCCTGTGCAATTTTGTAGGTCGCCTCCGGATCGCCCACTCCACGCTGCTGCATCCCGTTTTCCAGTTTGTGCAAGATTTCCAAACCTGCGGATTTGTTGTTCGCTATCGATTCGGCGAAGGCTCTTCCAATCTCGGTATATAGCGTAGGGTCTTCCTTAAAGGCGCGGTTGAAATCTTCGCTTGCCTCGCTCAGATTGCCCAAGTGGTATTCGGCAAAGCCGCGATAGAAGCGGAAAAAGCCCGATGCATTCACATCCGGCAAGCTCCGAATGAATCGATCGTACTCGCCGAGATATAGATATGTATTCAAAACCGATCCGTTGGATTTGACTGATGGATCGAGTTGACGAGCGTGCTCGCACTCTGCGACCGATTGCTGCAACATGCCGGCAAAACGGAAGCCATATCCCAGTTCCCAATGCAAGGCCGCGTGGTCGGGCTTGCGCGCGATCGCCTCTCGCAGGCGCGGCACAGCCTGCTCCACTTTCCCGGTATCGATCAGCAAATTGGCGAGAAACATCTCGGCTTCGAGTTGTCTGGGTTCAAGCGATAAAGCGCGTTCATACGCGGCTTGAGCACGCCGATATTGTTCACGGCCTCCGAGTTCGAAAGTGGCATCCGATGTATAGGATTGCCCGAGATAGGCCCACGTCAAGGGATACCTGGAGTCGATATCAGCCGACGTTTCCAACATCTTTACAGCGAGTGGAAAATTGTGGCCTGCCATCAGATCGACGCCGCGCAGAAAGTATTCGTACGCGAGCGGATTTACGGTTTCGTCGGGCTTGAGCCGTTGCAGTTCCAGCGGAGAAAGATTTAACCGCAATCCCTTGATAATCCGTGCGGCGACGTTGTCATGAACGCCCAGCAGTTCGTCGAAGGTAACGTCAATTACATCTTTCGACAAAATCTTGAACGTCGGAACGTCGATTAGCTGATAGGTAATTCTCAGGTGGTTGCCGTCGCGAATGAAGTTGCCGGTGAATAGCGTATCCACATTCAATTCCGCGGCAACTTTCCTGACATCAATCTCCCGGCCTCTATATTTTTTGATCACTGAAGACGGGCGCACATTGACGGAGCTGAGAACGCCGAGCTTAGTGATGACGGCGTCGGCCAGAGAGAACCCAAGAAAGT
>DATBDT010000111.1:0-6050 GCA_036269815.1 Bryobacteraceae bacterium
GGTCCCGTGATTGTAGCGGGACACGCCTATGCCGGTGCAGTGATTGCAGGAGCGAATGAGGAGCGCGTAAAAGCGCTGATCTATGTGGCTGCCCTTGCTCCTGATGAAGGCGAGACTGTCACCGAGGTGTTTTACCGCGACGAAGCACATCCGCAAGCCCCAAAGCTTGCCCGTGACAAAGATGGGTGGATCTGGATGCCCGAGGAAGGATTCGCCAATGCCTTCGCGCATCATGCGACGGCTGATCAAATTGCAGTATCCAAAGCGGTGCAGCGGCCGATCGCACTCAAGTGCATCCAGGAACCAGCTCCCAAGCCCGGCGTGGAAATCGAAGCCGTCCTGGTTTCTGATCGCGGAAGAAGACCGCATGATCAATCCAAAAACACAACGTTTCATGGCCGGGCGAATGGGCGCTAGTACTTATGCGTTTGCCGTCGATCACACACCTTTGCTCACCGCACCGGAAAAGGTCGCAGAGATCATCATGGCCGCCGCACACACAACGCTGTCGTAAGAAGAATTTCATGAAGATCAAGCTGAATCCGAGCCATGACTGAGCAAAGGGCAACACCAGAGCGTTCAGGTGCGTTCTCCGATCCAGTCTTCGCTGTAATCATCACGATTATGGTGTTGGACCTGCACCCCCCGTCCTGAACCGACGCTTGCGGCTCTCCTTCCGCTTTGGCCTACTGCTTTGAGCTATCTGTTTATTGCCATCGTGTGGGTCAATCACCATCATCTATTGAGATTTGCGCGCCAAGCAACGCCTCGGCTCATCTGGTGGAACTTCGCTCATCTTTTTATGATTTCGCTTGTGCCGGTAACAACCGTTTGGATTGCGTCCACTAAGCTCGCCGCCGCTCCGGTGTTTGTCTATGCAGCCGTTTTTGTGATGGTCAACGTGGCGTACCTCGCTTTCGAATGGGAAACGTTGTCTCAGGCAAGCGAAAGCGATGTGACCCCAAAAACACGAAGGTTCACTCGAGTACGATCCTTTCTCACGCTGGGCATCTTTCTTCTGGCAATGTCCCTGTCTTTCTGGTCGCCGTCCTGTGCTTTTGGCTTAGTTTGCTGCGTTCTGCTAATCTACCTGCGGCCGCGCGTCCCAGGCGTTGACTCCTGAGGTGCTCAAAGAACGGGCCGGGCTAGTCGAGCATTAGCGATTCTGCAGAAATGCCGTTACGCTCGGTTCCTGCACCGATTTGATCGCAATACACTGATCAATGCTTTCCAGCACGTGCGCGAGGACTCGCGGCGCGCCCAGTAACTTGTCCACCCGGTGCTCAAAATATCTTTCCAGCTCGATCTTCGCTTGTGGGTCGCAAAAGCCGGCCCCCACATTCGGCAGCTGGCTCTTGCCTGAGAACAAACTCTCTCCGAGCAACTCTACGATCCGATCGTAATGAGCTTTCAGAAACTCAAATCGCACTCCGCGGGAGTCGCTCGAATCTCTGCCGGCATAATACAGAAGGTAAGACGCGGGCGTTGCCGGGAGCTTTCCCGAAAGAACGGCCTCGAACAACGTGCGAATCGCTTGCGGATCGCGGAATCCAAACATTGCTTGAAGTAGCGATTCTTGCTGCTGAGGATCCAGGCTCGGCCAGATCGCGACAAAGTGCTCCGCTAGAGCTGTATCTCCACTATAAGCAGCCGTCTTGAGGATCGAGGCGATCAAGCTCGGCTCGATTCCCTGTCGCGTCGATAGCCATTTGTCGGCCAGCGATCTCGCCTGTTTGGCGAGGTCGTCGTCTCTCCCGAACGTCGCTACGGCCAATAGCAGTGTGGGTCGCAACAGCCGCGCTTCGTCAGATTCGCCTGATTTAGGCGTCCAGCCAATCTCCCGAGCGCGCTCCGCGAAATTCGTCCTGATGAATCCCGCATACTTCGTTTGCAAATCGGGTCGCACAAGATAATTGACGGGACTGATAGCCAGCTTCAGCGCTTGATCGACGACATGCCGCTCGGGATCAGCGTGGAATATTGCTACCAGCTTAAGTGCATCCGCAGCCGGAATCGTCCCCGCATCGGTTAGTGCGCGAGCATTCCCGATGAGATCCACCCGCTCTGGAGCGCTCAGCCGCGCAACCGCATTATCATTTAAAAGGGTTTCCATTAGGCCAGCCGCGTAATTGACTCTGTAATAACCAACAGCCTTGTCGTTTGCCTGAACCCACGTAGGACAGCTATTGGTCTCCAAAGGAACATCCATTATTGGCCTTGTCATCAACAGGCACTTTGTTCGGCCGCTGTCGCCGCTTCCATATCGAACACATACCGGTATTTCCCAAAGTGGACTGCCGGAACTCTTCGACCCGAGCGGAAGGTAGCGCTGCTGCGCAAGGCGCAATGCCGGAATGTGCTGTTTGCAGTCGAGCGCAATCGAAACCAGCGGCACACCGGATTGATCCAGGAACGTTGAGAAAGCCTCTGTAACATTCTTTCGGGCCGCCGTGCTGACGGAATCCAGAAAATCCGATGTAGTGGCTGTGCGGAATGCATAACGCTCCATATAGCTGTGAACGCCATTCCGGAACGCCTCCGGGCCGAGCCAGTTCTCGAACATCCCAATGACCGCCGCGCCCTTCTGATACGTGATTCCGTCGAATGCGTTCTCAATGTCGTCGTTTGACTCGATGTTCTGCCGGATCTTGCGTGCCGTCAACAGACTGTCCCTGTTCTCCGCGTATAGCTTGTCACTAACATCTTCTGCTCGTGTTCCCCATTCTGGTTTCCACGCGGCGATAAGCTTATTTGCCATCCACGTTGCGAATGCTTCGTTCAGCCAGATATCGTTCCACCACGCCGTGGTCACCAAATCACCGAACCACTGATGCGCCAGTTCGTGTGCCGCGAAAGAGGCATATAACCGTTGACGCTCTTCCGTATCGCTCCGCGGTTTCGCCAGGATGATGGTCTGTCCATACGTGACCATGCCGGCGTTCTCCATTGCAAATCCGGCCGAGATAGGGATAGCAACCTGATCGGCTTTTGAATAAGGGTAGGGCACGCCGAAGTAATCTTCGAGCCTTGTCAGGATGGTCGCGGTCACCCGAGCCGCATACGCCGCTTCGTCAGCCCGGCCCTTGGCTGTGACAATCCGCACCGGAACATGATTCTTCCCGGCAAACCCGGCATTCACAAATTCGAACGGTCCGACGCCAAACGCCACTAAGTAACTCGGCAGTGGCTTTGTCTGCTCGAATACGAATGTTTTACTCGCGCCTTCCGTGCGCTCGGAAAGCACGGGCGTGTTACTTACAACGCTATCTTGCGCCGGAACGTGTAAAGTCAACTGCCATGGCACTTTGTATGAGGGTTCATCGAAGCACGGGAACGCTCTGCGCGCGGCGATCTGCTCGAATTGAGTCAGCAGATAGCGATTGCCTGCATCCTCGGTTCTGAAGATACCCGACTGGCCGTCCAGCATCGGCGTGCCCGTGTAATCAATGCGAACCTCAGCCGCACCGGCGGCAACCGGCGCGCTGAATTTCAATCCGAGGAAATTGGGATCGCCCGCAACCACAGTCGCAACCTGCTTCTCGCCGCCCGAGGTCAATGACGCATTCTGCACCGCAATCTTCGTCGCGTTCAGCCACAAAACCTGTATAGGGTGCTGAATGTCCAGCCGGATGCTGATGGACCCACTAAATGTTTCCTTGTCTGGATCCAAGGTCAATTCCACGCGGTAGCCCGTAGGCTTCACCTGCTGCACTTCGCTTAGCCGGAGTTTTGGCGGCGAGTCCGCCGCGGTTGCCGTCAGACAGAACAGAAACGAAAATGCCAACCAGGCGCCGGCAAAACGGCGGAAAGGTAGGTCCATAGTGGGCATATTGTTTCACAGATGGCGCTCGCCCGCGGCCGCGTCGTCAACTATATGTCCTTGTGAATTTCCCGGAAGAGTATAGAGCTTAGGCGCGAGGTACTGGCCGGCCCAAAGCCGCTGCCAAATTGATTAATCCTGCACGAATTGCCGCTTCATCGAATGCGGCAAAGCCCAGGAGCACTCCTTTCGGGTCCGGGGATTTTAGAGTATACCGGTCTATCGCGACGACTTCAACATCGTGTGTGGCTGCCGCCTTCTCCGCTTGCCGCGAAGTCATGCCGTTCTTTAGAAATGCTGCGGTATAAAGGCCGGCCCTGACGTCGGAAATCTCAAGCAACCCTTTTAGATAGCGCTTGCCCACATCGATCAGTGCTGCGAGACGGCTGGCGTATAGATCGCGCATCCGCCGGAGATGCCGGCCGAGATGGCCATCGGCGATAAAGTCACCGAGCACCGCCTGATCCACGCTGAGATTGTGGAAATCGGTGCGATAACGAAAGGCTAGGAAAAGGTCCACTAGTGAGGGCGGCAGAACCACGTACCCAATGCGGAGCAACGGAAACAGTAGCTTATTGAACGACCCGATGAAGATCACGTTCGAATTTCGGTCGAGGCTTTGCATCGCCGGAACCGGGCGTCCTTCGAACCGGTATTCACTGTCGTAATCATCTTCCATGACGAACGCGCCCGTGCGAGAGGCCCACTTAAGAACCGCCATGCGACGCTCTAGCGACATAGTCATCCCTAACGGGAACTGGTGCGCCGGCGTTACATATACTCCCTTGGCACGGGGACACATCCTTAGACCAGCGGAAGCAGACAGGCCATGCTCATCGACTGGCACGGGAATCATTTGGGCGCCGGCGTTAGCGAAAGCGATCGTCGCTCCGAAGTATCCGGGATCTTCCATCCACACGGGGTCGCCCTGCTTCAGGAGAAAGCGCGCCAGAAGGTCCAACGCCTGCTGCACTCCGGAAACCACAATGACCTGACCCGAGCTACATCGCACGCCTCGCGACGAGCCCAAGTAATCTGCAATAGCCTCGCGCAATGGCCGATACCCACGTCCGTCATCATCTGTCTGCAACCACGATCGGAAGGTCCGCGCCCGCCGGGCTGCAATCCGTCCCCAGAGTTCAGCCGGGAACTCGGCGATCGCTGGATCTCGCATGCAAAACGGCCGAACGCCCTCCAAAGCAACTAAGCCAATCCACGGCTTAGGGCGCAGGTAGTCTGAAAGGACGCGACGAACATAAACGGGTGGCGTGGAATTCGTGGTCCGAATGGGCTCTGTCGGCTCAATCCGATTCACCCGCGTACCCGAACCAACCCGGCAGGAGACGTACCCCTCCGTCTGCAAACGTTCAAACACGCTAACAACAGTGCCGCGCGATAGCCCGTACTGCCTGGCAAAATCTCTCGATGCAGGCAGTCTCATTCCAGGCCGAAGCCGGCCTTCGATAACGGCCGCACGCAGTTGCGCGTAAATCCAGCTCGTCAGGGTTTGATGCTGTGGGCGGTTATCGAGCGTAAGTTCAAAGGAGCTGATCGCTTTAGGCATACATTTCGCTTGGTCCAAAAGCTTACTTGAAAATGGCTCTATGCATTAGACCAATGCGTGAGTAATATGGTAGCCGATGTTTATGCGAGCCGGAGTTTACGTGTACGCCGCGGGATCGATCGTCGCCGGCATCCTGGATCTGATCTGGGGTGATTTTGAGAACGCCCATCAACCGATCCAAGCTTTCGGCGATCACATTCCTGGTCGTGAAATACTCGCGTACATCGCCGCGATCTGGTTGGCCGCAGGAGGCGCAGCGATGCTGTGGCGGCGAACCGCTCGGGCCGGCGCAGGGGCGCTGGCCGTCATCTATTTCATCTTTGCCGTGTTCTGGTTGCCTCGGTTCTATACGGCGCCTCACTTCTTCGGATTTCAAATTCCCGTTCTCATCGGTCTATTAGTCGGGGTCGCGCAGCAGCTGATCCTCGTCGCGGCGGCAGCAATCGTTTACGCGTCGTTTGCTCCGCGCAATTCGGCATGGCTGTCGAGGGCGCCCCTCGCCGTCCGTTCGACGTTCGGACTCTCCTCAATCGCCTTCGGTTTGGCGCACTTCACCAGTATTCGCTTCGTGTCGGCTATGGTCCCGAAGTGGATGCCTTTAGGAGGCGGCTTCTGGGCGATACTAAGCGGGATTGCCTTCATACTTGCCGGCATTGCAATACTCTC
>DATBDT010000012.1:0-148944 GCA_036269815.1 Bryobacteraceae bacterium
AACTTCAGTCCGGGTTCGCCAGCTTTCAGTCGCAGCTCAGCATGTTCCTGGCTCCAGGATCCGCTCACGACACCCCAGCCATACCCAGCGGTCGGCGTCGTATGAATGATCAGGGCAGCAACGGCTCCGCGCCGCGTCGCCTCTTCGAATTTATAGGTCCAGCGGCCATAGTAGGTGAGCGCCGGGCCACCGAAAAAGTTGGGGTCTGTCGATGGCGGCTCGTTAGTGAAGTAGATCAGGACTTTGCCTTTTACATCCACTCCCTTGTAGTCATTCCAACCAAATTCCGGCGCGGCAATGCCATGGCCGACGAAAACAGCTTCGGCATCAAAATCGCTTTCCGGCTGCTGAGCAAACGAGGTACCGACAAAGTCCTTCACAAAGCTAAACGAAAGATTCTCGCCGCCGCCTGAAACACTCAGCGTTGCATCCGGCGCGGTTGTGGATCCGACAAGCGGGACGGTTTGAAAATAAGTTCCGTTATCGCCGCCCGGCTTCAGCCCATTCCCTTTTAACTGCGACGCGATGTATTCGGTTGCCAGCTTCTCCCCGCGTGTGCCGACGCCACGTCCCTCGAGTTCATCGCTGGCCAGATACTGCACCTCGGCGCGCATTTTATCGCCTGAGACATGAAGTGCTTGCGCCACGGCGACGAGTGCCGTCGCAATCCCCGCAGCCACAATCTTTGCCGACATAGCGCTCAGTCTAACAGGCAACTTTTTTCATGTCGCTACACTAAAAGCTCGATTACCAGTGGTTATGGCGGAGCGCGGCAAGCTAAAAATTTTCCTTGGATATGCGGCGGGCGTTGGCAAGACGTATCAGATGCTGGAAGAAGCGCAGGTCCTGAAGCATACCGGTACGGACGTCGTCATCGGCTATTTTGAACCCCACGGGCGGAAGGATACGATTGCCAAAACCGAGGGGCTCGAGACCATCCCGCGAACAAAAGTGATTTACCGCGGCTCCATTTTCGAAGAAATGGACACGGAGGGCATTGTGCAACGCAGGCCATGTGTTGCGGTTGTGGACGAATTCCCACATACGAACGTGCCTGGCTCAACACGAGAGAAGCGTTGGGAGGACGTGCTCTACATTCTCGACCAGGGCATCGACGTGCTGACGACGATGAATGTCCAGCACCTGGAAAGCCTGAACGACCAGATGATGCAGATTACCGGCATCAAGGTGCGAGAGACCATACCCGATTGGGTGGTGAAGCAGGCGGGTGAAGTCGTGATGGTGGATGTAACGCCGCGCGCGCTGCTGAACCGGCTGGAGCGCGGGGTCGTCTATCCACCGGAGAAAGCCAAACGTGCCTTAGAAAACTTCTTCAAGGAGTCCAGTTTGGTGGCGCTTCGTGAGATGGCGCTGCGCCAGACCGCGCATGAGGTAGAGGAGCGTCTGGAGCACGACAACGAGGAGCAGGCGGCGCAA
Organism: Bryobacteraceae bacterium; assembly: GCA_036269815.1. Lineage (GTDB taxonomy): Bacteria > Acidobacteriota > Terriglobia > Bryobacterales > Bryobacteraceae > Bog-105. The sequence continues at coordinate 1,438 of DATBDT010000012.1, forward strand.
GAAACGGGCGACGGCCATCTTCAGCCTCGCCGCCTGGAAGATGCGGTGGTGATCTATATCAGCGACGATCCCTCAACGGCGATGTTGATCCGCCGGGGCCGGCGTGTGGCGGACGTTATCCACGCCCAGTGCTACGCAGTGGTGATTACCGAAGGAGATGACCTGCACAGTCTTCCTCTGGCGCGGCGCGAAGCAGTCGAACGTCATTTGAACTTCGCTCGCAACCTTCACATTGATACCCATGTGCTGACCGGCAGCGATCATGCGAAGGAGTTGGTTGAGTTTGCGCGGTCGCGCAATGCGCGTCAGATTTTTCTACCGCGGGTGATCGGCAAGGGCGTCGATCGAATTCTCGGTAAGACGCTGGTGAACCGGGTGGTGACCCTGGCCCGCGACATGGAAGTGACGATCGTGGCGGAGCGGCGGCAGGCCCAACCGGCGAAGTAGCGGCGAAGAGAGAGTAGCGGCCGCGTGCGGTAGACTGGGGTCTTCGGGCCGTGGCGCAGCCTGGCTAGCGCGCTTGCTTGGGGTGCAAGAGGTCCCGGGTTCAAATCCCGGCGGCCCGACCAGTTTCTATTCTCCCTTTAAACCGAATGCGTACAGCGTAGAGTCATGCGTAGCTGCATACACGCGCCCATCGCTTACCGCGATTCCACCGAGATGGGTAAACGACGGCATGGTTTTTCCGCTGGAAAATAATTCTTTGCCGGTCTGCGCATCGAATGCATACAGCGTTGCATTCCCGGTCGTTTGTTCTATTCGCTCCTGAGCCGAATACAGTTCGCCGTTCTCTTTTACCTGTCGAATAAACTCACCGCTTGAGATAGAAAAGACCACACCATTAGCAATGACGGGCGGTTCCGGAACTGCCATGTTGTGAGAGATCCACGCGGGAGCCAAGACCGGCTGTCCATCTTTGTCCTGAACCTGAAATGCCATGACGCTGCCGTCGGGCGTTGGGCCATTGGTGACGGGAAACGCCGGTGCTTTCGAAGCGGCGGGACCCCAAGCCGGCGCATAGATCCAGCGCGTCCCCTTTGGATCTTCCCAGGTGGCGAAGGCTCCCCAGAAGCCGCGTCCGGCAATATCGGCAGCTTCGTTTGCATACAGCGGCCCTTGGAACAATGGTTTGCGATGGGTCTCCCCGCCCAGAGATTTGGCGTCCAGCATAAACAGTGCGCCTTCTTTTCCTGAACCGACAACTAACTCGCGCCCCTTGTACGGAAAGACGACGGGCGTGATGTTTCCCATGTCCAGGTCCTTCCGCGTCAGGTAATTCGCATTCGACGGAGTATAGAAATCGACCAGCTTCAAGTCCTGCGGCGACAGCGCCAGCAGCGTGTCGCCATACTTTCCGGTGGCCGCATCGAAGGGGCCATCTCCGGTTTCCGCATATATCGTTCCGTTGGTGCCGATGGAGGCGCCGCCCCGTCCCCAAATGCCGCCGCCAAATGCGTTCGCGGCAAATGAAACGACGGGTTTCTCCGGATGGCTGATGTCGATGCCCCAAACACCAGACTTGCTATGCGCGCATCCCTGCGATGTCGTCGTGTATATGAATGTGCCGAATGAGTTCAGGCTCCAGTTCTTGGAGTACGGAGGAACAAACTGTGCCGGAGGGAAACGATCTTCGCCATTGACAAGATTCAACGCATGCAGTTTCCCGTCGATAGAGATTACGTAGACGCTCGGCCCTTCCTTTCCATGCAGGATCAAGGGCGTGTCATTTAAAGAGTCGGGACAGAAGTAAGATCCGGTGCCGGCGTTTCCGGTTGCTGGCGGAGCGTCGTTAGTGAAGTGTTTTTGCCATACTACGGTGCCAGTATCGCCATCGATGACAAACAGATTGTCGGAGCTGCCGCCAATGACCACATATGTCTCGGCGCCTTTGTTCGTGTAGACGGGGTTGATCACTACCGGCGTCGTTAACGCGTTCAACTGTTTCGGCTCGTTGGGCAGCTTGACCTTCCATAGCAATTGAAGATCTTTTGCGGTACTGGTGGAGATAGCGGTTTCGTCCGACGCCCAGCCGTTTCGCTGCGGTCCTCCGCCGAACGTGAGCCAACTTGCAGCAGCGACGGAGCAGCCAAGGAGCAAGGCGGCGAGTGACCGGTAGTATTTCCGGCCGTTGATTTGTCTCAAGAGCAAACGCGCATAACCTCCCGCAATGAGATAGCTGATTCGAGAATAGAACACCCTAGAAGATGCAGACGGCCAAACGCGCCACATGCTAGTGCCCTCCGGGAAGAGCCAAGTCGGAAGGCTTCAGCCCCGCCGTATAAATCTCATTGAGAAAGGAGTGAGGATCGTACTTGCCGACGAACGCCACATTCGCTTTCGGCGGGATGGCAGACTCCATTCCGACTGTCCAATAAACGGCATTGACGATCATCCGGCGCAGCGTGGCGTTCTCAATATCGTCAGCCGCTCCGATGGTCGAAGTAAATACCCGCGCTGTTTTGCCGGATTCGGTTGTGAACGCATTGGTCCAGGCGATCGGCATCATAGGATCGTTCTTTCCTTTCACCGGCGTACCTTCGGGACTCAACCAGGACAGCACCTGCCCCAACAAAAGCGGCCGACATGTTGCGGGCATCGGGAACCGAACCTCATAGGTGTCGGTCGGACCCCAGATCTCGCCGTCTTCGATACCGCGCAGGATCGGACTTGTCGCCGCATCGGACGCAAACCAGCCCCTCGTACTTTGATGACCATGATCTCCGTGATGCGCTACCCACGTCTCACCTAAAACCTTTCGCCCGAACCCGCCTTCCCAGCCCGGGATCTTACTGTCCCAGGACCATTTCTCATACGTTTTGCTGGTCTTCAATTCGAACGGATGCGTGCCCGTACGTAACGCGATGATCGGGCGTCCAGATTCAAAGTAATCCACAAAATATTTCATCTGCTCATCCGGTAGATCGCGCCAGCGAATAAAAAGAATCAGCAAATCCGCGGTCTTCAAGGCCTCGAGCCCCGGAATGTTCCGCTTCGCGCGAGGATCGATGGTGCCGTCTTCAGGATTGATGGAGAACAGGACCGTGCAAGTGAAGCCGTGCCGGACGGCAAGAATTTTCGCCAAGGCGGGCAGCGCTTCCTCCGAGTGATATTCGGCGTCATCGCCGGCAACCAGAACGATGTGTTTGCCACGCCCCGGTCCGGCCTCAGCGGCGTAAGTAATACCTGCCGCTCGGAGGCTGCCAAGACAGGCGAGGAGGACGGCAGCAACAGTAAAGAATCTTTGAAGTGAACACGGCATAATTCGAAAGGTGATTTTTGGCCGGGCGCCTTAGAGCATCATATGTTCTTCTTTGCGAAGCGGCCGGCATGTGCTCCGCTTAATAAGCGACGTCGGGATGATCACTGGCCGGCCATCCTTTTCGCGTTCTTCAATCTGGGCAATCGCGGCTTTCGCAAGCTGACGTCCCACTTCCGCCATTTCCACCGAAACACTGGTTAAATTCGAAGCTCTTGCGCGCCCCATCTCATGCTCGAAGCCGATCAGACTTACGTCCTTCGGCGTATCCAGGCGGTGCTGCCGCAGCCCTTCGCGCGCACCAAACGCAAGCCCATCGGAAGCAGCAAGAATCGCCGTCATGGGCCAGTTCTGCTCCAAGATATAGGAGATTGCCGCTTGCCCGCTCTCGAATTCATCGTCGGATAACGAGATGGTATGCGCGTGATGATCCAACTCCAATTCGACGATCGCTTGCGAGTAGCCTTTGAAGCGATTTCGATGCCAAGGCTTCGAAGCATCGCCGATGTACCAGATATGTTTGTGCCCAAGCTGCGCCAGGTATCGCGTCGCCTGGTAACAGCCGCCCGCATCGTCGTACTGGACAAGATTGCTTCCGGACATCCGGCCGCCCGCGTCCATCAGGTGGTTTCCGAGCAAAACATAGTGGAGGCCTTGACTTTCCAGAGCCTTCAGAATGTTTTGATGAATAGCGCCGGCGACGATGATGCAGTCAGCTAAGCCGGGCGTCTGCACGACATTCGGAATCTCCAGATGAGCTGGCGTTGCTGTATTCGAGTACTGATGGCGCGCAAAAAGCAGGTAATATCCGGAGTTTGAACAGTATTCTTCGACGCCCAACAGCAACAAAGACTGCGCCGCGCTGAGGCCGAAATCGTTCAGCAGAATCAGCCCGATAATCTTCGACCTGCTATGTACGACGCTACGGGTCCGAGCGCTCAGCCGATACCCGAATTTAAGCGCCGCTGCTTCGACGCGCTCACGCAAATTATCATCTACATCTTCATGCCGGTTCAAGACGCGCGACACCGTTCCAATCGACACATTCGCGTGCTGCGCAATGTCTTTCATGGTCGGAGAAGAGGAACGGCGAGGCATCTTGCGGCTGTTCAAAGAACCGGTGAATTCTGAAGACTACTAACAATCGGAATGGACCGGCGTTCGTGTATCGAGCGGTAGCCCGCTTCAATGATCGCCATCGTTTTCAAATTATCGACACCATTCGTCGCCGGCTGCGAATCCGTGGCGATTGCCTGCATCAGCTCGGCCATGGGCCCTTGAAAGGCGTCGGGAAACCAAACATCGCTCCAGCGCGGCGTCATCCAGACATTCGGCTCGGCGGTGGTGGTGAAGGTCAGCGTGCTGGGCGAATGATTCGGATAATTCGGCCAGCCGATACTCCCCTCGGCTACGCCTTCCATACCCTCCACACGCCATTTGATATACGGTTTCAGATCGTCCTGAGCGCTTCGAGGTCCGGTCCAGACATCGTCCCAGGCGCTGGCTCGCATGCCGTCTTCGTACTCCAGAATGTACAAACAAATTCCGTCTTCGTGAGGGAAATCTGTTCGTGGATCTTTGCGGGCGCTGACGTAAATCGACTCGGGCTCGCCAAACAGATACCGGAACGTATCGATATGATGAACGCTCATATTCAACAGCGTCAGGCGGCGATAGTCACGCAACCAGGTTTGCCAATGCGGAACGGCGCGCATTTCGATAGTGCCGAGAACGGGCGTTCCTAAGTACCCGCGATCGAGAATTGTCTTCAGCGCGCGGATGGATTGGTCGTACCGCATATTCTGGTTCACGGCCAGCGGGATGCCCCGTGCTCTACACAGCTCGACAATGGCTGCCGCATCGTCGTAATTCACTGCCAGCGGCTTCTGGGCCAGAATGCCCTTCAAATATTTACCCTCGTTCACCGCCTGCCGCACAATTTCCAGTTGCCGATGAGGGGGAACGGCAATGTCCAGCACCTCGACTTCGGGGTCCCGCAACATCTCCCCGAGACCTTCATAAAGCTTGGGAATTCCGCGCAAATCCGCGACTTCGCGCGCGATCTCGGGTGTTCTCGATGTGATCGCCACCACGTTGAAACCGGCATCGGCATACGCCTTTAACTGCACGTCGCGCATGATAAAGCCGGCGCCAATGGCTCCAATTCCGAAGTCTCGCGGCGGCTTGGCGACCCTGTGATTCAGATTGAGATCGAGATTCACGTACGCTCCGTCTATGAACTTTGCACTAAAATTTCATGATGTCAATTGCAAGTTTATGATACGATTTCGGTCAAGTCGAGAACAATCCATGAAGCTTGGGCTCATCAATTCCGCATGGTTCGGTAGTCCTATCGATACGGCTCAGGGAATTCAACTTACGAAAGAAATCGGGTTCGATTCGATTGACATCTTTGCGGACCCGCTCGAGTCATCTCCGCAGGAGCTGCGCACGATTCGCGAAAGTTGTTCGAGCAGCGGGTTGCCCGTCATTTCGGTGGTGTGCTGCGCACTAGGCATTGCGGACTTTAACGGCGCGGTGCGGCGTTTTCATATCGACCGGGCGAAACGTTACCTCGACATGATCTACGACCTTCGAGGTAGAAACCTGCTTCTGGTTGCCGGCGAATATATCTGGAACCAGGAAGTGATCACGCCGGCCGAACAATGGAATTGGGCGGTGGATGGCGTGCGCGAATTGGGCCGGTATGCAAAAGAGCTGGGACTCGAGGTCGCGCTGGAACTGGAGCCCTTTCATTTATCGATCATTAACACCGTCGAGAAGATGGACCGCTTTTTAGCGGAAGTGGACGAGCCTTCCGTCAAAGCCAACGTCGATGTTTCGCATCTGGTTTTAGCGCGCGATCCGGCGGAGAAGATTGCTAAACTCGCCGGCCGTATCGCGCATGTGCACCTTTCCGATTGCGATGGAGTAAAGCATGGCGATTTGCCGCCGGGACGTGGCGTAGTGGATTTTCCACCGTATCTGAAGGCAATCGCGGGAACAGGCTTCAATGGCACGATCAGCATCGAGCTTGAATATTCTCCTGAGCCCTCAAAGATTGTGGATTGGGTTCGCGAGGCATATCAATCGAGTAGCAGCCTGATGAACACGCTCGGCATTCGCAACTAAATACGAAGAGAGGAGATTGCTTATGGCCATGGGCCCACTTGGAAAGAACGTTTTACCCGAATATGAGCGCAACGGTTTCGTCGTCGCAAAAAATATGTTCGGCCGCGAGGAGATTGACCTCCTTCGGCGGGCTTCCAAAGAAGACCGGCAGCTTGATCAACACTCGTTCGGCAAAGGCGATGGCGAGGGCGGCACGGTGCGCTTGTCTCTTTGGAACCATCCCGGGGACACCATCTACGGCATGTTTGCCCGCTGCGAGACGGTTGTGAATTCGGCCGAGATGCTATTGGAAGGCGAGGTCTATCACTACCATTCGAAGATGATCATGAAGGATGCCAAAGTGGGTGGCGCCTGGGCCTGGCATCAGGATTACGGCTACTGGTATCAGAACGGCGTGTTGTTTCCGCTGTTGACCAGTGCCTTCATCGCCGTCGATCCGGCAACGCGCGAAAACGGGTGTATGCAAGTGCTGAAGGGGTCCCATCAGATGGGCCGCATCGACCACATTCTTACGGGCGATCAGGCCGGAGCGGATCTGGAGCGGGTGCACGAAGCCGAAAAACGCCTGGAGTTGGTTTATGTGGAGATGGATCCTGGCGACGTTCTCTTCTTTCACGCAAACCTGTTGCACCGGTCCGATCAGAACAGATCCGACAAGCCGCGCTGGGCCATGATCTGCTGCTACAACGCCGCGCGCAACGATCCGTACAAAGAGGCACATCATCCCCGCTACACGCCGCTGCATAAGGTGCCGGATTCGGCGATTCTCGAAGCCGGCCTGAAGCGGTTTAGCGAAGCGGATGAGTCCGCATGGCTGGATACCGCCAAGGATGAGAGCGCGCGCAGCCTCGCGTCAAGCAGCGTGCAGTCTGAGTAAATGAGCCCCGAAGCGCAGCAACGCTGCGACATAGAGGCCCAGCTTCGCGGCTATATGAATTTGATGGCACTTGATTCGCTGCCGCCCTGCTCCAAAGGTCCGCACGGCACGTTTCAGGAGCGGCTCGAGGCCGTGCGGGCAGCCGGATTCACCGGGGTCCAGTTCGCCGAGCGAGCGACTCCGGAACAACTGAAGATCTGCCGCGCATTGAATTTAGAGGTTGCCGGAAGCGGTCGTATCAACGCGCCGGAAGATGCCGGACCCCTCGCCGAAAACTTCGCCGGAGACGGCGTTCGTTGCGCCACGCTGCACGTTGGTTGGGGACTCGAGGACGATTCCGATGCGCACCGCCTGATCGAAAGCATCTTGCAGGCGTCCAGCCGCTGGAACATTGCGCTCTATATTGAAACTCACCGCGCGACCATTTGTCAGGATATGTGGCGTACGGTCAATTTCATTCGCCGGTTCCCCGAGATGCGCTTCAACGGCGACTTTTCCCATTGGTACACCGGGCTCGAGATGGTTTACGGCGGCTTCGATAAGAAATTTGAATTTATCCAGCCGGTGCTTGACCGCGTTGGCTTCATTCATGGCCGCATTGCCAGTCCGGGCTGTATTCAAGTGGCGATCGAACGCGAGCCGGTCGCCGAGCCGATTTACGTGCAGCATTTTCGTCAACTCTGGACAGCCTGCTTCCGCAACTTTCTAAAGAAAGCATCGCCGGGCGATTTCATTTGCTTTACACCGGAGTTGCTCGCTGCCGATATCTATTACGCGCGGACATTTCAACAGGTTGAGGAAAGCGATCGCTGGGAACAGTCGTTGCTACTCAAAGAAATGGCCGAACACTGCTTCCAATGCGCACAATCTGCATAGCCTTTTTCGCGCTGCTATGGCTGGCGTCGAGCCTGCCGGCACAGGACCCGGATGACGTCCGCCAACCACTGGCCGATTCAACCAAAGTTGACGCGGGCAAAGCGCAGTTCCAACAAACCTGTGGATTCTGTCATGGGAGGGATGCTCGCGGCGCAAGCGGGCCCGATCTGATTCGCTCGCCGCTGGTGAGCCACGACGTGAATGGAAATCTAATCGGCCCTGTTATCCGCAGCGGCCGTCCGGAAAAGGGCATGCCGCCCTTTCCACTTTCCGACTCGGAGATCCACAACATCGCGGAGTTTCTTCACGCCGAAGCAAAAGTAGCCGGCTCGGTAGCGCGGCGGATCCCTTCGGAATATCCGCTAGCCAAATTGCTGGTCGGGAACGCCGATGCGGGACGCGCCTATTTCGAGGGACAAGGGAACTGCCGCTCCTGTCATTCAACCAATGGCGACTTGGCCCACGTTGCGTCGAAGTACAAACCATTTGACCTGCAAACGCGCATTGCTTTTCCTTCCGGCGCCAATCCTTCACTCAAAGTGACAGATTCCGCCGGTAACGTCTTCACGGGCGAGCAGGTATATGCCGACGAGTTCTTAGTTTCACTCCGGGATAAGTCCGGCTGGCTACACACATGGAAGCGAAATCTGGTGCAGGTGGAAGTTCACGACCCGCTTGCCGAACATGAACGGCTGCTGAAGCGTTATACAGACGCGGACCTGCACAACCTCTTTGCCTATCTCGAAACGCTCAAATGACCAGAATTTTTGCCGGTCTTCTGCTGGCGGCCTTGGCCGCAGGCGCGCAAGGCACCGTCCCATTCCAAGGTTTGAATCCGGAGACGCTCGTCCATCCTACGCCCGATAGTTGGCCGACGCACAATGGTGATTATTCCGGCAAGCGGTTCAGTTCTCTCCGCCAAATCAACAAGACCAATGTCGGTCTGTTGTCGATGGTCTGGGCGTTTCAAACTGACGTCACGTCCGGTCCCGGTTTGAAATCGACGCCGCTGTTGGTAAACGGCACGTTGTATTTCACCGAACCGGATGATGTCTGGGCGGTGGACGCACGGTCGGGACAACAGACCTGGCATTATCACTATCACCAGAACGAAGGCCTGCACATCGGGCAGCGCGGTCTCGGCATGTACAAAGGGCGTCTCTATTTCGAGACTCCCGATGCGCATCTGCTCTGCATGGATGCGCGCACCGGCGAAGTGCAGTGGAACATCGAACTCGCGGACGTAAAGCTCGGCTATTGGGCCACTATGGCTCCCCTGGTGATTCGCGATCACGTACTTGTCGGCGTCTCCGGAGACTTCAACGATCTCCATGGCTTCATCGATTCCATCGATCCGGAAACAGGAAAGCTCCAATGGCGCTGGAACGCTCTTCCGAAACCGGGCGAACCAGGATCCGAGACATGGCCGGCGAATAGCGATGCCATTCAACATGGCGGCGGGATGACATGGGTTGGCGGCACCTATGATCCGGAGTTGAACCTTCTGTACTGGGGGACGGCCAATCCGAACCCGGTGCTTGATGGGTCCATTCGCCCGGGTGACAACCTGTATACTTGCTCGATCGTTGCTCTCAATCCGGATACGGGAAAGCTGGCCTGGTATTTTCAACCGTCGCCTCATGATGTGCACGATTGGGATGCGGTGCAAACGCCCGTACTCTATGACGGCGACTTTCACGGGCAGCCGCGCAAGCTGCTGATGCAGGCCTCGCGCAACGGATATCTGTTTGTGCTGGATCGTACGAATGGGAAGCCGCTGTTGTCGGCGCCCTACGAAGAAATCAACTGGAGTTCTGGCGTGGATGCGCAGGGGCGCCCGATCGGCAAGAAGGAAAAAGACCCCAGCCCGGCCGGAACGCTTGTTGAACCGGATGCGATTGGCGCAACCAACTGGATGTCGCCGAGCTTCGATCCGGACACAGGACTGCTGTACGTCGACACACATCAATCCTTCAGCCTGTATTATGCGTTCGGGACTGGAAAGCCAGAGGGGTTCGGCGGCCGCGATCTCACCGTCTGGTCTCATTGCTTTCTACGTGCGATTGACTATCAGACCGGCCGCAGCCGTTGGGAACATGACCTCGGCTCCGGTTGGGATTGGGCCGGAGTACTAAGTACCGCTGGCGGACTTGTCTTCTCCTCCGATGTGCACGGCAATGTTCTGGCGTTGGATGCCGCCACCGGCAAGACGCTATGGCATGTCTACGGTGGCGGTCCTGCGCAAGGTCCACCCATCAGTTATGAACTGGATGGCCGTCAGTACATCTTGTTCGGGGCGCACGGTGTCCTCTATGCCTTTGCTTTGCCCCAAAACAGCCGCTAACGTCGCCTCCAAGAAGGCTTTCAGCTTCTTCGTTCAAGCGTGAGACACGAAGAGGAACAAGCACACAATTCTTCAACATCATTATTGAACGGAGCGCCGCTGGGTCGAAGGAGCCGAACAGGGATCAGTATCTGTATGCCCATCTCCAGGTGGACGCGCAAGGAAGTTACCGGCTGCCAAAAGCGTTAACCTGATCGTCTACGGGCTGAACCTGATCAACCAAGTCTTCGGTTTCTACAACGGGAGCGGGGTTTCCAGTGCAGCGCGAATTTACGATCGGACCATCGGGCAGGCATTCGCTGGAATTCAGCCGAGCGCTGATTCGGTGCTTATTCAGACGTCATGACGTTGGGGGTTAACGCGGCTTTGTGGGAATCTCAAAACTGTCTTTAAGCTCGACGCTAAGGTTGGCTGCCTCCGGATTGTCAACGCGGTACATCTCCCCGTGCAGGCGGTCCTTGTCCGCCGAGAGCTTCAAGTAGTGATAATTCGGGAACAGCGCGCTCTTGTAAAGATCGTCCGGCCCGCGTTCTACAACATAGGGCGGAGCACCGCCGCCGCCGGACACCAGGTACATCACATCATCCAGTGGAATGCGCTCGTAATTGTGTATATGCCCGGCGCTCACCAGAAAACGGGCACGGGAAATTCGGGCAGCCTTTGACAGATAGTCCCGAAGCGCGATCTCATTGGGTCTCGGATTGTGACTCACCTCGATGTGCTCTTGCACATCCGCCACTGGAGGGTGGTGAAGGCTGATGATCACAAAATCAACGGAAGGCGGCAGATCGTTGATCTGCTTCTCGAGCCAGCGGGCCTGGTTACTGCCTGGCAGCAGGGACGTGTCGCTGTCTAAGGCGATGACGTAAACACGCGAACCAAGCTGCACCGAGTACCATCGCCGATTGCGCATCTCGGGGAAAGTGTTCCACCAGTTCTCCAGGCATTGTGCCGGATCGCCGTGAAACTCGTGGTTGCCGAGCGCAGGGAACACTGGAATCCGCAAGTCGCGCCACGGCTTCGTTTCACTTGTGAACACCGCGTAATCATTGGCGACGTTGCCCGCCAGGGGCACGTCCCCATTCATGATCACGGCTGCTGGATGCTCATGCGCGATCTGATTGACAAGCCACTGACGAATTCGTGGATTGGTTTGCCGCGTGTTCGCCGGATCCGTGAAGCGCTGATCTCCATAGACAACCAACGTGGGTGGGTTTGGCAGTTGATTTTGTGCAATCCGAAACGTAGGCCCCGCTTCGCTCAACAACCTATCGGTAGAAAGCGTGGCAGCGGCGGGCTGTTGCGCAACCAGAATAGTCAGATTTATTGACAGAAATAACGGAAAGAATCGAATCGAGGAGGCCAGTGACAATCGTCCTTCAGTTTATCTTTTCGTTGCCCGCCTTTACTGCTTAGTGAAGATCCTGGTTGCCGCTCGGCGGCAAGATATGATCAGGTGTTCGGAGATCTATTCATTGACAGAAACGATGCGGGCCTGTATGCTGCATGCCGTAAAGAGTCTCGCAGTGCGAGACGTCCCAAAACCGGGACCCGGGCCGTATGAAGTACTCGTGCGCGTCTCGGCAGTCGGTCTTTGCGGCACTGACTTCCATATCTACGGCGGTGAGGCAAATTACAACACGGACGAGCGGGGACAAGCTGTGCCGCTCGAGCAGCAGCCTCAAATTCTGGGGCACGAGATCTCCGGCCAGGTCGTAGCGGTGGGCGCCGGGGTCGAAGATATCAAAGATGGCGACCGCGTCATCCTGGACCAGGGGCTGAATTGCATTAGCAGCCGTCGCGCTGCGAAATGTGAATACTGCGCTACCGGCGATTCTCACCAATGTGAGTTCTACCGGGAGCATGGCATCACAGGATTGCCAGGCGGACTGGCGGAGTTCATCAGCCTTCCCGCCGTCAACGCCGTGCGGATTGAGTCCGATCTTGAGCCCGCGGTTGCCGCGCTCAGCGAACCTTTAGCTTGCATTACCCACTCGATGAATTCGGTCGCGCGTGTTACGGGTGCGCGCTATACGCTGGACGCAAAATCGCCGGAGGGCCGCGTCAGAACAGTGCTTGTTCTCGGCGCCGGCCCCGCGGGGCTGCTGTTTATCCAATACCTGCGCCGCGTGCTCCATTTCGACGGCCTGCTTCTCGTAAGTGAGCCGAATGCACGCAAGCGTGACTTAGCCGCCAGTTTTGGCGCGGAGGTTATCGATCCCGCGTCTGACGATCTTACCGATGTCGTTCGCGAGCGTACGCGCGGCCGTCTGGCGGAGTTCATTATCGAGTCCTCAGGCGCCGGCAGAGTTTTTCCCGTGATGCCTAGTGTGTTGCGTAAGCAGGGGACAGTTCTGCTTTACAGCCATGGCCATGCCGGAGTCGATATGAGCGTACTCAACCGATTGCAATTTAAGGAACCCGTGCTGATCTCTCCCGTCGGTGGTTCCGGAGCGTTCGATGAGGATGGGCGCCCGCTCGTTTACCGGGAATCGCTCCGGCTTCTGGAGCGCGGAGTGATTGAGGTCGCCCCATTTATCTCAAACCGCTACCGAGCCCTGGAGGATGTCGATCGCGCCTTTGGCGAGGATTTCCTCCGCCCGGATTACATCAAGGGAATCGTCGAGCTCCGGTAATCATTCGTTAGCATTGATAACGGCGACTGATGAAGCACCCCAAAATACACAATGCCATGTGGCCCGGCCTGGTCGGAAAAGGACAGGGTACGGAACCTTTCATCGATCTGGATACCATGCTAGACCTCACGGCCGCTGCCGAGGTGAACGGTGTTCGATTTGATGGCGTGGATCTTTTTCTCTCCGATCCGCATATCAACATCGATTCGAGCCGGGACGATCTGGAGCATCTGGCAGACAAGCTTCGCGCGCGCAATTTCGTAGCCGGATCACTGGTTGCGCCTGTCTGGACTCCGACTGGCGGCGGCTCGGCGATGGGCGACTCAGAAGAACGGAAGCGATTTCTGGAACAAGTACGCAAAGCATGCCGGATTGGCGCGCTGTTGCGTGACATTGGTATTCGAAGCTATGGCGTGATCCGGATCGACTCGGCTGCGAGTCCCGCCGAATGGAGTAAAGCGCCGGAAGAAAATACCAGGCGCATCGCCGAAACTTTCCGCGGCGCCTGCGATATTGCCGAGGACAGCGGCGAGCAATTGGCCGCAGAGGGAGAGATCTGTTGGGGTGCCATGCACAGTTGGCGCCGCATGGTCGATTTGCTTGAATCCGTAAATCGACCCAAGGTGCTTGGTTTCCAGGCTGACATGGCGCACACACTGCTGTACGTGATGGGGTACAACGCGGCGGAAGATCGGATTCTGCCGCCGGGCTACGATTGGAACGATTCCAGTGCCGTTCATGCCGCGTTGGAAAAAGTGGCGGCTGCTCTGCGTCCCTGGACGAACGATTTCCACGTAGCCCAGAATGACGGAACGGTCCATGGGACGGGGTCACATGATAAGACCGGCCGCCACTGCCTTCCCACTGCTCCGGAGGGCAAGCTGGATATTGTCCGCGACGCCGGACTCTGGCTCCGGGACGAAAATGGGCGTCTTACAAAGAAGTTGCAACATATCTGTTGGGATGGCTGTATGTTCTCGAACAGCGTCATGATGAACGCTGACACCTGGGCATCTATACTTCGCACCATGATTGCTGTGCGGGATGCTCACGGCTGGGACAATTGACCGGATGGAGACGAAGAGCCTTCGGATTGGATTGGTCGGCTATGGATTCATGGGACGGACGCATTCGAATGCCTACCGTCAAGTGAATCGATTTTTCGACCTTGAGTATCACCCCCAACTTGCTGCCGTTTGCGGCAGGGATCCGCAGAAGCTTGCTGATGCCGCCGCGCGTTGGGGATTCAATTCCACTGAGGCTGATTGGCGGGCCTTGATTGAACGCCCGGATATCGATGTCATCGATATTGCGAGCCCGAATGACACGCATGCGGAGATCGCGATTGCCGCTGCTGCCGCGGGCAAGATGGTGCTGTGTGAAAAGCCTCTGGGCCGGAATCTGGCCGAAGCCGAGGAAATGGTGAGGGCTGTGGAACAGGCCGGTGTTCCCAACATGGTCTGGTACAACTACCGCCGCGTGCCGGCTATCACGCTTGCTAAGCAAATCATCAGCGAAGGAACGTTGGGCCAAATTTTTCACTACCGGGCCAAGTTTTTGCAGGATTGGACCATTTCTTCATCGGTTCCAATGGGGGGTCAGGCGTTGTGGCGTTTGGATGCCGGTGTGGCCGGCAGCGGGGTCACCGGCGATTTGCTGGCGCATTGTATTGATACCGCGCTTTGGCTGAACGGCCCTGTTAACAACGTGTCCGGCATGACGGAGACTTTTATCAAAGAACGTTCAAATGCGCTAAGCGGGAAAACGGAACAGGTGCGAATTGACGACGCCAGTGCATTTCTCGCCCGGTTTGCAAACGGCTCACTTGGTATCTTCGAAGCGACTCGATATGCGCGAGGGCACAAAGCTCTCTACACTCTCGAAGTCAACGGAGAAAATGCGTCAATCGCCTGGAGCCTGCACGATCTTCACCGCCTCGAATTCTTCGAGCATTCCGGCGATGCAAGATTACGCGGCTGGCGTTCCATCCACATTACCGAAGGAGAGCATCCGTACATGAAGAATTGGTGGGTGCCGGGCCTGCAGATTGGATATGAGCACACGTTCATTCACCAGATCGCCGACTTTTTGCGCGGTCTTAGCGATGGCACTCGCCCGGAACCGACGTTCCAGGATGCGTTAAAAACCGAGCGTGTCATCGAGGCAGTTCTGACATCCGCCCAGAGTGGCAGTTGGATGAATTGCGCGTGAGGTCGTCGATAATTCGCCGGCTTGGCATCAGTCTGGGGTTTTCTGTTTTGGCGGCGGCCCTTGTATTCACAATGTGGGCGGCGGATTGGCCGATGCCAGGCGGTAACCCGCAGCGCAACGGCTGGGCAGGATCGGAGCGGCAGATCACGAAGGCGAACGTAGGCACCCTGAAACTGCTGTACAAATATGTGACAGACAACACGTCCCGTGGACTCGATTCTCTTACTGCACCCGTCATCAACGGAAACCTCATTACCTACCTCGGTTTTAAGGAGATGCTGATATTCGCTGGAAGCTCCGATAGGGCTTACTCGGTGGACGCTGATCTGAATAAGCTGATATGGGAAGCGAGGTTTCCTTATGCCGCAGCGAAACCGAAGAGGGAATCGCCGACAGCGTCCTGTAGTGGCGCGCTTACCGCGCCCGTCATCATGGCAGGCAGTAGTTCCAGCCCGCTACACTTTGCCGCTTTAGCCAGCCGCGCGCCTGCGGCTACCGGCGTCAGGCCGGCTCGCCCGAATCCTTATCTGCCTCCGCTTTCCCAGAGTGTGTATCCGCTGCTTCCTACCACTTTGACGCAGTTGAATGCCCTGTATACGGTGAGCAGCGACGGTTTTCTTCACATATTGAACAGTTCGACGGGCGAGGACCTGATTCCTTCCGTCCGCTTTGTTCCGCCGAACGCGAAGATCACCAGCCTCAACCTGCGCGACAACGTCGTTTATGCTACTACCGCCGATGCCTGCGATGGAAACCAGAACGCCTTATATGCCATCGATATCTTGAGCCCGGAAAAGACCGTCCGGTCGTTTGCGCTCTCTCAGGGCGGATTTGCCGGTACAGCGGGAACGACCATTGGTAACGACGGCACAATATATGTACAGGTAGCGTACCCCAAGCCTGGAGACGCGAAACACGTTTATGAAAGCATCGTGGCTTTAACTCCGAAAGAACTCAAGGTAAAGGACTATTTCGCATTGAGTGAAAAGCCGCTCAAATCGGCAAAGGGTGAAGCGCCCGGCATCTCTCCGGTGGTGTTCTCGTTCGCTGTAAGAGACCTGGTGGTCGCCGGTAGCAGCGATGGACGGGTATTTTTGCTCGATTCGAGATCATTAGGAGGCGCCGATCACCGTACTCCGTTGTTTGTGAGTAAACCGATCGCAGAAAGCGGTCGAAACTACAACGGAAACGGATTCCGCGGAGTTTTTTCCACCTGGCTGGATGTAGATACCGGAATGCGCCGGTTGTATGCATCGGTATTCGGCGGGTTGCGTTCCGCTGCGGGGCACAAGAGCGTCAAGCCCGCAGCTGAGGGCGTCGGCGCTGTTGTCGCGCTCGAGCTTAGAGGAACGACGGAGCAACCTACGTTAGAACAAATTTGGGTTTCGGGCAATGTGCCGTCGCCGGCCCCTCCTGTGATCGCAAACGGAATGATATTCGTGTTGTCCACAGGTGCGCCGTCACGTACCGCGAAGCGAAACGGCCAGCCGTATAACATTCGTGAAATTGAACAGCTGTCGACAGCCGCAACGTTGCATGTTTTCGATGCCGTGACGGGCAAGGAATTGTATTCGGGCCCGGGTGCGCCCGTAAGCGCCGCGGTTTCCTCGGGATTAGCCGTCGCGAATGGACGCGCATATTTCACGGCTCGCGATAACACGGTCTATTGTTTCGGCATACCGGCACAGCACACACAACTCACGCAACAATGATGAAGATTCCGACTCTACTCTGTCTTGCCATGGTCCTTCTCTGCCCGGCGTCCGAAGCCGCAGACTGGTTGACCAATGGAGGAGATCCGCAGCGAACGAACTGGCAGCAGGACGAACACGTTCTCACGAAAGAGAATGTCAGAAACCTGGCAGTTTTATGGAAATTAAAGCTGGACAACCAGCCGAGAGAGATGCACTCTCTTTTTCCGCCGCTGATCGTTACCGGCGTGGCAACTCCCGGCGGCAATCGCGAACTTGCAATTGTCGCGGGCATCTCGGATAACATCTACGCAATCGACGCACAGGCTGGAACCGTTCTTTGGAAAAAACATTTTGAGTATGCTCCACCGAGAGAGGGCACTGGCTTTCAGGCGGGCGATCCTCTTTGCCCGGGTGGGCAGACGGCAAGTCCAGTCGTCGGACCGCCAGATGATAAGGGCAGAAGAATCGTCTATGCACTCGCGGGCGACGGCCAACTTCACTTTCTGAATGTCGCGGATGGAGAGGAGATTCGATCGCCGGTTAAATTCAGTTTTGCCAACACGAAGGCATACGCCCTCAATCTCTGGAAAGGCACTATCTTCACGACAACGTCCCAAAGCTGCAACGGCAGCCCAAATCAGATTTGGGCTATCGACATCAACGATCCCGGCAGTAAAGTGATGACGTTCAACCCACGAAGCGGCGGGTTGTGGGGTCGCGAAGGTGCCGCGATTGATTCAACCGGAACGGCATGGGCGCCCACCGGCGATGGCGTCTACGACCCTGAAAATCGTACCTTCGGAAACGGGCTGATCGCCGCGAAGGTGTACGGAAATCAGTTGCAGCTTGAAGACTGGTTCGAACCGCGCAACTGGTTTTGGATGAGCAAACGCGACCTGGACATGCAGGTAACTCCCGTCATCTTCAACTTCCATGGGCAGGAACTTTTAGCCACCGGCAGCAAGGCATGCCGGATTTATCTCCTGGACACCAAGGCCGCGGGAGGCGAAGATCACCAGACGCCGCTTGCCGAAACTCCCTTGATGTGTAATGCCGAAATCAATTTTGCGTCGGCTGGTATTTGGGGCTCACTCGCGTCCTGGGAAGATGCAAGTGCTACCCGCTGGGTGCTGACCCCGTTCTGGGGGCCCGTGCGTCAGGATTTCGATGTACCGGTTTCCTACGGGCCGGTGACGAATGGAGCAATCGTCGCGCTCAAAGTCGAGTCGAACGGCAACGGGTCCTACACACTTGTGCCGGGTTGGATGTCGCGGGATATGAATCGTGCAGAGCCGCCCGCCATTGCAAACGGTATAGTCTTCGCCTACGGAAGCGGTGAGAACACGGAGCAGGCCTATCGAGAGCGGGGGCTGTACGACTACAGTCCGGAGCGAATCAAGAACTCCACTCACGCGGTTCTCTATGCATTGGATGCAGAGACAGGCAAAGAACTGTTCTCGAGCGGCGACCAGATCACATCTTTCGTCCACTTCGGCGGATTGACAATTGCGAATGGCCGCATATATCTCGGAACTTACGACAGCACGTTGTACTGTTTCGGGCTGCCGGCAAATAAATAAGGCGAATCACTGCGTCGAAAGCAGCTTCAAGCGAATATTCCGCGTTTCGATCTTCATCGCCGCGTTCGGCAAGCGATGTACCTGGATGCCTATTTCTCCATCCATCTTGCGTCCCGCGGCATCATCATCGATTAATTCGCTCATGACACGGCCATTCCATAGCTGAATAAGAATATTGCCCCGCGCGATGATTTCCACGTCATTCCAGTCATCGAGTTTGATTAGCGATTTGAGCTGGTCGTTATCTCCTACGGCTCCGATTGCAGCCGGCTTCCGGCCATTCGGGATGTAACTCAACTGACCACGCAAACAAACGAAAGCGCGGCCGCGTTCTTCATAGATCTGCCCTGTATATTGCTGCTTAAGATCGATATCGGCCTGATAGCCCTGCATCACCCACTTGGCCACATCCGGTCTTTCCACGCTGCGATACTGGATTCCGCTATTCCCATCGTTGACTCCGGTCAGCCGGTATTGCAATTTCAAATCGAAGTCACCGGGCCGTCCGCCTTTCCAAATGCAAAACGTGTTTTGCTTGGGCTGATGGTCCAATTTCGTTTCTCCGATGATGGCGCCGTTCTCCACGCGCCAGAAGTCCGTGTCACAATCCCAACCAGCCAGCGTCTTGCCATCGAAGATTTGCTTGAAGCCTGTCTCTTCCAGTGGCGGTATCAGCTTCGAAAGACTGCTCGCGGCGTTTTGCTCGCCTGGTGAATGGCCCTGCTGCGCAGCGAATACAGCGCTGCGAGAGAATAGGAGACCAATTCCGAGGACGGCGCCGTACTGTAGCGTTCGGCATGAGCGATTTCGAAAACGGTAGCTTTGCATGTGCGTCTTCCGTCATATCACGGCGTCACCCGGAGCATTTGATAGATTCAACGGGAGACTGTCTGTTTTGCAAAATATGCGAATACGTATTGCTCCCCGGCGCCCAAACCGCCTGCGGAAGTTCGTTCTGCCTATATCGGTAGCGGCAAGCCTTACCTGTGCTGCGAATCTGTGTGTCGGAGATGCCTTGCCCGAAGGACCCGGGCGAGCCGCCACGATTCGCGTCTGCGGAAAATGCCATTCACCCGAACGTGCAGCGTCTTTGCATCAACGCCGCTCGGCGTGGGAAGACACCATTGTCAAAATGATGAAGCTAGGAGCGCAAGGCTCTGACGAAGAACTGGAAGCTGTTTTGGGCTATTTATCGACTCACTTCGGGACCGAAGTTCCAGGCCCCCTCGACATAAACAAAGCCAGAGCCGTCGATCTCGAGGCCGGTTTGCTGCTAAAGAGATCAGAGGCCAAAACTATCATCGCGTATCGAGATGAGAACGGGCCGTTCAAGTCGATCGATGACCTTCGCAAGGTGCCTGGAATCGATTTCCAGAAGATCGAGGCAAAGAAATCGCGGCTGGTGTTCTGAATTGAAGGCCGCGTATAGGGCGAAATGATCTACGACGCGTGCGTGATCGGGTCCGGCGCCGCGGGTGGCGTGATGGCCAAGGAACTTTGTGAAGGCGGCGCCAAGGTAATGCTGATTGAGGCCGGTGAGTCGGTGCCTCCATCCAGATTCAGGACACATTGCTGGCCTTACGAAATGCGGTTCCGCGGCTTCCGGGGCGAGAAGCAGGAGCCGTTTTATCCGCCGGATTTGACCAACACGATTCGGTACGAGACACAGGATTCCATCTCGGTTGATCGAATCCGTGTGTTGGGTGGCCGCACCGTCCATTGGAACGCAGTTGTATTGCGCTATTCCCGCGCCGATTTCCGCGAGCGAAGCTTGAACGGTATCGAAGAAGATTGGCCCGTGAGCTATGACGAGCTTGCCCCATACTACGACCGCGTGGAGAAAATGATCGGTGTTTGCGGCAACGATGACGGGCTTGAGGTATTGCCTGCCGGACCGTGGTATCTGCCGCCCATTGCCCTTCGCTGCAGCGAAGAGATCTTAAAGCAGGCCGTGGCGCCGCTCGGAATTCCGGTGATTGCGGTGCGCAAAGCGCTTCTCACGCGCGCTTACGACAACCGGCCGCCGTGCCATTACTGCGGGCATTGCATGGATGGGTGCGATGTTTCGGCGATCTTCTCGACGCCTTCCAGCATGCTGCCCAAAGCCGTGAAAACCGGAAACCTCACGCTTCGGAGTAATGCGGTGGCGCGAGAAATCCTCGTCGACACTGACGGGCGAGCGCGTGGAGTGTCTATCGTCGATCGCTCGACCAGGAAAGAAGAAGAGGTTCGCGCGCGCCTGATTGTCGTTTGTTGTGCCACTGTCGAAACCGCGAGGCTGCTGCTCAATTCTAAGTCCACGCGCTACCCAATGGGACTGGCGAATTCAAGCGACGCAGTGGGACGTTATCTGCACGGGCACCTTGGAGATACGGTTTATATCTATCTGAAGGACCTGGAGGGAAAGGCTCCCGATAACCAGGACGGCGCGCTGGACCACGCGTTTATTCCACGATATAAAACGAAAACACCTGCCGGCGCGTTTGACTTTCAAGTCAACTACGCAGGATACATGTTCCCATACCAGGCGAAATTTCTACCGGGCTACGGGGCGGAATTCAAGAAGAGAGTTCGGCAGATGGAGCCGGGTTTTCTCATGATGGGCGGCTTCGGCAAGGTAGCGGCACGGCCGGAAAACCGCATTATTGTGGACTCCAATCGGCCTGACACTTACGGTAGCCCCACACCTGTTGTCCAATTTCGCTTTGGCGAGCTGGATAAAGCTGTGTGGAACGAGATGCGAAGTACCGTTGCGGACATGTGCGGCCGGCTTCACGGCGAAGTTGTCAAACCTATGGGGGAAAGGCCAAGCGGGTTCGCGAGTCACGAAGTGGGCACCGTCCGAATGGGAAAAGATCCAAAGACATCAGTACTCAACAGCTTTTGCCAGGCACACGACGTCAAAAACCTGTTTGTCACAGACGGGAGTTCCTTTACTACGTCAAGCGAGAAAAATCCAACGCTCACCATTATGGCGTTGAGCTTGCGGGCGGCGGATTACATCAAGGAGCAGCGGCGCCGGGGTGATTTGTGACGCAGCCGGTTGACCTTTCAAGAATAGATCGTCGCAAACTGCTGCAGCTTGCAGCGGCAGGCTTACTCGCCGGGAATTTCCGCATCCTGGATGCGCAAGCGTGCGACAACACGCATCATGGGGACGCCGCCGAATCCAAGCCCTACACAGCCCAGTTCTTCACGGCTGAAGAGATCGCCGTATTAGATCGCGTCATGGAAGCGATTCTGCCCGCGGACGATCATTCGCCCGGTGCGCATGCGGCTCAGGTTCCGCTCTTTGCCGATCTGATCGTTGCGAACAGTCCTGCTGACGTGAAAGCCGATTGGCGCAGCGGTTTGCAATTGTTGGCTGCCGAGCTGAAGACCTCCAGTCTTGATGATTGGCTTGCGCGCACTGCCGAAAATGAACGAAATCCTCGCACGGTGCTCGATCTGTTCTTTGCAAAACTGAAGCAGATGACGGTGGAGGGTTACTACACCTCCCGAATTGGAATTCATCAGGACTTGCGTTACCAGGGCAATACATATCAGACCGAGTTCAAGGGGTGCACACATGCTGAACATCAGACCCAGGCGCGTGGCGTGTTGGGCGTTGCTCGCGGCGGCGGCTCCGCTGCTGCTATGCCTGACCAGGCCAGCTGATATTCCGTTCCATAAACAAGAGATTGACTTAGGCGCGAGCGAAACGTGTGCCCTCGCGGACATCAACCGTGATGGAAAGCTGGACATCGTCTCCGGAGAAAATTGGTACGCCGCCCCGAATTGGACGCAGCATAAGTTCCGGGATTTGCCGTACGAAAACGGTTATGTGGATAATTTCAGCGATCTTCCACTCGATGTAGATGGAGACGGACGCGTGGACATCGTCAGTTGTTCCTGGTTTCGAAAGTCGCTGCGCTGGTGGAAAAATCCGGGTGCGCAGGGCGCCTGGACGGAAAACGTAGTTGCAGAAGGGTACCCGATTGAGTTCGCATTTCTGGTTGACTTGAATAACGACCACAAGGCGAACGAAATTTTACCGGAATTCGGAGATGAGAAAGCGCCGCTTGCCTGGTTTGAGGCGAGCGGCGGCAAGTTCATCAAGCACGTGGTGAGCGATCGCAGTTACGGTCACGGAATCGGCGCGGGCGACGTCAATGGCGACGGAAGGACGGACATCATTACTCCTAAAGGTTGGTTCGAAGCACCGCCGGATCCGCGCAACGGCAAGTGGATGTGGCATCCCGACTTCGATCTAGGCACCACTGGCTTCATTTACGCATCGGACGTAAACGGCGACGGCAAGCCGGATCTGGTAACAAGCGCCGCGCACGATTACGGCATCTTCTGGATGGAGCAGCAGAACGATGGGAAATGGACTAAACACATCATCGACGACACGTGGTCCCAGGGACACGCGATGACGATGGTCGACCTGAACGGGGATGGCAAACCGGATTTGCTAACCGGGAAACGATACATGGCGCACGATCATGATCCAGGCGCGCGTGAGCCTCTGGGCGTGTATTGGTACGAATGGCTGAAAAAGAACGACGGTAGTATTGCTTGGGTAAAGCACATCGTAGATTACAGCACCAGGACAGGAGC
Organism: Bryobacteraceae bacterium; assembly: GCA_036269815.1. Classification (GTDB taxonomy): domain Bacteria; phylum Acidobacteriota; class Terriglobia; order Bryobacterales; family Bryobacteraceae; genus Bog-105. The sequence continues at coordinate 24,646 of DATBDT010000012.1, forward strand.
AGGCATGCAAATACCGGTTGCCGACCTGAACGGCGATGGCCGCCTGGACTTTGTGACGCCCGGAAAAAGCGGCCTTTTTCTCTTTCTGAATGCGACGGTCCACGCAGGAGCACACGAAAGCCGGCGCTGATATACGTACTTGCAACAGAGCTCCGAGGGTGCGGCGTTTTTACTGTTCGGCATTACCTGCCCGAGTGGTAAAAACGTTGAACAGAATGCTTCCCGAGCGAATAACGAACTATGGGCCGTTCCGAAGCCCAATGCCGACGACGGCATTGGCAATGTATATGTGCTACCTGGGCACTCCTGTTCGCAGCGGCCAGTCTATACGGTCAGCATTCGAACGGCGAGATCCGTGTGCAAGTGAAAGATCCGTCGGGTATCCCGATGGTCGTTTCCGGTACATTGGAAAGCCTCGCATCCGGAGTTCAGATCGGGTTTCAGACAGGTTCCGACGGCACCTTTGACTTAAGAAATCTGCCGTATGGCCGCTACCGGCTCGAGACTTCTACATCCGGGTTCATGCCCCACTCTGAGCAGATCGAGGTGCGGTCCGGAAGGCCCGTCACGCGCAGTATCACGATGGCCTTGGCTGCGCAGACATATAAGACAGACGTGGTCTCGGCCACGCCGCTCGCTGGAACAGATTTAACGGCTGACCAGGTCGCGAGTCCCGTTCAGACCGCAACCGCAACGGATATCCAAAGCAGCGGTGCTCTTGACCTCAGCGATTTAATGAACCGGCGCCTGAATGGCGTTTACTTCAACGAGCTGCAGGGCAACCCGTTCCAGGCTGATGTCAACTATCGCGGTTACACTGCTTCGCCGCTGCTCGGCACACCCGAGGGCCTTTCGGTCTTTGTCGACGGCGTAAGACAAAATCAGCCGATGGGTGACGTGGTCAGTTGGGATCTCATTCCGAAAGACGCAATTTCAGAGGTCACGCTGGTGCCAGGCTCGGACCCGCTCTTCGGGTTGAATACGTTGGGCGGCGCGCTTTCGGTCACCACAAAGAACGGCATCACGAACCCTGGCCTGAGCGGGAACATTTTGTATGGCAGCAGCGGACGAAAAGGCATCGATGGCGAAGGGGGCGGCGGACAAGCTACCGGGTTCAACTGGTTTCTTTCGGGCGCCGGTTTCCACGAGTCTGGTTGGCGAATCGCGTCTCCTTCGGATATTCGCCAAGGCTTCGCGCGGCTCGGCTGGCGCACTGTAAAGACCGACCTGGCGCTTACGATGTCCTATGCGTACAATACGCTGATCGGAAACGGGGTGCAGGACTATCGCCTGCTCGCTGCAAACTATTCCAGCGTCTATTCAAGCCCTGACAGGACTGCGAACCGCTCTCCGTCTTTCAATTTCATCGCCCGGCGCGCGTTCAGCGATGCTCTGTCGTTTACCGGTAACGCTTGGTATCGTAATATCCGCACCGAAAGCCTGAACGCCAATTTCAATGACAACGCCGTAGGACAGGACATCTATCAGCCGACGCCGGAGCAGCAGGCGATCCTCAGTGCAGCCGGGTACACCGGGTTCCCCACGAGCGGCGCTGATATCAGCAACACCCCGTTTCCGAAATGGCCTTGCATTGCAGAAGCTCTAGTGCTCGGCAGTCCGGATACGGCATGCGATGGCGTCAACATCTACTCTAAAGAAGTTCAGAAAGAGTTCGGATTTTCCGGACAATTTACGTGGACGACCACCTCGAAGATGGGGCGAAATCTGTTCGCCGCCGGCGGGCTGTATGATCGCGGGATCATCGACTTCACTCAGAACACCGGGTACGCTTACGTCAACCCTGGTTACACACTCACCAGTGTTCCGGCGTGGCAGGATGGATCGACCGTTGACGACCAGGGAAATCCCATAGATACGCGAGTGGACCTGCACGGCCTCACTCCTAACTGGAGTCTCTACTTCACCGACACGCTCACGCTTCCAAAAAATGTGAATGTGACTGTCTCGGGGCGCTACAATCGGGCCCGCGTTAACAATACCGACGTTCTGGATCCCGAAGCTGGTCTCGGTTCGCTCACGGGCAATTACGTGTTTCAAAGATTCAACCCAGCCGTCGGCATCACATGGAGCCCGATCTCCAGCCTCAATGCTTACGCCAGATTTTCCCAGGGCAGCCGCGCGCCAACGTCTATTGAGCTTGGCTGCGCTGATCCCCAGGCTCCCTGCAGTCTGCCGAACGCGCTGGCTTCTGATCCCCCCCTCAACCAGGTAATCACCGATTCATGGGAAATTGGCATTCGGGGTAAGCATGAAGTTCGCTTTTTTCAGAACGTGAATTGGAACGTGGGCGCCTTTTGGGGTGAAAACCACAACGACCTTCTTTTCATCGCTGCCCCGCAGACTGGAACCGGCTACTTTCAAAATTTCGGCAAAACGCGGCGTGAAGGATTCGAAGCAGATCTCGACGGACACGCCGCGCATTTCACCTGGGGCTTGGATTGGACTTTCTTGTCGGCTACTTACCAGAGCGTCGAGGTTCTTGACGGGTCCGCGAACAATACAAACAACTTTGCACTGCAGGGATATCCGGGTCTCGACGGCGTGATCACGGTACATCCCGGCAATCGAATTCCACTCATTCCGAAACACACTGGCAAGGCCTATCTGGATTGGCTCATTACTTCGAAACTCGGCATAGATCTGAACGAGGTAGTTGTGTCGAGCTCATACGCGCGCGGCAACGAAAACAATGCGTATGACGCCGATGGCATCTACTATCAGGGACCCGGCGTTTCGCCAGGGTACGCGGTTACCAACCTCCGCGCGCACTACGATTTCGCCCGGCATTTTCAGATAGGCCTGCAGATTGATAACCTGTTCGACCAAAAATATTACACGGCGGCATGGCTGTCAAACACCGCTGTGACCAGTGCCGGTGCAATTCAATCTCTTCCGTTCGCGCCTTACGCGACGGGACCCTATACAGGAAGCGTTCCCGCACAAAGCGTCACGTTCTTTTCGCCCGGCGCGCCGAGAAGGGCCTGGGTTCAATTAGGCGTGAACTTCTGAGCTTTGTTACCGAAGTCGAGACCCGGCGCTGAGAGCCAGTTACTCGCGCTTCTGATGCCTTTTCGCGTAATCTTGTTTATATATTCAATCAGAGAAACCCGATCGCTCCTCCGGCTTCACCGGCTTACAAAAAAGAGAATGGCATGCGAGAATACCTGAGCCGGTTTTCCAATTCGGTCAAGCTAAAACAGCTTGCGATTAGCGCGTTCCTGCTATTTCACATTGGCGCCATTATTTTCTGGTCCATACCGATCAACTCTCCGCTTATCACTGCAGTCCGGAATGTCGTCCGCCCGTACCTTTTGTGGTCCGGCCTTTTTCAATCGTGGGATATGTTCGCCCCCGGGCCTAAGTCCTCGAACACCTATATCGAAGCAGTCGTCGTTTATAAGGATGGACACACCAGAAATTGGAAATTCCCTCGCATGGAGCAGCTCTCGTTTAACGAGCGTTATCGCAAAGAACGCTACCGGAAATTCGTCGAAAACTTAAAAGAAGAAAACGTAGTCTTATGGCCCGAGGCGGCACGCCACATCGCATGGCTAAATAAGGATCCCGCGAATCCGCCGGAGTTCATTATTCTGGTTAGACATTGGTCGGACATGGCCGCACACTTGGATGGGCCGTACCATCCGGAACCCTGGCACGTTCAAATCCTCTATGAATACAAGGTCAAGCCTGCCGATCTGACATGAGATTGCAGTCAATCGTAGACGGGTGGAATCAGTTCTTTTTTGCCCCTCAATCGCCGCTTCCCATCTCACTATTTCGGATACTTTACGGCATCTGCGTCATCGCAACGCTGGGTCTGCTGCACGGCGATTGGTTGAGTTGGTTCGGCACGCATAGTTGGGTGAGTCTGGCCACCATGCGGCAAGTCGAACCGGGCGCGCGCCTCAACATATTCGCAATAATCCCGCAAAACGACGGCTACATCCAGGCGCTGTTTTGGATTTTTTTGGCAGCAGCCATCCTTCTTACTATCGGGCTGTTCACCCGGGTGAGTGCGGCGGCCGTCTTCCTCTGCCTCAACACGATTCAGCAGCGAGATTTATACATTACGCACAGCGGTGACACATTTTTGCGGGTTGCCGGGTTTTTTCTCATATTCGCGCCCGCGGGAGCGGCCCTTTCGATAGACCGTCTCATTCGCCTTCGCAAGGGAAAAGAAGGCGCTGACCTTCAGCCCAAAAGCCGGTGGGCTACGCGCATGATCCAACTTGAGCTGTCTCTGCTCTACCTTACTGCGTTTTGGTGGAAGTCTTTAGGCGATACCTGGGTGAATGGAACGGCACTCTACTACATCATTCACCTCGACGAGATTCGACGGTTTCCGATACCGCAATGGATCACTCAGTCGCTCTTTATCAAATTAGGGACCTGGATAGCTCTCGCTTTGGAATTCGCTCTGGGAACACTCATATGGATCAAGGAATTTCGTTATCCACTGTTGCTGCTTGGACTCCTTTTCCATCTGAGTCTTGAGTATTCGTTGAACGTACCCATGTTCCAGTGGGATATTCTCTCGGCCTATGTTTTATTTCTCCGGCCTGAGGACATCGTCCGTGCCTGGAGCGGGATCATGAAGTTAGTCCCAAGTCGTGTCGCGGTCTCCCGATCGCTGTAATTCACGTGACTGGATATCCCTTAGCGGTCCAATCGGTGTGAAAGTTATTCGGCAAATTTAGAACGCGCAAGTTCTTGAACCCGAGATCCTTTGCGGCCGAATAAGCGGGGCGGATATTCGGACAGTCTTCCATCGGACAACAGCCGCAGTAGAGAACAACCGGATCAGATTTTGTAAGCTTCTCGAGCGTTGTGCGCAGCGCCGCAATGCCCTCCGGCTTGCTGCCCGGGCCGGCAAACATAGCACCCGAAATATGCCGCTGCTTGTACAAAGCTGGAAACGCGACACAAATTACGTGATGCGCCTTATCGCCTTGACTCAACAACGCTGCAAGTTTCGCCGGTTCGATAAGCTCTGCTCCACTCCACGGGTCACCGGCATCGGAGGACGCTGCGCTCGCGGAAAAGTCCAGTGACATCACACAAGCAGAAAGCTGAACGAAATCGCGGCGGCTGATCATATGAGCTTACGCCCCGGATTGTATCGCGAATCACCAGTCAAGCACTGCGCCGTCATGCGCACGAACCGTCAACGGGTGGATGATCTCCTGTTGAAACGGGTGTTTCGCGGCTGCGGCCTCGTCCACTTCGATGCCCAACCCTGGTGCTTCCGGCGGACGCCAGTATCCGCCCTCACTCACCAGCGAGTGCCGCACCACTTCCCAACGCCACGGCACATCGGTGAGCATATCTTCCTGAATCAGAAAATTTGGCGTGCTCAGATCAAAGTGCAGCGCGGCTGCATTAGCAACCGGACCGAGTGGATTATGCGGCGCAACTCCCAAGGTATACACTTCGGCCATCGTCGCGATCTTTTTCGCTTCCCAAAGACCGCCGCAGTGACACAAGTCCGGTTGAATAACATGGCATGCCAACTTCTCAAAAACCTCACGGAATTGATGGCGGGTTACGAGCCGCTCACCTGTTGCGATCGGCACCGGACTGGCTTTTCTCACTTCGGCCATGACGTCCACATTTTCGGGCGGCACCGGTTCCTCAATAAAAAAAGGTTTATACGGCGCAAGCACACGGCAGAACTCGATCGCGTTGCCAAGCGAATGTCGACCGTGGCAGTCAATCAGGATGTCGATCTCCTCACCCACAGCGACGCGTATCGCCTCCATCGTCCGTTCTGCGTAGCGGTAAGCCGCGATGCTGTTCAATGATTCAGTCGGTGGAGTAATCAACACCTTTACCGCTGAGTATCCTTTCGCGACCACCGCGAGGGCACGGTCCGCGAACACTTTCGCGTCGTCACTCCACTGCGACTCATAGACAGAACGCATGTCGCCGCCGCCTAAATGCGTATACATGCGCACCTTTGTGCGAACCGCGCCGCCCAGAAGCTTATAGACGGGTTGGCCCAGCAGTTTGCCGAAAATATCCCAGCATGCCTGCTCAATTCCGGAGATCGCCGAAAGTCCGATGACGCCCGTTCGCCAGAAGGATTGACGGTACAACTTCTGATAGAGGTGTTCGATGCGCGTCGGGTCTTCGCCTAAGGTCATTGGCTCGAAATCTTGAATCGCGCCGACTACACTTCTGGTTTTCCACTCGAGCGAAGCTTCTCCCCAACCGAACAGGCCGGGTTCATCTGTTTCAACTTTGACGAATACCCAGTTCCGCATCTCTGCGTGAACAACCAGCGGCTTGATAGACGTGATTTTCATTCGGGTTTCGCCCGGAATTGATCACTCTATCGCAGCCACACCAAAGTTGACGCGGAAAACTTGGTTGGACGAAGCACGTCGAAAACGATCCGCTCGGGCTGGTTCTTGCCGAAATCGATTTGAAGGTCCGCCTGCGCTCCCGGTGCCATCTCAGGCAACGGCAGCTCGGTTCTCTTAACCGGAATGTCCCCCGATTCATAGAAAAGCGCGCGCAGCGTGTATCCTCGGAGCGTGTAGCTCGGTAACTCAGAACGATTCTTCACATGCACCAGCACGTGCGAAGGAAAATTCTCAAACGTCAACGCCTCGATCGGACCTGACTCGCTGCGCAGCAATTCGTAAGAAGCTTTGGGTGCGCTGTAAACATCCACCACACCATGAACCCGCTGCTTCAAAACGCCTTCGCCGCGGTCTCCCACGTGTGTCCGATAGTCGTTATAACAAAAAAAGATCGCGCCCGCGACGAATGGCTTTCTGCGCAGCACGGCATTCTGTCCGCTCAGTACGGCAACTCGGTGTCCGTCGCCCTCCGGCCGGTCCGCAGTGCAGGCACAATAGCCGTATTCGGAAATCACGATCGCTTTGTCAGGAAACGCCGCATGAATCTCGTCCATCAGGCGATCCAGGTCGGCCGGACCTCCCTGCTGCCAGCTCCCGATGTACTCATTGCACTCCACGAAATCCATCAGCCCGGATACGTCTTTCGCCTGGTCTTTGAACAGCGAATGGGAAGCATAGGAACAAAGTCGCGAAGGATTTATCTTCTTCGCCTCCGCCAGCATATTCTTCGCGAAGTTATAGGCAGGCGGATTCTGTCCGCCGATCTCATTACAAAGGCCCCAGCTCACAATGCAGGGATGATTACGGTCGCGAGCCACCATCTCGTGAAGTTGTTCCAATCCGTTTTGCATGATGTCTGCGCTTGGTTCGCTGGACATCCCGGCAAACGTAGCGGGGCCCCACGTGGGAACTTCTTCCTGCATCAAAATGCCATGCCGGTCGCAATAATCCAGAACGCGCTTATCCTGCGGCCAATGAACCCGCGTGAAGATGCAGTTGAGGTGTTTCAGATCCCGATGGTCTCGCTCGATCCATTCGTATGGTTCCGCCATGCCGAACTCCGGATTGCTGCCGGCCATGCGTTCAACGCCCGTCAACGTGACCTTTTCATTGTTCAGGTAGAATGCCCCGCCCCTCACCTCCAGCCGCCGAACACCGAAAGTCGTCGTGAAAAGGTCTGCAACCGATTCCGCGCGCGTCGTCATTTCCAGCCGGTAGAGCTGCGGGCTGTCGAAGTGCCAAAGCTTTGCCTGCTTTAGGCTGCGTTGCAGCGATAAGGTGATCGGCCCGGCCTTCGATCCGCGAAACGGCGTGCTCTCCTCATCCGCAAGTACGACATCTCCGGTTTGCTCGTCGATGATTCGAAGCTGTATAGTTCCAGCGACCGGCCCATCGATCGTCGATTGCAGAAACGGCGTAATTTCAAGTTCAGCACTTCCATTTTTAAAATTCGGACGCGCTTCAACATCGACGCGCTCCGCATACACACGATCCGTGATCAGCAGATGAACCGGACGGAAGATTCCGCCGTCGTGTGCCCAGTCGCTCGATCGGCCGCGCGGCAGCATGTGGTCATCGAAAGCATTGTTTACCCGGACCGCGACAACATTCTTCTGGCCAAACGAAAGAAGCGAGAAAACATCAAAAGTAAACGCGGTGTATCCCTTGCGCAAATGCTGTCCAGCCGGTTTGCCATTTATCCAAACGGTCGCCGAATGGAATACTGCTTCGAATTCAATGCGAACCGCACTATGCTCCCAGTCGCGCGGCGCAAAAAACGTCTTTGTATACCAGGCATCACCCCGGTATTCGACAAACGGCTCTTCTATCTGCCAGGTATGCGGAACAGTGACGGTTCGCCACTCCGAACCGCTACTGTTCCCGGCCTGCCAATTGTTTTTTTCACCCGTGCCGTCGGGGTCCGTTCGGAACTGCCAGGCGGTGCACAAATCAAATGTTCTCGCCGGCCGAGCTATGGAAAGCTCTTCCGGCCCCCGCCGTCCGCCGGTAGGCTTTGTCAGTGCGATCGCACCAATGGTAGGCGAGGCAGCGAGCAAACGCCGTCGTGAAAAAGTTGACATAGAAGTCGTTACTCCGCGAGAAGAGATTGCTCAATCTCTTCAAGTGATCTTCCTTTGGTTTCGGACACCAGAAAGTAAACGAACGCGAAGCCCGCCGCGCAGATGGACGCATACAGGAAGAATGTTCCTCCAGCTCCCAGCGCGGCATTCAGCAAAGGAAACGTGAAGGTCAGCAGGAACGATGCAATCCACAATGCAGATACGGAGATCGCGACACCCTCGCTGCGGACCCGCAATGGGAAAATTTCCGCTATGATGACCCATGTCACCGGCGCAAGCGACATCGCATAGCTGCCAATCGTCAGCAGGGTTGCCAGCAGCAGGGGCAAACCGCTGATCCCCGCCAGGTAACAGCTTCCAATCAATACGTGGGATGCGGCAATGCTGCAACAGCCCATCAGCATCAGCGACCGCCTGCCCCATTTGTCCACGGTTCGAATCGCAAGCAGCGTGAACAGCAGGTTGATAGTTCCGGTAATCACAATATTGAACAGAATCCCGTTCACGCTATAACCGGCCTGCTTGTAAATTTCCTCGGCGTAGTTAAACAGCACATTGATGCCGCTCCACTGTTGCAATACCGCCAGGACAACGCCAATCAGCAGCACGCGCCGGAGATTTCTAGAAAACAGGAAGCCCCTGCGGGCATGGCTTTGCGCAAATTTCGCCTCGGCCGCGGCCGCACTCCCCACGTCATCCACAGCTTGTAACGCGTAAGCGCTTCCGCCGATTTTCATGAACACGGCGCGCGCTTCGTTTTCTTTGCCATTCGATATAAGCCAGCGCGGACTTTCCGGCACGAAAAACGCACTGACGAAAAACAGCAAGGAAGGAATCGCCACCACTTCGAACATCAATCGCCATCCTGCCTGGCCGTTCCACGAAGCCCGGATCATCGCTTCTGTTGCATTCTCGGGAACTCGATCCGCAATCAGCCAGTTCACAATTTGCGCAAGCAGGATTCCGACCACAATCGTCATCTGGTTCAGCGAAACCAACCGTCCCCGCCAGGGCGCCGGGCTGACCTCCGCTATATACGTCGGCGACACATTCGATGCAATCCCGATCGCCACTCCGCCCATAATTCGCCAGGTAACAAAAGCCACGAACGTTGTCGAAAGACCGGTCAACAAAGAAGAGATCCCGAAAATCAGCGCCGATAGCAGCAGAAGTCGCTTTCTGCCGAACCGGCCGCTGACTGATCCCGAGAGAATGGAACCGAGCAAACAGCCCAACAATGCACAGCTGTTCGCCCAGCCAATTTGATACGTCGTGTGGAGTCCGAAAAAGGCTTCATAGAACGGCTTGGCTCCGCCGATAACCACCCAGTCATACCCGAACAGCAAGCCGCCCAACGCCGCAACGGAACAGATAAGACCCGTGTAGCGAAGGTTGAACTCGCCCGCCCTTACCGCATCGCCGGAGAATGAAGGAGCGCCTTGCATGCTTATCCGGGAAGCCGATCGGCGGTCGCGGGCATCGCCCGGTAGAGTCCCAATTGCGCCATGCATTGCGATTCTTCCAGAAGATCGGCGGCTCCTGTGTGGCTGGGCTCCGTATCCAGAATTTGTTTCAGCATGTCATTCCCGCTCGTTGCCTCACCTGAGCCAAGCAGCGCTTGTGCCTCCAGAAAGCAGGACAGCAAAAGTTGCTTGCGCGGCAAGTCCTCACGAAAGAGAAGCGTGTTCGGCAGTGATGTTGCAAAGTAATCGATCTTAGGCTCGGAATTCGCCAACTGCTGTGCATAACCGCGCAGCTCTTCCAACAGTCCAAACGCCTCCTCGTCTCGCCCCAACTGCTGGAATGACAGCGCACGATAGAACGACATCGCACTGAACGGCTTAACGCTCATCTCTTGAAAATCTCGTTCGGTGGAAACTGCCTTTCGCCACCAGTTCGCAGCTTCTTCAGATCTTTGAAGCCTGCGAGACGCCTCCCCAAGCCAGAAGTATACGTTTGCCCGGTTTGTCAGCAGATGCTTTGCTTCGCCCAGATTCAGCGGACTATCGAGCGCTTCCTGAAAATGTTGCTGCGCCAGCTCATACTCGCCTCGCAGCATGCCTCGCCGCCCCAGCGCTACATGCGTTCGCACATGCTGCTCCATCACCAGCCCTTCGCCGCCTTCCCACGGCTGGAACGATCGCGACATCAATAAATGAAGCGCTTTATCGTACTGTCCGCTCTGATTAAGCAGCGCGATCAGCTCGATCGAAAGATCGTCTCGCTGATTCACCAGGTGACTGTAATGCTCCAGCTCGCGCAATCGCTCCATCGGGGAAACGCCTGTGCGTTTGAATAGTTGGTCTCGCTCAAAGAACACCCGGGCGTCACTGGGGTCCAGCGCGAACGCATCATTAAACGCTTTTCGCGCCAGCGTGCTGTCGCTTCTCACGTTGTAATAGGCGATCCCTAAATTTCGCCACGCCGTAGGCAACGCAGCATCGCCTTCAACTGACGCTTCCCATCTACGTATCGCTTCCTCATAACGACGCTTGTCGTAGTACAGATTCCCAAGGTAGTAGCTTGCTCGTCCGTCCGAAGCATCTTGTTTTAACGCCCATTGAAGAACCAGCAACGCTTCCAGCCGGCTTGGGAAACAAAATTCAGCCGACGCCGTGCGCGCCTTGGTCAGCCAATCTTGCGCATCAGCCCTACGGTCCAGCCGCCCATACAGAAACGCTAGCGTGTAGCAGACCATAGGAACGCTGCCGTCACCCGCGCCGAAGTTCGCCTGCGTGCAAACGGCAATCGCTTCGTCGAACAGTCCGGCGCGCCAATAGTCAAAAACAATATCGAGCAGTGTCTGGTTATCGCTCGGAATCCATCCACTCGAAAGATACTTTGTCCAGGGGTCCGTAGGGACCAGTTGCTGGTTCTCCGCAACGACACGCGCCGCTTCCGCCTGCCGCCCCAGTTTGCTCAGGAGAACCGCTTGTAGATTTCGTGCGCGCAAATTATCCACATTGGTGCGCAGCGCCTCATCCAGATGCTGTAGCGCATCCGCAAAACGCGCTTCGCTGGCGTCGATTTCTGCCAACGCGTGATATGCGGCGCTGCGGAAATCGAAATTCCAAACCGATTTGTAGAACGCGTCGTAGGCGTCCTTATTCCGATCAGCGGACTCGCGCAAAACGGGCGCGGTGTAAGGCGCGTCACCCGAAAGATTAGCGGTTGCCCTGCCTGACTGTTGGCGCGCATCCGCACCCTTTGCGCTTCCAAGAAATCTCTTGGCAATACCAAGGTGATAAAACACGCTTCCGCTAGCCGGGTTGTCATTGAACGCGGTGATCCGTTTGGCTGCAGCCAGCAGATGCGTTTCCGCTTCCGCAAATTCTCCTCGCCGAAGGCGCCAGAGCCCCAGCTTTTCATGGCACCGGCTGTCACCCGAATCGCGCCGCAGCGCTTCTTTCCAATAGTCAACCGGATCTCTCGTTGCGTGCCGGTATTGCTCCAGGTGTTGTCCAATCAGGAACAACTCTTCTGAGCTGGCAACATCGGCTGGAAGGGGAGGCTCTGAGGCCGAACGCGGCGGCGCAGCATTTCGCAGTGCAGATACAGGCGCATACCGGAGGATCTCGTTTCCCTCAGCATCGGAGATCGCGACCGTGCAGCGATCGGGTGAACTATCTGCCGGCAGGTTCAAAGTAATGTCAACCGGCCGCCCCGGGCCGGCGTCTCCCATCCAGCCAAAATCATCGCCGCTCTCTCGGCCGCGCTCCGGAAGCGCCGCCACGCGAACCCCACGCACTTCTTCCGTCAAATAAAACGCCACACGCAGTTGATGTTCGCCAATCGGCTCGACATGGCAGGCCCCTTTTACATTTGCCGCGTGCGCGATCCCAATCTCCTGAATCGGGTACCAATACTGGCTGAACGTCTTCGTCTCGCCTGGCGCCAAAAAGGAAAAATCGGGTTGGTTATCGGTATACACGCCCGACATCAGTTCAATGTACGGACCGTCTGAATCGGTCAGCAGCCGGTCCCACGAATATCCAAACTCGTGATTGCCCCACGTCCATTGCTTCTTACCGGGTGCGATGTGATGATTCGCAACATGGATCACACCGGCTTGCCGCCGATGATCGTAGCCTCCCAGAAAATCTGCTTCCGAGCCGATTGCCATATAACTGGTCGGAACAGGAATGTTCGAATACCAGCGCAGATCATTTGGAGCATACGTGCCCGGGGGTACAAACGCGCAAGGCATTTCGTCTGCGGGTATACCCTCTATGGCTCTTTTTCCATAGTCGATTCCATAGTAAGTGCCGGTGCAAAACGGATACGTGCTGGTAGCGCGCTTCGCATGGTCAGCAACGAAGTGTACGTCGGGCGGGAAAAACGATTGGTAGAGTTCGTGAACTCGCGTTGCCGCATTCGCCCACCACAGGAATGTCTGCGTAAGCGGCGTTCGGTTGTAGAGCCGAACCTTCAGCTCCACCACCGCCTTGCCCGGATGCAGGCAAACGCCATGTGCTCCTTCCATCCGTTGAAAAGGATCATGGTCGCTGCACCACACCGTTACGGAACCGTCCGGGTGATGTTCGATATTCGTTTCCACCGGCATATATGTCGCGGGCCGATGATGTTGCGGCCAATTGAACTCTACCCCGCCCGACACCCACGGGCCCGCGAGTCCGACGAGCGCCGGCTTAATCACGTTCTGCCGGTAGAAAAAGTCATAACCGTTGGTCGTGTCCAGGCCGACGTGTATCCTGCCGCCGAGCTCGGGCAGGATCATCAAACGCACAAACTCATTCTCAATGTGAACTGCACGCCAGCTCCGCGCCTTACTCTGTTGAGCGATGCGCTCGATGAACGGCAATGGATAGACCTTACCGCTGCTGCCCTGGTATACCCGGCTCTCCAGAAACATCGGATTGCGGTCCGGGCGCTGTGGCTCATACGTCTCAAGAGTTACCGGCTCTTCCCATGCGCTCACCGGACCTCTGGCGGCTTCCGGAGCATGGGGCAGTACGAGTTCTGAAGGCTCGGGCATATTTCAGCGACCGTGTACCTTACCGATTTAACCACGCAACCTCTCCTCTTTCAAGCAAGAAGATTGAGCAACCTGCGATGCCATATGTAAAATTACCGGCATAAATGCTGTCGTGTACGTTGACACAAAATCGCCTTGGTGATAGTATCCACCCCATAGACCAAATAGATTGTGAGGTCCAATCCATGTTGAGGTTAGTCGAAATCGCAAAGCGTGCGGATGCGCTCCATCAGTCAGAGGAGGAACACGCCATTCCTTCACACCACTCGTCTGAAACCGCTACTGCTTTTCGCATGTTGTTCAAAAGTTTCGGGCCATATCTGCTCGTCGCCGCGCTAGCGCCCCTGCTCACGGCCCAGGTCGATACCGGTACCATCCTCGGGAGTGTCCGCGACGCAAGCGGCGCCGTTCTGCCGAACGCCAGTGTCACCCTTACGAACGTAGGGACGGCGCAGTCTCTCACCACGACAACCACCAACGCGGGCGAATACACGTTCACGCCGCTTCGCATCGGCCGGTATTCCGTCGAGGTGAAGGCAACCGGGTTTGCAGCGGAACGTCGCGAAGGCATTGAGCTCCATATCCAGCAGCAAGCTGTTATTGATTTCACGCTGCAGCCGGGACAGGTCACCAGCACGGTAGAAGTAACGGCCGCCGCGCCGGTTCTGCAAAGTGAAAATGCCTCGGTGAGCCAGGTGGTGCAGAGCCGCGAAATTAACAACCTGCCGCTCAACGGGCGAAACTACACATTCCTCGCTCGGCTCGCCGCTGGCGTTACCCAGGCGCAGCAGGAAGGCAGAGGCCAGAACTCGGCCGGCCAGTTCACCGCCAATGGTGCGCGCCCCGCTCAGAACAACTACCTCCTGGATGGCATCGACAACAACACCAGCGACGTTGATTTCCTCGCGAGCGCCAGCTTCGTTATCAAGCCGCCCGTAGATGCAATCGCCGAGTTCAACCTGCAAACCAGCAGCTTCAGCGCCGAGTTTGGGCGCGCCGGAGGAGCCGTACTGAACGCAACGTTAAAATCCGGCACCAACAGCTTCCACGGGAGCGCCTGGGAGTTCCTCCGAAACGATGCGCTCGATGCGGCCGATTTCTTTCAAAATGCGAACGGCACGCAAAAAGGAGAATTCCGTCAGAACCAGTTTGGCGCGACCGCGGGGGGCCACATCATCCGCAACAAGACTTTCTTGTTTGGTGATTATGAGGGAACGCGAATCAGGCAGGCCGCACCGCAGACGGCAACCGTTCCCACAGCTCTCGAGCGCAACAGCGGCTTCACTAACTTCTCTGATCTCATCGGCCTTCAGACCGGCAGTTACACCGATGCGACAGGCAGAACGTTCCCCGCCGGTACCGTCTTTGACCCGGCCACCACGCAGCAGCTTGCAAATGGCAGTTACATCCGCCAGCCGTTCCCGGGGAACATCATTCCGGCAAGCCGCCTCGATCCGAACGCCCTCAAACTGCTTTCGCTCTACCCCGCTCCCACCCAGCCCGGCCTGTTCAACAATTTCAGCGTCAACCGGAAGAACACGACCGATATAAACGCCTTCGACGTCCGGCTGGATCAATACTTTTCGGACAAAGATACCGCCTTCCTCCGCTACAGCTATTCGCACAGTCCCTCGGTGTTTCCCGGTCCGTTCACTGGACCGGCGGATGGCGGCGGTTTTGGGCAGGGTGACCAAACTTCGGATACTCAAGGCGCGGCTCTCAGCTACACGCATAGCTTTAGCAGCACGCTTGTGAATGAAGCCCGCGCCGGTTTCAATCGCGAGCATACAATTCGCCAGCAACCTTACGGGAGCGACACATCAAACTTGCCGCTGCAATACGGCATACCCGGCGTGCTGCAAACGCCCGGCAATGGCGGCTTGCCGTTCATCGGCTTGGGTAACCTGACAAATCTTGGCGCCTCCGAATGGTTGGTAAGTGACCGCTACAGCAACACCATTCAGCTCACTGAAAATCTCACGAAGATCTATGGACCGCATAGCTTTAAAGGGGGCGTCGAATACCAAAACATTAAGTTCCCCTGGATTGCTCCGCCCTATTCGCGCGGCGCCTTCGATTTCAACGGGACATACACCTCCATCCCGGGCGTAACAGACGCAAGCACTGGTCTCACACAAATGCTGTTGACCCCGATGAATTCAACTGTCGGCGGCCCGAACCTGGTCGGAGGATCGGATTCCGTCAACGTGTCAAATTTCGGCGGCGTAGCTTCCAAACGCTCTTACTGGGGAGGCTTCGTTCAAGATGATTGGAAGGTTACGAAGCGGCTGACCCTGAATCTCGGTCTTCGCTATGAATGGTTCAGTCCAACCGGCGAGACATACGATGCGCAGGCCAACTTCGTGCCAGGCACGCCGTTCCAGAACGCCGAATACATCATTCCTTCTTCGCGAAAGGACAATCCCGTCCTCTCTCCTTCCTTTGTTCAGCTGCTGCAGCAATCCGGCATTAATCTGGTTTACACGAATCAATATGGCTCGGGTGTAACGTCCGTGCAGGACTATAACTTCGCACCGCGCATCGGAATCGCGTTTCAGCCGACAAGCCGAGTCGTGGTCCGCGCTGGATACGGCATTTACTACGGCGCCTTCGAAAACCGCGGTGGTTATCCGTCGCTCGGTTATAACTACCCGTTCCAATACTCATTCAGCTTCCCCGCGCCGAATCCCGCAACGCCCATCCAATACAGCAACGGATCCTACGCCACTTTGGAAACCGGTCTCACCGCCATCCCGCTAAACCCGACTGCTGTGGACGCGAATGGTCTTGCTCTGCGTGGCATTCAACTGCACTACAAAACGCCCTATTACGAAAACTACAACTTTACTTTGGAAACGCAGCTAACTCGCAGTATGTCGCTGCAGTTGGGGTACGTCGGCGGACTTGGACGCCATCTCGAAACGTTCCCCAACACGAACCAGCAGTCCGTGTTGCTGCCCGTTACTGCCAACCCACAAGACTATGTCCCGTTCCCGGCCTTCTCACGTGGTTCACCTTACCTGGATACGATTGGCACCTCGACTTATAACGCGTTCCAGACCCGATTAGAGAAGCGCTACGCGAGTGGCCTCACGTTTTTGATTACCTATGCATTCCAGAAAACGTTAACAGATGCGGGAGATTCTCTGAACGGCGGTGGCTTACAAGGTTATCGCGCTCCTGGGATCATCGGCATCCAGGGTGACCGGGGTCCCGCCGCTTTCGATGTGCGCCATGCCTTCACCGGAAGTGGGACGTACGAACTGCCCGTCGGCAAAGGCAAGCCGTATCTCAGCCAAACCAACCCGGTCGTCCAATTTCTCTTCGGCAACTGGACGACGAATTGGATACTGACCGTTAACAGCGGGCAGCCGCAGACCATCCCTTGCGCCACTGCGACCGGTGCCGGAACGGGCTGCTATGCCTTAGGCGTCAGCGGGCAGGACCCATACGCCAACCAAAGCGTTCTTCACTTCTACAATGCGGCGGCATTCGCCACTCCGCCGCCAGTCACCGCCGTCGGCCAGGCAAGTCTTCTGCCTCTGGGCGGTGGCCAGGGCCAGGTCTATGGTCCGGCTTTCCGGCGTCTCGATTTCTCGCTGTTCAAGAGTTTTCCCATCGGCGAGTCAAAGCGCTTCGAGTTTCGCGCGGAATCGTTCAATCTTTCGAACACGCCCAACTTCGCTCTTCCCACGAATTTGAATTATCTGAATACGGTAAATTTTGGTCAGATTACCAGTACGCGCGATAATCCAAACGATGCCAGGGAGCTGCAATTCGCTCTTAAGTTCTATTGGTAAGCGTTCTGGTCTTACTCTTTTACTTACCTGTTTCTTCTGCGCCTGCAGGCTTCAGGCGTCGGACTCGTCTGTTGTTCAGTCCGACGCCTCGCATACCGCCGAACGAGCAGAAGCGGAGTTGCAAGCCGGACATCCCAAGGACGCAGAAGCGCTTGTCCGGGCTGCTCTAGCGAAGGCCGACGACCCCGCTTTGCATCGCGTTCTGGCGGACTGCCTGGAAGCTGGGGGAGATTTCAAAAGTGCAGCGGTGGAATACCGCGCCGCCGCCACCGCCGACCCCAACGAACCTAATCTCTTTGCGTTCGGGTCGGAGTTGCTGAAGTATCAGGGTTATCAGCAGGCCGTACAGGTCTTCTCTTATGCGGCAGCGCATTTTCCAAACTCTGCACGGGTCTTAGTCGGCTTAGGAGTCGCGCAATACTCCACTGGACAGTACGACGACGCGGTTGAGACGCTCTGCCATGCGGTAGACCTTGACCCCGCCGATCCGCGCGCCCTTACATTCCTAGGCAATATGATCGATGTTTCGCCCAAGCTCTCAGCCGAAGTGCGTGCCCGGCTGAAAGGCTTCGTTGCGCGGTATCCAGATAATCCCTCGGCGCTCTACTTCTACGCGCGTAGCCTTCTGCCGGAGGATGCTGATGGGGAGACGCAATCGAAGAATGCCGCGGAAGCCGAGATGCTCCTTCGTCGCGCCGTCACGCTTCAGCCGGTATTTGCCGACGCGCACTACCGGCTCGGCCTGATCTACCAGGACAAACGACAGACCCAAAAAGCCATTGCGGAATATGTATTGGCTGTCTCACAGCAACCCGGCTTGAAGGCCGCTCACTACCGGCTCGCTCAGCTGTACACGCAGCAAGGACAGAAAGCATTGGCAAAGCAGCAATACGATCTGGTGAAGTCGCTGCCATCCCGGCCGCCGGCTGCTCCGCTGGATTATCCCGCCAGATCCGCCGCAGACGATAAGTGATTCGGCCGTTCGTGCGCCGCCTGCATGATCTCCAGAAACAAGTCGAGGTTACTCTGCATAACAAAGTGCGGCGGCAGCGGATAAATCCGCGGCGGGACGATGCGTTCCGTCAGATAGCGGTACAGCGTCTCGAATGCAATGCGCCCCTGCGCCTGCGGACGCTGATAAATGGTCGCAAGCACCTCGCCTCTACGAATGTAGGCGGCTAACTCAGGGAAAAGATCTGTCGTTATCACCGCGATCCGTCCCAAATGACCGGTCTCCTTCAAAACCTTCAGCACCGAGAGCGAATTCGCTGTCGTGACGTACACCGCACTTAGACCTGAGTAGCGTGTCAACGCATCGCGCGTTAGCCGGTTCGCCTCCGAAGGCTGATCATGTGTCTCAAGCACCGGCACAAGCTGCAGCGGGCTGCGCATCAACGAAAGCCGCTCGGCAAAGCCACGCAGCTTTTCAGTATGGTCCACCACGCGCATCGTTCCGGTAATCACCAGCACAGGCCCGGGTTCCCGAACCGATCGGGTAAGCAACTCGGCCGCCATGCTTCCGCCAACGTGGGGATCGGTCGATATGCTGGTCAACCGTTCCGTCAATGGCGCATCGGTTGCGACGCATACGACAGGAATATTGTGCCGCCAAGCCTTCGCGATCAGTGGCTTTAATTGACCTGGATTTCCGGGCGCCAGAATAATTCCGTCCACGCCCTGTGCCAGCGCCTCTTCCAGCGCTTCCACATCACCATCCTCCAGAGTTGGATAGTCGCGGAACTGCAGTTCCACGGTTGAATGGAAAGGTCGGGCTGCTTCTTGAATGGAACTGCGGACAAGATCAAAAAATTCGGCAATCTGCTGCGGCAGATGAACAGATACCACCATCCGCCGATTCAGTTTCAGAAGACGGGCGGCTAAATTCGGCTTATATCCGAGCGCTTCCGCCGTTTTCAGGATCTTCGCAGCCGTCCCTGGATTGATGCCGGCGCGTCCATGCAGCGCACGGTCCACTGTGCCGATCGACACATTCAACTTAGCCGCAATCTCTTTGATGCCGACTTTCGAACTCCGCGGAGAAGGTAAGTTATCCGGCCTCTTCGACACAGTGCGCCCTGTTCTTATTAGACCAGCGCACGGCCGTTTTCGCACCTATTCCATCATTGGATGCGTTTCGCCCGGAGCCGGATTTGAGAGCAGCTCAGTCAGCTTTTTTTCCAGCCGTGCGGGGTCGACACTTACTTGCGCATGAACTTTTCGTACGGTAATGGCAGGCTTGTCGATCTCATTCCAAATCAGCGTGTCGCCATAAGCAGGGCCATGACCGGTATCGACGTCCATATAAACTTCACGCGCGCTCGTGACAATTTCCGGATCAAGCCATGCGGCAGCTGCCAACTCGTCCCACATGTAAGAACTCAATGGACGCGTCGTATACTTCGTGAGATATCTGGCGGCCGGAGTATTTAACCGCGACCATCTGGCGAACATCTGCTCCGTCGGCGTCACTTGCAGCGATGCATCTACCGTGGTGTCGGTGATCTTGGCCCACGGAGCGCGCAGCGTGATGCTAGCCGCCTCCGGGTCGAACCAATAGTTAAACTCGTGACGCGGATTATCCGCGAACTCCTGATCGCTCGTCTGCGGATTCAGGCCGCCGCCCATAATCACTAGCTCTTTTGCCGTTTCTACAAAATGAGGGTCCAGCCGGATAGCCAGCGCAATGTTTGTCAACGGGCCGGCGCCATAGATCGTAACCTGATGCGGATATTTGTGGACCATCCGGATCATGAAATGAGGCGCATCCTCTTCCTCAGCCGTTTTCGTAGGTGCTCCCTCGGGAAGAGTGGGAATCGATTCCGCGGCATGATTGCCAGTGCTCCAGGCGCCCTTCCAAGTCGCCACCTTCCCATACAACTGCTCCCACATCAGAGTTTCCTGTTGTGTTCGCACCAGCGGATACGCCGCGCCCGGATACACCTTTACGTCCGTTCGCCCGATCAATTCGAGAAGCCGCAACGCATGGCTCACTTCTTCGTCGCGCCATGCATCGCCTGTCACGACCGTGATGCCCAACAAATTAACTTGCGGCGACTTGAGAAAAACAAGCAGCGCAATCATATCGGAGCCGGCCGGGCCAGACGCGTCCTGATCGGCAATCACATATCGTCGATCGTCGCCTTTCAAAACGGCGCACTGCGTCAAAAGCAACGCCGAGATACCCAAGAACTCACGCCAGCCTGCGGGCATACTCCACTTCCTGACGCATGTCTTCGTTCACGTCGCCTTCTTTTTCGTATTCGATAGCGACCAGCCCGGGGAACGCAATTCCCTTAAGCTCCCGCATGACCGCCGGAATCTTCGCCACGCCCTGGCCGAGCAGAACGTTGTGCTCCGCCCCTGCCGCCTGCACGTCTTTCAGGTGAACAACTTTCAAATACGGTCCAAGGCGGCGCACCGCGTCAACCGGATCATGTCCGCAAGCCGCCATCTGTCCGACGTCAAGTGTTGCCCCCATCGCTTTCGAACGTCCGGAGATCGCACCGAGAACATCCTCGACGCTTTCATATGCAAACTTCTGCGGAAACCAATGATTGTGGATGCCGAACGTGAGACCCTCCGCTTGGAAGCGCTTATCGATGGCGTCAAGAATCGGCCCGGTTGCGTCGCCGGAAACATTGCCGGCCCCGAGCAAACGCGCATAGCGCACCGCATAATCCAGATCCACATCGCTCTTGATCGTCGCTGTGTAGTAAGACACGCAACGAATCTCCGCCCGATCCAGCTTTGCCCGCGCCTCCTTGCACATCTCGGGCGTCGGCGGTTTCATCAACATGAACTCGCCCCGGGACATTTCGATTTCTTTGATCTGCAGCGCTTGCAGCTGCACAATCATGTCGTCAATCGAAAGATCGTGATATGAGAACGTCCCGACGCCAATCCGGAGCAGCGTCCCCGCGATCGCAGGCGATGCCGCAGTCAGCATTCCGGCACCCGTTGCTTGCGTAAACGCTCTGCGCGTGATCTTCATTTCGGCGCTTGTCTGGGACTGATGTCCGCGTCGGAGAGACCCAGCGCCCACGCGATTCCTTGAATCCACATCTGTTGAAAATCCGGCCGGTCCCAGTTCTCGGAAACATGACCAAGAGTCGAATAAAAAACCCGGCCCTTGCCGTAGCTCTTGGCCCAGGTGACAGCAAAATCGCGATCAGCCCGGTGCACTTTCGGATTATTCAAGTCGAGTTTCGTCGCATCCAGACGCATCAGCACCCGGCACTTATCGCGCGAGAAATTCTTCATCTGATAAATCTCATCGCGAATGTTGAACGAAAGCGGCCACTGCGACATGCCGGGGAATGATGGATCTTCCACCACGATAGGCGCCTGGAACGTTCCCCACGGATGCTCGTCGAAGTACCCGCCGATCATATCGCCGTATTCCGGCCAACCGGTAAACGTGATAGTCGCGCTGTGCACTCCGATGAAGCCCTTTCCTTCATCGTGTATGAACGAGAGGAAATCACGCTTCTGCTGATCGTCCATCTCAAGCGTTCCGCCCGTATAAAACAAAACCGCATCGAAATCATTCAAATTTTTGGCGTTATATTCAAGCTTCTTCTTCGTCAACGCTTCTGTATCGGTGCGGATGAAGGTATCCCACATCCCCGATTCATGGCCAAGGCGCTCGATCGTCGCAAGCGCATGCGAAACTGCCTCATGGCGATAACCCTTTTCCTCGCCGATAGCCAGCAACTGTTTTCGCGCGTGTTTATCGGCCTGTCCTAAGGCAATACAAGCCAGCAGCGCAGCAGCAACTGCGGGCAGGAAAACCGCGGATCTGATTTGCATCTGCCTTACTTACTGGCAATCGCGGCGACGCTCTTGTTGGCGAAGAGCTGCTGCACGGGCATTTGAGCGTCAAAAACAAGATTGAAAAAACCGACCATCATCTCGTCCCAACTCTGCTCGCCCCAAGTCACTTCTTTGGTTGGGTCCGCGTTGTCCGGATTGTTAGCCGAGTTGTCGAAATGCGCCGTACACTCGATTTTTGTTCCCTTCGGAAGCAGGATCGGCTTGCTCAGCGTATACCAGTTCTGCCAATGCCAGTTGTAGTGCGGCACACTCAGAATTACCTGCGTTTCGTTCGTCGGATACACCAGGCGGTATTCGAAATCCTTGCCGCGTCCGTGCATGTGCGGGTGAAGGCCGGAGAGCTTCACCTCTGTTCCCACTTCGAAGCTCGCGTCCACCCGATAGTTCGGATCGCCGGGCGGAATTTTAAACGTCCCGTTCGTTGCCGACAGCGTGAGCACGCGCTCTTTCGGCGGTGCTTTTGCAAAAACGATTCCAAGCCTCGTCTGATCCGAGGTCGCTGTGCCATTTGGCGTGTAGTGGACCTGAAAGACGATATCCGAACCCGCTTTGATCAGCTTCGCCTGGCCGGGCTCGAGAATTTCGGCAGGTTGCCCCGGCGCATAGCCAACCAGAAAATCACTGGGCAGCGCGCTCGTATCGGGCTCCTCTTTCGTCTTCACCTGCGGCGCGACAAAAAATTGGTATGGCTGCTGGTCTCGAAACCAATTCGATTTCGGTTCCCGCACAAACGCGATGATGTGATGAACCACCGCGCGGTGCGTCGGCCGGACCTCCGCCGCTTGGATCCATTTATCCTCGGTGAAGCCGGTCGGCACGATCACATGTTGATAATCGATCACGCCTGAGGCTGAAATCTCAAACTTTTTCGGCAGCTCGATAATCAAATCGGGCTTGCCGATCTGCCACCCCTCCACCCACTGCACAGGAGGCGGAAGATCTTTCGGGTCGCCCTCCGGCGCTCTCGCGTCCACCCAGTCGGATATCGTCTTTATTTCGGCTTTGCTCAACGTGTTCCCGTTGCTGAATTTGCCATAATGCGGATCGGCGAACCACGGCGGCATCTTTCCTCTGACAACTGCTTCTTTGATGGAAGCCGCCCAGGGGCGGGTCTGCTTATACGTAAGCATCGGGAACGGTCCCGCTTCACCCGGCCGATGACATGTCTGACAGTGCTGTTGGAGGATTGGCGCTATATCCTGCGAAAAAGTCGGCGGCTGCGGCTCGCCGCGCAGTGCAAAGACAAAGATGTAAGGTAACGATAAAAGCAGCAGCTGTTTCAAAGAGGAATGACTCCAGCGGAGATTTCGCTGTTGAAAACTTCCCCAAGTATACTGAAACCGGTGCTAAGTCCTCGACTCAGCCTGATTCCCCTGTTTCTGAGCGCAGCCTCCCTCTTCGCGCATGACATTATCACCACTAAACTCACCTATACGCGCGACATCTCACGCATCTTCGCGAAGAGATGCATCGCCTGTCATGCTTCCGATGCATCCATTCCCTTGACCAGCTATCAGGAGGTGCGGCCTTGGGCCGTCGATATCAAGCAGCAAGTCTTGAGCCGTCAAATGCCACCATGGGGCGCTGTGAAAGGGTTCGGAGAGTTTACTCCCGATGACGGCCTGAGCCAGGAAGAATTGCTGATTATCGCCGCCTGGGTTCTCGGCGGTGCGCCCGAAGGCGATCCGAAACTTCTCCCTCATTCGGATGTGAAGCCGTCCCATGCTGCGCCGGAAGCTCCGCTGCGAAACGTGTTAGTTATTGACACGCGGAACACATTGGAGCGGCCCCTCACGTTAGCCGCCATCAAACCCCTGCCCGAAACTCCACTCGCTTCCACCCGCGTCACCGTCAGTTTCCCCGACGGGCATATTGAGCCATTGCTCTGGTTATTTCAATACGACAGTAAATGGAATCGGACCTTTCGTTTTAGACAGCCGATCTCGTTGCCGGCCGGAACTGTTATTCATGCCGATTCGCCGCTCCGCTTTGCGCTTCAGGCAAACGAATAGCTAAAGGTTCTTCGCCTCGACAGTAAACGCGAACGTATTCACCTGCGAAAGCCGCTGGAATTGCGCCCAGATCTTGTATTTGCAGGCGCGTGGAAAGATTGCATTGAATTGGATGACCGATCCTGTAACCAGAAACGGATGAATATGAATCAAATCGATCAGGTCTTCACTAGCCGCCAGCATATGGCCCCAGACGCCTAAGTACAGTTCAAGTCCCTCGCTCGGACGAAGGTCGTAAACCAACCGCATTTCAAAGCCTGCCAAAACTGGCTGCGGTTCAGCATGAAATGACGCAGTAAGATTTGTGCTCGACTGCTCGCGTCGCCCCATATCGAGCTGCTTTGCCGGTGGAGTACCGGCGACGAAGAATGTGCCTAACGCAAGCTGCGGGACCGCTCCGGACGGATAATAATCGGCCAGCAGACGATACATACCGCCGGCCGGTGGACGAACCGAAATTGTGAAGTCTCCGTTTGCTTGCGCAACCGGATGTATGTGCTGAAAAAACGTTAGGTCTTCCCCAACCACGAACAAATGCATCAGCTTCTCATGAACCGTCTCGAAGTGCTTCACGGGAGAGCCGTTCGGATCGACAACCGTCAGCGTCAGGTTCACCACCTGATTGGGCTGCAGATTTCGAGGTTCAATCGTAAGCCGCAGCGGGTATTCCACGCGATCGGGAACGTGCAGCAGCAGTTGCATGCCGCAGCGAGGACACTTGCCTGGTTTGTCCGAGTGAACGTCCGGGTCCATCGGGCAAGTCCAGTCTTTCGGCTCGCTTGCGTCTGCTTGACTGGAATCCGGCTTCTTTGAGGCTGTGACTTGCAGCAGTGGCGCGGCACTCAAGAGTTGAAGGCATTCGCGCCGGTTGAACTGCATGTCACTGGAACGTTGTACGCTCAGTGTAGCGAACGATAACTGGCAGGCTGGCCAATCCTGACCCCGCCAAACGTCGCGTCATCCGGTGTATGCTCATGTCCAGATACATTCAGGAGTCAGATGGAATCACCCGAAATTAAGCTTCCGACAAGGCGCGTATTCAACTCTGCTGTTGCTGCCTTCATGATCGTTCCCCGCCATGTGCTGGGCGGCAAGGGCTACGTGGCGCCGAGCGACAAGGTCACGGTGGCATCGATCGGTTTGGGGCGTCAGGGGCTTGCCATCACGATGGAACTCCTCTCGCGTCCGGATGTGCAGGTCGTCGCGGTTTGCGATTGCAATCGAGAAAGCAAAAACTACATTGAATACAGCAGCAACGCGCTGTTAGAGGCGGAGCGGAACCTTCTTGGACCCGGATACGAAAATTGGGGCCAGGATCTCGCGTCGCCCGGCGAGCGCACCCTAGGAACATTCACCTCCAGTGTCGGCGCGGGTGGCCGCGAGCCGGCGCGCCGCCTGGTAGAGGCCTACTATGGCCGCGACAAAACTTCGCGCTACCAAGGCTGTGGCGTCTATAGCGATTACCGCGAGCTGCTCGAAAAACAGAAAGATCTGGACGGGATCTACATCGCGACGCCCGACCATTGGCATGCGCCGATCTCGATCGCCGCAATGAAGAAGCGCAAACACGTGCTCTGTCAGAAGCCAATGACCCATACCATCGGGGAGGCGCAGCGCGTCGCCCAGGTCGCGAAAGAAATGGGAGTCGTCGCCGGGATCACCGTAAACAACCCGTCTACACCCGAAACCGAGGCGATTGCCAGCTGGATCAACGACGGCGCCATCGGCAAAGTCCAGGAGGTTCACAACTGGTCCAGCCGGCCGTTCTGGCCGCAGGGCGTTGATCGGCCGGCAACCGTCGACCCCATTCCAGATGGTTTCGATTGGAATATGTGGCTCGGCCCCGCGCCCGAAAGGCCGTTCAGCAGTCAATACCTGCCGTTCGTATGGCGCGGCTGGTTCGATTTCGGCTGTGGCTCCTTTGGCGACATGGGATGCTACAGCTTCGCCGGCGTGTTCAAGATCTTGAATCTCACACCGCCCGAATGGGTGGAGTGTTCGTCTTCCCATAACTATTCCGAGACCTTTCCGCTCGCATCGATCGTCAGACTGCAATTTCCTGCCAACGGTAGTCGTGGGCCCGTGTTGATGTCCTGGTATGACGGCGGACTGATGCCTACGCGTCCCGCCGGTATCCGAAAAGAAGATGAGAAGCTGTTCGCCAAAGACAACGAGGGAATTATGTATGTCGGCGATAAGGGCTTCATTCTGGGCGGCTTCAACGGCAGCAGGCCTCGCGTCTATCCGCTCAATGAAAAATACAAAGCGCCTCCGCGTGATCCAGATGCTGGTGACGAGAAGCACGACCCCGCCGTTCTTCAGTGGATCGCCGCTTGCAAAGGCGGCCCCAAGCCGAAGGCAAGCTTTGAATCGCAATCGTCCGTGACCGAAGCGTTCCTGTTAGGATGTCTGGCACAGCGATTGCCGTGGCAAAGGTTTGCTTGGGATGCGAACGCGAAGCGAACCGATTCGGAAGAAGCGAATCGCTTCATCGATCCGCCCTACCGGCCCGGTTTGGCTTGAACCTGTCGTAAATTTGGTTTGAACCTGTCGTAAGAGTAATGCTCATCGATGGCGAAGACGCCGGCGAGTCCTTCGACCTCCTGAAAATACCTGCTCTCGGCCGTCTGCTCAAATGGCGCCACGCGCGAACTGCATTTCAAATTCCCGTCCTTCTGCTGAGCTTGATCATGATTGCTCACGGACTTTTGGGATCACGGCTCGCACCGGAGAATCTGGCAACCAACCTAACCTGGATCCATTTCCGTGGAGTTCTGGTCTTAATCCTTCTTCTTGCCGGAAACTTCTTCTGCATGGCATGCCCCTTCGTCCTGGTGCGCGATTGGGCGCGGAAACTGCATCAGCCACGCTGGAATTGGCCGCGCAAGCTACGGACGAAGTGGCTCTCTGTGATTTTGTTTGCCACAATTCTATTCAGCTATGAAGCCTTCAACCTGTGGGCGAGTCCCTGGTGGACGGCATGGCTGATCGTTGGCTACTTTGTTGCCATTCTCGCCATCGATCTGACCTTCAAGCACGCGACCTTCTGCAAATTCGTCTGTCCCATCGGCCAATTCAATTTCGTTGCGTCCACGCTATCTCCTCTCCAAGTAAAGGTTCGCAAGCAGGCCGTCTGCGATAGCTGCGCCACCAAAGATTGCATTCGCGGGCGTCGTCCGGATCCCAAAGCTCTCGTGACGTTTCAACGTGGCTGCGAACTCGCGCTCTTCCAACCGCTGAAGGTTGGCAATCTCGACTGCACATTCTGTCTCGATTGCGTCCAGGCCTGCCCGCACGACAATGTCGGCATCCAAACCCGCATGCCTGGCGAAGAACTGCTGGAAGATCCCCGCCGCTCCGGGATCGGCCGTCTCTCACGCCGCCACGACATCGGCGCGTTGGCAACCATCTTCGTGTTCGGCGCTCTGATCAACGCCCTCGGCATGGTAAGCCCGTTATACGAAGTCGAACGCTGGTTGAGCCGCTTGCTTCACCTGCAAAACCGGCCCGCGATTTTAAGCATTGTGTTTGTACTTGTCCTCGTCATTGAGCCGTTACTGCTCTTGGCAGCCGCAACTGGACTCTCAAAGACCTGGGGAGGACTGCAGCAGCGCTGGCTGTTCGTAATGACGAGGTATAGCTACGGGCTCGTGCCGATGGGTTTCGGAATGTGGTTGGCGCACTATGGCTTCCATCTGCTCACCGGACTGTATACGGCAATCCCCGTCGCCCAAAATACGGTAAAGAGTATCATCGGCTACCCGCTATTCGGCGAGCCTCTGTGGACGCTTGTTGGCTTGCCTCCCCACATCGTCCAGCCGATCGAATACGGATTTCTTGTGCTGGGCCTCGGCGGATCGCTTGTTTTGCTGCAGCAGCTCGCTGAATCGGATGCGCCCCGGCGCTGGATCAGATTGTTTGCACCGTGGGCGGCACTCTCGCTGATCCTCTTCGCGACATCATGGTGGTTGCTGTCGCAGCCGATGGACATGCGCGCCACGTTTCTGGAGTAGACGAAGAATATGTTTGCTCTGCGTGCCAGGCTTTTGCTGCTGTTCATCGCCACGGCCGCATGGGCGCCCGCCCATAACGGCCCTCCGTTCCCGATCATCACCAACCACCGAATGGGACCATGCGTCGTTTCGTTATGGACGCACCCCGATGTCGGAAACGGTCTCTTCTTCGTCGTCCTCAGCCCAACGCCCGGCGCGACTACTCCAAATAACCAGCAGTTCACCATCGGCGTGCAACCGGCAAATGGCCGCCTGAAAGAAGTTCGTTATCCCATGCATCCATCTGTCGAGAATGGCCAACTGCGCTACAGCGCATGGCCGCGGCTCGATCGGCAGGAACTCTGGCGCGTCAATCTGTATCTGGTGAGCACTGCCGGCAACGACCAGGCGACCGCCACTGTAGAAGCGACGCCGCCTGGTTTCGGGCAGTGGGATCTTTTATTCTTCTCACTGCCGTTCCTCGGCATTGCCGTGTTGTGGTTTATCGGATTACGGCGGAAGAAAACGCGGCGCTCGCGGCAGGCCTCCGCCTCTTCCCGTTAAGGTATATTTCGATCGCCACCGCGATCGGCCCGACAATCGACAACGCATAGTACGGCGCGTGAATGTTTTCGGCGAGGCGCAAAATCATCTCCGCTACTGCTACCAATGCCGCCACCAGGCACTGCGCCCATCGTTGCTTCACGGTCGTCTTCGGATCCGTGATCATAAAGAAGATGAAAAGCTGGTACATCGGGCCGGTGATCGGCGCCACTTCGGCAAGAAACGAGTGTCCTGTAATCAGCGATCGGATAAACGAGAGCGCGATGAAGCAGGTGACATAAGTAGCCGTAATGTGGAACCGCTTCACGCGGTACACAATGATCGCGCCCAGCACCCAGACGATCAGCATCGGCCAGACGCTGTTACCCCATTGGATGCTCAGGGTCGCGACATATTCGGGAAGCAGCAATAACATCGCGCTAATCGCGAAGTTCGACGGATTCCATAAGTGCCGCCCCCGCCAGCGAATAACATACTTCGACGTGATCGCAATCGCGCTGCACAACACATACGGCCAGAAAGCGGGCGACCGCACCAGAATACCGACGCTGATACCTGTGATGTAGGCGCTCGCCAGGTGCGGGAACTTGCGATGGACCAGCAGTGAAAGCGCAATCTCGACAAGCATGCTGGTTGCGATCGCGAGCGCCGTTTTTGAAAAGCTTTCCAACAGCCCGAACGACAGGTTCCCCGCTACCAGAATCAGCGTGATCAGCAGTGGCGCAAGATACTGGTTTTGCGCGCTGAAAAATCTGGAGATGGCATGAGGGCGCGATTCGGGTCCAGTGGGAGCCGAAGAAATTACATCCGCACGAGCACTCATACCGGCTCCTCTATCTTATAAATCTTATTTAACTCCGGAGACTTCAATTCCTGCTCGCGTCCCGAGGGCCAGTGAATCGTAACGCGGTCAACTGCAGTCACTTTCCCCAAACCAAAATGCAATCTGCGCTGGTTTTGTGAACAAAAGCCGCTGCCTCCCGACACCTCCTGAATCTGCTGCTGTCCGTTCCAGAACACCTCCACTTCGGCGCCGATCGCGCTGCGGTTGCTGCTGAGGCCCGTCAGGCTGAACTCGATCCATTTGTTTTGCGGATCGACATGGTTCTTATACAGCAGAACCGGCCCCTTCTGGTTTGCCACCACGGCATTCAACTCCCCGGTATTTCCGAAGTCGGCCAAAGCGACTGAGCGGCCATCGAAACGGTCCGTCACGCCAACCAGCTGCGAGACTTCTTTAAACTGACCCGAGCCATCGTTAATCCAGACCCGCTTTTGTTGGTATCCGGACAAGCTGCGGCCTTTGATCGGAGGCCAATTCGCGGCATCGGAGATGATCGCGCGGTTCCCGCCGGCCACCTTCGAATAGTCGTACCAATAGCTGTGGTCCGGGTCGAGTGAAATGTTCCCGTTCACCTGGTAGAGGTCAAGAAAGCCATCGTTGTTTAAATCGCCGAATTGGCCGCCAAAGCTCCAGCCGCCGAGTTCGACACCCATCGCATTCGCCACATTCTCAAACTTCAGGGCATCCCCGGTGGACCCCGGGTGCGGCATCCATAGATTATTTCCTTGCACCAGCACGCCTTCTTCGGAAATGTTCGTGACGAAGATCCCGTAGCGGCCTTGATTCAGAATGTCTCCCACTGAAGCCGTCATGCCGCTCTTTGGCGCATAACCGACGCCCGTCTCTTTCCCGGCCTCGTGAAAGCGAACGCCCTTTTGATTCAGGTAAAGTTCGGAGACTCCATAGTCATTCGCGATGAACAGGTCCGGATAGCCCGTATGGCGGAGATCCGCCGCCACTGACGCCAGCGCCCACCGCCGCGACTGAATTCCCAACTTCGCGGAAACTTCCTCAAACTTCCCGTTCCCCAAGTTATGGAGGAGATACTTCCGGCCGCCGTTCTGCGCGTATTCGAAACTCTCCGGCATCATTCTGGTGTTCTTTAGATTCCATAGGTTGACGTCTTCCGGATAGTAGCCGCCAAAAAATAAATCGAGCTTGCCGTCTCTGTCGTAGTCGAACCAGATCGCTGTATTGGCATTGGCCCACGGCGGCAGTCCGGTTTGATTGCTAACCCGGGTGAAATGCCTGCCTCCATCGTTGTGATAGAGCTCCGGCCTGCCCCACTTGTAAAGAAAGACGTCTTCATACCCGTCGTTGTCGTAATCGCCCCAGACAGCACCCATCGAAACGCCCGTCTCGCGCGAGTTCACGTCGGCAAGGCCCACTTCCGGCGCCACATCCCGAAACGTTCCGTCGTGCATATTTCGATACAGAGCATTGTGCGTGCCTTCGCCGCTATTGGTGACATAGATGTCATCCCAGCCGTCGCGATCGAAATCTACAACGGAGACCGCCGCGCCCATCGAAGCAATCTGTTCCATAATGTGATCCAGCTTCGGATCCAGTTTTGGACTCTTATGCCGGAAGTTGATTCCGGATACCTTCGCCGCTTCATGTAACCGGAACCCATAGCTGCTCAACGCCGTCGTGTCCTGGTCAGCTCCCGGTTTCGGAGTCTGCCGGTGAACCAGCACACGCTTGTAAACGATCGGCGCAGCTAAAAGAGCGAGAAAGAAAATCGTGGCGAAGAGACGTCCCGTTTTCATCACCGCCTCCAAAGCGCCGAAATAAAGTCGCGACTTGTCACATATCGGGTGTGGTACGTTCGCCAGTCTTCCGGATGCAGTTGGTAAACAGGATCCGCCTCCAACGTGGTCGGCGGTGTATCGTAATGCTTCATGGCGTGATAAGGAAGCGGCAAAACCGTCTCCGCAAAATTCGAATTGTAGTCCCCATCCTTTACCCAGCCGTCACAGATCAGGATGAAATCGCGCTTCCACCCCGGCGCGGGAGCAGGCGGCGCTGCAAACGTCATTCCCAGCTCATCCCCCGGGCTCGTAATCACATATCGGTCGTCAATGTTCTCCAGCAGCTCTCGAACATCCCCGTACCGGGTCGCATACCCTTCCTGGTTGCGCCAGCGCAAATCGGAGTTCTGCACAACCGCGTAATGTGCCACTTCAGGCGAGGACGAGTTCGCTTTCGTAATCAGCGAAAAGCCTCGATAACGCAAATCTGCCGAGGACGCGCCAATCTGCTGCACACTTGCCTTTTCGCCGGCGGGCAACCCACTAGCCCAGGCCAGCCGGTTCCAATAGATCTCAAGATTGGTGCGCAGACGAAGCTTGCGCGGACAGCCCGGGTGAAAAATCCCGGTTATATCCAGAACAACTGTCTTAAATCGTCCCTTTGGAAACCCGAGCTGGCTGCGAACCGCTGACCATGCACCGTTCTCCGATTGCACTTCAATACTCAGTTCTTTCTCATGCGCCTTGCTGTTCTGTTCCTGCGCCTTCATCAGGCTTTCTTCCGTGTCTTCCGTCCATCCATCGGCCACCAGGTACAGCGGCCCGCTCGCCGGAGCGTCTCCCGGCAGTTCCAACTCCACCCAATGATCGCGGGTCAACCCTTGATACTGGCCGCGGCCAAACGTGTCCAGGAACTCGTCGTCCTTCTTCCGCACCGTCTCCGTAACGTCCGCACCATGATCGTCAATCGCTCGCAGAAATGGCTTGGTTAGGGATGTGGCGATCAGGCCCGGCTTCTGCGACGGCACGTAATAACGCTCGTCTGTGTAAACCTCGGAATCTGCCGGATGGTCCACCACTAACAGCGAGTAATGGTCCAGGTAATACGTCTCCCAATATTCATCGGTTAAACGCATCTCGTATAAACCGTTCCGCGCAACCAGCTGGTCGCCGGAAACGTTGAACCATTCCGTAGTGCCGTAAATTCCCTTCCCTTCGGCATTCACATTGATGCCAAGTCCCGATCCCCACGGCCCGACGTCTTTCACGAACTGCATTTCGTGCCCGTTCCAGGTGAAGAGCATCGGGCACGACCCTTTAATGCGCTGTGTCGCGAGAATCGTCTGGCCTGCTTTCAAGTCAAACTCGGCTTGCACCGTGCCATTCGGCCACACGATGCGGGCAAATGGAACCTCGGTGTGGTCACCAAGACCAAAGTGCACGAAAGGTGAAGCAATAATCTGTTTCTGGGTGAGTAGTGCGGACCGGATCTCAATCTCTCCGCCGATGCCAAACGAGTTGATTCGCTGATCGCCCGCCGCTTGAGCCGCCTTCGTTCGAATAATCTGCCAGTGGTAATTCTTCGTCCCCCGATTCAGCATGGCCACCGGCGCGTTGTCTTTGTTCAACGCAATCAGGTCCAGCCTGCCATCACGGTTCAGGTCGGAAACGGCCTGCGGCGTCGCGGAGAGTGCCGCTGCTGAAGGCGTAAATGTCTTTCCATCGCTCAGAAACACTTGGTTGTTCGCCACGATGTCCAGAGCGCCGTTATTATCCAGATCCGCAACGAACAAGCTCGGGGAACTAGTCGCCGCAGCACGAAGCAAGGAAGCGCTTCGCCACTCGGGAGTTCCATCCGTGCCCACGGCCGCAATCGACAACTTCATCACTGTGCCGTCGTTCTTCAATACGACCAGATCCATCGTGCTGTTGCCGTCAACGTCCGCCGCCGCCACCGCCACCGCATTGTGGCTAACCTCCGCTGGAACAGCGCTCAACCTGTATCGGCCGCCGCGTTCATTCATCAGCACATTCAGATTTCCATTGCGGTCAACCAACGCTACGTCCGGATCTCCGTCGCCCTCCATGTCGGCCACAACAAAGGATGTTTCGCCGTCCACGCCCGGGAAGGAATCGATCGGCGCGAACGTTCCATCATTGTTGTTTCTCAACACAACGGGCGCCCCTTGCGTTCTGCCAAGCACCAGATCCAGATCGCCATCCAGATCTACATCCAACGGCCACACGCCGCTATACGAGCCATTAGCAATTGCCGCCGGAATCTTACTCGCCGCCGTGATGTCTAAGAAGCGGTGTTGCTCTTCCTGCCGGTAGATTTTCAGGCCCGCTGTCGTCGCAATCACGAGATCCGCTTTGAAATCGTAATCCAGGTCCGCGGCAGCCACCGCGCTCTTCCCGAGAGTTGCACCATTCCCGGGGGGTAGAGGGAGTTCCACCCCGTCCGCCAGGTGAAGCACGCTGCCATCAGCCCACGCCGTCACCGGGTCGCTTGTCGCGTCCAGAACGAGTTCGCCCAACCATGAAATGTTGCCGCCTGCAATCGACGGAATCGTCGCCGCGTCAAAGTGCGTGGCCGAATCGGGAACAGCAGGCTCGGAAGTCGGCGATGGGACACGCAAGAACCGCACAAACGGCTGCGCGACCAGATTCGCAGAGGTTTTCACCTGGTCCAGGCTCGCGCGATAGCTCGGTACTCGCAGCAGCACATTGCGCAGGAACTGCACTTGAACGGCAGCGGGACGGACATTACCGCTGGTGCCGACCTTTTCCACCATCGCAAGCTGCTGTTGCGCCGCTTCTGGCCAGAACGCTGCAAGCGGACGAATTGCCGAAAGCGCTTGCTTCACTTCAGTTGTATCGCCCCGTTTGGCTGCTAGTCGAAGATCGTCCAGCAGCACGGCTGCGTTATCCGGTTGCTGCTTCAGAATCTGCCGCAGCAGATGTTGTGCGGTGTCTTCGCTCCCCGGACGCTGATCCCGCTCGGTCTCCTCCGCAAGCGAATAAAGCGCCTTCAAGTTATGCTGATCCAACTCGACGGCCTTTTTTAAATGAGCAATGGCTTCCGGTAGATGTCCACGGCGGCTCTCGACTAAGCCCACCATCGCTTCAATCCGGCTATCCTCCGGCGCCAGCGAACGCGCTTTGTCAAAGCTTGCCGAGGCGGCATCGAACTGTTGCTGCCGAACCTGCAGAATGCCTAGGTCTGCCCAGCCTGCGGGCTCTCCCGGCGCAATTTGGGTGGAACGCGTCAGGTACTCCCTCGCGCGTATATCCTCGCCTGCCTGCAATCCGGCCACGCCAAGGAAAAACGCCGAGCACATGTCCGTGTATCGTTGCGACCCCGGTTTCGGCAGTCCCGACTCGCGGCAGGCCGTACACACCAGTCCCACCAGCACGGGCAGTACGAAAGAGCGTTTCATGAATTGCATCTAGAGTTTGGCATCAAACAATAAGCCGCACAAGGTCACATCGGACCCTTCCATCTTTGGTTCGGGCGCTATTTACAACCAAAGATTGAGAAGCGGCCAGTTTGTCGTGTTTCGCTTCTTCCGATCAGTGTACTTTGCTACATTTGCACGAGTATCGATGTGTCTTCAATGAAATTTCCTGTTCGAGTTTTTGCCTTCGCCTGTGCCGCACTGTGTGCCTGCGCTGCTTCGGAAAGTACTATTCGATTTGTCGACATCTCCCAGAAAGCCGGCATACAATTCACCCACTACACCGGAGGAGTGGGGAAGAAGTGGCTGCCGGAAACTGTTGGTTCCGGCTGTGCCTTCGTCGATCTGGATGGAGATGGTTGGGCCGATATTCTGCTTCTGAATGGAAAGGACTGGAGTCCGTCTAATAAACGTCATCTTCCAGCTCTGTATCGAAACAATAAGAACGGCGCCTTCACCGACATCACAGCCGGCAGCGGCTTGGACATTGAAATGTACGCCAATGGAGTGGCCGTCGCCGACTATGACAACGATGGACTTCCGGACGTCTACATCACGGCGCTTGAGGGCGACCGTCTCTTTCACAACGAAGGACACGGCCATTTCAAAGATGTAACCGCTTCTAGCGGCATTCGCAACGCGAACTTCGGAACAAGCGCCGCCTGGTTTGACTATGATCGCGATGGCAAAGCGGATCTAGTGATCGCCAATTACGTCCAATGGACCCCGGCCACGGACAAATGGTGTTCTCTCGACGGCAAAACGAAGGCATATTGCACGCCTCAGACTTACAGCGGCCAAAGCTTACGGCTGTACCATAACCTGGGTAATGGCCGGTTTGAAGATGTAACAAAGAAAGCCGGACTTTATAACATGTCTAGTAAGTCGTTGGGTATTACGACATTCGACTTAGACAATGATGGATGGCCCGACTTATTCGTTGCCAACGACACCGAAGCAAACAAGCTCTACCACAACAATAAGAATGGCACCTTCACCGAACAGGGAGTTCCTTCCGGCGTCGCTTATGGCGAGGATGGAACAGCCCGTGGCGCGATGGGAACGGATGCCGCCGATTACGATCGTTCGGGACATCCTCATTTGGTGGTGGGAAACTTCAGCAAACAGATGATGGCACTATTTCACAACGATGGCGCAGGCTTGTTTTCAGATGTAGCGACCGGAACGCCGCTTAGTGTCGCCAGCCTGCTGGACGTCACCTGGGCGACTTTCTTTTTCGATTACGATCTTGACGGTTTTCCGGACATCTTCGCCGTCAATGGTCAACTCGAACCGGACATCAATCGCACTGAATCCGATCTACAATACCGCGAGCCATCGTTGCTCTTTCACAATACCGGCCATTCTTCTTTTGAGAACGTCAGTAACTTAGTCGGTCCGGACCTGCAGCGGCCTATTACTGGCCGTGGCGCCGCCTATGCCGATTTCGATCACGATGGCGATCTAGATATCCTTCTGACTATTAACGGAGGCCCGGCCGAACTTCTCCGAAACGACCGCGGAAACAAGAATAACTGGGTCAATATCTCGCTGATCGGACGAAAATCGAATCGCAGTGGACTCGGTGCGGTAGTAAGGATCGAAAGTGCTTCGGGTAAACAGTGGCAGACCGTCCATAGCGGTTCCAGTTACTGCTCTCAAAGCGATTTGGCATTAACATTCGGCCTAAAGCAGGATCGAACAATATCCAAGCTGACGGTTGAATGGCCAAGTGGAAAGACTCAGCAATTCCAGAATGTTCCGATAAACCGTTTTCTCACCATCGATGAAACAGCCGGTCTGGCCAAA
Source organism: Bryobacteraceae bacterium (assembly GCA_036269815.1). Lineage (GTDB taxonomy): Bacteria > Acidobacteriota > Terriglobia > Bryobacterales > Bryobacteraceae > Bog-105. The sequence continues at coordinate 61,172 of DATBDT010000012.1, forward strand.
TAGGCATCGCACAAAATAGAAGTTAGCCGGCTCCGTTTGCCTGCCTCTCTCAGAAATTGAGCGGAGTTCACCGTGGAAACCAATACGACAACGGCCGGCCGAAACTTGTATCTTGGAATTCTTCTCATTACGGCCGCGTTTTTCTGCGCGGCTGTTATGAGTGCTCTCAGTAAAGCCGCTTCCGGTGTTCCGCCGCTCCTGTTGCTGTTTCTCCAATACGGCATCAGTTTTCTGGTCTTTGTTCCATCGGCAGTGCGAGCCGGCCCTTCACTTCTGAAGACAGATCACTTGTCGCTGCACATTTTCCGCAGCGTCGCCGGATCCGTCTGTCAGCTTCTGTTCTTTATTTCCGTAAAGTCGCTGCCGTTGATGGATTCCGTCTTGCTCTCGAATGCCGCGCCTTTGTTTATTCCCATCGTCGTCTTTGTCTGGTTACGCAAACCGGTAAGCCCGGCAGTTTGGGCGAGCCTGGGTCTCGGTCTGGTGGGTATCGTGCTCATCATCAAACCAGGACCGCAGATGTTGAAAAATCCTGCTTCCTTAGTTGCTCTCGCGGCAGGCTTGTTTTCCGCAATAGCGCTGGTCGCGACAAACAAACTGTCGGAGACGGAACCCCCGACGCGCATCCTGATTTATAACTTTGGAGTCTCAACGGCATTGCTCGTTCCCGTCTGCATTTCGTCCTGGAGACCACTAACCGTTCGCGAATGGTTATTGCTTTTAGGCGTCGGCGGATTCTACGCACTGACGCAAGGCCTTATCATTCTCGCCTACCGTCGCGCGACCGCGGCGGAACTCTCGCCGTTCAACTACACCGTCGTCATTTTCTCCGGCCTTCTCGGCTGGATCTTCTTTGGAAATGTACCCGGCTCCACGGCGATATTCGGCACAATTCTGATTTGCGCCGGCGGCATTCTCAGCATCAAAGCTGGACATCGGGAAGGTCGCGGGCAGGCCATCGGCTGCGGGCATTGGAGTTTCCACTGGTGGCCGCACCGTCCACACCAGGTCCGGGCCGAATCTGGCGACTGACACCCGTATATCATCAATTCGAATCGATGATGAAGCGAAAACAGATGAAGTGGGTTCTCCTATTCTTGAGTCTCTCCAGCTTTATGGAAGCGCGGCCTTTTCATCTGCGCTGCGAATATCTCAACAATCCGCTGGGGATCGATGTTGCCAAGCCGGCCTTCTCATGGCAGAGCGACAGTAAGGAGCGCGATTGGAAGCAATCGTCTTATCAAGTGCTGGTCGCATCCAGCGCGGAAGCGTTGAGGGCGAACAAGGGAGACGTCTGGGACAGCGGGAAACAGCAGTCTGGTGAATCAGTCGGCATTGCCTATTCCGGTCCGGCGCTCGAATCGCGCAAACGGTATTACTGGAGCGTTCGCGTCTGGGACCCAAAAGGCCGATCCTCGCAATCCATCGAATCGGCGTGGTGGGAGATGGGTCTTCTCCATCCGACTGACTGGAGTGCAAAGTGGATCCGTTGGCAAAATCCGGAAGATGCCGCTGACCGCTCCGGCATTCATTGGATCTGGGTACAAGGCCAGGATTCGCTGCAAGTACCGATCGGAACCGAGGCTGTCTTTCACCTCGACGTGAACCTCTCTGAAAAGCCGCAGCGAGCTGCGCTCTTCTTAATTGCCCGGGGCGATTGGAAGGTAACCGTGAACGGCCACGACGCCGGAGCCAAACCGCATTGGAACGAATTTGACCGCCGCGAGCTGGATTCCTTTTTTATAGACGGTAAAAACTCCATCGAAATCACCGTAAAAGCAGCCTCTTCGGCCGAGTTTCGACCGCCGGGAACGCCTCCCGAGAAGACCGTTCCGGCCGCGCTGGCCGCATTGCTAAAGATCACTCACCAAGACGGAACGATTGAGCGCATCCCCACCGGCGATCGCTGGCAAGCCCGGTTGCAGGCTGATTCTCAACTGACTGACGCCACAGTCGCCGGCGATCTGGGTGATGCTCGTTTCGGTGGCGATCCCGGCCAGTTGCCGCAACCCGCGGCCATGCTGCGCCGGGAATTTGCAGCGTCGAAGCAAGTGAAACGTGCCCGGGCCTACGTCACTGCCCTCGGCGCATACGAACTGTACATCAACCGTCAGCCAGTTGCTCCCTATGTCCTGACGCCCGGCTTCACTCAATTCGACAAACGGGTTCAATACCAGAGCTACGACGTCACTCGCCTTCTCAGTCCAGGGAAAAACGCGATCGGGGCAACTCTCGGCGATGGCTGGTTTGCGAGTGGCATGACATGGACCGGCCTTCACTTTAAAGTGCTTCCCCCAGTCCGTCTGTTAGCCCAGATTGAGATCGATTACACCGATGGAACGCGCGATACGATCACAAGTGACGAAAGTTGGAAAGCTGCGCAATCTCCCATTCTTCATGCGGAGATCTATGCCGGCGAGACGTATGACGCGCGCCTGGAGAAACCAGGCTGGAATAAAACCGGATTCGACGACAGCTCCTGGACTTCAGCAACTCTGAGCGACCCCTATACGGGAACACTGTCCGCCCAAGTTGATGAACCGCCGCGCGTCGTGGCCAGCCTCAAACCGGAACGCGTAACGCCCATTCCGGACGGCTCTTATGTGTTCGATATGGGGCAGAACATGGTCGGTTGGGCTGCCCTCCACATGACTGGGAAAGCCGGCACCACGGTACGTTTACGTTTCGCCGAAATCTTGAACCCCGATGGCACCATCTACACGACCAATCTCCGCAACGCCGATGCTACGGATGTCTATACTCTCCGTGGCGGCGAACCCGAAACCTTCCGCCCTCGCTTTACCTTTCACGGCTTTCGTTATGTCGAAGTCAATGGGTATCCGGGAAGGCCCACAGTCGCGGATTTGACGGGAGAAGTAGTCAGCAGTCTGAGCGGCGATCCAACCGCCACCATCACCACGTCCAGCGACTTGGTAAACAAAATGTGGCGCTTAGGCATCTGGGGACAGCGCAGTAACTTTCTCAGCGTTCCGACAGATTGCCCGCAGCGAGATGAGCGCCTCGGCTGGATGGCGGATGCCGCCGTTTTTTGGCGTACCGGGAGCTACAACTTCGATATCGCTGCATTCACGCATAAGTGGATGCGTGACGTCACGGACGCTCAGTTTCCGAACGGCGCATTTACTAATATTTCGCCGAACATCGGCTTCGAGGTTGAAGGCGCGCCCGGATGGGGTGATGCCGGCGTCATCGTTCCCTGGACAACCTGGATTCAATACGGCGACCGCAGTCTCATCGATCAGAACTGGGAAGCAATGCGGCGCTGGATGGCTTTTATCAATGAGGCGAATCCCAACTTCATTCGGAAACAGAAAGTCGGGCCTGATTTTTCCGACTGGCTGGCTCCGGACGGAACAACGCCCAAGGATCTCACCGATACGGCCTATTGGGCTCTGCTAGCCGACATGATGGCGCAAATGGCTAGAGCACTGGGAAAAGAAGACGACGCCAAACTATACGCCGATACGTATGCGAACATCCGGCAGGCATTTCAAGCGGCTTACGTCCATAGCGATGGAACGGTTGGCAGCGGAAGTCAGACCGGCTATGTTCTTGCTCTTCAGATGAAGCTGCTTCCACCGGAAATGGAGTCTGCCGCTGCCGAGAAATTGGTGGCCAATATTCAAGCCCACGACTGGCACCTTACGACCGGATTTTTGGGGACGCCCTATTTGCTATTCGCGCTCGCCAATCACGGCCAGATCGATGCCGCCTATCATCTGCTTTTAAACGATACCTATCCATCCTGGGGTTACATGATCAAGAAGGGCGCAACGACCTGGTGGGAACGCTGGAATGGCGATACCGGCGATCCGGCAATGAATTCCTACAACCACTATGCGTTTGGCTCTGTTGTGGCCTGGGTATATCAGACGGTCGCAGGAATTGACACTTCCTCGAGCGGTCCCGGTTTCCACGAGATTACGATTCAGCCCAGGCCATCGTCAGCGATGACGTCAGCGCGTGGCGAGTATCAGTCTGTCTACGGAAAAATCGTCTCCGAATGGAATGGCAGCCCCTCGGGGCCGTTTCAACTGAATGTCACTATACCCGCGAATGCAACGGCGAAAATTATTCTGCCGGAAATTCCGAATGCTCAAATAACACGGGACGGCAAGCCGGTAAAAGAGTCTGTACTCGAAGTGGGGTCCGGATCGTATCGCTTCGACGTGAAATAAACTACTCCGGCGCTCGAGATACCGTTATCGTTGTGCCGTCAGCGGCGCCGCCTCATGCAAAACTTTTAGTGCGGCTTGGATTTGAGCATCTCGCTGCGCCGCAACCTGGTCGCCGGCCGATACTCCTTTTGATAAGGTGCGGATCTCCTCAAGCAGCCGAATCTCCACCCACTTCCGCTCGTTTGCCCACTCGCCTACGCTTGGCTGTATACGCCTCATGGACAGAAATACTTTGAATTCGTCGGTGATTTCGGGCGTGATTTTGAAAGAATCCGGCAGCGGTGACGAAGGCGAAGTGTGATGGGCGAGATACTCTGTGGCAAACGCGGTTACTGCACCGCTCGCGTCGAGCACGGTTTCGAGGCGTGTTGGCGAAGCCGGCGCGACTTGCATATCGGGCGTGATGCCGCCGCCGCCCGTTACCGTTCGGCCAGCATCGGTCTTATACACAGGTAGTTTCTTTGAATCGGGAGCTTGATCGAACGTGTTGGATAACGCGGAATTTCGCAACGGCCGCTGAATCGTCCGCCCGCTTGGTGTGTAGTAAAACGCCGTGGTAATCGCCAGACCCGCGCCTCCAGACAGGGGCAGAACACTTTGCACCAGTCCCTTGCCGTAACTCGGCTCGCCGATAATAATCGCTCGATCGTGGTCTTGCAGCGCCCCGGCAAAAATTTCGGAAGCGCTGGCCGTCTTCGCATTAATCAGCAGCGCCAGTCGAAATTTATAGGGGTTCGCCTTCTTCGGCACATCGACACTTTCGACGACACCGGTACGACCCTTGGCTGTGAGAATTCGCTGCCCAGGCTGCAAGAACATGGAGGCGCCATCTAAGGCAGCTTTCACCACACCCCCTGGATTGTCGCGAAGGTCGACGATTAAACCATCCATCGGATTGGCGTTCAGCTTCACAATCGCATCGCTGAACTGTTTCGCCGTTTGCACGTCCCAACTCGTAATGCGTATGTACCCGATCCCTGGTTCCAGCCGATAGCTGCGATCGACCGTTGGCGCGTCCTGCAACTCGGGCGTCAATTGGAATTGCAGTATTTGACTCATTCCCTGCCGGCGAACATAAACTGAAATCTTGTGTTGCCGCGCCTCGCTTAACAATTCGATAATCTGTTGCGGATCCATTGAGCCGATGGCGAAATTATTGATCGCGACCAGTTCGTCGCCAGGCTGAATACCTGCTTTGCTGGTTGGGGTTCCGGGTAAAATCTGCAGAAAAATCACCTGACCAGGAAAGACCGAGACAATGCTACCGAATCCCTTCTGCTCGGATGCCTCCATCTGTTTCAATTGGTCGAATTGCGCCGGCTCAAAAAATTGCGTGTGCGGATCGAGCCGCCTCAGCATTGACGGTATTGCGCCTTGGTAAACAAGCTTGTCCGGGGCGACCTGCTGGGCGCCGCGCTGCTGCACTACCGAAAGTACATCCAGGAACTTCTTCAGCTCGGGAGCAAGTTCACTCGCCGGATCTTCGCCGCCCGCTACGCGCGCGGCATCTCCCGGCGGCTTTTGAGCAAGCAGCAGCATTGCCGTTAGCAGAAGGAAAAGACCAAAACGCAGGAAACTCATTGCTATCTTTCTTGGGACGTATGGCAGTGTCTTTCGATTGCCTGCGTTTACAAAACCGCCCGCGTGCGCTGCTTCTGTTCTGCGCGGTCCAATGCCAATCGGATTAATCGGTCCAACAACTCGGCGTACGGAATTCCTGAGTATTCCCACATTTTCGGATACATGCTAATCGACGTAAATCCGGGAATGGTATTGATCTCGTTCACATAGAGCTTTGCGCTCGTAGCGTCCATCAAAAAATCCACGCGCGCCATTCCTTCGCAGCCGGCCGCTTCAAATGCCAAAATCGCCAGCCGCTGCATCTCTTCGGTTTTCCCCGCATCAAGTTTCGCCGGGAGCTCGATGCGCGCCGTATTCAGGATGTATTTGTCTTCGTAATTATAGAAATCTTGTGAAGGAATAATTTCGCATGGCGTGGAGGCGCTCGCGCGGACGCCGCCCAGCACGCCGCATTCGAACTCCCGTCCCACAATTCCACGCTCCACGATGATTCTTGAATCGAAGTCAGCCGCGGTTTTCAAGGCGGTTTGCAGTTCAGCGTCATCTTTTGCTTTGGTGATCCCGACCGAAGACCCGAGATTCACCGGTTTCACGAACACGGGATAGGGGAATGGCGAAACAAACGAATCGATCTCCAGCTGTTCGCGCGTCAAAACGACATAGTCAACCACCGGCAGGCCCGCTTGCTGAGAAACCCGCTTTGTCATCGCTTTGTCCATCGCCAGTGCAGATCCCAGAACACCCGCGCCGACATACGGAAGCGCTGCCAGTTCCAGCAAGCCTTGGATCGTTCCGTCCTCTCCGAAGGGACCATGCAGCACTGGAAAAACCACATCGATCTCCGGATTACCGTCCGGCTCGGGCACAATAGCTGAAGGATGCCAGTGTCCCGTTTTATCGATAAAGTAATCCACGATCTGGTATTTCTGTTCGTCCAACGCGCGTTTGATAGAGCTTGCGGAGCGCAATGAAATTTCATGCTCCCCGGAGCGGCCACCGGAAACAACGGCGACGCGGATTCGATTAGCGGGTGAATTCGGCAAAGCCTATTGTCTCGCGACGGCCTTGCCGCGCCTGCGGCTGCGAATTCAAGGTTCCCGGAGTTCTGAATTGGCCCGCTATCCGGGCGGACCATCGGAGATCGCAACCCGGCCGTACGCAGAACAGCCGCTCGAGTCCTCGAGCGGCTGTTAACTGTTCTTATCTTGTCCCAACCGGAACAAAAATCGGTTACTTACTTGCTGAAAGCCGGTTCAGTGTTTGTACGAATGGCCGCGCAGCCGAAGGCACATGGAAACTCTCGGAGGCCAGATCCTTATTGGAAATTTCCTGCCCATACAATTCCTTGTTGCTCTCGGTGTCTTGGGTAACTGCGGCGCCACTTAGATCCAGCCCACCAAAAATCCCACGCTGCCGCGAATACGTAAGGATTTCAGCGTGCATCTCAGCATCGGTCATGGCTGATGCATCCCTTCCTACAGGACCGGCTGCTACGGACGCATCGCCGCCCAGCTGGAATTTATCGCTCAACATCCGATGCATGCCGTCTTTATTCATCACCAACATGACAACATCGGTTTCAGCTCCGCCGATCAACAGTCCGAACTTGCCGCCGGTTATTTTGAGTGACCCGGGCGCCATCCAGCCCGATCCGCTCTCCTTGCGGCAGGTAAAGAATCCTTTCCCGTATTCGGCGCCGACGATGAAGCCGCCCTTCTTCAGATTCGGAATTACAACCACACAAGACGCCTTGGATAACAAGTCCTGTGGCACGCCCTTATCTGACGCGGTGAACAACGCGTTGAGAGTTTCGGTGGCCGCATTTAATCTTGCAGTAGCGTCCTTCTGCGCAAAGCTCGGAACTGCCATGAGTGCCGCGACTGCCAACCCAGCTAATAGTTTCATTTCTTTTCTCCTCCGTAGTACTTTCTTTTTTCCATCTCGTCTTTGTTCGCGGAAAGCCCGCCAGCACTTAATAAGACGCTCGTTTTCCAAAACATGGATCACTCGGAGTTACGCAAAAATACGCTGAAACAGTGATATGGGTAAGGGCGTCCGAAGACACCGTGACCCAAGCGACGCACGTCCGATAGCTAAGCGGGGCTAAAGGTTAGCTACGGCTTCGGCGGCTTGCCGAGCGCTACGGATGCAATCCGGAATTCCCACCCCCGAATAGGCATTGCCACAGACTAGTAATCCATTTCGGCTAGCCTCCATGCGTGCAGACAAGATCCGTTGCAATCCTTTCACCCGCAAGGCATGCCCGACCGTATATTGCGGCATGGAAGATGGCCAACGAACCACAATCGTCTGACGAGGTGCCGTTTGCACACCCATCCAGCGGCGGAGATCGTTTCGCGTACGGGAAATGATCTCCTCATCCGAGGCGGTCTCTAGCCGGGCAGCCTCATCCGCCACAATAAAACTTCGCACCGCTGCTTGACCCGCAGTAATGCGCGAGGGAAACTTCGTGCTGATCCAGGTACTGGCCGCAATTGTGAAGCGCTCCCGCCGCGGGACTAGGAATCCAAAGCCGTCAAGCGGGTGATCGAAGCTTTGCTGCTGAAATAACATGGTCACCAGGATTGCGGAAGAGTAGGGGATTTTTGTAAGTTCTTGGGATGCTTCGGGAATGCTGGTCTCAAGCAGCCGGGCGGCTGCATGCGCGGGGGTCGCAAGGATAACGTGCTGCGCAGCGAAGGGGCCGTCCAGCGTCAACACCCGCCAGTGTTCATCCCCATGCTGTATCTGAGTTGCTTCTGTAAAACGCACGTCCACCAACTCAGCTATCGCCCGGCGTAGCGCGGCAACTATTGTTTCCATACCGCCGGCGAAGGATTGGAAAAGGCTGCCCGAGAGCTTGCGCTGCTTCCGTTCCTGCCGGGTAGCGCGGATGATACTCCCGCATTCGCGTTCGTAGTTTAGAAAGCGCGGCAAAACGCTTTCCATGCTCAACTGGCTGGCATCGCCGCCGTAAACTCCTGTCAGCAGCGGCTCGGCAATTGTGTCGAGAACCTCTTGGCCAAAATGATCGACGACAAACTCACCCACCGAGACATCGCCGCTGCGCTGCTTTGGCTTGGCAAACCACTCGCGCAAAAATCGCAGCTTGGTTGGAGCGCTGAAAAACGAAGAACGAATTGCTGTGGGGAGGTCCGAGGGTGCCATCATGACCATGCCCGCGGGCATGGGTACAAGAGCGCCGCGCCTGGCAATGAACACCCGCCGCCGTTCATCGTTTGAGGAGATGATCTGATCTGCTATGCCAAGCTCACCGGCTAATTCGCGCAACTCCGGCTTTGCCGCGAGAAAGCTGTCAGGTCCAGCTTCAAGATCGCATCCTTCCACATGGTCGGTCCGGATTAAACCGCCAAGCCGACCGTCTTTTTCGATCAGGGTTGCTCGAATGCCGCGCTTCGAGAGAAAGTAAGCCGCAGCTAATCCGGAAATTCCCCCGCCTATGATGACTACCGGTAGGACTGCCACTTCTTCAACGATTTAGCAGACTGAAATCGCGGACTATCTGCACTACCGCTTTGACATTCTCGACTGGAGTTTCAGGTAAGAGCCCATGTCCCAGGTTGACAATATGGCCGGCCCGATTCCCAGTTCTGCGCAGTAGATCGGTCACTTTGGTCTTAAGTTCAGGCAACGGCGCAAAGAGCGCCACCGGGTCAAGATTTCCCTGAATTGCGGAGCGATATCCGATATCCATCCATGCCTGATCGATGTTGATCCGCCAGTCCACTCCGATAACATCGCCGCCCGCTGCATGCATCTCGCGAAAGAAGCCCGCCGCCCCAGTGCCAAAGTGAATCACGGGTACGGAGGCGGAACGAATCCTCTCGATTAACGCCCGCGAATAGGGCTGCACATAGTGGACGTAGTCTTCGGGACTCAATGCGCCTACCCAGCTATCGAAGACTTGGATGGCCCGAGCCCCCGCAGCTACCTGCAGATGGGCGAAATCGCCCAGCACGTCTACCAACTTGCCCATCAGGCGACGCCACATCACTTCATCGCCAAACATGAGGCGCTTGGTTTTCAGGAACGTTTTGGACGGACCGCCTTCAATCATGTAGCTCGCCAGAGTGAAGGGGGCACCCACGAAACCGATCACAGGCACACGGCTCCCCAAGGCGCGAATCACCGCCCGGATCGATTCGCCGACATAGCCGAGTTCACTCGTCCGCTCCGTCGAAAGCTCGTCGATATCGCGTGGTTCCGTCACCGCGTTATCGATGGATGGCCCCTCGCCCGCGATGAATTCGAGTTTGAGGCCCATGGGTTCCACGGGCAGAAGCAGATCGGCGAAGATGATCGCCGCGTCCACATCCAGAATTTCAACGGGCTGAATGGTTACGGTCGCCGCCAGCTCCGGATTTTTGCAGATTTCGAGAATGCCATGCTTCGCCCGGATGTCCCGATACGGCTTCAAGTAGCGTCCGGCCTGCCGCATGAACCAAACCGGGCGGACATCCGTGGGACGGCGGCGGCACGCATCCAGAAAGCGCCCTGCCGAAGGGGTGAGGCGCATCAGGCGCACCCCCGGACGAAAGCAACGCGGACATGGCGAACGTTCGGGGCTATCCCCCGATTCCAAGGCATGGTGTTTCTTGAGTGTACTCTTCGCGCCCGAAAAACTCGCACTAAAAAAGCCAGCAATTCAGGTTCGGAATAGGAACCGCTAGCCCGGCGGATCCGGAACCGAAAGCTTTCGGCAAATTCTTCTGGCCAATAGATTCGCTATTTCCGTGTGACGCGGGACAGCTTCAGCATGCCCGGTCTGCGGGTTTTCCCAAAGAGCGTGTTCTTTGCCTTCCCTGCGTAACACACACCCGTACCGGCGTAAATGCCGGAGCAAACTATCGCGTTTCATCCAACGCTTACAAGTTCCTGACTGGCATTGGGTGGAAGGGCGCGCAGAGACTCTTCCCGCCTGTAGGCTAACATCAGCGAAATCGCGCTGCGAAGATTCGATAAACACTCTTCCCGCGTTTCTCCCTGCCCGTTAGCGCCCGGAACTTCGGCGCAGTAAGCGATGTACCACGGACCATCTTGTTCCACGATTGCCGTGAACTCGTTGTGCATGAATCGATTCTCCTGTCCTTACTGCTATTTCGTTGGATTCGACTGCGGCGCCCCGTCCCGCGGGCGTCCCCGTCGGATGCGTTTGAAAAGAGCATCCATCCGGCCGTTCACGGCTGGATTCACGTCCGATTCAAAATGCAGCTCTGGAACCCGAAATAAATTCAGCCGTTCTGCCAGTTGCCGCCGCAGAAAATGACGTGCCCCCTCCAGTGCCCGGATGGTTTCCTGCTGCTCCGCCGTCCGTTCGTCCAGGTGCAGGCGCACTTGCGCGTGTCGCATATCCGGTGAAACCAGCACTTCCGTAACGGTTGCATCTCCAATCCGGGGATCGGAAAGCTCATAGGCAATGAGTTCGCCGAGTTCTTCTCGGAGGGCCTCCGAGACACGCTCGCTGCGGTGGCTATCCATTGTCTGTCGGACCTCCCAATTTGAGTGTACGGCTAGAGCGCCAAAGACGCGCCGCAAGGTCCTAATTGTGAAGCGATTCAGGGAAACGCCACTTCGATCGGGCTCGATTTCTCGCCCTCGTTTCCCTTGGCATCGATAGCGCTGATCGCATAACGGTATGTTTTGCCGTGCTCGACTTTGTGGTCGCTATAAGACGGCACGTTGACCATACCGTTCTGCTTCTCCAGGGGACCTTCGTTCGCTGACCTGTACACGAAGTAGCCGGCCAGATCGGCCTCCGGACTGCGTTTCCAGGCGACTTCCATCGCATCAGACGATGGAAATGCTGTCACATCCGTTGGAACCGATGGGGGGAAAGTATCCGGTACGCTGATCGGTTTGCTAATCCACGGAAGACTCTCCGCTCCGCCTTTGACGGCAACCACGCTATAGGTGTACGGCGTATCCCATTGAGCGGATCCGTCGGTATAAGAACTCTGTTTCGTTGTTTCCAGCTCAACCGGAGTCTTGTCGTTCGGCCCTTGCCGGAAAATGCGGTACTCCGCGCCGGCTTCCGGTTGCAGCCATGTCAACTTGTAGCCGGCTGCGGTTGCTTCCAGCCGGGATTCAGGCGGCGCCAACGGCGCGATCGCTTTTAACTCGATCAAATTGGACCATGCGGAATAATGGTCTTCGCCCCGCGATGACGTGCGAACCAGCACTGCAATTTGCTTTCCGGCCCATTCCTTCACGGGCACGCTCTTCGTAATTGCAATGGGCCGCGCTTCTTCGCGCTTGCCTTCCGAAGGCGGTGGCGTTACCTCCACCGTCCGTGCATTCTTCGCCCATGCCTCGGTGTCGAACGGCTCCGGAGCCACACCGATTCGCAGATCGATGCTCGAGTACTTCCTAACGGCGGCTCCGTCCGTCGTATGCGCCGCAGTCGTGAACTGAATGATCAGCTGGTCGCCGCGCTCATTCACGGACAAATCGGTCACGGCCAACGGAATTTGTGCCGAAGGGGGCACCACCGGTCCGACGTAGCCGCATCCGGCAAGCGCCAAAAACGCCGCCGCGGCCAGAAGCGGAACTGCGTTCACTATAGAATGTACCTGCTAAGGTCCTGATCCTTGACGATATTCGCCAATTGTTTGCGCACATAGACCGCATCAATCTTGACGTTCTTCTTTTTCAAGTCCGGACCATCGAACGAGATGTCTTCCAGCAGCTTCTCCATGATGGTATGCAAGCGCCGCGCTCCAATGTTCTCGGCGCTCTGATTTACCTGAGCGGCGATTTTCGCAATCTCGGTCAGCGCATCTTCTGTAAATGTAAGCTTGATTCCCTCGGTTTCGAGCAGCGCCATATACTGCTTCACCAGCGCTGACTTCGGCTCTTTCAGAATCCGAATAAAGTCCGCTTCGGTCAGCGACTTCAGCTCCACGCGGATGGGGAACCGTCCCTGCAACTCCGGTATCAGATCTGAGGGCTTGGAGACATGAAAAGCGCCCGCCGCAACAAACAGAATGTGATCCGTCCGCACAAATCCATGCCGCGTATTGACGGTTGTTCCTTCCACGATAGGAAGAATGTCGCGCTGCACGCCTTCCCGGCTCACATCCGGTCCGTGACCCCCTTCCCGTCCAGCGATCTTGTCGATTTCATCGAGGAACACAATTCCGTTCCGCTCTACGCGTTCCAACGCAATGCGCGTCACTTGATCCATGTCGACAAGCTTCTGCTCTTCTTCCTGGATCAAATACTCAAATGCCTCGGATACGCGCATATTGCGCTTCCGCGTGCGTTGGCCGAACAAACCGGGAATGACGTCTTTCAGGTTAATGTCCATCTCCTCCAGGTTTCCATTGGTGGAGACCTCGAAGGTTGGACCGCGCTCCTTGACATCTACCTCGACCATGCGGTCGTCGAGCTTGCCGGCACGCAGCCGCTCCCGCAGCTTTTCACGCGTGCGTTCGACGCTTTCCGCTGTTTCCGGTTGCGGAGGCATCAGCAGATCCAGCAATCTCTCTTCGGCCTGCTGTTCCGCTCGATCGGCCACCTGTTCCAGCCGTTCTTCTCGAACCATGTCGATGGAAACATCTACCAGATCTCGAATGATTGACTCCACGTCCCGTCCGACATAGCCGACTTCCGTGAACTTGCTCGCTTCGACTTTGAGAAATGGTGAGTTTGCCAGCTTCGCCAATCGCCTGGCAATCTCTGTTTTGCCCACTCCCGTCGGACCGATCATCAGGATGTTCTTGGGCATCACTTCTTCGGCCATCTCCGGATCGAGCTTCTGTCGCCGGACGCGGTTTCGCAATGCAATCGCTACCGATCGCTTCGCGTCCGCCTGCCCGACGACATGTTTGTCCAGCTCCGCCACGATTTCACGGGGAGTCAATTCGTCGAGAAGCGGCGTCTCGTCGGAGGACTGTTGCGGCAGATAAATAACCACTACTCCAACTCCTCGTAAATGACGTTTTGATTCGTGTAAATGCAGACATCGCCGGCAATCTTCATGGCCTTCTCGGCGACCTCGCGGGCGCCCAGGTTGGTATTCTCCATCAGCGCAATCGCCGCGCACTTCGCAAACGATCCCCCAGAGCCTATCGCTGCCACGGGGCTGTCCGGCTCGATCACGTCTCCCGTTCCACTGACAATGTAGATATTGTGGGAATCAGCCACGAGCAGCAGTGCTTCCAGATGCCGAAGCATGCGGTCCGTGCGCCACTCCTTCGCAAGTTCGACCACGCTCCGGGGCAGATTACCGCCATACTGCTCTAGCTTTGCCTCGAATCGCGCAAAGAGGGCGAATGCATCCGCCGTCGACCCGGCAAATCCCGAAATGATCTTGTCATTGTAGATACGGCGTAATTTGCGGGCGCCGCTCTTCAGAACTTCGCTGCCCATTGTGACTTGCCCGTCGCCCGCAACGACCACTTTGCCGTTTCGCCGCACGCATAAAATCGTCGTCGAACGGATCCTTTGTCTCATTTAAAGTGTTAACCAAACCGCTCCGCATGTTCCGCCCACGGCGAAATCTGCTGTTCTCTATGAAACTTCATTTCAGCATAAGGGCCCAACCGTAAAAGCTGCGGTCGCGCTGGCGCCTCTGATTGCGGCCCAGCTAAATAGCGGAACGACTCTGACGGCCTATGTCCGGCTCTTTAGTAACGAGTGATCTATTCGCTGTAGCGTCCAGCTTCCACAGCAGCCCGCAGCCAGATCGCAACCGCTTTCGCTCCCGGATCCACATGCCCGATTACCCGATCCCCGAGATAACTGGAACGGCCCAACCGCGGCTTCATGTGCGCTGTTGCTTCCGCGCCACGTTCCGCTGCCTCAACTGCGTTCTTTAGCGAAACTTCAACTGGTGCATCACCGACCGCGGCGTCCCTGAGTGCCTTCACAAACGGATCGAGAGCGTCGAGCATTGTTCGATCCCCGGCCTTCGCGCCCCCGAGTTCGGTGATCGCCGCCGAGCCCTGCGCGAGTGCTTCCGCCCACTCCGCCAGTCCGGCTGCTCCAGCCGCTTCGAGAACACGTCCGCAACGCAGAAACAGCACTCCGTATAGCGGTCCCGAAGATCCTCCCAGTTCGCGCCGCAGCGTGTTGCCGATGGACTTCAAGGTAGCGGGGACATCGCCCAACGGATACGTGTCGACGCGGGCCAGCACCGCGTTCGCACCGCGCTCCATGCTTATGCCGAGATCGCCGTCGCCCGTCAGGCGATCCAACTCGGTAAGATCTGGCTCGGCGCTGATCAGAGCTTCACACGCAGCCTCGACGGCTCTTCTGAGGGTTGTGCTCGCCTGCACTGGAACCACGGTTCCGCGGAACGAACTCTCCGCCTCAGACTCGACGGCAGCTTGCCGTTTTCCAGGCCTTTGCTTCGATGCATTCGGCCATGCCGGCGCCGCCGTGGCCGCATCCAACCAGCCGAGCCGTTCATCGTCTACACCCAAGACTGAGATCGAAATTCCGGCCATATCGAGCGAAGAGAGAAAGGTCCCGGCATAGATCCTCTCGACGGCAAGCCCTTTGCTCTCGAGAAACGGGACTACGTGACGAGCCACGATCGCGAGTTCCATCTCCGTCGTGGCGCCCAGATTGTTGACCATGACTACGACGCGCTTCTGCTCACCGAACTGCCCGTACTTCAGAATGTCCGTCAATAGGATTTCGGTTACGCGGGCCGCTGGCTGTAGCTTCGTCCGCTGCACGCCGGGTTCTCCGTGAATACCGAGTCCCAGTTCCATCTCATCGCCGCCAAGCTCAAAGCTCGGTCTTCCTACCGTGGGCGAAGTCCCCGCGGAGAAGGAAACGCCCATCGTGGCTAGTGCCTTGACTGCTGCTCTCCCCAACGCGGCAAGCTCCGGAAGACTTTTCCCTTCGGCAGCCGCAGCGCCGACCAGTTTGTGAATCAGGACGGTGCCGGCGAGACCGCGCGCTCCCGTTGCCAGTGCAGCTCCCTTCAGCGCGACGTCATCATTTACGATGATGATCTCGACGGGAATGCCTTCGGCCCGCGCCATCTCCGCCGCCACCCCGAAATTGAGGCGATCGCCGGTATAGTTCTTCACCACCAGCAGCGCGCCCGGCCTGCCCGCAACAGCTTTGATAACAGCAAAAATCGAATCGCTGCTTGGCGAAGTAAACACCGCTCCGGCAACCGCCGCGCTCAACATTCCTGCGCCGACATAGCCCGCATGCGCCGGCTCGTGTCCGCTGCCCCCGCCGGCAAGTATGGCGACCTGCGTATCTCGAACCGCATCGACATCGGTGCGAACGACGACGTTGTGTCCACACAAACGAGCCAAGCCCGGGTGAAGAATAATC
The DNA here is from genome assembly GCA_036269815.1 of Bryobacteraceae bacterium. Lineage (GTDB taxonomy): Bacteria > Acidobacteriota > Terriglobia > Bryobacterales > Bryobacteraceae > Bog-105. Next base: position 77,272 of record DATBDT010000012.1, read on the forward strand.
AACCCGTCCAGCATCTCGTCAACAACATCTTCCGGACGATTAACAAACTTCTTCACCAAGCCAATCTACACCCCGCAGTGCTGGTACGAAGATCCCGTTACCTAATAAGTCCGCGTTAAACAACGCGCCAGCAGTTCCGCCTATTTTAAATTTTCTACCAGCATCAGATCGCTTCCAATCTGATCCGCTTGCACATACAAGAGTGATCTTCCGTCCGGAGACACGGCCAGGCTTGAACCCAGCGGAGATTTGATCCGCGTAATCTCTTGGATACCTCGCGGCGAAAAGCTCATGAACTCTATTGAGGCTTCCTTGTTAGCCGTCCGGCAGGCGAAATAAATTCCCGCTTTCGTAATCGCGAAGCTATCAAACGTGTAGAGAGATGGCAGCACCTGCGATTCGCTTCCGCCATTCAGCGAGAGCATCCATAAACCCGGCTCGTTGAACTTCGAGTAAAAGAGCAGCTTTCCGTCCGCTGAGTCGAATGCAACAGCGCCACCGTTCTTCGTCACTTGGGATGCGGGCCCTCCCTCGGCGGGTATCCTCCAGATTTGCGAGCTGCCAGTCCGGTCGGAACAGAAGTAGATCCACTTTCCGTCGTGCGACCAACTGGGTACTGCGTCATTCGTCGTCCCAGTCGTCACGGCCCGATAGGAAGCCGATTCTACATTCATCACGTAGAGATTAGCGTAACCACTAGGTCGCGAATGAAAAACAATGTACTTGCCGTCGGAAGACCATCGCGGATACCCACTGACGGCGGCGTGGAGATGGGTTAATTGACGCGCTGAAGACCCGTCGCTATTCGCAATCCAGATCTCAAGTTCTCCTGAGCGGTCCGACTGGAAGACAATATGCTTGCCGTCTGGCGCGTATTGAGGTAGGTCGTCCTCATAGGTCGAAGCAATCACTTGGGAAACCTGAGGATGTTCTCTCGTTACAGATACGGATGCCAGATCAAGCCGCCATATGTTCCGATCTTCGATTCTTTTGGAGTACACGAGGCGGTTTGCCCTCGGGCTTAGCGTGATAGACGTGCTGCCTTCCCCGATCTCGCTGATACGGCGCGGGTCGCTTCGCGCAAACGCGGGAACTCGCCAGATTCGCCGACCGAATCGAAGCTCGTCTCCGACAAAGAAAACCTCTTTACCATCCCAGACCAGACCGGGGTCCTGTTCAGCCGATTCCAACGAGTCAGCGGTCGTGCGTCGGTGGCCGGCCCGTCCTCTTTTGGCAGCTTGAGGACGTATATATCGCCGACGGCTATGCTGATATTTCGTGCATAGGCTAAGTAGCGCCCATTCGGAGAGAAAGACGGACTAACATCCGATTCTGATGCCATCGCCGGCGGCCGGTACGGTAATCGCCATTTTCTTCCGGTCCGAGACGAGATGAGGACCAGCCTCATCGGGGACAGCGGGGTTTCCTTCTCGGAGGTGGCAACCCATTCCCCATCTGGAGACCAAGCAACTCGAATCTCTGTTTTGATGCGTTCAATCTGAAGCTTCGCCAATTGCCGCTCCGCTCCTCCGGAGGACGGCACTATCATGACGAGCGCCTCCTGATCGGAAACAAAACGCAAGAAGACGATGTTCTGGCCATCAGGCGACCAGCTTGGGCTCAGGTCATCATTGGGATCCGATGTCAAACGCGTTATCTCTTCGGAACCTATAGTTTTGACATAGATGTCGTACTTGGAAGAGCGGCCTCCATTAAAGGCAAATGCGACCTGATTTCCATCTCGAGAAAGGCTAGGCTGCAACTCTTCCCCAGGAAAGGTCGTGAGGGGCGTCACCGTAACCGATCCCGTCTCGCGCGTTAGTACGTGTTGCACACCATAAATCGTCGCCAGACCTGCTGCGAGGACGGCTGCCAGCAGCATCCAGCGGGTCGTATGGAAAGGCCGGGCTGCGAGTACTACCGGGAGCGGGGTTCTATCCGGAGCGGCGGTTGAGTCGTAACCTTCCACCAGTCTCTCTATGGACAGTCGCGGAGACTTCTCGACCGGAAGATCAGGCGATTCCTCCTGTACCTTGCGGGATTCCCGCCAGGCGTCAAGCTCCCTTTTGTAAGCGTAGACGGATCCGCCCTTTTGATGTCCGTGACGATGAATCGGGAGGTTCTCTTGCACTTCCCAACGGCGCACGGTACGGACGCTCCGATTCAAATAAGCCGAGATCTCTTTCCAGGAGTCCAGCCGGCCGTCTGGCGAAACAGATACAGTCTTCGCCCGGGTACTCACGGGGTCTCCATTATACAAATCGTGCGGCCATTCTGGGTTATTAGGATCAGCCCCATGCGACAAACACTGCCATAAACGGTCATATCCTTGGATGGCCCTCATTTGTCTTGCCGTTTTAGCAACTTCGCGTAACACTCACTCAAAAGCCGTTGCCAGGGTGTGTGCGATTGCAGCCCTTACTCGGATCGGAATGATCGGACGAGCTGCGTGCGCCGAGCGCGGTTTAGAGGACAAGTTCGGATTATCCGGGATCTTCAAAGCACGCGAATGGAGGAAATCTGATGCATTTCTCAGTTAGCCCGAGTCTTGGCGGCACGATCGCGCTGGCAATACTTCTTGCCGGCAGCGCGTCGGCGGGTTCGATTACCGTCGGCCTATACGCTGATTCCGCCACCAGCCCCGGAGCACTCCTGACAGTGATTGCCACACGCAATGACAACCAGCTGACCAGTTCGCCTGTGGACTACGACTTCCCCTTACTTACACCATTGGCCTTAACTGCCGGCACGCGGTACTGGATCGGCATGTCAACCGGTAACCATAGTTTGGCCGGCTGGGGCTTCACCGGGGATGTGAGTGGTATCGGTGTTGCCTCGGAGTACGGTGCCGATAATACTTCCGGTGTGGTGCCAAACCCTATTTTTGAGGCATTTCGGATGCGGATCGTCACCAGCAGCAGCGGGCTTATCTTCGACAGTCTTGATTTTCGCGACCCCGATGCCCCCGGCGGTTCTGAGCCTCCCGAATCGATATCGGACTTTGGTCCTTTGTATGCTTCCTTCACTTCCAGTGGAGACGAAAATTTCACAGATTTTCAGGCCCAACTCGCACTCCTGCCGACGCCGGAGCCGTCCAGCCTCCTGCTCATCGCAGTCGCAACGGCGCTGCTGGGACTGGGGAAAGTGCGCCGCACAAAAGAGGCGGCCCGCACTGCCATGAAACAAAATGATTCGGGTTTATTGCTATTAGCCGGTGGTCATACCAAAGGTGTTTTCTCCGTAGCCCAAACAGTGTGCCACATACTTACTGTGGGATTCTTGGCGGCGCTGTCCGCTAACGCTGCCGAAAATCCGGACCGAACTCCGAACGTCGATCACCGCTTGGCAGCGGTTTTGCGCGAACAGAACTTCACGGGCAGGATTGAAGCGACTCTTGAACAGCGGCTGGGACGTAAGCTGGACCCGGATCTCGCAAATATCGGGCGGCTGCTGTGGTTCGACACCAGCGGTGGCCTGCATGACGATAACACTTGTGGCGGTTGTCACGCTCCGGCCACCGGGTTCGGGGATCCTTTGTCGATTGCTATCGGCATTCAGAGCAACGGCATAGTAGGCCAGACGCGAGAAGGTCCCCACAATCAGAGGCGCACGCCGAAAGCTCTGAACATTGCGTTTTTCCCGGCACTGATGTGGAACGGTCGGTTCAACTCCAGCTCTGGCGATCCGTTCGATAATTCTAGGGGATTTAAGTTTCCGCTGCCGGAAGGTACAACGCGCTTCCCCGCTGGCGATCCCATCATCAAGCATTTAGCTCAAGCGCAAGGTGAGATGCCGCCGACGGAGCTCACGGAAGTTGCGGGCTACACGGGGACCACGGGCACGCCGTATTCACTCGGCCCGGCATTCGATCAGTTTGATGACGGAAAAGGCGCGAAGCTCCCGATTCCGGACGCCGAAGGCTACCGCAACGATCCCATACGACAAGTCGTACTGGATCGACTGAATTCGACTGAGGGTTACCGCGAGCTTTTTGGGAAAGTCTACCCTGAGGTGAAGGCTGGCGCGCCGATCGACTTCAGCATGTTCGGCCGCGCTATCGCGGAATTTGAATTCACTCTCACATTTGCCGACGCACCTGTAGATCGCTTCGCGCGAGGTGACCACCACGCGATGACCCTTCATCAGAAGCGAGGAGCGCTCCTCTTCTTCGGAAAAGCGAAATGCGTAAGCTGCCACGCGGTTGCCGGCAAAGCCAACGAGATGTTCAGTGACTTCGAGGAATACAACATCGGCGTTCCCCCGATCTCTCCGGCATTCGGAGTCGGCAAAGGCAACGTCATTTTTGACGGACCCGAGCAGAACGAAGACTTCGGCCTCGAACAGATCACCGGAGATAGCAATGATCGCTATCACTTCCGAACTGCACCGCTTCGCAACCTCGTGCTTCAGCCGGCCTTTTTCCATAACGGCTCATTTACACGCCTAGAAGACGCCATCCGGCATCACCTGAACGTCTATGAGTCAGCAAGGAATTACAATCCAGCTTCTGCTGGCGTGGAACGAGATCTCCGCCATGTGGGCCCGATTGAACCTGTGCTGATGACGCTCGCACCCGAACTGAAGAATCCGATCTCACTGGAACAACACGAACTGGAGGATCTGGTTGCGTTCGTCAGGGATGCACTGCAGGATGAACGGGTGACTAAGAAAAAGTTGTGCGCCCTCATACCCGATTCAGTTCCCAGCGGACGACCGCTTCTGAAGTTCGCCGCCTGCGAGAACGAGCACGAGTAACCGGTAATCCAACTTAGATTACCTGCCTCCTGATCCGTCGGGTCAAACAGGTGTGCCCATATTGTTCGAAGAGTGGTGCGTTGTCCCGGTAATTTAGTGATTGGCTAAGGAGTTGCCAACGTGGATTGTTGATCAGAACCAAAAACAAACACAAGGAAAGACCCGGGTGACAATCATCCGGGAACGAAGGAGAAGTTATGAAACAGCATGTTAGTTACCGCGTCCCGATGTCTAAAGCCGCCAGACGCCCTAGCTTTATATCGGTTAGCGTATTGCTGGCCATCGGCCTGCTCGGGCCGGTGGTCGCTCAAGCCGAAACCTGGAGCTTCAAGCTTCTGAGGGCTCCCATTGCTCTTAATAGCGCCAGTCCGAAATTTGAGTCCATTCGCCTGAGCGGCGGTGGGACATTTGATCCCGCGCTTGGCGCCGTGGCCGCAAGCGGGACCTACACCCTTTTTAATGCCTTCGATCACCCCAATGGTCCGATTGTGCACGGCACCTGGCACTCGACCGGGTTCGTGAGCTTTGCCGCGCTCGAGGCGTTCGAGGACGAGGACGATCAGGACGGTGTGCTGACCATCTCGATCGCGACGGTCGATGTCAATGGGACGCCCGGCACCGGGCAAGTCACCCTGATGAAGCACGGCATCCAGGGGCCCATTTACAGCAATGAACCCTACATCGTGCCGCCAGGAGGATCAGGAGGACGCACCACCTTCGAAAGAAGGGGTCGGCAACCGTTCTACCCGCGAGTTCCTTAACCAGTACGTCCAAGGGGCATGGGCAAGATTTAGGCACGCTGCGCCGCAAGACGTCAGACCAGAATCTTGCCCCATCTACACAAGCATTCGCGTCGAATGGTCGCATTGGTCTATGTGAACGTGTACCCCAATGCAGAACTTAGGCTGTCAGTACCGCTTGCATTAACTCTCGCGGTCCTTTAAAGCGGATCACAACCAGGTTCGCCCGCCAAAAACTGGCGAGTATTCAAAACGAACCGGTGTTGAAAGGTCGGCGCTGGATCGGTAGGTAACGGTAGACGGAAAATATTGTACACGTGCGAGTTGGCCACCACATCGCCAGCTGCCGTTCGCAAAAGAAAGAAATCTCTCAGCTCTATGGCGTCAGTAACAACGTTGTCCGGCACGCTACTAAGAAAGCCGGTGTTCTCCGTGCCGGGGTTCGGGGCCGCCCTGCTTGGCCTTGGCCTCCTGCCATCGGTAGTCACACCCGTAAATGCCTGACGCTGTTGATATGTGTACGCATTCCCGTCTGACGCTGTGCCACTAACAGTGTCCTTCCACTCCATATGCCAAACACCCAGGTGGTCTCTTTGAGCTTCAAAAGTTACCTTTTCGAAGCTTGACCCCATGGCATTGCCGATGTTACTGGAAATTAACGAGCAAGTACCCCCGTTTACACCGGCTTTGAAATTGTCGGGACCAGCTGGACCTGCCTTAATGACCCAGTCTTCTTCGTGCGTCAGAGGTCCTTCGTACAGCACAAACGTAAGTGTTTGTTGAGTCGTCCACCCGTGCTCCTCGGCACAAAGCGGAAGAACAACACTTATAGACAAGGACGCCAAAAAGAACATCGTTGAAATCGAACGTGGGGAAATTATCATGTTTAGTCTCCTTCAGACTCAAGAAAGGTTGCCACGAAACGAGTTCAAAATTCTTCATAGCAGCATCAAATCTTCTAAAAAGGTGTAGAATACTTCCGTTCTTGTTCATTCCGGTGGCGGCCCGCCATGCAGTTCTATTCTTTTGGTCCCTTTGTACTTGATCGAACAGCCAGAGTACTTCTCCGCGACGACCGCCCTGTCGTAATCACGCCGAAAATCTTCGAGAGCCTCGTCATGCTGGTTGAAAACAGGGGACGAGTGGTCGCTAAAAACGAATTCTTAGTAACTTTATGGCCCGACACAACGGTCGAAGAGGCGAATCTTGCACAAGCTATTTCCACGTTGAGGAAAGTTCTTGACGACACTCCGAAGCAACATCGTTACATCGCTACGATTCCTGGCCGAGGTTATAGCTTTGTTGCGTCTGTCTTCGAGTCACCAAGTGTCTGGAAGCCGGCATCTCATTCAGGATTCTTGAAGGACCGCCGGGCGTCTTATTACCTGATTGGCTTGATTGCTGTGGTTGTGCTACTTAGCGCAGCGGGATATTTCTTAGCGCGGCACGCATCGCCTCAAGCTCCGGCATTCTATTCCTCAGTGCCACTTACAACTTACATAGGCGCAGAGATCTGCCCTTCCTTCGCCCCCGACGGAGAACGCGTTGTGTTTGCCTGGAATGGCGAAAACCAGGACAACTTCGATATATACGTAAAGCAGATCGGCGGTGGCTCCCCGCTGCGCCTGACGAGTGATCCCGCGCCTGATATAAGCCCTGCGTGGTCACCCGACGGCCGCATGATCGCGTTTCTTCGGGTGATCGGAGACGGGAGGGCACAAGTCCTGTTGATATCTGCCGTTGCTCCAGGACCCGTGCGTCAGTTGGCGACCGTGGCTGCCTTTCCGGAGTCTTACTTCCACTTGCGACTTATCAATTGGTCACCAGACGGGAAATGGCTTGCATTGTCGGACGGACCGCGTTCCGGTGGCGTGATGAGTTTGTTCCTTCTCTCGATCGAAACGGGCGAAATGCGGAGAATGAGCTCCTCATCGGCGGATTACGACGATCTGAACCCCGCATTCTCCCCCGATAAGACCCATCTGGCGTTTGTGAGGTATTCAAATTGGGGGATTAATGCCAGTGATCTATATTTTCTGGAGCTATCTTCGGATCTGAAACCTAAGGGGCAGCCGCAACGACTGACCGCCCTTAATCGTCAGGCGGCCAGCCCCGTATGGACCCGTGACAGTCGCGCAATCTTGTTTACGCGACATGAGACAGCGGGAAATCATAGCTTTTGGCGAATCAACATCGCTAATAACAGAAATATCGTTCCCATACCGATTCCTACGGATAGCAGCGTTGCACTGGCACTTTCTTCTCAGGGCAAACGACTTGTCTATAGTCGTGACGCGTCCATTGCAAACGTGTGGGGTATCAACCTGACCGATTTGCAAAATCACATCGGCAGCAGTGCCCGATCATGGATTACATCAACCTGGGCGGAAGATAATCCGCAATTTTCCCCTGACGGGCAACAAATCGCTTATGAATCCGTGCGTTCCGGGCAAAGTGAAATCTGGATATGTGACCGGGACGGTTCGCACTCGCGCCAACTTACCACGCTCGAGTCCATAGCAAGCAGTTTCGCGCGGTGGTCGCCCGACGGCAAGAGTATCGTATTTCAATCCCGACCGCAGACTTCGGCCCACCTTTATATAGTGAGCGCAACCGGGGGTAAGCCCCGGCGGTTGACCGGCGGCCCGGGAAATGAAATATCGCCTAGTTGGTCCCATGACGGGAAATGGATTTACTTCGCATCGCGCGGCACCGCGCAAAATCAGATCTGGAGGATGCCCGCGACCGGTGGCCCCGCAACACAGGTTACGAAGCGGAGCGGATGGTGCCCGCTCGAATCGGCTGATGGACAGTACCTCTACTACGTGACGATACCTGCGCTTGAGTTGTGGAGGGTGCGGCTTGCCGGCGGTCCGGAAGAGAAGATCGTTTCCGAGCTCGCCGTAACCGGATCTGCTTATACCCCAGGAAAGCGAGGCGTTTATTTTATACGACCGACGAAAGATCACCACAACCAGGAACTTGCCTATCTTCGTTTTGCGACCGGCAAAATCACCGCACTCACACCGATTTCCGGCCACGCCTCATTCGGGCTGACTCTTTCAAGCGACGAACATCTGATCCTATATGGCCAAACCGACCAGCTGGGCAGCAATCTGATGTTGGTCGACAATTTTCATTGAGCTGTCCGAGCCGGCATTCACATTGCTTTTCTTTATGGGCGCTAGCCGCCGACAGCGAGAATTGAGCCTGCTACGCGCGCGGCGGTTTTCTATCTTAGTTGAGTCCCAAGGTTGTGCGAGGCCATCTTTGGCGGCTACGGTGTTTGGCCGCGGCTGACGAGTAACTTCGTTTCAACACGGCGGTCCAGAGCTTGCGCTTGACTTGTGGTATCGGACTTGCTGCGCGTGTCTCCGTAGCCGATCGGTGTGACCATGCGCCGCGGTGGAATGTTATGGGTAATGGCCATGTATTGAACCACGGCGTCTGCCCGGCGTTGGCTCAACTCCAGATTCTTGTCCGGATCGCCAGTGGAATCGGCAAATCCGGCCACCTCGAGAACGTAACCTTTCATTGCTAACGCCTTCGTCGCCAGGTCATCGAGTGCCTTCTTATCGGTGTCTGACAAAGTATATTTGTTGACTGGAAAGTAAACGTTCACGGTGTCCTGTACGGCATAGTCGTCCAAGCCCGTGATGCGATCGTTAACGGAGTCAAGCCGCTTGTGCGCATCCTCGGCGCTTTCGTTCGCCTTGTTTGCCGTCGCGGTAGTCTCGTCAAGTTTGCCCGAGATCTTCTGTTGTTCCTCCTCTACTGGCTGAACGCGCGATTGGACGGTCATGACGTCTTTTAGATCGGCCTCGTTGAATTTGATCTCTTTGGCAACCAATTGCCCATCTGAGTTGCCGGTCCCGTCTGCCTCGACCATGAGGCCGCGCAGCAGGCTCGTGGCCCCGTAATCCTTGCCACGGCGGAAGACCCCTAAGCCCTTTTTGTTCGACTTGATTGTCGTGTTGTCGGTCAGCAAAACAGCCGTGTCGATGTTGTTCGCGTCGCGGAGGACGATCGTGTCCGCGGTTCGTTTGTTGATTCTGCCTTTGATCTCGGCTTTGACTCCGGGAGAGATGACGCCTGCGCCGAACGCAACCATCAGCCCGCACGTGACAGTTAACAATGCCCCTACCATTACTTTGGAAAAGCGACTTGCAGCAATTTTCATAATTCCGGACGCTCCTTGTTCGACCTACGGGACAGATGGGCCCTAGCGCCTCTCCGTCGGATGTGAATCGTTCCTTCTTGGTGATTCAGAAATTCACGTCGAGATTTAAACATTTACTGCGCGGTTTGCTCCCACTGGTTGGGGAAGACTTGGGCCCGCTGCAGGGGGGAATAGCTGCAGATCCGAATCGCTCGAAAAAAAGAAAACGCTCGAGATTGGCGGGATCATCTGTTATCTGAAGCGCGGAGACCAGGCAGCGAGGCCTCAGCAATAGAAAGGATCAAAGGAGAAATCAAATGGCCAAAAACAAAACGTTCATAGAACCAGAACTTGCCCAAATCCCGGCGGGCGTGGATCGCCGCGCGTTCCTGATGCGCAGCGCCACCATTGGCGCAGCGGCGGTGATGACCGGCTGTACGACAGAGCAGAAAACCGCGCAGGTCGGGGGCGCCAACCCTCCTGGCAACTCTCCTCCCGCGCCAGCAGGCACTAATCTTTCACCGGATCTGAATGTCGTCAAAGAGGCGAAGGGGCCTGTCATGACGACCGTCGACGAGTTCTATAAGGTTGGACCCGGACCGTCGAGCTCACACACCATCGGTCCAATGCGCATTACGTACGATTTTTACCAGCGCTGCACCAAGCTCCCGGCGGATAAACTCGCCCAAGCCACCAGCATGAAGGTCACCCTTTACGGCAGTCTCAGTGCTACCGGTAAGGGTCACGGGACTGAACGCGCCTCTTTGGCCGGCATCATTGGCAAGGAGCCCGCTACCGTGGATCCGGCATTCCTGGACGGTCTTCGCGATAATCCCGACCAGAGCTTCCCAGTCAAGTTGGGTGACAAAACCTTCAATGTCTCGCTCAAGGACGTGATCTACGGTGATACCAAGGGCGATTTCCCTCACCCGAACACGATGACCTGCAAACTGATGGCCGGGGATACGGTGCTGCTCGAGCAGGAATATTATTCGGTTGGCGGCGGCTTCATCGAGTGGAAGGGCTATCAACCACCGCAGAAAGGCCAGCCGAAGTACCCCTACTCCACCATGAAGGAGTTGCAGGACCACGCGGCGAAGAACAAGCTCTCCGTCGCGCAAGTCGTGCTGGCGAACGAAGTGGCGGTCTCGGGGAAGAGCGAGGCCGAGGTCTATGCCTACTGCGACAAGATCTTGAACGCCATGGTCAACACCGTGAACGCGGGTCTGAAAGCGCCCGAGGGTGTTCTTCCAGGTCCCATTAAGCTCAAGACCAAAGCTGGTGAGGTTTACAAGCGGGCGCTGGACGACAAGTACCAGAGACAACAAGGAATCGGCGTGATCTCGGCTTATGCCTTGGCTGGTTCCGAGGAGAATGCGCGTGGCCATCTCGTCATCACGGCTCCTACCGGCGGATCGGCCGGCGTGATGCCCGCCTTGGTTTACGCTCTCGGCGAAGGCGGCCGGAATCTGCCGAAGCAAAAACTGCGGGAAGGGCTGCTGGCCGGGGCAGCGGTCGGTTATCTTTGCAAACACAATGCCACGCTCGCCGCAGCGGAAGGCGGCTGCCAGGCGGAGATCGGCGTTGCATCCGCCATGGGCGCCGCCATGATCGCGCAAGCGCATGACCAGGACAATCAAGTGATCGCAAATGCAGCGGAATCCGCACTCGAACACCACCTCGGCATGACCTGCGATCCTGTTGCCGGTTTCGTGCAGATTCCCTGTATCGAACGTTGTGCGTTCGGCGCCGTCAAGGCATGGACGGGGTTCATGATCGCCAGCAACGAGATTCCGGCCAACCGCCGGGTTGACTTCGATACAACGGTTCACGCTATGGCTCTCACGGCGAAGGAAATGAATTCGAAGTACAAAGAGACTTCCGAAGGCGGCCTGGCGGTTTCCGTGGTGCTCTGCTAAGCGGCAGCAGCCTGGGTTTTTTATGTACAAATCGTTTGTCGCAAGCTTGGCCTTGCTTTCGCTTGGCGCTGCTATAACGCTTGGCGCCGAGAGGCAGGTGATCCTTCCGAAAGGCGCTGCGCCCAATGCCGGCTGGAGCTACGGACTTCTTGTCGACGGCACTCTCTATGTCTCAGGCATGGCCGGCGAGGACGCCGCGGGCAAGGTTCCGCCGAATTTCGAAGCAGAAATGAAGCAGGCTCTCGACAATATTGGCGCCGTTCTCAAGGAAGCCGGAATGGCGCCATCTGATGTTGTGAGCGTTCAGGTATATCTCACCGACAGCGCTTTGTTCGATCGTATGAACACGGTGTACAAAGCGCACTTTCCAGATCCAAAGCCCACTCGAACGACCGTAGTAGTTTCGAAACTCGTCGGACCGGGGCATGTGGAGATCACCGTAACAGCAAAGAAGTAAGTATCGCCCCCAACTCAGGTCCAGCCGCGTTCCGCGCTGCTGGATTTGAGCGTTCCGATAGGTAGGAGGATTTCTTTGTGCCAAATGGGAGACTAGCTACGCCGATTCGCTTATCAATCTACAGGTGTTCAGCAGTGTTGGCATTATCGGCCTTTTTCGCGGCTTCTGCGCTGGGGCAAGCTCCATCGTCGTCATCAGCCAGCATGGAGCAGGAAATCGAGGCCCTTCGAGCCGAAAATGCAGCGGTACGAGATCAGTTAAAGACGTTAGTAGATACCGTCAACAAACTCCAGCAACGGTTGGATGGGGAACCTGCCAACGTGGTTCGTGAATCCCCTCCTCCGGCGCAGCCACTGACCGCGACTCCATTTGTGTCGCAGTCCGCGATCAGTACACAGCCCAGCAAGCCGGACTCAACTCAGAGTCCGGCAGCGAATGGCGCGTTAGCAACGACTTCCGTACAGGCGGAAGCCGTTTCCGCACCACAGACAAACGACGAGCGTTATAGAGATGGAATCGTAATCGCGCAAAGTGCCGAAGACGCCAAGGTGCCTTTCCTGCTGAAGTTCAACATCAACACCCAACTCCGATATCTCAATACTCTTGATAGCAATGACACTTTCACCGACCACCTGGGCGTTACGCGCGAAGTTCATAAGCGCAACGATATTACGGTAAATCGCGCCATGTTCATCTTAGGCGGCTACATCTTCGACCCGAGGGCGATATATAGCTTCACCGTCTGGACATCCGCCGGGGCCGCTTCGATCGTCGTGGCCGGCAACATCGGTTGGCGGTTCAACAAGGCGTTCAACCTCACCGCGGGTTACACTGGCGTTCCAGGCAGCCGATCACTGGTTGCCACGTTCCCATTTTTTACGGCAACCGATAGGAGCATGGCTGACAACTTCTTCCGCCCCGGGTTCACTCAGGGCATGTGGGTGAGCGGAGAACTCGGGAAGGGACTGAATTACCTGGCGTTTGTCGGCAACGGTCTCAACACCCTGAGTATCACGGCAAACAAGATCGATACGAATCTGCTGGGCTCCGGCAGCCTCTGGTGGGAGCCGCTGGGACCCTACGGGGAGCCCGGTAAATCACGTAACATGTACGATGATTATTTCTCCACGGACAAAGTTCGCATTCGACTAGGCACCTCGTTTACAAGGTCCCGGGAGAACCGTTTTTCAGATCTCGATCAATCCAGTCCCGAGAACACTTCAATATACAACTCCGACGGCGTGCAGGCCTTCGCGACCGGAGCATTTGCGCCGGGGGTAACACTCCAGGATGCCACGTATAAGATGTGGGCAATCGACGGCGGCCTGAAATGGAAGGGGCTTGCGCTGAACGGGCAATACTTCATGCGCTGGTTGAATGATTTCGTAGCCGACGGACCGCTTCCGCTCGCATCCACATTCGACCAGGGCGGCGAGTTTTCGGCGAGTTACTTTGTCAAACCGAAAAAGTTGATGCCGTATGTCCGCGGATCATGGGTCATCGGGCAGTTCGGCAACTCTTATGAGTATGGAGCCGGGCTAAAGTGGCATTACCTTCCCACCGAGCGACTCTGGTTCAACACAGAACTGTTCCGGGTCGAGAGGGCTCCTTACGGCGGGGCATTTACTCCGTATACCCCAGGTATGACGGGCTGGGTGCCGATGCTGCAGGCGGTCCTCGCTTTTTGACGATCTCAACGCTGATGTCTGCTTCATCTGCCGAACACGGCGTTCTTCATCGTTCCGTTGCTTCAGAAGCGCGACTCGCGTGAGCACTCTCCCAACCGCGTACTTTGCGCCGGCCCTCATCGAAGATGCGTTCGTAGTTTCCTGACCGTACCTTCCGGCTCGCTTCGGGGTCGAGCAATTTCCACAGCGGTTCGTATTGATTGAACACTCTCGAATAGGCAGCCCAATCTTTGGGCGCCACCTCATCGGTACCAAAGATAAAACGGTCCGGGTAACGATTGATCAGATCAGCGGTAATCCGGGTAGCTTCCGGGCTTGCGACAATATACTTCGCAACTTGATCCCAGGAGATATCGAAGTTCACGTGGCGAAAATCGGGATCGCGCAAGATCTCTTCGATATTTGCCGCGTGATTCGTAATCGGGCGGACAACCCGGCCCATCCCGGTATGCGCCCAAATAATGGTCGTGTTCGGATGCCGCTTGAAAACGGCCTTCACCTGATCGAGATACGCCGGCTTCGCTCCTTCTTTCGCGAAGGGAACATCCATATCGTTGTGAATCAGCACCACCAGGCCAACCTCGCCCGCAAAATCCAGTATTCGGTCGAGCGCCGGGTCCATCAGGCTGGCGACTTCGCCCGCGATCTTCGCGGATACGAACTCCTTATGAATGGAGAACTCGCCGATACCAGTGAACACGCCGGGAAAAGTCTGGAGTACGCGGCGAATATGATCGGCCGCATACATATCGGAAGGATTGAACCCCGTAATCATCGGATCGAGCCGGGCCCGCTGTTCCGCGCTTAGTGATCTGTAGGCCATAGCAATCCAGGCATCCGTGAACGAGTAGTAATACAAAGGCGCGTCAGTGTTCAGATAGTAAGTCGGCGCATTCTGGCCATCAACCCGGTAGGACCATTGCTGCTGCAGTGGAATGCCGAACAACGCGACTCTTCCTACCCGGTTCCCGATGATATTCAGGAAATCGTGGATGTCCGTACCTTCCTGGATGTAATTGGTCAAGTGGAAATGGGAATCGTTGAATTCATAATCATTCGCTTGCGCGTAAGCGGATGTTGCGCCCACAAGCAAAGTAACGACAGCAAGCGCGACGCATCGACAGCGAAGTGGGAAGAAGGACTGCATAAATGTTTAGTAAAGGGCTGTAAAGCCGACGGAGACCACTTGCCCGGTGATCTGCCCGGTGTAGAACCCGAAGGTGCTGCTGACTGGAGAGTGATCCACGTTGATCAACTGAAGGTTCATCCGCAGGTTCCGCGTGTTCCATGGATAATAATTCCCGCCGATGATGAATTCCTTGGGGTGTGTATATTGGCCGAATACATACGATGTACTGCCGTAGAGTTCGATTCTGTTCGGCACCACCATGTACGCCAGCTGAACGTAAAAGCCATAATCCCGAACCGCGCTTAGAGGTAACGGCGCGTCCGCAACGAAATTATCCAGCTTCCTGCCGTAACCCTCACCCTGGAGCCAAAAGCCGCGATACTTCATTCCGGCCGATGCGGAGACCAACTGATAACGCGCTCTCTCGACGGTCACGCCGTTCGCGAAGGCGCCCGTATCGAATATGTTGAGGCTGTCGCTGAGACGGAGGGTTGTGTTGGATGCCGCCGTGCCGATTGCCGACTGACGTTCCTCAGGGCTGTACACGTAGGCCAAACTAAAACGAGTGGCAAGTTTGTCATGACGCTCGTAGTCTCCGAAAGCGCCGCGAGGGCCAAACTCGCCGGTGGTCGGCATCCACGTTAAGGCGCCGGCAACCGACAGGTCGCGATCGATCTTGGACGCCGGCGTATCCAGGTTACTGTTATTATTTCCGACCATCCACCTGTACTGAAGCGTTTTATGCAGGTTGCCTTGGGCGAAGAGGCCTTGCGAGAAGAAAGGCCGGAAGAACTCGTCCGCCATAACACGATCGTAAGATGGCCAATACGGGTGAGACCCCTGTAGCGACATCGTGCCGGGATAGGCGTTCCAGCCTGCTCCGAGCGTCATATATTTACCAAAGTTGTAATACAGGGCGCCGCCTACGGCCACCTGATTCGTGTCCTGTACTGTCCAAACGAACGTGGAGTATTGAAACTTGGGACTGAATAGCCATCCTTGCGAAAACAACATGACCCGGTGGAACTGGAAGTCATTACGAGGATCTACCGCGATTGGGCGCCCCAAATGGTCTCTGGCCGTCTGGTCGGGCGGCAGCTGGTTTAAATACCGCACGGCCATGTAGCCGCTGAGGTTCAACTCTCCGTACTCGCCCTTCCCGACAGTAAATCCGCGGCCTGGGTTAAATTCTCCGAAGATCCCGGGTCTTCCATCCGAGGCCTCCGGGAGAAACGAGGTATCGTCGGTATCGTGCTGGGGTTCGCTGGAGGATTGGCCCGCCGTAGCGGGCGCGGCTGGCTGGGCGGTAGACGATGAAGGTTGAGCCGGCGCCGGCTGCGGCTGAACCGCGGACGGACGCAGCGCATTGATCTGCTGCATCAGCTCGCGATTCTGTTGCATCAGTTCCCGATTCTGCTCCTCCAATTGCCCGTTCTGTTTGACTAATCGATCAATCGCGTTTTGCGTGTCCCCCGTGCTCTTAGAGTCCGCAGTGGCGTTCGAGGGTTGCTGCGCATTGGCAACGGCAACGATATTCGCCGCCAGCACCAGAACTTTAGTGAAATGCAGGATCACCGTCCCGCGAGTTGTTTTCACGGATGATCTCCTAGCATGAGCCGCAGCCGAATACGATGCGCTTACTTCAGTCCCACAGAGCTTGGTGAATATAAGTTGTAATCGAGCTTATCGGCGACGTACTCAATTACTTTTTGCGCCTTCACGCTATTTCCTGCTTCGTCCAGTGGAGGTGCGAAGACGGCAATCGCGCCTTTGCCTGGGACGATGGCCAGGATTCCGCCGCCTACTCCGCTCTTAGCGGGAAGACCCACATGCCAGGCCCAACCACCAGAGCCGTCATAGAGGCCGGCCATCATCATGGTGCTGAGGATGTGCGGAATGTCCTCGCTTTTGATTACCTGCTCGCCGGTCGCGGGATTGACTCCATTATTCGCCAAGGTCGCGCCCATCCGGGCGAGCTGGCTGGCGTTCACACCCACCGAGCACTGCTTGGTGTAAATATCCACCGACTCGAACGGATCGGCGTAAATGCGATCGTACTTGGCAAGCAGATATGAGAGCGCCTTGTTACCCGTGTTAGTAGCCGCTTCTGACTTATAGACCTCATCGATGAGCTTTAGCTGTTCTCCGGCGGCCTTACTGTAAAAAGCAAGGATTTTGTTCCACTTTTGATCCGCGTTGCTGCCGGAGATCAGACTTACGGTGGCAATCGCGCCGGCGTTGACCAGCGGATTACCGGTATGAGTCGGCATATCCACGACGGCTATAGGCGAGTTAAAGGCCCGTCCAGTAGGCTCAGATCCTATCTTTTGAAAGACCTGGTCCGGTCCTAACTCTTCCATGGCCAGCGCAAGCGAGTAAACCTTCGAAATCGATTGAATAGAGAAGGAGTAATTCACGTCACCCATGGTGACGACCTGGTTATCGGTGGTAACAATGGCGATGCCAAACAGCTTCGAATCCACCTGCGCCAGGTAAGGAATGTAGTCGGCATTCTTGCCGCTGGCATCGCTCTTGAACTTTTCGTAGGCCTCCTTGACCATCGATTCCACCTGCTGCCGTCTGGGGGCAACGGGACTGGCTCGCTGGGCCGAGACAGGGATGGAGACGATCGTAGTCGCGAAGAGTGTCGCGGCAATAAGTGTTGTAGCCTGCATTCTTTGCATAAACATTCACTACTCCTTCGGATATTTGTTGATGTAGTACGTGATGCTCACTTGAATGCGAGGCGCTACCCACTTGAAGCCGTCTTTTCGTTCGAGAGAACCGTAGACATATTCGGCGCCGAACAAGCAACTGGTCCAGGGCTGGTATATAAAGTTGCCGGTGGCGTAGTTGCTGATGTGATAGTTGGTGCCCGGATCGCCCGCGGTGTTGTTGATCCTCAGATAGCCGTAGCTGAAAGTGGAGCGAAGAGTTTTGTTCCAGTAGTGCTGAAAGCCAATATTGCCTGAACCGGACGGAGTTGCAACCAGCGTGCCGTTGGCGCTAAAGCCGACGTCGGATCCCAACCCGAAGTTGTCGTTGTAATAGTTGGAAATTCCCTTTCCGATAATCGCTTGCATGACAACGTTGTTTTTGCTGCTTCCAAAGACTGCGGAGAGCGAGCCGCCGTACCCGTCTACATGATTCCGTAAGTCCGGCACATCGGAGTTCGGGATCACGCCTCCAACAGAGCGGGATACGGCCGCGAAGTAAAGGTGTCCGTGAGCGTTTTCGTATCGATAGAAGGCGATCAGGTCCGGCCGTGTGGAAGAACCCACCGGCGTGCCAAACTGCGTGCTGAACGGTGTGTCTGTCCCGGATTTTTCAACCGAGACTCCTAAGCTGTTCGCGTCGTTAAGCGGGTGCGTGTACCGGATCATTGGCTGTCTGGTTCCCATCATTCCGGGCGGCCCTTCAAATTCGAGGGTGTCGGGGAAGGCATCGGGATCACCGAACGCACTCCATGTCTGGCCAACGAGGAGGTTCTTGTATTGCGCATAGAATTGGCGCAGCCGCAGCGAGTTCCGGTCGTAATTTCCGAGGAAGTCGTATTCGAGGTACGCCTTTACGCTATCCTTCGGGTCATCGCTGCCGGATACTGGCTGCAGGAACTCGGTATAGAAACGTGACGACCGCATGGACACAGTCGCATTCACAGTATGTGGCTGAGTGCTTGATGGGAAGCTGGACGGCACGTATGCTCCGTAATACGACCCGGCCTGGTTCGCATCAACAAACAGATCCGTCTTGACGAATCCGCCCATTTTGATGAGAGTGCCCGTGCCTGGTAAGCGGAAATAGCCGCGCATCGCGGGGTCGATCTCCTCGTTGTTGATTCGCGACGCGCCTTCCGGGTCCTCGTTCGCGACGACGCGAGTCATCGTCAATTTGCCATAATTTTCCATCGTCGCTTCCGCTGGTGGCGCCTGAGTAGCCGGCGTTTTTGTAACAAGCGGTTGCCCGGGGGCTTGCGGTGTCCCCGGCGTTTTCTGGGCCGCTTCCACCGTGGCAATCTGCTGCTTGAGCTGCTGCATCTCCTGATCGAGTTGGTCAAGCTTGCTCTTCATTTGAGTCACATCGGGCGACTGAGCCGAAGCGGAGGCCACAGCAATCAGAAAGGCGACAGAGGCGTATTGAAGTATTCCGTGTTTCATAAGCGCGTTCTCCCTTACCTGCTTTGGCGATTATTTGCACCGCGGGTGCCACGGCGGAATCATCTCCAGTAAAGGCGGGAAGATGTTGAGAGTATTGGAATTCAGTATGCGTCCGGGGCTCACCAGTCACTACACACCCTCCGAGATTCCGGAGGATCTCCAATGTGATGGGGGCAGATGCCGCCATCCGGATGGTGGCAAACCCACCCCCAGGGGTGATCTTAGTGATCCCACCAGGGGTAATTAGCGTGGCATTTCAAGCAACAAGTGCTGCGCAAACTCAGATCGGCACGGCAGATGAGCGCGCTCAGGAATGCGACGAGCGCCTGGAGTTCGAAGAGCTGGTGACCGAACTTTCGGCAGGATTCGTCAATCTGAAGACCGAGCAGATTGACGTCGCGATAGAGGACGCGCAGCGCCGCATTGGGGAGATGCTCGACCTCGATCGCAGTTCTCTGTTCCTGGCCTCCGCAAACACGACCGAGTTTGTCTTAACGCACAATTGGACGCGACCCGAATCTGAGCAGGGGCTACATGTAGTGGCACCGGAAGAGTTTCCGTGGTCATTAGCAAAGATCCGCAACGGAGAGGTAGCATTTTTCTCGTCCATCGACGAGGTGGCGGATGCGCGAGAACGCGAGCGGCTGCGATACGACGGCACTAAGTCTCGATTAGCCATTCCGCTCTCGGTGCGCGGCCAGATCGCCGGAGTGATTGCCTTCGCCCGGGCTCGGACGGCCCGGACCTGGTCTCCGGAAGTCGTCAGCCGGCTCCGGTTGCTTTCTCAGGTGTTCGCTAACGTACTCGCCCGTAAGCAAAGCGACATTGAGCTGCAGGCCGCGCTGGAAGAAGTTGTCCGTTTGCGCGACCGGTTGCAAGCCGAGAACGTCTACCTTCGCCGGGAAGTGCAGGCGCGAGCGGGTACGGGTCCGGTAGTCGGCCGAAGCGCCGCCATCCTCAGGGTGATGGAGCAGGTGGAGCAGGTGGCGGCGACCGATTCGACAGTACTGCTGCTGGGAGAAACCGGCACGGGCAAGGAACTGTTCGCGAGCCAGATTCACGAACGCAGCGCCCGGCGCGGACGGCCGATGGTGCGCGTGAACTGCGCGGCTATTCCAGCCACGCTGATCGAGAGCGAGCTGTTTGGCCGCGAAAAAGGCGCGTTTACGGGCGCTCTAACGCAGCAGGCGGGGCGCTTTGAAATGGCGGACCACTCGACGATCTTACTGGACGAGATCGGCGACCTGCCTCCTGAAGTGCAAGTCAAGTTACTGAGGGTGCTGGAGGAGAAACAGTTCGAACGGCTTGGAAGTTCAAAGGTGTTTCGGGTGGATGCACGGATCATTGCGGCTACGCATCGCGACCTGGAGAAGCGAATTGAGGAGGGCACGTTTCGCGAAGATTTGTTCTACCGCCTGAATGTCTTTCCCATTCGGGTGCCGCCGTTGCGGGAGCGTACGGAAGACATTCCGCTGCTGGTATGGCGCTTCGTAGGCGAGTTCTCGAAGACATTCGGCAAGCCGATCGACGCAATTTCACGTGAGAATATGGCCGCGCTCCAGCAGTATCCATGGCCCGGCAATGTGCGGGAGCTGCGTAACGTTGTCGAACGCGCCATGATCGTGGTGAAAGGTACGCATCTGAGCATTCCACTGCCGGCGATATCGACGGCTGCGGCCAAAAATTACGTCAAGCTGGACGACGTCGAGAGACAACACGTACGCACTGTTCTGGAAAGGACTGGCTGGCGCATCCGCGGGCCGGGCGGAGCGGCGGACCAACTTGGATTTAAACCCACAACACTGGAGACACGCATGGCAAAGCTGGGCCTAAAGCGTCCGAAGTAGATTATCGGAATCGTGACGCGCCTACGGTATTCCGTGGGCTTCTCTGGAATAGCAGACGGGCTGTTCCGTTTTCGCTGCGATCGGCCGGACACGGAAACGAGTCAAACTCCTCATTTTGCAAACGGCTCGCGGTTTAGCAAGCATGTTCGCAATATGGAACGCGTACTGCACTGGAGCGGACGTGGTGCGACTGAGCGTAACGCTAGCAGGGCCGAGCCGTGGCGCCCAGAAGATCGTGCGGGCATTTCGGTCCTTGATGCCAGAGTTAAGGGCAGAGAGCGGACACCTGGGGTGCAGTGTGTGGTCGGACCCGGATTCGACGGTCCACTACTTCGAGGAATGGGCAACAGAAGCCGACATCGAGCGTCGTGTTCGCGCGGAGCGGTTCACGTCGCTGCTCTCGGTGATAGAGGCAGCTCGGGAGACTCCCGAAGTGCGGTTCGAGTTCCTTGATAAGACGCGGGGCCTTGATTATGTGGCAGAAATTCGTCAACGGGCGGCCGGCAAGAGGTCGGCCACTTGAGGGATCGACAAGTTTAGAAAGGAAGTTCATGATGCAAGCAGTCCGAAGGATTCTTCCAGTTTTTTTGTTAGCGGCGGCAGCGTGCTTTGCGCAGGACGTGCGGTACAACTTCGCTGCCGGCGAGGATTTCTCAAAGTTCAAGACTTTCAAGTGGGCCGATTGCAAGGGTGCTCAGCAGCTAAATCAGCTTGCGGACCAGCAGTTGAAGGCAGCCGTGGATGCGGAACTGGCGAAGAAAGGTCTGACGAAAACGGAGGGTGACGACGCAGACCTCTACATTTGCTATCAGGTTGCACTTGGCCAGGAGCAGCAACTCACTTCTTACAATACCGGCTGGGGCTACGGTCCGGGATGGGGTTCCGGTTGGTACGGTGGCGGCGGCGGAGGAATGACTACCACCACCACTTCAACGATTCACAAGGGCCAGATTGATCTGGATATCTACGAAGCAGCTGCGAAACAGCTGATCTGGCGTGGCACGGCCACGAAAACCATCGACCCTAAAGCGAAGCCGGAGAAGCGGCAAAAGAACCTGCAAAAGGGAGTCGCGAAACTTTTGAAAAACTTCCCGCCGCCGCCAAAGAAGAGCTGACCATGACATCCCTTAGAAGCGTAAAGGGCGCGGCTGCGCGCCACCAGATAGGAAACGAACTCGCGAAATCTTGGGGTGGCGAGCCTGACGCCGCGCCCGTTTTGCGCGTGTTCCTCAAAAGCCCGGCTGTTTGATGAGGACTTAACTAATGGCGTGTGCTACTCAATGGATTCGCGTAACAGCAATGCTTTGCATAGCTTTGCTGATACCCGGCGAGGTGGTCCAGGCAGGGGCAGTGGCTCAAGAGGCAGCACCTGCGGCCGAGGCTCCGGCAGCTTTGCCCGCCGACCAATTGGACAGCCTGGTCGCGCCGATCGCGCTCTATCCCGACCCGCTGTTGGCTCAAGTGCTGGTGGCATCCACTTACCCTTTGGAAATCGTTCAGCTTGAGCAGTGGTTGACGAAACATAAAGATTTAAAAGAAAAGGCGCTGGCGGACGCCGTGCAAAAGGAGGGCTGGGATCCCAGCGTGCAGTCCATGGCGGGTCTGCCGGACGTCGTCAAGCTGATGGCAGACAACATTAAGTGGACCTCGGAGCTGGGCAATGCTTTCCTGGCGCAGCAGTCGGCCGTTATGGATGCGGTCCAACGCATGCGGGCCAAGGCAAAAGACAAAGGGCAGCTGAACTCGAACGAGCAGATGAAGGTCGAAACAAAGGTAGTGGAATCGAAGAGCGTCGTTGTCATCGAGCAGGCCAATCCGCAAGTTGTCTATGTTCCGAGCTACGACCCGGTTGTCGTCTATGGTGCGCCACCGCCGGTTTATGCCTATCCGCCGGTCGTTTATCCACCGGCGTGGCACTACGCGGCGGGCGCGGCGATTTCGTTCGGGGTTGGAGTTGCCATGGGAGCGATGTGGAGCGGCGGCTGGGGTTATAACTCCGGCTGGGGCGGCAACAACGACATCACCATCAACAACAACAATAACTTCAACCGGAATACGAACAGAACCAACAATATCGGAAATGGGAGCGGGAACAGAGCGTCGCAATGGCAGCACAATCCGCAGCACCGCGGCGGGGCTCCTTACGGAGACAGGGCAACGGCCAGTAAATTTGGTGGAACTGCGCGCGGGGATTCGGCGAGCGCGCGGCAGGCGAGCGCACGGCAGGCGAGCGCACGGCAAAACCAGGCCAATAGAAGTGATGGGAATGCTGGGGCCAATCGCGGCTCTGCTAATGATCGCAATGCGGGCGCAAACCGCGGCACTGCCAACGATCGTAATGCGGGTGCGAACCGGGGCGCCGATGGTGATCGCAATGCTGGAGCCAATCGCGGCTCTGCTAATGATCGCAACGCTGGCGCGAATCGGGCCTCTGACGGTGATCGTAATGCCGGCGCTAATCGCGGCTCTGCTAACGATCGCAATGCGGGTGCGAATCGTGGCACCAATCCGGACCGCGTCGGCGACAGGCAAGTTCCCAGCAGCGGCAGTTCCAGAAGCAGCAGCGGTGGAGCTTTCGGCGGTAGTGACCGGCCCAGCGGAGGACAAGCGCGCGCCAGTAGCTCACGGGGCTCTTCGAGTTATGGCGGTTCTCGCGGCGGCGGCGGAGGCTCTCGCGGCGGCGGAGGTCGACGCAGGTGAGCACAGGTGAGCAAGCCGGGACTACTACAGGAAAACTCATGATTTGGGAGAAACGAACAAGATCAAAAACATTGAAGGTTTCCGGGTGGAAATCTCTATCTGCTGTGGTGACAACAGCGGCGTGCTGTGTCCTGGGAATGCACTCACAGGCCGCGGCCCATTCTGCATCGGCACAGAAGGCGTTTGCCACGCCAGATGCAGCTGCAGCGGCTTTAATTCAGGCCGCGGGAACGTATGACGTGCCTGCGTTGGATGAGATGCTCGGACCCGATGGGAAGGACCTTGTGTCTTCGGCAGATTCCGTCGGTGATAAGAACCGCAGTCTCGCCTTTGCCGCCTCGGCGAAGGAAAAGCAGTCGGTGACGTTGGATCCAAAAAGCAGCTCGCGCGCCACGCTTTCGGTTGGAAACGACGATTGGCCTTTTCCGATCCCGATTGTGAAGCGAAGCGGAAAGTGGTACTTCGATACCAAGGCTGGGCAGCAGGAGATCCTCTTCCGGCGCATCGGCCAGAACGAACTCGATGCGATCCTGGTCTGCCGTGGTTTCGTTGAGGCGCAAAAGGAATATGCTTCGGAGAAACACGACGGTTCCGAGTTGAACGAGTACGCGCAGAAAATCATCAGCACGCCTGGCAAACACGACGGTCTTGCCTGGCAGAATGCGGATGGCACTTGGGAGGGACCCGTCGGCGAGTCGGTCGCAAAAGCCCTCGCGGAAGGCTACGCACCTGATAAGCCACCGTTTCACGGCTACTATTTCAAGGTGCTGAAAGGGCAAGGTCCAGCCGCTCCATTAGGCCAGATGAACTTTGTGGTTGAGGGAGCGATGATCGGTGGATTTGCTCTGGCAGCTGCTCCGGCGCAGTACAGGGTGTCCGGCGTGCAAACATTTATCGTCAGCTACGAAGGCGTTGTTTACCAAAAAGACCTGGGGCCCGATACGCCCAAGATTTTCGAGAGCATGGAGCTGTACAACCCGGACAAGACGTGGCAAGTGGTGGACGCCGAGCAGTAAGCGGCTAACCACTCGTTTTCTCTAGCGGTCAGTACCCGCGTAGAAACCCCTGCAACGAGGGAGAAATGTGCCGACTACGATCCGAGGCGAAGATTATTGGTCTCGGATCGAACCGCTATGAGCCACTGGATTAACTGGTTCTTACCTTTAGGACTCGCCATCTTTGTCTCCATTTTGTTTGCGATGGAAATCGGGCGGCGGTCCGGAATCCACGTTCGAAAGCAAGATCCTGAAGGAGCCACGAGCGGCACGGGCCCAGTGGACGGAGCGATCTTCGGCCTGATGGGTCTGCTGATCGCGTTCACCTTTTCTGGTGCTGCCTCGCGATTCGACGCGCGGCGGCAATTGATTGTTGATGAAGCGAACAAGGTTGATACCGCGTACCTGCGAATCACCCTGCTGCCGGGGCACGTCCAGCCGATTTTGCAGGAAGCATTCCGGCAGTATGTGGACGCGAGACTCGCGATTTACCGAAAACTTCCGGATTTGGCCGCGGCTACAGCTGAACTGAATCGAGCCAACAAGCTGCAACAGGAGATTTGGGCTGGTGCTGTCGCCGGATGCCAGGAGGCCGGTTCGCCAGCGGTAATGACCCTTGTTTTGGGGTCCATGAACGAAATGATCAACGTTGCGAATACCAGGACGGAGGGCTCCCAGATGCATCCGCCGCTGGTGATTCCCGTGATGTTAGTCGTGCTGGTGCTGGCTTGTTCACTGCTCGCCGGTAATCTGATGGCGGCGAGTAAGATGCGCAACTGGGTTCACATACTCGGTTTCGCGATTATGTTGAGTGTCACAGTTTTGATCATTCTGGACATCGAGTATCCGCGAATAGGAGCGATTCGCATTGACGCCTGGGACCGGGCACTTATACAAGTACGGGCGAATATGAGATAACTCGTCCTTAGGGACCGATTCCCGCGGGTTTTGTCCGTCCTACATCGACCCAGGCAGAGAGTTCGATTTAGCCGAGCAAGGAGTAACGCGGATTGTCGAAGACGAGAAAAGCGAACAAGAGCGGCATGTAAATAACGGACGCAAGTAGAAGTTGGCGAGCGGCTGCATGTGTCCGTTCTCTGAAAATTTTCGCTCCGAACCAGAGAAATGCGAAACCAAGAAGCAGGGCCGCAAAGAAATATACCCGGCCCGCCATGTTGAAAAACGATGGAAGCAATGTCGCGGGAATAAGCAGCAACAATGTGAGCAGGACTTGCCGCCCAAGCGCTTTCCCATCAGGTTTTACAACCGCGAGCATTTTGATATCTCCCCGCTTGTAGTCATCACGGTACATCCATGCAATGGCGTGGAAATGGGGAAATTGCCACAAAAACAAGATGGCGAAAAGAATCCATGCTTGGATCGGGAGATGGTGACTTGCGGCAGCATATCCAATTAACGGTGGCATCGCGCCGGGAATTGCACCCAATGTGGTGCAGATCGGTCCCTTTCGCTTTAAAGGAGTATAGACATACAAATAGCCGAAGGAAGTGAGGAGACTAAGAGCCGCCGCGTAAGCATTCGCGAAGAAAAAAAGCTCCAGAAGGCCACCGAGCGACAATGCGATACCAAAATACAGTGCGTGCCGCGGTTGAATTGCGCCCGATGGAATGGGGCGCCGGCGGGTTCGGTTCATCCTCGAATCGACGTCCCGTTCGTACCATTGGTTTAGTGCTGCCGCCCCGGACGCCATCAGCGCCGTTCCCAAAATTGCGTTCAAGAGCATTACGAGATCGAAGTGTGAGCCCGAGCCGAATGAGTACCCTACCGCTGTCGAAATAACGATCAAAAGCGTAATACGAGGCTTCGTCAGTTCTGCGTATTTGCGCAGAACCCCGGCGCCACTAGCAATTTCAACAGCTGCAACCGGCCATGCGGGCAAGGCATTCGGTTCGTCTGCGCTTCTGTTCTGCACTAAACTTCCATCCCGTCCACAATGGTACACAACACTGCATAACATCAACTCGCTCGGACCAATCTTTGTCTCAAAACAGCTAACAGATTGGGGCGGCCGCTTCTGACGCAAAGTCCTTGCGAAACATGGGGGGTGCATCATGCGTCTCACGGGCAACAAAGTACCCGGTATTATTGTTTTGATGCCAGTGTTGCCGTGCATCCCATTCTGCGAAGCGCAGGGATGAAGCAATCTGCATTTCAACCGAGGTCTATGGGGTGTATGAGGTTCGTCTGCTGATGTTGCCGTATTGCAAATTTCTGCCGCCAGGGCAAGGGCTCTCTTGATGCGCCCCATTGCTGAAGCCCTCGTCTCCGGCAAATTGAATGATTCTAGGCTGCCAATTCGTTGGACGAACTCCTACACGGCGCCTTCCGGTAAAACCACGGGGATTTTCATCACCAGCATGGTAACTGGCCATGATCTCGAAACCGCAGGCCTGCGCAGATCACTGGGACGTGCAGCCTATTGGGAGCTTGCTTTAGAAGATAAGATCCCGAAAGCCGGCCCTGCAAAGGAGGCCAGGCATTAGGAATGCGTTGCGTCGCCTGCCTTGTCGCAATAGCGGCGTTTCTTCGTGCATCACCAGCGCCACAACAAATTGAGGGCGCAATCGCAGCCCTACAGCGCGGTGATACGGCGAGTGCAGAGCGTCTGCTCCGCGAAACGCTGAAGGAACATCCGCAAGAGGCCGATGCGGCCGGGCTCTTAGCCGTCGTATTGGATCAACAGAACCGGGCTCCCGAAGCTACCCCGTATTACCAACAGGCGTTGGCGAGCGGTCCAGTCGGGTCCGGGCTGCTGAACAACTACGGCAATCACCTCTTGCTGACAAATCAGCCCCGGCAAGCGCGCCTTCAGTTCCAGAAGGCAATCGCCATCGACCCCGAAAACGCAAATGCCCGCATACAGCTCGCTCGCCTCGCGCTTGAAGACAAACAGCCGTCCGAAGCCGCAACTCGTCTGAATGAGTTGCCCCCGGCACTGCGGGATCGAAATGATGTAGCTCTACTTCGCATGCGAACCGAGTATGGACTCGGTCACACCGATGCCGCGGCCGATCTTCTACAGCACCTTCTCTCAAACGCGCAGAACGATCCAGCGGCTCTTATTTCCATCGGCGAGGCGCTCTCCGCGACCGGACGCTATGACGAGGCTGCCAGCGTGTTCGACGCGGCTCTGCAGATCGCTCCAAACCGCGTTGACGCGATCTATGATGCTGGACTCGCCGCCTCACGCGCCGGCGATTTCGCGCGCGCGGAAGGGCTGCTGAAACGCGCGCTCGAGCTTCAACCGAACAATCCGGATGCTTCATACGATCTCGCAGTCGTCCAGGTGAAACTCGGGCATCCGGATGAAGCCGTTGCGACCGCCGCTCATGCAGCGCAAATTAATCCTGCTCATCGTGAACTACAGTCGCTGTTGGCCCGCATCACTGCGCGCCTCGGCTACTTTGCCGACTCGGCGCAAGCCTGGCAGCGGTACTTGAAACTCGTACCGGGCGACACGTCGGCGCAGCGCGAGTACGCATTCGTCCAAACGGCGCTTCCCGAACGCGCGGATGCCGGACTCGCGGGCTTGCAGGCTTATGTGCGC
The DNA here is from genome assembly GCA_036269815.1 of Bryobacteraceae bacterium. Lineage (GTDB taxonomy): Bacteria > Acidobacteriota > Terriglobia > Bryobacterales > Bryobacteraceae > Bog-105. The sequence goes on from DATBDT010000012.1 coordinate 105,386, forward strand.
GCTCATCCAAACGACCCAATCGGGCACTACGAACTGGGTACTGTCCAAACGACAACCGAGCCCGAAGCTGCATTGAAACAGTTTTCCGCCGCGATCGCCATCAAGCCGGACCTCGCCGCAGTAAGATTCGCCCGCGGCGTTCTTGAATACCGTCAGGGCCGTACGTCGGCCGCTTTGGACGATTTCGCCGCAGCGATGAAGCAAGCCCCGGAGAACCCCGCTATTCTCGATCATCTGGGGCAAGCGCAGCTTTCGCTGGGTCATACAGACGAGGCCTTAGCGACCCTCCATCGCGCGACGAAATTGTCGCCCGACAACTCAACGCTCCTGTTTCACCTCGGTCGCGCTCTCAAAGCCGCTAATAAAGGCGATGAAGCGGAAGCTGTCTTTGCGCGCGCCCGTGAACTTGGCCCCGCCCGGCCGCTTGCGACACAAAGTGCGGGATTGCTCGACTACCTTGCGCTGCCGCCGGAAGAACAAATCGCCCGGTACCGCGCAGGTGTCGAACGAACCGCCCGAGACCATCCCGATAACGTCGAGGCACAAATCAGACTCCTGCAACTGTTGATCGACGACGGCAAAACAGATGACGCCGCTACTCTGGCGCGTCAAATCCAATCATTAAAGCCGCCGCCGTCACTGATGCAGGAGGCGCAGCGAACGCTTCTCGCCGCGCAAGCCCTCGGCTCCAAACCACAGTAGCTCTTTCTATGAGGAGGAAGTAGTGTCAGTCCAACAATATGCATCACGGCGTCCACGAACGATTCCGTTGATGCTCGCCGCCATTTTATGTGCATTCTTCGCGCATCTCTGTCTTGCGCAAAGTTTCACATCATCCATTACCGGAATCGTAACGGATCCGAGCGGAGCCGCTGTATTGAACGCGCAGGTCGAGTTGCAAAACACCCAGACCAACGACGTTCGGAACGCCACAACCAGTTCGGCCGGTACTTATGAATTCAGTAACCTTCAGCCCGGTAATTATCAGATCACCATCACCGCGGCTGGATTCAAAAAATACGTGAAAAGCGGCCTCATTCTTCGTTCGCAGATCAACGCGAGCGTTGACGCATCACTCGAGGTCGGAAACATACAACAGCAGGTAGAAGTAACTGCGTCATCTGTTCTGGTGGACACCGAGACTGCCAATACCGGAGCCACTCTCGATGCGCAACTGCTATCGAACCTACCCAATGGCACCCGCAACCCGCTCAATTTCGTGTTCGCGGTAGCCGGAACCGTCGAAGGTCCCGCGGGCATGACACAAAGGAATGGTACTCTCGATCAAAACTCGAGCGTTTTTAGCCTTAACGGTGGCCGCTCGGGTGAAGAACAAATTCTGATTGACGGTGCCCCCTCGACCGCCGTCGATTGGGGCGGGTTGCTCGTTGCTCCTTTGCAGGATTCTGTCCAGGAGCAACAGGTCGTCACCAATACCTATGATGCGCAGTATGAGCGGTCAGGGTCAGGCATCGTCACTCTGGTTACCAAAGGTGGGACCAACTCGTTTCATGGGGAAGCGTACGACTATCTTCAGAACTCAGCGCTGAATGCCAATAGCTGGTCCAATAACAAGAACGGGGCTCCGAAAGGCCCGTTTAAGCGGAATCAGTTTGGCGGGAATGTCAGCGGGCCCATCCTCAAACGTGCCAATCTGTTTTTCTTCGGTGGATACGAAGGACTGAGGCAGCCCAGCACCGAGAGCACCTTGGCGACGGTACCCACCCAAGCGCAGCGCAGCGGCGACTTTTCCGGTTCGCTGAATGCGGATGGGACGCCGAATCTGATTTATAACCCGTTCACGACGACGCAATTGCCTGATGGAACGTTTACTCGCCAGCCGTTCGCGGGAAACATCATTCCGTCCAGCCAGATCGATCCCGTCGGCGCGAAGATCATGGCCTTGTACCCGCTGCCCAATCACCCCGGCATCGGTCCAAACCAAGTGAACAACTTCTTCGCCCAAGGCGCGGGCAATAACAGCAACGACAAAATGGATAGCCGCGTCGATTGGAATCAGAGTTCCAACAACCGCATCTTCTTCCGCTGGTCCGATCGCTTTCGCCAGGACGTCATCAACCCGTGTTTCTACTGCACAGGTGGCGATAGCAACGTGAATGAGCATGACAACGGATTCCAGGTGGTTCTGAATGACACTTACACGCCGAGTCCGACCTGGGTCATCAATCCATTCGTCAGTTATGGCCGTTGGAAGGAAGGGCATACGGCGCAAACGTTCGGAACAGCCGACGCTTCCACGATCGGGTTGCCGAACAACTTATTCCAGGCACCCATCCTTCCCGGTGTTACGGTCGAGAACTATTCCGACATTGGCGTAACCTTCGGAGGCGGCTTTCAAACCTACACCCGTTACGCCAACACTGTCGGTATGAACGTGACAAAAAGCTTTTCCAAGCACACGCTCAAGTTCGGAGGCAACTACGACGATCAAAGGATCAACAATACCGATGAGGCGAATGGCGTCAACACGGGCTCACCGGCCTTTTCGTTTGCAGTTGCGCAGACTTCCTGCGACCCCAATCCCGGCGGCCCGTGCCTGGCCAGCAACAGCGGCTCCGTCAGCTCCGGCAACGCCCTGGCCTCGCTGCTCCTTGGAGTGGGAAGCGGCGGCGGCCAAGCCTTCAATATCGATGCTGCAATGGCGCTTCCTGTGTATGGTGCGTACATTCAGGATCAATGGCGAGTCACCCCGCGCCTAACGGTTAACTTCGGCCTTCGTTATGAAAACCAGCGGCCGGCAACCGAGCGCTACAACCGGATCGAATACTTCAACCCGAATGTGTTGAATCCCGTCAGCTCTGCGGTGGGCTTCCCGGTGTATGGGGGGCTTCAATATGCGCGTACGGCCGGCACGCCTGGGCGCGACGCGTGGCCGCCTAACAATAAGGATTTCGCGCCTCGCGTCGGAGTCGCATACAAAGTGACGGACAAGCTGGTGGCGCGAACAGGGTTCGGTCTCTACTATCTGCCTCCGTCAGCGATGATCAGCTTCGATGGCACAGGACAGTTCGCCGGCTTCAGTTCCAGCACCAACTGGAACGCCACCTCCGGAAACGGCTACGCGCCGTTGAACCTGGTGAGCAATCCATTTCCGAGCGGTGTCAACCAGCCAACCGGAAGTTCCCAGGGCCTGCTCACATTTGTCGGTCAGGATCTGAACCAGCAATGGTTGAGTTCTTCGCACCCGACTCCCTATACCTTGCAATGGAGCTTCGACCTGCAATACCAGCTCACGGCCCACTCCTTCTTCCAGATCGGCTACCTTGGCAACCGGGGACGCAAGCTGCTCTACGGCAATCCGAACATCAACATCGACCAGCTTCCGGATCAATTCCTGAGCCAGAAGTCTGCGTTGGATCAGCTTGTACCGAATCCTTTCTTCGGCAAGATCGACCCGACCAGCTCGCTTGGATCTCAGGAAACGATTCCCGCGAACCAGTTGTTGCGTCCCTTTCCTGAGTACTCGTCCATCGGCCTGACACGGTCGTTGCCCGGCGCGAGATCTGCCTACAACGCACTGGACGTGAAGTATAACTACTCTTTTACAAACGGACTCAGCGCTCTCGTCACCTACCGCTGGTCGAAAGCGATGGATAACGGCCCGGAGGACTTCATCGGCTGGGGCACGGGCAATCAATGGCGCGATTCTTACAACACCATGCTCGACTACAACATCAGCACGCACGATGTTCCGCACAGTTTCGCCACTGCGCTCGTCTATGACCTGCCGTACGGCAGAGGCAAAAAATGGGGCAACGATGCTCCAGGGGTTGTGAAGGAGATACTCGGAAACTGGCAGCTTTCGAGCGTCATTCGGCTGGCCAGCGGCGTTCCGCTACCCGAGGCGGTCTTCTGGAACTACAGCAATCCGCTCGGCGTCTATGGCTTCCCCGGACCGCAGATCGCTAACCTGGTCGGCAATCCGGTACCGTCCAACCGTACTCCCAACAATTGGATAAATCCCGCGGCTTATACCGCCCCTCCGGACAATTGGACGCTGGGCAATGCGCCGCAACGCATGACGCAGCTACGCCAGCGCGCCACGCGCAATGTCGATCTGTCGGTGGCGAAGAACTTTGGATCGGAGCGTTATCAGGTTTGGCTACGCGCCGAGTTCCTGAACGCCTTCAACTACGCGCAATACACGCTATCGCCGTTCAACACCTTTCCAATGTGTGTTACGTGCGGCGACTTCGGCGACCTTGACACAACAGCGACAGACCCACGGACAATCCAGCTTAGTTTGAAGCTCGCCTTTTAAGCTCGGCCAATACAGCGAGGCGGTCCAAAACCGCCTCGCTTTTTTACATTTCAAAGCGTGTTGTTTCCTTTCGTCCACCAACCCATTGACCGAATTGTAACTAACTGACGCGATTGAAAAGAAGCTTACGAAAGGCCGGTGTACTGGGGCTGCTCTTTCCTGATTCGCGCCGCACCGTTGTTAGAATTTGATCCCCGGAGGCTTCCCGAAAAATTTGCGCGTACATTTCGAACCAAACACTGCGCGCATGGTTTGGCTCTATCGGTTACGACGCTGCAGTATCAACAGGCAGGAAAGCGTACGGCGCGGTATCTGGACGTACAAAGAGCATAACACCGCTTACGCACTCGATTTCTAGTAGGAGCAGCTAACTGGTGCCCGGGGCGGGACTTGAACCCGCACTCCGCTTGCGCGAAAAAGGATTTTAAGTCCTTTGCGTCTGCCGATTTCGCCACCCGGGCTCGAGCATACTGAAAACCATTCTTGGGATGGGCCATTCAGCGAAGCCCACGTATCTAATGATAATGAACGTGTCCGGCAATTGCCCACATCGGACGCCACGCATGCTTTCGTAAAGCTGTTCGACATTTAAGTTAGTCTCTCGACACGCAAAGGCACGGAATCACGCATGCCCTTCGCGCTATCAAGCACCCAGTCGCAAGCGATGATTACGTCGTGCTTGTTGAGACGTCCGTCCTCAGTGGCTGACGGCCCTGTCTACTATCAAAAGGAGAATAGTCAAACATCACGCGGGATCGCTCGTGCGTGGCCCGAAACAGACGGTTGCTGCTGCGAGTTTCGCTGGAGTAGAAGCCCTATTTCCGAAGCAATGGTTAATAGCCCATCGTAACTCCTAGGCGCTTCGTAACAGGCAAGTGCGCCAAGCTGCATCGCTTCCTCGAGATCTCCGGCGTGATCGGAACTTGAAATTACCACAAACCTATTAGCTCCATGGAGCCCTTTTCCGCGAGCTCTCCGCAACATTTCAAACCGACTAATACCGTTATTATTTGAACCCAGCACGACCAAATCAGGAGTTGGTACTTTTAGAAAATGATCAAGTTTTTCCAGGAATTTTAGACCTAACGAAGCGTCCGGCACATGAAAAACAGATGCCCGAACTTTTGCATCGAGAAGGGCCGACCTGAAAAAGAACGCAGCAGCGCTGGACGATTCAATGTGCAGGAAATTACAATTGCATTTCTCCGCAAACTCCATGATATGGATTGAAGACGTCTTTCGATGATAAAGAGTACCGGAGATTAGTACAACTAGAAAAGTGCCTTGTCGATCAAAAAAGGAAATAGATGTTCATAGCATCAACTACACAATTGTTAATCGATCCTCATCAGCGCTGATTATGGCAGTCATCAATTCTTTTTTGGCCTTTTGCAAATTTAATAATTTCTCCTATGCGGGTGGCGCGCAATCAACCATACGCACAGACATAACGCGTCTCGATTCGCAAGGTGAACATCTGGCCATAGAATGGAACAATGCTTCGCAGGTTTTTTGTCCTCGTATGTCTGGGCACAGCGTCCGCGTGCGCGGCGACTGGACCGTTCCTCTTCCGTGATCCCGCTCTGAGTAAGACGACCATCGTGTTCTCATACTCCGGCGATTTGTGGAGCGTTCCGCGCGACGGAGGACAGGCCGTCCGTTTGACGACAGGCATCGGAATCGAGACCAGCCCGTACTTTTCGCCCGACGGCTCAATGATCGCGTTCCGCGGCGAGTACGACGGCAACAAGGACGTCTTCGTCATGCCTGCAAAAGGCGGCGTTCCGAAACGGCTCACCTGGCACCCGGGCCAGGATGATGCAGTGGGCTGGACGCCCGATGGCAACCGCGTTCTCTTCGCCTCGGACCGGTCAACGGCGAATGATGGAGCCAAGCTTTTCACTGTTCCCGTCGACGGCGGCTTCCCGGAAGAATTGCCATTTCCTATTGCGCTCGAAGGCTCGTATTCGCCCGACGGCAATCACCTCGCGTACGTTCCGTTGTTCCAGTGGCAGGAAGCTTGGAAGCGTTATCGCGGTGGCCAGACCAGACGTATTTGGATGGCGGCCTTAGCCGACTCGAAAGTCGTTCCAGTGCCCCGCGACAAAAATGCGAATGACTTCAACCCGATGTGGGTGGGCGACACTGTCTACTTTCTTTCCGACCGCGGCGGCCCGGTCACCTTGTATTCCTATAACGTCGAGACCAGGCAGGCCAAATGTCTGATCGAGAACAGGGGGCTTGATTTCAAATCTGCCTCGGCGGGACCGGGCGGCATTGTCTACGAGCAGTTCGGCGCCCTTTACCTTTATGATTTCGCCAAAGGACAAAGCAAGGCGGTTCCGATCGAGCTTGCGGGCGATCTTCCGCAGGTGCGTCCGCATTTCGTCAACGTCGCGAAGAACCTGCGGAATGCCGACATCTCCCCGAACGGGGCGCGTGCGGTATTCGAGGTCCGCGGTGAAATCCTGACGCTACCGGCCGAGAAAGGAGATGCTCGCAACCTCACCAATTCAGCGGGTGTGCAAGAGCGCGAGCCGGCGTGGTCGCCGGATGGGAAAACCATCGCGTACTTCTCCGACGAGGATGGCGAGTACGCGCTTCACCTGCGCGATCAGAACGGCATGGGATCCGTCACAAAGATCAGCCTCGGCCCAAAGCCATCCTTCTACTCGGTTCCCCGATGGTCGCCCGATAGCAAGAAGATCGCGTATCTCGATGCACATGCGCACATCTGGTATATCGATGTGGACGCGAAAAAGCCGGTGCTGGTCGATACGGACTACTACTCCAGCGACCGGGACCACGCGCCGTGGTGGTCGCCTGATAGCAAATGGCTCGCGTATGCGCAGCAGCTTAAAAGCCACATGACCGCAATTTGGCTCTATTCGCTATCCGACGGAAAGAAGACGCAGATCACCGATGGGATGAGCGAAGTGAAGTCGCCTGTTTTCGATCAGAACGGGAAGTATCTGTACTTCACCGAAAGCACGGATTCTGGTTCGGCTATGGAGTTCGATCTGCACGCGCTTACGCGCTCGGTGAGCCGGTACATCTATGTGGCCGTCCTGCCGAACAATGAACCTTCGCCTCTCGCCCCCCAGAGCGATGACGAGAAGATCGAGCAGGAGAAGAAAGAGAACGTCAAGGCGGACGAGAAGAAGGAAGCAGCCCAACCGGTGCCCGTGAGAATCGATCTCGACAACATCGGTCAACGCATCCTGGCGTTGCCAATGCCGGCTCGGCGATATGCCGGGCTTGAGCCGGGCACAGCCGGCGTCCTGTTGGCGATGGAAGAATCGCCGCGCACAGCAAACGCTCCGCCGACTTATACAGTTCATCGATTCGATATGGCAAAGCGCCGCGCGGACGTCGTCATTGCGGACGTGAAAAGCTATCGAACGGCTTTCAAAGGCACGAAGTACCTCTATCAACAAGGCGAGAAGTGGGTAATTGCGTCTTTGAAGCCGATGCCGGATTCAGCTTCAATGCCGCCGCCCGCTCCTCCGCCGTCGCCCGAGGAAGGCGTGCTCAAGACACAGGACTTGGAGGTTCGCGTAGATCCGCGCGCCGAATGGAAGCAGATGTACCGCGAGGTCTGGCGTATCCAGCGCGAGTTCTTCTATGATCCCGGTTATCATGGCCTGCATCTCGCTGCTGTGCAAAAGCGGTATGAGCCTTATCTGGAGAATCTGGGCTCGCGTGAGGACCTGAACTATCTCTTTGCCGAAGCGTTAGGCGAGATGACGGTAGGTCACATGTTCATCCGGGGTGGCGACAACCCGGAGGTAAAGAACGTGCCAACCGGCCTTCTCGGTGCGGATTACGTGATCGAGAATGGACGATACCGTTTCAAGCGCATCTATAACGGTGAGAACTGGAATCCCGATCTCAAAGCTCCGCTCACACAACCCGGAGTGAATGTGGCCGAGGGCGACTACCTGCTTGCCGTGAACGGACGCGACGTCGATTCTTCGCAAGAGGTTTACAGCTACTTCGAAGGGCTCGCCGAAAAAGCAACTGTGCTCAAGGTTGGTCCTGACCCATCCGGAAAAGGGGCGCGCGAGGTCACCGTGGTTCCGGTCAAGGACGAGCACAAGCTGCGCAATCTGGCATGGATTGAGGGAAACCGCCGTAAGGTGGATCAGATGACAGGCGGGCACGTTGCTTATATCTACATGCCGGATACGGCGTTCAATGGGCTGACCAGTTTCAACCGTTACTTCTTCTCTCAATCCGACAAGCAGGCGGTGGTGATCGATGAGCGGTTCAATCACGGAGGTATGCTCGCGAGCGACATCGTTGAGTACTTGAGCCGCAAGCCGCTCGCCGTGGCAACCACGCGGGACGGAGCCGACCAGGTGTTTCCTCTGGGTGGCATTTATGGACCGAAGGTCATGGTCACGAATGAATTTGCCGGATCGGGCGGCGACGCTTTGCCGTGGCTGTTCCGGCGCGCCAGCCTCGGGAAACTTGTTGGTAAGAGGACCTGGGGCGGTCTCGTCGGCATTGGAACCATGCCGGAGCTAATGGACGGCGGCCGGGTGACATCACCAAACTTCGGCATTTGGAACGTCAGCGGAGTTTACGATGTCGAGAATCAGGGGATCGCGCCAGACATTGAAGTCGAGTTAGATCCCGCGGCTGTGCGCGATGGTCATGATCCGCAGTTGGAGAAAGCTGTGGAGGTCGTCATGACAGAGTTAAAGGAAAACCCGGCGCCGAAACTCGTCCGGCCGGCGTTCCCGAAATACGAGCGGATCGGCAATTAGCCGCCTCTCTGGGATACAGCAGTTAGGACAACAACAGTTCCAGATCCTCGGCACGCAAGTCGCGAATCAAGTTGTTGTCGGCGCTGATAATCGCATCGGCCAAATCCTTTTTGGTCTTTTGCAACTCCAGAACTTTCTCCTCCACCGTGTCGCGCGCAATTAGTCGATATGCGAAGACATGACGCGTCTGGCCGATGCGGTGGGCACGATCCACGGCTTGTGCTTCGATGGCGGGATTCCACCAGGGATCCAAAAGAAACACGTATTCGGCAGCAGTAAGGTTCAAACCCAACCCGCCAGCCTTCAGGCTGATGAGAAACAGGCGACAATCCGGATCGTTTTGAAACCGCTCCACGACTTCTTCGCGGTTACGAGTGGCGCCATCCAGGTACTCGTAGGCGACGCCGTCTTTATCCAAACGGTCGCGCACAATTTTAAGCAGGCTAGTGAATTGCGAAAAGACCAGCGCTTTGTGACCCTCTTCGCGAATCTCACGCAAACGCTCCAGGAGTGCATCTGTCTTCGCGCTTGGTTCGTCGATCCGGTTTGTGTCGATCAGTCCAGGATGGCAGGCCGCCTGTCGCAAACGCAGTAATGCTTCCAACACATGAATCTTGGATTTCGCTAACCCTTCTTCGTCGATTCGCTTCAACAGAGACAGACGGTAGTGCTGTCGCAGTTCATCGTACAGCTTGCGTTGATCGGGCTCCAATTCGCAGTAGATCGTCTGTTCCGTTTTTGCCGGCAGTTCCCGCGCTACTTGTTCTTTGGTACGCCGGAGAATAAATGGACGGACCGTGCGGGCCAGCAAACGAAGTGCCTCCTGATCGGAAGTGCGAATGCCGACTCCAACCAGCTTGAACACGCCGGTCGTTCCCAGCATTCCGGGGTTCAGGAAATCAATCAACGCAAACAGCTCACCCACATGATTTTCGATCGGCGTGCCACTGAGAGCCAGGCGATGCTGCGCTTGCAGCAGCCGAACGGTCTTTGCCGATTCGGTGCTTGAGTTCTTTACGATTTGAGCTTCATCCAGCACGACGTAGTCAAAGTGAACATCCTTGAGACTCACAATGTCGCGACGGAGAGTGCCATACGTGGTGAGCATCAGATCGCAGGCGTTCAGATCGTCCAAAGAACGGCTTGCTCCGGTGTAGTCGAGGACACGCAACTTTGGAGTAAACCGTGCCGCCTCGAGCTTCCAGTTAAACACCAGCGACTTGGGAACAACTACCAGCGATGGCTTTATCGTCTCACCGGATGCTTTTGAAGCACGCCGCGTCTCGAGCATCGCCAAAACTTGCGCTGTTTTGCCAACACCCATATCGTCGGCCAGACATCCGCCGAAGGAGAACCGGCGCAGGAATTCCATCCATGCCAATCCTTCGCGCTGATAATCGCGCAAATGTCCGACAAACTCAGCGGGCTGCCCAACTGTTTTGATTCCGTCAAAGGATCGAAGCTGCTCGCGCACTCGAGAGAATGTCTCGTCCCACGTCGCATCGCCCTGCGCAAGAAGAAGAGCGTCCAACACCCCGGCTTGGTTCCAGCGAAAACGAATATAGTCGGCTTCGGCAGTGCCCATGCCGATAAGCATTCCGATGCGCTGAAGCCAGTCTTCGGAGAGTAACCCGTACGTTCCATCCTCCAGCCGCACTGCGCTGTGTCCACGCTTGAGTGCTTCGATCAACTCCGGCAGCTTGGCGCGAGTGTCTCCGTAATCTATCTCGCCACGGAGTTCAAACCAGTCAACGCCGGTGGATACATCCAAACGAAAAGCACCCGGCTGCCGAAATACTTTTCCGTCGGCATCGATATGCCATCCGGCTTCCACCAATACGCGGACGGCCCGCAGCAATTTGCTTACGGCTAACTCCCATTCGGTTTCCCGCGAAGGTGTTTCCTGCAACCGGAATCCCAACTGCATCAGCAGTTCTGCGGCGACCTGTTCCGCGCGCACATTGCGGCGCAAGAAGCGGCGTGCCGACGCATCGAAGTAGCCTGCACTGGGATCCTCAGCAGATATCCGATGCCCGTCATAAGAGAAAGACAACTGGGCGCCAAGCTTAGCCGAGCTGGACAAGCCTTCGCTCGAAACGCGGAGCCGCAAGAAGGGCCTTGGGGTCAACGTGACGTCGTCATATTGCAGTTCGGCAGGTACGCCGATTCTAGATACGCCGGCGGTTCGCAGCAAATTTTCGAGCAGTTCCTCGCCGTCGTCGTCCGGAGCCTCGATCGAACGCGAACGCCGCAGATAGGCGATCCATTCCATAGGAGGATCACCCGCGAGTTTGGCGGCTTTGTCCTGAGTAAACAAAAAATTGGGGGTAACAAGAACCGGCGCACGCACCCCAAGCTGCTCTTCCGTACGGCGGAAAAAGCCATCAACAACCCAGCGGTCGCGATTGCGTTTTACGTCAAGTTCGAACTGCCAAGGTTCGCCCTCATCCAGGCGCAGCGGTTCCGCCGAATCCTGAGTTCGGCCGGGTTGAAAGAAACACCGGCCCGTGCGTATGGCGTCGGGAATCACCCTTGTGGCCAACGGCGAAGTCAAGACGCAGGACGATGGGATTTGATCGGAACCGAAAGAGCCGCCCCATTGAGTGAACTGCGATGGCACGTGCAGAGAAGCACCGGCAATTGTCGCTAAAATCTTGCGGTCTTCCGCAGAAGATAACCGCTCAATTCCATTTCGCTGCAGCTTTAGGTCGGCCACGCGAGTAAAACCGCCATCTGCCCGCTGGTCGCGTGTTCCCAGGATGAGAACAACAGTTCCCGCCGTATTGCTGGCGGGAACGTCAATCTGATAGACGACTTGCCGTTTCGGCGGCCATGCCGCCTGTCTGGTCCGGTTCTTCTGCTCGCGGGTGTCGGCAATCGCAGCGAGTTGCACCTTCCATGCAGGCGGCTGCTGTAACCTCCAGGCCGTTTCGGCAGCGGAAGGCGCTTCGGATTCTTTCTCTTCTTCCGGATCGAACGCGCCGTCGCGTATTTCCGGAGAATTTGGTGCAGCCATTACTTTCTTTTGCGGGTTCGCTGAACAATAGACTAAAGAATGCGCACCATGTGATCGGCGCAGTTGAGCTGAGTATACTCGGCGAGACGTTTTGGCAGGTCGAGACCGGATTTAGCAAGGAACGGCAGGATGGAATAGAATCGCTCCTGCAAATGCCGGTGCGGATATACGAGATTTAGCAAATACGAGGTATTTTCAGAAGCTCTTTCATCGCGGCGAAGTGTTTCCCTCGCCGTTTTGCGGGCAATCTTATCCACCTGATATAAGATCTTTGCGGAGCTCTTGCCGGCCGCAGCCTCCAATGTAGGATCGAAGCTATTCAGGTTCGTCTTCAGGCGCTGAAGAGATACATCCACCGTGGCGCGAAGCCTGGCAATGTCATCCGCCAGTGAAGGCGGTATCAATTTGGCCGCAATTTTGCCACGGACGTTTTCGCAGCTATCGAGCAAATCCGTAACCTGTAGCTCATACTTCGACATGATTTTCGCCGCGCGCTCATCGAGTAGTGTGAAACCGTTTCTCGGGTATACCAGAGGCATCCGGCCCAACAGGCGCCGGTACAACACTTCCGCCTGGGCAAGATAGGCGATTTCGGCGGGGCCCCCGACGTAGGCGATCGTCGGAAGCAAGAAATCCTGCATAACCGGACGAAGCAGCGCATTGGGCGAAAGCGTCACGCCGTTTCCAGGCTCAAAGGTGCGCTCGCCCCGCAGCATCAGCCGACCGTTGTTCCAGCGCAACGGGGTGCGTTTGCCGTTTTCGAGAGCAAACAAGAGTGACGAGTCGGCTTCTATGTTGACTTGCGCGTGATAGCCGGCGGATATCAAGTCGCGGCTTCGCGCCTGGAGTGCCGGTATCAATTCCCCGATATGAGCCGCCGCCGATTCGAGAAATGGCGACACTATTTTGCGGATCGACGGAGCCAATGGGTCGATATACAACAACCCAAACGAGGCTAGAATCGTTTGCAGAAGCGAACGAAACGCCGCGCCGAGTGTTACGCCGGGCCGATAAGCCGTCTCCACCAAGTTAACGACGGCGTCCGCATATGGCAAGCTCCCCAATGATTCGCGCAGTTCAGAAATAGGAATATCCGTCGGGCCGAGTTCGCCAACGGGTCCGCCCGAGGAAGCAGCGGCCGCTGTTAGCTTTCTCGGTGTGCTGTTGTGATCGAAGACCCAGGCATGGTCTACTTCCGCCAGATCGTGATCTTCAGTTGCCAGCCAAAAAATCGGGACTGCCGGGATGCCGCGGCTGGTGAGATGTTCCGCCAATTTAACCGCTGTCAACGCTTTGAAAATCGTGTACGCCGGCCCGGAAAATAACCCGACCTGCTGCCCGGTTACGACTGCAACGGCGCCCGGCTGCGCAAGCGTGCGGAGAGCTGGGATATCACCATTCTGTTCTCTTAGCGCAGCGACGAGTGCAGCTCGCCGCTCGGGAGGAAACGTGAAATCCGCAGTGCGTTCTGCCGCTTCCAGATCGCCAAACCAACTGGGATAGAACTGGCTAACACGGTCATAACGATAGAGATAGTCGCCGAATAAGGCGCTTGTTCCGGGAATGTCAGTCTGGCGGACACACGACGGCTCCATATGGCAAGTACTTAGCAGATGAGACGATCTCCGTTTAAGTTACCAAAGTTTCTAGGCGAGACGCGACAATAGCGTAGAGGGCACGGATCGCGCGCGACCCGCCGGCAGAGGAATTGGCTGACTTTTGGGTGCGCCTTGATCCCATGCTCGTTTTGCGCGGCTTTTGTCAGGAGATCAGGAATGGATGACCAGGAATTCAAAACCAAAGCGGACGGGGCGCTGCAAACCTTATATAAGAAGCTGGCCCGGGCCTCCGAAAAATATGAATTTGAGCCTGATTTCAATGCCGGAGCGCTGACAATAGAGTTCGATGAGCCAAAGGCCAAATTTGTGGTGAGCCCCAATGCGCCGGTTCTGCAGATTTGGGTGTCAGCGCATTCCAAAAGCTTCAAGCTGGATTGGGAGCCGCAACGGAATGCGTTCGTCTGGCCCGAATCGGAACAAACACTGGACGAATTGATGGCCTGGGCCATTGGGCAATTACTAGGCGAAGAAGTAACACTTTAGAACCGGAACGCGATTACTCGTGGCTGGCGTATACATTTCGTATCCCTTTTGTAACCAGAAGTGCACGTTCTGCAACTTTGCATCAGGGGTGTCTTCGGAGGAAACGAAGACGCGTTATATGCGCACTCTGCTCGATGAAATACTCCATGAAGAGTGGTGCTGGAGCCCGGAAACGCTCTATCTAGGCGGTGGGACGCCTAGCCTGATGCCGATCTCACAGCTTCAAACAATGCTTCGGGCGATTCCGCGCCAGGCACTGCGTGAGGTCACCCTCGAATGCGCTCCGGGCACCGTTACTGCGGAGCGAGCGCATTGCTGGGCGGAAATCGGGATCGATCGGGTCAGCCTCGGTGTACAGTCATTCGTACACGAAGAACTCAGGCGGACGGGAAGACGGCATACAGCAGAAATTGTTGCGCAAGACGTAGCAGTTTTGCGCGACGCAGGCATCAGCAACATTAATGTTGATCTAATCGCTGGTCTGCCCGGACAGACGCGTTTCTCCTGGCAAGAATCGCTTGACTGGGTGGAGCGGCTGCAGCCGCCTCATGTTTCGGTTTACCTGTTTGAATTGGATGAAGACAGCCGTTTGGGCAAGGAAGCCCTCCTGGGAGGCGTGCGATACGGTGCAGATTTGCTGCCGAGCGACGATCTGTCTGCTGAATTCTATGAGCGGGCGGTGGAGAGACTGGCCGTAATGGGCATTCATCGGTACGAAATTTCGAACTTCTCATTGCCGGGCGCGGAATCGCTGCACAACCTTAAATACTGGCATCTGGAAGCGTATCGCGGTTTCGGACTGGACGCACATTCATTCGATGGCGTGCGCCGATGGGCCAATTCCGACGAGCTGAAAGATTACTTGACCGGCGTGCGGACGGAAAACGCGATAGCGGACCGAGGCGAGGAACATTTTTTCGTCGGGCTCCGCTTACGATCGGGTATCCGGCCGACACCGGAAGAGTGGTCGCGCTTTGCGGATCCAATCGCGCGCTGGACGCGGGAGGGAATGCTGTTGATTCAGGACGGTACCTTACGGCTGTCGGATCAAGGGGTCCTGTTATCGAACGAAGTACTACAGGAGTTTATCGGTGCGCGTGATTGATCTGAGGAGCGACACGGTAACACGTCCAAGCGCAAAAATGCGCGCGGCCATGGCAGCGGCCGAAGTAGGCGACGACGTTTATGGCGAAGATCCGACGGTTAACCGGCTGGAGGCGCGGGCTGCTGAGATCTTTGGCAAGGAAGCCGCCCTTTTCGTACCTACCGGCACGATGGGCAATACGATCGCGATCAAGCTGCATACCAGGCATGGAGAAGAAGTAGCCTGCGCGCCACGCTCCCATATACTCGATTGGGAATTGTCGATGATGGCGTGGTTCGCGGGCTGTATCGCCCGCGTGGTTCCCGCAACCAATGGTATTTTGACCTGGCCTGCGGTCGAGGCGACGCTGCGATCTTTTGGCCCGCACAACGCACCCACGACCTTGATCTCGCTTGAAAACACTCACAACATGGCCGGCGGCACGGTATACCCTATCGAAATCGTCGACGAGATCGCGTTTGAGGCTCACAAGCGCGGCTTGAACGTTCACATGGATGGCGCGCGGATCTTTAATGCATCCGCAGCCTTAAATGTACCGGTTTCGCGAATTACTCGCGACGTAGATAGCGTGATGTTTTGCCTTTCGAAAGGCCTGGGGGCGCCGGTCGGCTCACTGTTGGTCGCGGGCGCCGAGGAAATCAAACGAGCACGGCTGTTGCGGAAACGCCTTGGCGGCGGCATGCGACAGGCGGGAGTGCTGGCCGCGGCAGCGCTCATTGCTCTCGAAGAGTCACCGCGGCGGCTTGAGATCGATCATCAGAACGCGTCTTTTATTGCGAATCGACTTCGCGAAATGCCGGGCATCGCAGTGGACGCACCGGTCGAAACGAATATTGTGATCTTCGACATCTCGGCGACCGGCTATTCCGTAGGCGAGTTCAGCAGTGCGTTGAAAGAGCAAGGCGTTCTGATAAACGGGATCGACGCGACCCATCTGCGGATATTGACGCACCTGGACGTTACGCGGGAAGACTGCGAACACGCAGTAAACGTCATTGGCAAAGTAAGGGAGCGACAAAATGCACTTTCTTCTGCTGTATGACGTAGTGGACGGCTACATTGAGAAGCGCAAGCCTTTTCGCCCGGACCACTTCGTCCACGCGCAGCGCGCCTACAATGCCGGTGAACTGATACTCGCGGGTGCATTGGACGAACCGGTGGACGGCGCGGTGTTTGTGTTTCGAGGAGATACTCCCGAAACTGCGAAACGCTTCGCGGAGAATGATCCTTATGTAAAGAACGGGCTGGTTACTGCCTGGCGTGTTCGCAAATGGACAACGGTACTGGGAGATGGACTACAGCTACCGAGCCTGTAGTGTCTGATACTATCTTCTGCGGTGCTCATCTTAGCTGCGATTCTTGCGATTCTTGTCTATGGTCTTATCGCGCCCATGCTCGGCGCGCTTCTTCCGACTTATCAATTAACTCCGGGCGAGCAGGGAACGCTGGCAACGATTCAGGCGGTCGGGTTGGTAATTGCTTCGCTTTCTGCGGGGCCGGTGATCGATAAGCGCGGGAATAAATCTGCTCTCGTCGCGGGGCTCGGGCTGGTCGCGATTTCTCTCTTCATGGCACCTAACACCGGCGGCAACTATGCTGTCCTCCTTTTGGCGTATTTGATACTCGGATTGGGCGGCGGGATTGTCGTTACGGGCGCGAATTCACTTGTGAGCGCAGTTGAACCGACGCGGCGTTCTTCGGCTCTTAACTTTCTGAATTTATTCTTCGGGCTCGGCGGCATTCTGACGACTTATGCAGCCAGCCATCTCTTTACACCCGTTTCGCTGTGCTATTCCGTAGCAGTGCTGACCGTGATCGCATTGGTCATAAACATCGCCACAAAAATGCCTGGGCCTTCCGGCGCATCAGGGTTTCAGGTCAGCGACGTCCCCGCCCTTTTATCGAAGCCCGCCCTGATTTTGCTGTCTTTGTTCCTGTTCTTGTATGTCGCATGCGAAGTTGGCGTCTGGAACTGGTTAAACAGCTTCTTGCAGAAGGAACGCGGCTTCAGCGCGAGTGAAGCGGGGAATGTAGTGAGTTATGGCTTTGCGTTCGGCATCCTGCTGGGCCGCATCGTTGTGTCTCGAATTCTTGTCAAAGTTCAACCCCTAACCGTGACGCTGTTCGCCGCGGTCCTGATTGGGATCACCACGTTCGCGATGCTGAAGCTGGATTCTCCATTGGCCATTACGATCGCGGTATTCTGTGCGGGTTTGAGCATGGCTCCGATGTTTCCGACAACTCTCGGCATCATCGGAGACACGTTCCGGCACGGCACAGCGACCGCCATGGGAATTGCGATCACGTGTGGCTGGATCGGACTGGCAGTGAGTTCCAAGATTATCGGCAAAGTTACGGAAAGCAGTACTCTTGCCGCTGGATTGCTGTTACTCCCCGTATTCGCTATCGTCATGGTACTGGTGAGCCTGGGACTACGCGCCGTTTTGCCACGCGCCACAACGGCATAGAATAATCAGGTTACTTTCCGCTGTTTCGGTCGGATGACGGCAGCAGACGATAAGGAGACTTTTGATGGCATTCTGTCCGAATTGCGGCAGTCAGGTAAACGGGCGCTTTTGCCCCAATTGTGGAAGCGATATCGGCGCAACACCCGCTGCCGGCGCGGGTGCCGGGACTGGCTACCCTCCGCCGCCTGCGACGCCGTTAGCGGCTCCGGGCCTGACAGATAACGTTGCCGGTGCTCTCTGCTATCTGTTCGGGTTCATTACGGGCATTATTTTCCTGGTCTTGAGCCCATACAACCGGAACCGGCTGGTAAGGTTTCACGCCTTCCAATCGATTTTTGCCACAGTGGCGCTGTTCGTGGTGGAGATTGTTCTTGGGATATTCTCGCTGATGACCGGTATGCTGCATATGTGGGCCCTGATGGGCATCGTCTGGCTGGTTTTCCGGCTGGCGGTTTTTATCGGATGGCTGTATATGATGTATGCCACCTACAACAACAAAAAGATCGTTTTGCCTGTCGTAGGCCCGCTGGCTGAGAAACAAGCGTAAACCTTCGCGAGTTTGGTACGTCCGATACTGGAGTGGTGAAGTTGTGTCGTTTCTTGGTTCTCTTTGCGGCGGTTGTTGGCATGCGCGCCGAGGATATTACTCCCCGCATCGGGATCCTTCAAGTATTCGGAGTACAGAAAGTTTCGCCGCAGAAGATTAACTCTGCCTTGGGCGTAAAACCAGGGGATCTGCTGCCGTCGCGTGATACGACGGAGGAGCGGCTTGCCAAAGTCTCCGGCGTGGTGGCATCCAGTATTCAGGCAGTCTGCTGTTCCGGCTCAAACATGATTTTGTATGTCGGCGTGGAGGAGAAGGGTGCAATCCATCTCAACTTTCACGCCGAGCCCACAGCCGCCATCACGCTGCCGCAAGAGATTATCGACAAATACAATGCTATTTTGCACGAGGCGGAAGCCAGCCTTAGAGGGCGAAATGCGGACGAAGACCTGACAAATGGCTATTCCTTGCTAGCCGATGCTGAAGGCCGCGAGCAACAACAGGAAATGATTCCGCTGGTCGCGGCGCATCTTGCATCGATCGATCAAGTGGTTCGCACGTCAAACGACCCGGATCAGCGGGCTATAGCAGCTTATATCCTGCAATACGCGCCTCGGACGCCGCGAGAATCGAAATTGATGACCGATGCTTTGCAATACGCCTTGCAGGACCCTGACCAGGAAGTGCGCGCGAAAGCGTTGACCTCTCTTAAGGCTGTGCTGGTGGGCGCGAAGCTGCATCGTGAGCAGCATATTCATGTCGAACCAACTTGGTTCGTGGAGTTGATGAATTCACTCGACTGGCGGGACCGCCGCGAGGCGAGTCTTGCTCTGGTAACGCTTACGGAAAAGCGCGATCCGGATACGTTGGGGCTGCTGCGCGAACGTGCGTTGAACTCTGTTGTGGATATGGCGCAGTGGCAGGATCTGGAGCATGCGCTGCCCGGGTTTATTTTGGCAGGTCGACTCGCGGGCTTGAGCGAGAAGGATATCCAGAACTCGTGGGTCAGCGGAGACCGTGAATCGGTTCTAAAGGAGCTTCGAAAGAAGCACTAACGGGCGCGTCTTCAAGTCCCCACACGAGGGTAACGATCCACACTACGTCCGCGATAAGGAGATGGATCAGTTGCATCCACAGCGGGGCCAGTAGTCCCAGATTCAGCAAGCCGGCGGCCATCTGAATAGCAATCATGACGATCACGCGGCTGGCTGCTTCGCGGGCGCGCTCACTTCGGCTTGCACGCATCTTGCTGATAGCGATCGCGAGAATGTAGATCGCTGCCGCTACCGCGAGCAACGGGTGCAGAAAGCGCAGATGCAGGAACAGGCTGCCGCCCGAGTGGAAATCCTGCTGCAAGCCAGCTGCCACAGAGGACGCCGGGAACAGCATGTCACCGAGCGCAGCGATTACGCCGGCAATGCTTACCACCACCAGGATGGATAAAGCGGCTAGGATCCGGCTGCAGATTTTTGTGACGACGATCCGGGCTTGATTCCGCTGCGCAGCCCAAGCCGTGATCGTCAGGACCGCGAGCAGCAAGAGTGTATTCACCAGATGGGCCGAAAGATAAATGGCGCGGCCCGAAGACTGGTCATGCGCGACTTTTCGGAACAGGACCAAGCCGGCCCCCAGCAGGGCCTCGATCAGCAGAAAGACCAAAGACCAGATCGCAAACCTGCGCACGGCATGACTCTTCGGAAAGGCGTAAAACGCCCAGATAACAACCGCGATGACGAGGCCCGAGTCCAAGCTGGTCATCAATCGATGGGTGAATTCGATGGCTGTCGGCGCCGCCATGTTCTGCGGGAGAACCTGCCCGTTGCAGAACGGCCAATTGGCTCCGCAGCCGTCGCCGGAGAAGGAGACGCGAACATAGGCGCCCCATAAAATTACAGGCAGGTTGTACAGCAATACGAGCCAGGCAAAGATAAAAAAGGCCTTTCGAGACGGAGAGGCGACGGAAGTGGAAGCGGCAAGGACGCTCATTTACTTAACTGCGGATTGCTGCCGCAGCAAGGCTACTTTCAGGATAGCGGCAATACTGCAGACTTCAGTGATGCGGCCATCCAGCGCCATCGCGAGGACCGTATCGAAGGGCCGCCACTCGAGGGCAATCTCTTCTTCCGGATCCAGCTGGCGGCTTGTTGCGCTAAGCCCTGTCGCAAAAAACAGGCTTTGCACATCATTGGCGACGCCATTGCAAATGTCGACTTTTCCGAGCGGCTCCCAATGCGATGCAACGACTCCGGCTTCTTCCATCAGTTCTCGCTGAGCGACGGCGAGCATGTCGGTCTCGCCCGGATGCGAACCGCCTCGTGGGATTTCCCAACTGTAACGGCTCAACGCATAACGCCATTGCCCCACCAGGACGACTTCCTCGCGATCGTTCATTGCAAGTACGCCAATGGAGGGCCGGAGATCGACAACGCCATAGATACCGGGGTTTCCATCCGGACGAATCACCTGATCTTCCCGGACGCGGATCCAGGTGTTTTGATAGACCACCCGCGAGGTGTTCGTGATCCAGGGATTTCTAAACGTGATGTCGTCAGGCACGCTAATCTGCCTCGGCGCAGATGGCGGCCAAGGTGTCTAAATCCACATTGCCGCCGGACAGAATGACACCCGCAGTACGGATAGCGGCCGGCATTTTGCCATAAAGCACGGCGGCGGCCCCCACCGCGCCACTCGGTTCAACTAGAATTTTCAGCCGGCTCAATAAGAAACGAACAGTGCGCCGGATTTCGGCTTCCGATACCAGCAGCGGAATGCCCCCAAGCTCGCGCACAATCGAAAATGTGATGCGTCCTGGTGTCTGCGTGCGCAAACCATCCGCAATCGTATCGGGAGGACTTATCTCGACACGTTCGCCTTTGGATAGCGACTGAAACCAATCGGAGGCGCGCTCTGGTTCGACGCCAAAGACTTTCAGGTCCGGCCGGAGAGCCCGCGCTACCGTCAACGTACCGGCGAGCAATCCACCGCCGCCCAATGGCACGATCAGACTTTCCAAATCGGGCCGTTCACGTAGAAGTTCAAGCGCCGCGGTGCCTTGCCCCGCTACGATCCACGGATGATCGAAGGAGGGCAACATAATGGCCCCGGTATCGTTCGCGATCCGCGCCGCAAGCTCCTCCCTGTTGTCGCGGAGGCGATCGAAAAACAGAATGCGCGGATGATAGCTCTGCGTGGACTGCAGCTTGGCCTTTGGCGCATCGGTGGGCATGACGATGGTGGCGGGAACACCATAATAAGCAGCAGCGATAGCCACCGCCTGCGCATGGTTTCCGGACGAGAACGCGACGATACCGCGTTTGCGTTCCTCCGGGCTGAGCTGTGCGATGAAATTCATGGCGCCGCGAATCTTAAAAGCGCCGCCCCGCTGCAGATTCTCACACTTGAAAACGGTTCGAACACCAGCTCTTTCGTCGAACAGACGTGATGTGATCAGGGGCGTGACATGCGCCAGCGGACGGATGCGCTCCGCTGCTGAGAGAATGTCTTCGAAAGTAACTGCTGATGTGGTTTCCGCCGTCACGCTCATGTTTCAGTAACCGGCCTTCTTGTTGACAATGTTTTCGAGCGGCAAGCCTTCCAGGTAGCGCCGAAAATTACTCACAAAACACTGCATGCTGAGATCAAGCCAGTCGGGATTCTGGGTGCGGTCCGTGCAATGAGGTGACAGGAGAACGTTTTTCATATCCCAAAGAGGACTATCGGAAGGCAACGGTTCCACTTCAAACACATCGAGAGCGGCACCCGCGATTATTCCTTTCTGTAATGCGCGAATGAGCGCTTGTTCGTCAATCACCGGGCCGCGGCCGACGTTGACGACGATTGCGCTCGGCTTCATGGTCGAGAACTGAGCGTCGCTCAACATATGATGCGTGTCCGGAGTTAAGGGAGCCGCAGCGACGACCACGTCCGCAACCGCAAGCATTTCAGCCAACGCAGACGGCGCAAAGATCCGATCCAGGATCGGGTCGCCGGAGGATTGATCAGGATTGCGGCGTGTGGCGTAGATTTGGAGCCCGAGCGCCTTGGCCAGCAGCGCGCATTCGCGGCCAATTTCGCCATACCCGACGACGGCCATGATCTTGCCTGGAAGCCAATCGACCTTGAAATCGTCCCAATGACGCGCTTGCTGGCTTTCGATCAGCCGACGAACTCGTTTATAGAAAAACAGGACCGCCAAAATCGCAAAATCGGCGAGCGAACGTTTGAAAACGCCGCGCGCATTGGTCAGCGGAACTGGGCTTTTAATAAAGGCGGGTGTCATGAACTTTTCGACGCCCGCAGACAAAGAATGCACCCATTTCAGAGCAGGCGTGTAGGGATACACGTCAGCAAAGGGAATGATGGGGCCGCCAAATCCGGTATGCAGAAGGATCTCTGCGGCAGGCCCGTACTGCTGCACAAACTCAATTGTGTTTCCGATATGGATCGTCGCATCATCTCTGATTGCATCGAGATTTTGAAGAGCATAGTGGTCTGGCGGGCATACTACCAGCAAATTGGGCTTGGACATCGATGGTTTCGGAGCACGCGCTCATTAGCAAGTTTATCGGGTCGGTTAAGAATTGCTCATGGAAGCCGCTGATATTTCAGCCAAAATCGGTTGCTCGATCTCCTAAAATAGAAATGTGGAAGCACGTTGTACCTGCGGAGCCGTTCTTCCGGATGCCGCCCGTTTTTGCCACAAATGTGGCAAGCCACAATTCGAAGAGGACGTGGTACGCCTGGCGGCGGCCGAGGAATCGCATGCTGTGCCTGTTCCTCCGCCGCCTAGTGCGGCGGCGCCCCCAATAGCCACCGGCATCTCGTTCAAGGATAGCCGCGCGGTTGGCATCACGATCATTGCCGCGATCCTTGCTTTTCTCGGGCTTATGATTGTGGGCGCGGTCCTGCCCGGACTGGCGCCCGTCCTGCTTCCCATCGTACTGCTGGCTGCCGGGTTCATTGTTCCCGCCGCCTACCGCCGGCGGACCACGCAGCCGTTGACCACCGCAGCTGGAGCGCGCCTCGGCTGGATGACCGGTGTCTGGTTCTTTCTGGGTGGCGTCATAATCGCTTCCCTGATGATGCTTATCCTCTCGACACCAGCCGGGGCAGCCGCGATGCAACAATTGCAATCCAACCCTCAATTTGCCCAAATGAAGATCTCTAGCCCTCACGACCTGATGACAAGCTTGCTGATGAGCGCACTTCCAACGTTCCTGCTGGTTACGCTCTTACCGGGCGTGGGCGGCATGATTGGCGCCCGCTTCTGGGGCAAGTAAGAGCGCGCCAACTGTTGAATGAGTAAACCCATTCTCACGCTGACCGTGAATCCGGCCATCGACCGCATCGTCACGGTAGATCGGCTTGTATTCGAAGATCGAGCGTATATCGAGACTTCGACTGAAGCGGCGGGCGGCCGTGGCATTAACGCAGCGCGCGTTCTCACCAGTTTTGGAGCTTCGGTTGTGGCCATCACCACTTCCGGCGCGCGTACCGGCAGCCGTCGTTTTGAAGAAGCACTGCAAGCCGACGAATTCGGTAAAGACATCGTCAAGATAAGACAACCGATTCGAACGAATCTGACAATCACCGATCGCCGCGGTCTGACGTTGAAACTGAACGAACTTGGACCCAAGCTCTCGCAGGCCGAGCAGAACCGCATCATCAGTGCCGTAACCGCGCATTTGCCGTCTGCTTCGTGGCTGATGCTTTGCGGCAGTCTTCCTCCGAGCGTGGATGGGCATTTTTACGTGAAGCTGATTCGAGCCGCAGCGAAGCACGAGGTCAAAACGCTGCTGGATACAGACGGCGACGCATTGTTGCATGGCATAGAAGCAAAGCCTACCTTGGTGAAGCCCAACCACTCGGAAGCCGAACGATTACTGAACACCCCGTTGATTACTCGTCCGCAGCTAGTTGATGCAGTACGTCGGATTAAAGACATTGGCGCCGAGACTGTGGCCCTGTCGCTCGGAAGCCGGGGAATTGTCGCTGCAACCAACGATGGCAGCGTTCTCGAAGTAGTGCCACCTTCGATTGAGGCGGTTTCGCCAATTGGGGCGGGAGATGCGGCCGCGGCGGCGATTGTCTGGTCGTTAGCCCGGGGCGATTCGTTTAGCGAAGCATTGCGCTGGGGAGTCGCGGCCGGCACAGCGTCCACCGAGCTGCCGGGGATCACCCTCGCCAATCTCGAGCAGACCCAGACGCTTTACAAACAAACGTCAGTCACGCGGCTGGCGTAGCAACGGCGCGTCTGCTGGCGCCCTAATCGTACTTCTCGTAAATGATCTGCTTGCGGTCGAATCCCCGCGCCTTCAGGCTTTTTCGCACGTCATCTACCATCTCCTTCAGGCCGCAAATGTAAACGTCGATTGTGTCGCGGTCGTAGCTGGTGAGTTGCAGCGCTTCCTCGAGATGCGCCTGCACCCGCCCGGTCCGGCCAGTCCAATCGGGACCAGGCCGCGTCACCGTTGGCAGCAACTGAAAATGCGAATGCGTGGCCGCCAGTTCCTCGAATTCGTCCCGGTAGAGCAAGCCATGCTCATAACGCGCCCCGAACAGCAGGGTGATATGCAAATTGCCTTTGGATAAATGCTCCAACAACATGGAGCGGAATGGCGCGATTCCGGTCCCGGTGGCAACAAAGACGACGCGATGTCCCGGGTGCCGCAGAGTAAAGAATCCGAGCGGCTCCTGGATGTCGATCTCATCTCCGGGCCTCAGCGCAAACAGATAGGGAGATACCAGTCCATCCGAAACCCGATTCAGGCATAAGGCGAATCTGTTATCCGTACTTCGCGGCGAAGCGATGGAATATGCGCGCGTAATCTCTTTTCCCGCCACGCTATGCAGGATTGAAATGAATTGTCCGGGCGTGAAGTGAAATTCCGCAGGACCCTGAACCTCAAACTCAAAATGACGCGTTTCGGGCGCGAGTTCTTTACTATCGATCAGTCGTGCTTTTGGCATGCTCAAAGAATCAGGGACGGAGCGGTTTCCGGCTTCGGCGCTTCGGGGGTCATATGGTGCAACAGGTCGATAAACATGCGACCGCGCGGGCGCCCATTGCGGTTCTGCTGTCCAATACGCGTCAGAAACACCAACGTCGCCAGAATTTCGGAATTTCGCACCGGCGCCAGCGCCTCGCGTTCCTGCCGCAGCTTTTGATAATCCGCGAGCGACGCCGAAAAACCGCGCTGGATAGCAGCCGCAATAAGATTTGGAGAAATTGTTTCGTAGAACAGGCCCGACTCCAGCGTGCGATGCGTTTGCGTCAATGCGCCGAGAGCATCCAGAACGTCCGTATCGACGGCATTCGGCGTGTGGAGCGTCGCCTGCAACAAGGAATAAATAGCAAAGAGCACAAGCTCTTCATGCGATGCCACAAACTCCTCCGTGACCTGAATATCGGGAGCGGCAAGGTCCTTCTCAGCAACCGGAATCGTTTTCTCACGGCTATGCGCTTCCTGCAGATATTCACATTCCAACGGACAGGAGAGGGATACTTCGCGTTCGGTTCCACAGCAGATCGTGCAGATTCCAGCGCCAACCGCAGGGCAGCTGCGTTTGGCCCGGCGCACACCGCAGATTTTACAAACGGCATGTGAGGACATTCGATACGATCATTATCCGCTGCGCAAGTTCCTAATCCACTTTGAGCACAACAAATGTCAGATCATCATGCTGGTCCGCAGCGCCAATCCAAGCACGCAATTCGTTTGCAATTGCATGTGCCATGTCTTTCGCCGATAGATGGGCTACGTTCTTCAGCAAAGTTTGCAGGCGTTCCTCGCCGAATTCTTCACCAGCTGAATTGAGAGCTTCCGTCACCCCGTCTGTAAACACGATCAAGACGTCGCCGGAACGCAGTTTTACCGTTCCTTCTTCGTACGCGGCCATCGGGAAGAGGCCGATGATCATCCCCCCACAAGCCAGCGCCTCAACCGAAGCGGGATCTCGTCGAAGGAGAAACGGCGGATTATGGCCGGCGTTCACATAACGGAGTTCGCGCGTGTTTTCATCGACCTGAGCATAAAAGAACGTTGCGTAGCTGTTTGCCCCGGTCGAGCGGTGAAGAAAACGGTTCATTTTTGCAGCGAGGTCCGGAAGCGAAATGTTTCCATCCGCCAGAAGAACGCGTAACGAGGCTTGCACGACCGACATAATCAATGCCGCCGCAATCCCCTTCCCGGCCACATCCGCCAAGGCAACGCCAACACGATGGTCGCCCACCTGCAGAAAATCGTAGTAGTCCCCGCCAACGCTGCGCGCCGGTAACGTATATGCCGCCAATTCGCCGATCTTCATTTCCGGAGATCGTTCCGGCAACAACCGCTTTTGTACTTCTATGGCAAGCGCCAGGTCGCGCCGTAACTTTTCCTGTTCCACCACGCGCTCGGTCAGACGCCCGTTCTCGAGCATCAAAGCGAGCTGCTCCGAGCACATCCGTAGCAACCGTTTTTCAGCGTTTGTATACGGGCCGCGATCTACCTTCCGGCCGAGCAACAGCACGCCCAGAATTTCGCGATGGGTTCGCAGTCCAACCGCCAATCGCACGCCGCGTTGTTCGAGGTCTTCGAGCTCCTGGGTATACTCAGGTCGCTGCGTGGCGGCCCAGGTGCGCAACACCGGGTAGTCATCCTCTGCAATCGGGAGCGCCAGCGGATAAAAACGCATGCGCTTCAACAGAAACCCTTGTGGCGATACGATCAGCGAACACTGTATTGGAAGCGCTGCGATGCAAACATACGTCCCGTTGGTTGATTTCTCCAGCAGCACTATAGATTCGCTGTTTACCTGGTGTTGCAAGGTCTTTAACGTCGCCTGTATAGCGGCATCGAACGATTCCGCTTTGCGTGCAGCATCGATGAACTCAGTGAGCAGGGTTGTTTCCAGCACCTGCTGTGCGGCAGCGGCGGGAGGTCCTGCTTGACCAAGCTGAGAAACCAGCCCGCGAACAGAACGCCGGACGCCAGCGACCAGATCTTCCGGACTGTCGCGAATTGCAGCCATAGGCGTGAGCAGCGTGGCTCGCCATGCCGGGAACAGCGAAGCTAAAGTTGTTACCACCGCGACAATCAGGATTGTGTAGAGAAACGCCTGCCAGGAAACGTGATGCACATTGAAGTTGTTGATCAGCAGCAAGGTGGCGAGAGCAGTCGCAGCGGCTCCGGTTGCCAGGCCGGCCGCACAGAGTTTCCAACCACTGTCCAGCACAAGTCGAAGCAGATTATTGGGCTCCGCGCCGAGTGCCATCCGGGTCCCCAACTCTACCGTGCGCTGGCGCACAAAATAGGACGTGACCCCATAGATGCCTAGCATCGCCATCAGTAGAGAGGCAACCGCAAAGAAGCCGGCAATTTCAGATGTTCCGCGTTGCAGCAACATGGAAGACTGCAGAATTTCCTGCATGGACGAAAATTCGTAGATTGGTTGTGCACGGTCCACCGATTGGACCGCCCGCCGCACCTGCTGCGATAAAGCGAACTCGGAAATGTGTGACCGCAGGAACACATGCAGCGGACTAGTGCGTCCCTGTGTGTTGAAAATGTAAAGCTCAGGGGGCGCCGGCTTATCCAGCGTGTCGATCCGTACGTCCGCAACGACACCGACCACCTGAAACGGATCTCCGGTAATGCCGCTAAACCGACCAAACCCGCCAATCACCTTTCCGCTCGGCCAGAAATGCTTGGCAGCGGCTTCATTTACGACAACGTGGATCGGATGTTCCGTATCGTCGTGTTCGTTCAACAAGCGTCCCGCCAGCAACGGTATGCGGAGAGTTCGGAAGTAATCCGTACTGACGAGCGCAAAATCGATTTCCTGCGCATACCGCGCGGTCCAACCGGGGTCCTCGGAAACAATTTGGGAGTTGAAACAGCATCCCCCCATAGGAAGCTGAGAGCCAATCGCCACATTCTCAACTCCCGGTACAGATTGAAGCGCGGCCAGCAATCGCTGTTCATATTGCGCCAGTTTTTTGTCATCGCTATAGGCAGGGCCGGAAGGCTGAAGATCGAAAACTGACAGATTCTGCGCATCAAATCCGGGCCAGGATCGCAATAGGAAGTTCGCATTTCCCCGCAGCAGCGCAGCGGCGGAGAGAAGAGTAAAGGCAAGTCCGATCTCCAGAACAACCAGCGACCTTGATACGCGCCGGCTTCGCAAACCAGCCGAAGAACGAGTGCCTTCACTCAACGCCTCATTGGGCTGCGTCCGCACGGCCTGCCACAGCGGAGCAAGACAAGAAAGCAAAGCCGTGACGAATGCTAAACCGGTAGCAAAGAATAAGATGCTCGCGTCAATCCGGATCTCATCCGCACGAGGAATATAAGAAGCGCCAAGGCGCAGAATGACGTGCAGTGCGGCATAAGACCCAGCAACACCCAAAACTGCGCCCACCGCAGCGACCAGAAATCCTTCGGTGAAATACTGCAGCCCGAATTGCAAACGTCCGGCTCCCAGCGCGACGCGAATTGCAGTTTCGCGAGCGCGATGGACCGAACGAGCCACTAAGAGGCCGGAGACGTTCGCGCACGTAATCAGCAGCAGCAGACCGGTCGCGCCCAAAAGCAAAAGTAAGGGCGAACGAATCGGTTCACTCACTGTTTCTTTCAGGCTGCGCACGCCCGCCGTGTAGTTCGGATCAAGATACGGATTCTTGCGCACGATCTCCGCAGCAATCTGTTTTATTTCGGCGTTTGCCTGTCCGAGCCGAACACCGGGGCGGAGGCGGGCATAAGCTAGATACGCGCCCGACTTATCGTTCTGCCTTGCCCATTCGTCAAGCGTTACCCAAACATCTTCCGGCGTAATCCAGGTCCCAACGTTGAAAGCTGCCAATCTGAACCAAGGTGGAGCTACTCCGGTCACCGTGTACAAGACACCATCGAGTGCGATCGTTTTTCCGATGATGTCCGCCGGCGCTCCCAGACGCTGCCACAAGCTTTGCGAAATGACGGCAGAATGCGCACCGGAAGGTTCATCCCGAACCTCTCGAAACCATCTGCCTTTTACCATCGGAATACCTAGATTGTTTACGAGAGACGGCGTTACCCACAGTCCATGGAGGTGCTGCGGCTGTCCGGGCGCGGTCAGGTTGAAATCGCCCAGCACAGCGAACCATCCGAATGCATCAAAGCTGTGCGCTCGCTGTTTCAAATAGAGCAAGTCGGGGTCGGTAACCCCTTGCATCTCATTTGGACGTGCGCCTTGCTTGGTGGCGAAAACAACCACCCAACGATCGCCATGCTGAAACGGAAGGGGCCGTAAGAGCACCGCGTTCACGATCGTATAGATGGATACGGCAGACCCAATCCCCACCGTGAGGGCCAGGATCGCGAGAACAGCGACGCCCCTGGCACTTCGCCACGCTCGCCAGGCTTGCTCAATCACCAACCCCATCAGCGAGTAGGATAACGGTTGACGCGTTACACTTTTCCCAAAAGCATGAAACGAGTGGACCTGTATATCAAAGTGGAAGTTGCGCTAGAGGAAGACGAAAAGATCGAACGGGTGGCAGCCGAAATTTGCCGTCAAATCGAAAAAATCTATATAGTTCGCAAGGCGGAACTCTCTAATGCCGTTACGCGAGAGTAGTTCCTTTAATCAGAGTGTTATATGTGCGAAGAAAATACGAATCGGTCATCCCCGCAACAAAGTCGCACACCACCCGATGCGGCTGCGTAAAAGCCAACGCATCGCGGTGACCGGCGGAAATACGCTCCGGGTTAGCTAATAGAAATTCAAACAGCTCGCCGACTTTCACGGCTGCTCGGGCGCGTTCTTCGGCAAGCTGCTCGTTGCAATAGACATGGCTTACCAATAGTCCTTTCAATTGGCGGTTGAGGGCTGCGGATTCCGGGGTCATCCTGGCAATTCGCTGATCCAGGGCGCGTATATCCTCGATCGTTTCGACACCCGCGCTCTCAGCCGCCGCAACCGTGCCATCAATCAGGCCGCCAATAAGCAGGTTGATGATCTGCCGTTCGATTTCCCAAAACCGCACTCGCGGAGACGCGCCCGGGAACTGAGTATCGACAGTTTCCGCCAACTGCGCGTAAATTGGAACCGCGGAACAGATTTCATCGACCGAAAGCAAGCCGCCGAAAAAGGCGTCATCTACATCGGCTGTGTCATAGGCGATCTCGTCGGCAAGGTCCAATAATTGTGCTTCTAGCGGTGGCTTTTCCCCCGGCCTGAGATCCTGCAAAGCCGGGTCGTCCGTTGATCCCAGCTCACGCGAATGCTTTAGAATACCTTCCCGCACTTCGTGCGTCAGGTTCAACCCGTCAAACCGCGCATACCGCTCTTCCAGCAAATCGACAATCCGCAGCGCGTGATTGTTGTGCTCAAAGACGTCGCCAAACCGGCGCATCTGACGGTCCAATTCCTTCTCGCCGCTATGGCCGAACGGGGGATGCCCCAGGTCGTGGGAAAGCGCCAACGTCTCCGCGTACTCCTCATTCAAGTGCAATGCGGCCATAACGGTACGCGCGACTTGCGAGACTTCGATGGTGTGCGTCAGCCGATTGCGGAAATGATCGCAAAACCCGGCCGCAAAAACCTGGGTTTTGCCCTCCAGCCGACGAAATGCCCGGGAATGAATGATGCGGTCGCGATCCCTCTGGAAATCGTTGCGATAGGGATGTGGGGGTTCAGGAAACTTGCGCCCGCGCAGGCCTTTTGGACCTAGACGAAGTCGGTCCAGCATCAGTCAACGCTTATTTCGCAAGCTGCGCGGACAGTTGATCCACCGCGCGCGTCACCATTGGGTCCTGTTTGGGGCCTTTCAGTGACTGCAGAATCTTTTTGGCGTCCTGCGGATTCGTGGTGAGCTCAGTCTGCGCCAGCAGAACCTGAGCCTGATCTTTGGAAACCAAGCCATTCGGATGATCGACCAGACTGCGCGCCACGGCTTGCGCCTCTGAGTTCCGGTTTTGCCCGGCATACAGTTGAGTCAGGGCAATTTTCGCCAGAGCCGCGACATCATAGCTCGAATCGGCCACTTTGCGCAGATCCGCTTCTGCCCTTTTCGGATCCGCTCCGACCCTAAGAGTCGCGGCATAGTAGAGAGCCGTATAGCCTTCCCTGGTGTCGCCGTCCTTCGAGGCAACGTCGGAAAAAGCCTTAAGCGACGCCTGCCGCTTGGCTGCTTCGGTCGGATAACCTTTTGTGAATTGGTTTGATGGACCAACCGGCGCCGCTGCGACAGCAAACGCGGCCGCCAAATCCTGCTCGCGTAAGGACCGCCGGTAAGATGAGTACCAGATTGCCGCGCCGGCAACCACCAGTACGGCAACCCCGACAATAACCCAGCGAGTGACTTTCTGCTGGTGCGATGCCGTGTATTCAACTACTTTGGCGACGGAATCTTTAAACTGATCGTGCCGAAGCTGCTCCTTCAATTCATGACGGGTCAAGCGAAAAACTGCCTTTCTATTTCGCAAAGGCCGCCGCGGAATCAGATTCTTACCGGGATCAGAGGACCGCGAGGCTTTTGTCCGAACTCCCTTGGACTGGTGATGAGCCGCCCGGCTATGGCCCACCAGCCTTGCCCTGCCGGCAAACGCCAGCCAGCGTTAGCGCACAACAATAGTGGGCAGTTCGTAGCGTATCATATTTGCCCGCTTGGACGAGGCGGCGCTTTGTGTTGTGTCGCAGCGAAGTAAAAATGTCCTAAGCGAGCGAAGTAGAAAAGTCCTATTGACAGACTCGGGCCTGGATGGAAGAGGACAGGTTCGAGATGGGGCAGAAAGAGCGGGATCGGCTGAAGGTGCTGCATGCGGCGAGCGGTTGTCAGCTTACGCAGAAGCAGGCAGCCGAACAACTTGGGATTACCGAGCGCCAGGTACGACGGCTCGTAGCACGGCTGCGAGCAGTTGGTGATCGGGCGGTGGTGCACGGCCTGCGTGGCCGCGCGTCCAATCGGCGGATCGACGCGAAGGCAGAGCAGCGCGCGGTGAAGGAACTCAGCAAGCCGGAATGCCGGGACTTTGGACCGACCTATGCGGCCGAGCATGTGAGCAAGCGCTTCGGCATCAAGGCCGGCAAAGACACGCTGCGCAAGTGGATGACGGCTGCCGGCTTATGGCGCCCCCGCAAGCGTGCCTGTGTCGAGGTGCAGACCTCCGCTCTTTCTAAAGGATCAATCGGCTCCTATCAGCTACAGGCGGCTATCGCCGCCGTACATGACGAGGCCGCGCGCGCCGTGGATACCGACTGGCCGCAAATTCTGGCTCTTTACGAGCTGCTGAAGCGCATGTCCGGCAACCCAGTGGTACTGATGAATCATGCAATCGCGGCAGCCATGGTGCATGGACCAGCCGCCGGCCTGAAAATTCTCGAAGCATTGGGCACAGATGCACGCTTGAACAGCCAGCATCGCCTCGACGCCGTCCGCGCGCACTTATTGGAGAAGGCAGGCGAGACGGAAGCGGCGATCACGCACTACGAACTGGCGGCCAACCGGGCCACGAGCATTCCCGAACGAAATTACCTCATAATGCAGGCCGCCCGGTTAAGAGAGACAATAGAATCCGCCCCGGTGTGAAATAAAATTGGCGAAAGTGTCGATTTTGCCCTCCCGCGTTCGACGTGTCAATAGAAGGAGCAGATTTTATGATGGCGAATCGCGCCAATGACCGGACACTGGGCGAAATGCTAATGACTCCCTGGCAGGATTTGAAATTTGCCATCCGATCGCTGCGGAAGGCGCCCGGACTGACGATTACGGTCGTGCTTACGTTAGCACTCGGCATTGGCGCTAATGCGGCGATCTTTAGCGTGGTTCGCGGCGTATTGCTGCGCCCGCTGGTGAATCGGGACGAAGACCGGCTGATCTACATTCGGCAGAGCGCGCGCGGCATGGGAATGGAGAACGCCGCGTTTTCGGTACCGGAAATGCAGGACCTGCGCGCCCGGGTAAAAACATTGAGCGAGTTCGGCGACTTTTCCACAATCGGCTTCACCATGGTCGGACTGGGCGAGCCGCGTGAGGTTCGGGCCGGCGTGGTTGGCGGCACTTACTTCGACGTTATGGGATTACATCCTGTTCTCGGCCGGCTTCTCGACCAGCGGGACGATGGTCCAAACGCAGCCGGCGCCGTCGTTCTCACCTACCGCTTCTGGTCCACCGTCTTGAAGAGCGATCCATCCGTACTCGGAAAGACGGTGCGGCTCGGAACGCGGGTGGCCACGGTGATCGGCGTTCTTGAACCGTCAGTCCCCTACCCCGCCGAAACTGAGATCATTGCCAACATAGTCACCAGCCCACACCATCTCTCAGCCACGATGGTGACCGGCCGCGTCCATCGCATGACTGAACTATTTGGCCGACTGGCGCCGGGCTCCACGCTCGAAGCAGCCCGCGCCGAGCTCCGGACCGTTCATGCGTCGATGGTCAGGCAGCATCCCGAGGCGTATTCCGCAAAAGCCGACTTCCGCATTGACGTTATCCGCCTGCGCGATCAAATTACTTCGCGCGCCCGCACCGTATTGCTGGTCTTATTGGCCGCCTCCGTTTTGGTTTTCGTAATCGCATGCTCGAATGTGGCCAATTTGATCCTGGCGCGGACAGTTCGAAGACAGGGAGATTTAGCCATTCGCGCCGCACTTGGCGCCAGCACCGGTGCACTCCGCAGAATGTTGTTGGCAGAGAGCCTGTTGTTGTGCGGCGCGGGAGCGGTGATCGGGGTACTGGGCGCGCGCCCGATGGTGTCGATCCTGTCGCGATATGCCGCCCGGTTCTCGGTGCGTGCGCTTGATCTCTCTCTCGACTCGAGCGCACTTTGGATAGGAGCAGGACTGGCGATCGTCGCGGCCGTGCTTTTGGCGTTTATTCCCCGGCTTCCCTCGTCCGACAGCGCCTCCGCCTCGGGAGACTCAGCGAGCGGAATCCGGCTTTCGGGCAGCGGCGTCCGGATCACCGGGAACACCAATCGCCAACTGCGCATTTTCGCAATAGTTCAAATAGCCGCCTGTTTCGTCCTTCTCGCGGGCGCCAGCACGCTGCTGAAAACGTTGATGTCGCTGCAATCGGTGCAAACGGGTTTCGACACGCGCCACGTCCTCGCGATAAACGTGCCGGTGATGTCTTACGGAAAAACGCCCGATCAGGTGATCAACTTCTACAAAGAGATTATCCGGCGAATCAAAGAACAGCCCGGAGTAGATGCAGTCGCCGTCGGCACGAACGTTCCGTGGAGAGACGCCGGTGACTTCTCGTTCGGTCTTCAGTTCACAGCGGATGGTCATGTTCATGGACCAGGCGAAGAAGATCCGCGAGCGCGTTTCCGCACGATCTCGCCTGGATTTTTCGCCTCGCTGGGAGTTCCTCTGCTGGCTGGACGGGATTTCAATGACTCCGACCGAAATGGCAGCGAGCCCGTCGTCGTCGTCAGCCAAACTTTGGCTCAACGAATGTTTCCGAATCGCGACGTTTTGAATCATCACCTGATGTGGACCGATCCAGTAACGAAATTCATTGACGTGAGCAACGGTCCTCGCCGCATTATTGGTGTGGTCGCCGATGTTGACGATGAGAACGTTTCGCCCGAGCGCGCCATGACCGTCTATCATCCCTTCGGACAACAAGAACTATGGGGAGGCCGGTTGTTCGTTCACGTGCATGCAAACCCGTATGCGCTGGTCTCGCCGGTCACGCGCATTATTCGCGAAATGTCGGTGGATCAACCGATCGAACATGCAGCAACGCTCGAAGATATCCGGGCTGAAGTGTTGACGCCCAACCGCCTGAACACGTTTGTGTTCGGTGTGTTCGCGGCAATCGCGCTGATTATCGCCATCGTCGGGGTAGCCGGCGTTCTGGCGTTCTCGGTCAGCGGACGTACCCGCGAGTTCGGCATCCGCCTGGCAATCGGCTCCCAACCGCGCCAGCTTCTGACCAGCGTGCTTTCCGAAGGCGTGATTATTGCGCTGTTCGGTGTTGCCGCCGGCGCGGCGTGTGGATTCGCTTTGGTGCGCATCACCAGCAGTTACTTCGCAGAGTTGAAGATGCCGGGCGCACTACCGGTTCTCGCTTCCGGCGTGGTTCTGCTCAGCGCCGCCGTGATTGCGTCTATGCTACCGGCGATGCGGGCCGCACGAGTTGACGTTACACAAGCGCTACGGGCCGAATAACGGCTCAGACAGAAGTTCTGAATGGATTACGCACGCTGAGGCCTTCGATCACCTGACCGTCGCGGAGGTCTTCTGTATACAGCTTGTCGCACGAGTTTTCCAGCGCAGCAGCAATCACAAGCGAGTCGTAAAACGAATAGCCATCGCGCTGAGCAATTTGAAGGGCGCGCTCGTGTGTTGCGATGGTTATGGGTGCCGGCGTTAAGCAGAATTCTCGGATACTACCTAGCGCTTCATGTATTTCATTCCATGAGAGCTTTAGTTTCCGACGTGCCGCAGTAACGAATTCGTTCAGAACCTGGACGGAGATGATGCCGCCGCACTTAAGCAGATTCCGAGCAATTGAAGCGCGCGAGTCGTCTTGCGCCAGCGTATAGATCAGTATGTTTGTATCAAAGAACGGCAACTGATTTCTATCGTTCATTCAGTTCTTCGCGATCAAACCTCCACCCAGGGGGCAACGGCCGTGCCAGTCGCTCCAGTGAGGCAAGCGCACGCTCTTTGCGCCGATCGCGATCCATCTTCAATTCACGCCTGCCAGCCACACTGACTTCGATTTCATCGCCTTCCTTCAGTCCGAGCGCTTCCACAACCGCGGCGGGAATCCGTATTGCGAGACTGTTGCCCCATTTCGAAACCTGCATAGGATATACCTGCTATTATCGTATATCATTGAAGGCCGAATGACAAAGTACGAGATCATCCTGTACTGGAGTGATGACGATGAAGCGTTCATCGCGGAAGTGCCGGAGTTGGCTGGTTGTGCCGCAGACGGTCCCACTCGACAGGCTGCACTTGAAAAAGCTGAAGTTGTAATCGCAGAGTGGCTGGAAACCGCGCGCAAACTCGGACGGCCTATACCGGAGCCCAAAGGGCGCCTGCTGTACGCGTAGTTTAAAGCGAAAAAGCCTCAGAATATTCGATCAAGAGCTCAGATACCAATCATAGAGCTCAACAACGCGTTAACAGCAAATCCAGCCGGATTGATTGTTAGATTACCTGGAATCTTTCCGCGGCGAGAACTTCGCAGATGTGACGAGGCGTAACCTGGGCGGACCACTCCGGTCTAATCAGCAGGAACAAACCAATACAAATGTCGAATGTCGTCAGTCCCATCGCGCAATATCCCGCGCTAAGCGCCGCCTCCGAATCAGAGACGATTCCGGAGATCGGAGTAGCCGATACACTTGCCGCACTCTTTGGAATATTTCTCCCCACCGTGGCAAAGGGTGTCATTATGCGACGACCGGCCATGTTGGCAATCGCGGAGGCGCTCGACTTAGACCGGCGCGCCATTCGCGGCATGCAACGAATCCGTGACAAGTATGGTTCCGCGCCGGTGCGTTTGCGCATTCCCGGGCGCTCGTTCGCCGTTGTCCTTGATCCGCAGGACGTACACCGGGTGCTCGCCGAGTCGCCGGACCCGTTCGCTACCGCAACTCTTGAGAAAACGGCGACGCTCGCCCATTTCGAACCGAAGAACGTGCTGATCTCGCGCGGCGCAGAACGAGCTGACCGGCGCCACTACAACGAACAAGTCCTCGAAGCGCATCGTCCGATCCATCAGATGGCGGATCAGTTTGTGCGGATCGTGGAATCCGAAGCGGCGCGATTGCGAGCAGATGCCTGGAAGCAAAACAGAATACTGAACTGGAAAATATTTTCGGATGCCTGGTTCCGGATTGTGAGGCGCATCATTTTCGGAGATGCCGCAAGCGAAGACAACGAACTCTCGTCAACGATGGCTAAGCTTCGATACCGAGCCAATTGGGCTTACCTGTTGCCGCAGCGGCGCGCGCTTCGCGAGGAACTGCTTACGCGAATTAAAACTTACATGCAGCGAGCGGAGCCGAACAGTCTCGCGGGCATGATGGCGCACATTCCAGTAACCGGTCAGACCGCGCCGGAGCACCAGGTGCCGCAGTGGTTGTTTGCGTTTGACGCCCCGGGAATGACGACGTTCCGCTCACTTGCCTTGCTCGCGTCGCATCCGGAGCAAGCGCGTGCGGCGCGGCAGGAGATCGCTGCTCGTCACAGCACGCAGGCGCAGTTGCTGCCCTTTTTGCGCGCCACAGTGCTCGAATCGCTGCGGCTTTGGCCGACCTCTCCCCTGATTCTGCGCGAGAGCAACAGCCCCACTCTGTGGCGGAACGGCGTGATGCCGGCAAAATCCAGCCTGATCATCTTCAGTCCCTTTTTCCATCGCGACGATGAGCGTCTGCCGTTTGCAAACAACTTCGCTCCGAAGCTCTGGATGGGCAACCCGCCCAATCAACAAACATCGGCATTGATCCCATTCAGTGAGGGCCCGGCCACGTGTCCCGGACGGGAACTGGTTCTGCTGCTGACCACGATGATGATCTCCGAGCTGTTGTCCGGGACAAAGGTGCGCTTAGAGAACCGCGAACGGCTTGCGCCGGGCAAACCGTTACCGGCAACGTTGAATCACTTTCGGCTTCGATTCGAGCTGAAATAGCGCTTTCGGTGTCTGCTTTCCCGGAAATCCGCTTTGAAACAAATAGGCTTGTCGGAAAATCATCTATATTATGGCGAAAGAAACCGAACGCCGCTACCTGGTACGCTCCGAAGAATGGAAGCAAGCATCTCCGCCGGCGAACGTCTACCGGCAAGGCTACCTATCTCTCGATCCTGAGCGCAGTGTCCGCATTCGAACGACCAAAAACAACGCCGTAGTCACGATCAAAGGAAAGCGTAAAGGGCTAGCGCGGCCGGAATTCGAATACCCGATCCCCGTACGCGACGCGCAGCAGATCTTGGAGCAGCTCTGCCTGAAACCGCTCATTACGAAGACACGTTACAAGCTGCGCCAGAACGGGCAGCTCTGGGAAATCGACGAATTCGGGGAGGAAAACAGAGGACTGCTGGTGGCCGAGGCCGAGAGCAAGTCCGGGACGAATCACTTCCGGAAACCGCCATGGGTCGGCGAAGAGATTTCGGGCAAAGAACAGTTCGACAACATCAACCTTGTTCAACATCCTTTTACAACGTGGCCTGAAAACGGCGGTGCTCCCGAGGCGAAATACCACCTGAAATCGAAGGAATCGATTTCCGAAGGAGTTTCTCGCGCCTTGCAGGAGCAATTGCAGGTGGCGATCCACTCGCTGCGCAAGGGCGGCGATCTTAGCGAATCGATACACGATGCAAGAAAGGCGCTGAAAAAAACGCGCGCCCTGCTACGGCTCGGCCGCTCTGGGTTGGGTTCGGCGTATGACGAGGCGAACAGCAAATTACGCGATCTGGGCCGAAGGCTTTCTTGTGTTCGCGACGCGGTAGCGCTGGTTGAATCGGCAACTCGCATGCAAAACGAAGAGGAAGATAAGAACATTAAGGCCTCAGCTCAGCGCGCTCAGGCTGCTCTTCGTGAGCGGCAGGACGAGATTACGCGCCAGTTCGTGGAAGCGCAGGAAAAGGAGCATGTCATCGACGGATTACAAGCGGTAGTCGATGAGTCTGCCGCTTGGCCGATCGAGCAGATTGACTTTCCAGCCATTATGACTGGCGTCAAAAACACCATTAAAAACGGCCGCAAGGCCTTGCGCACCGCCCGCTCCGACGCGCAGCCCGAAAACTTCCAC
The DNA here is from genome assembly GCA_036269815.1 of Bryobacteraceae bacterium. Lineage (GTDB taxonomy): Bacteria > Acidobacteriota > Terriglobia > Bryobacterales > Bryobacteraceae > Bog-105. Next base: position 144,410 of record DATBDT010000012.1, read on the forward strand.
GAGTGGCGAAAGCGCGCCAAAGATTTCCGCTACCATGTCAGCTTCTTACGCAAGCTGTGGCCCGAGGTTCTGGATGGCTATGCTGACAGCGCTAAAGATCTGGAACAGAAGCTAGGCGAAGACCACAATTTGGCGGTGCTTTCAAGCTTGTTGAAGAACTTTCCTTTGACAAGGCGCGACAAAACGGTGCTAGCAGGAATCATCAAAAATCGCCAGGACAAACTCCGAAAAGAAGCGCTGGAAGCGGGCACGCTGCTATACAAAGAAGGCCCGAAGCATTGGTCGCAGCGCCTGATGGTCTGCTGGCAGATGCGCTAAACAGAGAGCATATCTGGTTGGTTCTTAGCGCCGATGATTCTTCGGAATCACCGGGAGAATCAACGCCGAGCGGAAATTCTCTTCGTGGTAAACCGTCTGTTTCGCTTTGCTGATCTTTGTTTCGTCCGCGATGGGATGCGTTGTATTCAAGTTGCGGTCATAGCGCGGAAAGTTGCTGCTTGAAATCTCCAGGCGAATGCGATGGCCGGCCGCGAATATACAACTGGTTACTCCCATATCGACAGAAATCTGGTAGCGCGCGTTGCGTTTTACGAAGACGGGCCTATCGAGTGACAGCCGGTAACGCAGACGCTGTATGCCATCGGTCAACGAAAGCGGCCGCCCATTGGGAAAAACATCCACCAGCTTGGCGGTGAAGTCCGTATCATTGGCCGATGTCGACACATACAACTTTGCGCGCACCGGCCCGGTGACTTCGACATCTTGGGGCAGCACAGGAGAGGTGTAGACCAGCACATCCAAGCGACGCTCCACGTTGGTTTGGTCAAGCGGACCCGGAGGCAAAATCTTTGGGTCGCAGCAAATAGGCCCGCCGGTCGTAGGGACAGGGTCTTTGGGATCGTAGGTAAACGTGTCCGGATGCGCGTTTGCCGGGCTTTGCCAGCGCAGAACTCCGTCGCCGGCTACCGTTCCGGCATGCCCTTTGCTATCGAGATAGATCGGCGTAAAGGTTGTGCGGGCGAGTGGCCATTCGTGCTCCTCGCGCCACACGTTGGGGCCCATGATGAACAGGTGCAAGCGAGGCAGCGCCGCCAATTCTCCGGGATCGACACCGCGAGGTACCTCGACAAACAACTTTTGCAGCCATGTGGCAACGGCCTGGCGAATATGCGGCACCGCCTCCGGTCCAAAGTCGCGGGTTGGAAAGCGCAGCGCGGGATCATGCGCCCACGGGCCAATCCAAGTCTCGACCGGAGTGCCCTGGCGCGAGAGGCGGGAGAAAGCGTCCAACTCGCTTTCTCCATAGTTGTCGAACCAACCTCCCATGGACAAAACGGGAATGGTGACACGGTGCAGGCTTTCGCGAATGCTCAAGGCATCCCAAAAGGCGTCGTAGGTCGGGTGGAGCAGCGCAGTTCGCCAGACGGGAATGGCGCGTCCTGCTGCCGGAACATCGGCAGTTCGAACAGGTAAGTGGTAGATGTAGCTCGCAAAAGGTGGCGGCACGGTCGAAGGGAGGTGGAAATTCTGCGCGACCCAAAGCAGGCGATGCCCCAGCTTCAAGGCGCCGCCGGTGGAGTAGAAGCGGTCCAGGTATTCGTCGTCGCCCGAATTCATGGGAGCGATCGCCATCAGATGCGGATTGTCCTGAATAGCCGCCCACCATTGCACGATTCCGAGATAACTACTGCCGGCCATCGCGACGCGTCCGTCTGACCACGGCTGGGCGGCGATCCAGTTGATGGTGTCGCTGGCATCCGGCCCTTCTTGTTCGACTGCGCCGAACGTACCCTGAGAGGCAAAACGGCCACGCACATCTTCAATGACCAGCGCGAAGCCGTGACGCATAAAGATGTGATAGCCGAGGTTGGAAGAATTTTTTCGATTGTAAGGAGTCCGGACGAGAACGGTAGGCCAATGATCTTTGCCGCTTGGACGGAAGACATCCGCGGCGAGCCGGACGCCGTCACGCATCAGAACGCTGGCGCCCAGTTCTTCTTCGATATTCGATTGCGCGGCGACATTCGATTGCCTCGCAACCGGTTTCAGGGATTGCCCGCCGGTAGCGTTTGACGCGACTAAGATCAAGAAAAAGAGAACCCCTGCGCGACTGTTCACTAGTCGTTTTTCGCCGGCTTTGGCCGCGGGCCAAATAATGCCGTCCCCACGCGAATGCTGGTTGCGCCTTCTTCGATGGCTACTTCGAAGTCCCCGGACATCCCCATCGAAAGTTTAAAAAATTCGAAGCGACGCGCCAACTCGCGAAGACGGCGGAAATAAGGCCGTGACTCTTCCGGGTTTACCGACCAGGGAGGCACGGTCATCAACCCGGTAACCGAAAGCGCGCGGCAGGCATGCGCTGCGGCGGCCAATTCAGTCAGTTCCGCCTCCGGGGCGCCCGTTTTGCTCGCTTCCATGGACAGTTTCACCTCAATCAGAGCTTCGCGGGCGACCTTTTGTTCCGCTGCAACTGTATCAAGCCGCTGTAACAGCTTCACCGAATCGATGGTTTCGATCGTGTGAAACAAGTCGGCTGCCAGCCGGGCTTTATTGGACTGCAGATGCCCTATCAAATGGAAGCGCGCGCCAGGCAAGCCGTTCAATTCCGGTTGCTTAGCAGCGAACTCCTGGACGTAATTTTCCCCAAAGTCACGCAGGCCAACGGCATACGCTTCCCGAATGATCTGGGCAGAAAACTTCTTCGTAACCGCCACTAACGTAATTTCCGCCCGTTCTCGGCCGCACCCGGCGGCGGCGCGTCGAATCCGGTCCTCGACGCTTGCCAGACGGACGCTCAGATCTGCAGAAATAGGAGGTTCCGGTGGCAAAACACCATCATACGGGCACCGAGGGGGATACGGGCGCCAACACCGGACTTCCGGTGGATGACCCGGAAGCGCTGTTCGCGCTAATTACCAGCTTTCTGGCTACCTGCACCAACCCAGCGCTGCTGGAATATGGGGAAGAGTTGGTGCCGCTTAAAGCGGGCGAATATGCGCTGGAGGTTCGTTCGGCAAAACTCTGGGTTGACGTTTGGCCCGGAAACCGGAGCGTCTCCCGCCGTATCCTGAGCGCGCAGGGCGCGGGCTCCGGAACTCTCGACTGCGTGATTCAGCGCTTCGGCGGCGCGCCGGGCAAGCTGACATTTCTGGACTCCGGAAAACCGCAAACGGCACATCGCAAACTCAGCGGAGCTCGCCAAAATTTTGGGGAGCAGTTCCGGAGAATGTTGTACCGGCAGTTTCCGGGCTGGGAAATTGAAATCCTGTCCGCGGCGATGGATTTGCAGCGGTCATTTTCGCCGCTATTTCCGCGCGCGCGGCTGGTGAGAGGAGCGCAAACGATTGCGGCGATGGCGTGCCCGGAGCCGGCGAACGAACACGCGTTACTCACGTTTGCACTACTCTGGTTCGATTATGTAAAAGCTCGCCGGACGGCTCACACGAACGTACGCCTCTGTCTGTTCGTCCCGGAAACATGCGGTTGCCTGACGGCCAACCGGTTCGCATGGCTTGACAGTTTGAGTTTGGCGGTCCAGCTGTTTCGCTTTAACCAATATGGCTCAGCAGGACAGGTGGACCCTCAGGACCTGGGCAACCTGGATAGCCGTGTTCTTCTGCCCTCCGAGCCCGTACGCAAGCTCCGGCCGGGAAATGAACGAAACGAACAAGCGCTGGAATTGGCGGTTCGGGCAAATCCCACCATTATCGAGTCCGGGCTGCGCGACGCGCCGCTACACAGCCAGGTGATCACGTTCGGCGCAACCGACCGGGACATCGTCGATCTTCTGGGCATCACCTATGATGGCCGCCTGGTGATATTGGAATTGAAAGCCGAAACCGACATTCACCTGCCAATCCAGGCTCTCGACTATTGGATGCGCATTCTTTGGCACATCCGGCGTAATGAGCTTACTCATCTATTTCCGGGCATTGCGCTGCGGTCCGAGGCACCTATGCTGCGATTAGTGGCGCCCGCGCTCGCGTTCCATTCGACCTCTGCGAGCATTCTGAAGCACTTCTCACCAGAGATCGACGTCGAGCGGACCGGTATAAATTCGGACTGGAGCGCGAAACTTAAAGTTGTCCTCCGCCTTGCAAAGGGAGAAGCGCCGCAATCGCACGGAGGAACATATGGCGGTGCCGGGTTTCCCGGGAATTAAGAAAGCCGAAGCACTTGCCGAGGCGCCGGATCAGGTTGCTGCGGCGCTTGTGCGCCTGTCGGTCGCTTTCCAGTTCCACGCGCCGTCGGGGTCGATCTCCAACAGCGCATCGAACAGCTCAATGGATTCGGTGTCGTCGGCGAGACTGATGTAGGTTATCGAGTTCTCGTCGAGGCACCGGAGCACCTGGCGGACCTGCGCCGGTTTGAGAGCGGCAGTCACTCGATCCAGCATGGCGAAGGCAGGCCGTGCGAAGATCAGCCGCGTTAATGCCAACAGTTGCTGCTCGCCCAGCGAAAGGATGGCCGACCAATCGTGCTCTCGGTCCAACCCACCAGCCCGCGCGGCGACGGAGTCCAGGCCCACATCGTCC